>NZ_FNGZ01000002.1:0-800164 GCF_900103515.1 Pedobacter antarcticus
TTCGTATGGTACTCCTTGAGCTGATATTGTATACGATAACGGCTTCCTTTATACTCATCCCCCCATGGATAGCTCGAACAATCGATCGTTTTTCTGCAGTACTGTGAAGCTTGCGTTTATGCAAAATTGAACTGTACTTGTCCAACCACATCCCAAGGGTTTCTCCGGTCATTTTATAAGTCTTTATCAGATCCCTCCGGGGCGTCCCTTCTTCGGCCAGCTTAACAACATGAGCGATCAGTCGCTTGTCAAACTTCTGATTTTTACTCGTTCTTTCTGAGTAGAACAACTCTTCTTCTCTTTCCATACACTGTTTTATAGTGTATAGCTTTTTCAGGAATGGACATTGAAATGTAAAAAATAACGCCGTTGATAGCATCAGTGATATATTGAAATACCTTTGCGCTAAATATTGAAAATACAATGCATTCAGGAATAGTAAAAATACAGGAACATATTGAGCCTTTAAGGCAGGAAATTATCCATCACCATGTCTATAATGAGATAGAAGATCTGGAATCTTTAAGGGTATTTATGGAGTTTCATGTATATGCAGTTTGGGATTTTATGTCGCTGCTTAAAGCTTTGCAGCAAGGCCTGACTTGTACTACTACACCCTGGTTTCCTGTGGGTAACGCAAATACCCGCTACCTGATCAATGAAATTGTAACAGGTGAAGAATCAGATCTCGATCACCTGGGGGTCCGTAAAAGTCACTTTGAATTATATCTGGAAGCTATGGATCAGTGTAAGGCAAATACAGCTCCTGTTAAGACTTTCCTTTCTCATTTACAATCCGGACACTCCATAGAAGAAGCCTGCCAGATAGCAGAGGTGCCTTTGGCGGCACAGGAATTTATGAAGTTTACTTTTAGTTTGATTGACAGCCTTGACTATCCGCTTCAATCGGCTGCTTTTACTTTTGGTCGTGAAGACCTGATTCCCAATATGTTCATTTCAATCGTTGCAGATCTGAATCAGAAATTTCCTGATCAGCTGGGGATTCTCAAATATTATATGGAAAGACATATTGAAGTAGATGGTGATCATCACAGTAACCTTGCGCTGGAGATGACGGCTGAGCTTTGTGGTGAAAACGCGGAAGTCTGGTCAAAAGCGCAGCAGGTGACTATAGAGGCGCTGCAGCAGCGAGTGAAGCTATGGGACGGAGTTTATGACTCAATCAAAAAGATACGTTCTTACAAAGCGTAAATCTTGCAGCCTTACATAACCGAAAAGCGTTTTATCTCCGGAACGGAGGGTTGCAAATGCCCAGTTTCCAGGGAATACTTCTTCAATCTGCCATTGGTCACCGGCTTTCAGGAAGCCTTTCTTTCTGGATTGCAGGTTTGGTTTGCTGAAATAATAAGAGATATTCGCACTAACCTGATAATCGCCGGTCACCTGATCGGCGATTTTAGTATAGGTACCTGAGAAGTGTTCAGGAATCCTGTTAGCGTCACAATTCATAAATTCAATCTGAAGACCGGTTTCCGTGAAGTTTAGTTTGACTTTACAAGCATCACTATCGCTGCTGATCACAGCCTGCCCGTGTTCTAGTTTTCCTTTGCCATTAAATTGTCCATATGTTTCGGCCTGATCATTCCAGCGTGCCAGGATATTGATTTGAATTTCATCGCCGGTTTTGCTAACTGATACAGTATTTGATGACCCATCTTTTGGATTTTGGAGCTGGTAGGTGATGTTTTGCGCAGTAACCAGATTTGTAAGGCTTGTCAGAAGCAAGAATAAGCCAATTTTTATGTGCATTTCAATTGTTGTTTATTTTTTATACATTGTCCGCCAGGCCTGTTTATAAGGAATGCCTAAGCGGTCATTCGAGCTCAATCTGTTACAACGTATTTTGAGTAAAAATGTTCTGAACAATTTCAGATTGTTTATTTTTGTTTGTTTAAAATTTCACCAATGACGCAGATCACTATTAGAACCATAGAACCGCAGGACAATGAGGCGATAGCTGCTATTATCAGAAGCAGTTTAGAGGAATATGGGTTAAATCTCCCAGGGACAGCTTATTTTGACGAGAGTCTTGATTATATGTATGAGGCATTTCGCGAAGCATCAAGCCAGTATTTTATAGCGCTGGATGGAGATAAAATTATCGGAGGAGTAGGCGTTTTCCCTTCTGCAGGCCTGCCGCCGGATACTGTCGAATTGGTAAAAATGTATCTGCTTCCTGAGTATAGGGGACAGGGTTTAGGCAAGCTGCTCATTCGTAAATGTATAGGGCAGGCTCAGAATCTGGGTTACCGGTATATTTATCTTGAATCCTTAACGGAATTGAAAACTGCAGTAGGCGTGTATGAGAAACTAGGTTTCCGCTTATTAGACAAACCAATCGGCAATACGGGTCATTATTCCTGTACTATCTGGATGTTGTATGAAGTTGAAGCCTGAGACGTACCCGTAATTAATTATTGCTTTCAAAAAACATGAGGCCGAATATTAAATATCCGGCCTCATGTTTTATATTATAATCTGTTCTTTATTCGGATAACAATCTGATCTCATGATCACCAATTGTAATAATCCGTTCTTTATATAAAGCCCCTGTTGTTTTCTTGAATGCTTTTTTACTGATTTTTAAGAGGTCGTAAATATCATCAGGTGAACTTTTATCGCCAAGGTGGATAATTCCCTGGTTTTCTTCCAGCATTTTTAATAGGATTTCTTTCATGTCCAGGATGTGGCCGTAACCCATTGGCTGCAGGCTAAGATCTATTTTACCTTCAACGCGTACTTTTTTGATCCATCCTTTACGTACTTCACCTGGATTTAACTGATCAAATAATTCATTTGTGTACAGTAATCCGATATATTTATTATCAACGATCGCATTATATCCCAGGTCACTGCGGTCGGCTATTAACAAGCTGACTTCATCACCTTCTTCAAAATTGATCTCTTCTTCTTCCACGAAATTGGTCAGCCTGGAAGAGGCTACCATCCGGTCATTACTGTCATCAAGGAAAACATAAACAACATGTTTATCTCCTTTGAACATAGGTCTTTTTTGTTCTTTTTCAGGGACATAAACATCTTTATCGATTCCTATGGACATGAAAACACCATTTTCTCCGGCTTCAACTACTGTCAGATAAGCAAAGTCACCAACGCAGGCCAATGGTTTTTGAGATGTCGCATGAAGCTTTCCGTCTTTATGCATATAGACAAACACATTGATGTTTTCTCCTACTACTGCATCCGCAGGTACATGGTTATAAGGAAGAAGTGCCTCTTTGTCTCCATCAGAGAGAATCAGGCCCGCTTCAGTTTTATTGATTATTCTCAGTTCGTTGTATTGTCCGATTTGTATCATGGGTAATTTTGGTATAACTTCTGCAAAGGTAGCATTATCCGGGCTTAAACCTTACAGGTTCTTAACGGGATCTGTGCTCAGGGGAACATTTTTATCTTTGCGTTGTTAAAAGTATCAATGGATAAGAATAATTCACTCAAAATAGCTTTCCCTCCAATCATTCATCAGGATTGCACAGTTTTACTTTTAGGAACCATGCCGGGAGAGCGTTCATTACAGCTGGGACAATATTATGGACATGCGGGTAATCATTTTTGGAAGCTTATTTATGGTCTTTTTAATTTGCAGCCAAGCCTGGAATATACTGAACGTACTTCTTTTTTACTCGGGCACGGAATTGCGCTTTGGGATGTGTTAGAATCCTGTACTTGTGTTGGAAGTCTCGACAGTCAGATCAGAAATGCCACTGTAAATGATTTTGCCCGATTTTATCTGGCTTATCCGAATCTGAAGCATATCTTTTTTGATAGTAAAAAGGCAGAAGAGTTCTATCGAAAGCAGGTAGGATTTAGCGCCGATAAAAGTTACCATTTACTTCCTTCACCAAGCCGGGCTAACGCGGGTAAAACATTTGAACAAAAGCTAGAGGCCTGGCAGGAACTATTATTGTATATATAGTTATCTTTGCGGCTTTCTTACGATAATGATTTCTAAAAGTAAACACCGCATTTTTCTAAGTTTGTTTTTCTTCATGTCGGGATTCAGCTTTGCGACCTGGGCTTCCCGTATTCCAACTATTAAAACAGCATTTGGTTTTAACGAGGCCGAACTCGGTGCTATATTACTGGCGATGCCCGTGGGCTCGTTGATTGGTCTTCCAATTTCAGGTTGGCTTGTAGCAAAATATAACAGCCGGGTACCACTGGCAATCGGTTATGGGTTAAACGCATTGTCGCTGGCCCTGATCGGATTTACCCAGCAAACGTATTCTTTGGTAATTGCTGTAGTTCTTTTTGCCTTTACCACCCGTATTTTTAATATCTCGGTTAACACACAGGCTATAACGCTGCAGCAACAGTTTGAACAAAAAATTATCGGTTCATTTCACGGTTTCTGGAGTACTGGCGGAATTGCCGGAGTAGCATTCTCTACTTTATTGATTGCGCTGAACATATCTCTGCAGCTGCATCTGGTTATTGTAGCAGTTATTGCGCTGGCGCTGACATGTTATGCCTTTAAATACCTGTTGAAAGATGACAGGTCTTCAACTGGAAACAAAATAATTATGGGTAAACCAGATCCATATATTCTTTATCTTGGACTGGTTGTTTTTTGTTCTGCAATTTGCGAGGGTGGAATGTTTGACTGGAGTGGGATATATTTCCAGGAAGTTCTGAATGTGAAGATCTTCACTTATGGATATCTGATCTTCATGACCTTTATGGCGTTGTCGAGATTTCTTTCTGATCTGATTATTGCCCGGTTCGGGATGCCTGCCACTTATATTATGAGCGCATTATTCATCGTGGCCGGTATTGCAATGGCTATTATTGTCCCTACATTCTGGACAGCAATGATTGGCTTCTCGCTAGTGGGTTTTGGAACGGCAGCTGTAGTGCCTATGTCTTATGCACTGGCCGGTGCTTCATCTAAATATTCTCCTGGCATGGCTATCTCAATTATTGCAACCTATTCCATTACAGGTATGCTGCTCGGGCCACCTTTAATCGGTTACCTTGCTCATGCTTTTAATCTAAGAGTTTCTTTTATAATTTTCGGCTTATGCGGATTAATGCTCATACCAATCTCACAGATGTTTTTCAGACATCGGAAAACGCTGGGTGTATAATCTCGATCTTTTTTTGAAAAAAAATAATTACTACACAATAAAAGGATAAATAACGCGTCTTTATATGGAGAGCGTTAATTAAATGGCGGGGATATTCTTCTGGAATATCTCCGCTTCTTATTTTAAGGGGTTTTTCAGTTTTCTCTCCGGTTCACAGGTTTAACAGCGAAAAATTCCTATATTAAATATTGCATTTTTAAAATTTCTGCGCATGTCGAATTTTAATTCAATTATCCAGGCAGATCAGCCGGTGCTGGTCGATTTTTCTGCTGAGTGGTGTGGTCCATGTAAAATGATGGCGCCTATACTCAAGCAGCTCAAAGAAATGATAGGAGAGGATGCTAAGATCCTTAAAGTTGATGTGGACAAGAATCCTGCTGTTTCTGCGCAATACCAGATTCAGGGTGTTCCGACTTTGATTCTGTTTAAAAACGGACAGATTAAATGGCGGCAGTCAGGCGTGATTCCTGCTGCTCAGCTCCAGGAAATTATTCGCCGGTACATTTAATGCGCTTAAACCTGTGATTATTGGGTTTAAACGCATTTGAATTTGTATCAGTTGTTTTTATTCAGCCTGCTGATCATCTCCGCACTTTGTATGCGACCTTCTTCCAATCTGTCTGCAAAAAATGCTTTTGCCGCATCGAAATGTTGTTTGTAACCGTTTAAGTCACCATAACCTATTATCGAAGACCATTCTCTCACCGCAGAATGGAATTCCAGATCGTCTGCTCTGATCTGTTTATCATAAATAGCAGCTGCTATAGATTCTTCCAGCAAATCTTTATCTCTGAAAAGGTATTCTACTATTCCCAGTCTTAACCGGAAAGGAGGAGTCTGGCAAATCAGATTGTCATACGGATTGATCTGCAGGCGATACCAGGCATCTGCCATACTCAGTAAACTCAAGTGTGAGTTTGCCGTGTGTTGCGTTCCTAATCCTGAAAGTGAATATTCTTTCATGATCTGATTATCCAGCAGTAAGAACTGTTTGTCATCAGGGAAAAGATAATCCCGCACTTTATAAATCCGTTTGCGAAAATCGTCTTCCTTCTCCATAATCATCATCTTAAACAAGTCAGACTCTGATTGTGCGTATTTTTTGACCTGCAATTTCGCGTATGGGTTTAAAATAGCCAGGCCTGCATAAATGTGTGATTTATAACTGAAGATCCGCAGCATAGTTAAAATTTTCACATTGTCGATCCCGCCTTTATAGGCGCCATTTTCCCAGGGAAATATACCTGCTTCCTTCCAGGCTGTTCCCATACTTTCAAAACCCATATGGGTTACAGCCTGAGTATCTGCCACTATTTTATCGTGAGTATGATAGTCGGATATTTCTACAAGCTCAGAACCTAAAACGGTTAAAAGATCTACCATACGCATATACGCTTCCGCGCTACAACGATGTGGGATAACAATCAGCGTCTGTCCTACAGGTGCAAAGCCCGGCCCGTGTAAAGAATGACAGGTAATTATTTGCACGTCTTTTGGAAGGTGTTTTTCAAAAGCTGCTATTTCAGGTGTCTTAACTGAGGTCTGGCCGGCAACGATTGCCCCGTATTTTGTAGACGGACCGAACTTTGCCGCCACTTCATCTATCTTCTCCGCCTCAACAGCGTAGAAGATAACATCGCTTCTGCGTGACACTGCATTGCCATCTACCAATACCTGAATGCCGGATGGAGCCAGTTCTTCACTCAGTTTTTCATTAAGATGAGGCAAATCCGATCCACATACATCATATCCCGCTTTAGCGAAATGTTTCGCGTAAAGTTTGCCCATGTCTCCAAGGCCGATTATTCCTATTTGCATTATTTATTAATATGTGGCAAATAAGTGATTTTTTTGGCGAAAATAAAACGTTTTCAAGGTTTAAATCTAGGTAGAGGTGTAAAACTAATTTATATTTACAATATGGAGCAAACGAGTAAGGATGTCCTGGACATTTTCGCGGCCAGGGCAGCAAGTAATGCGGCGATAGCAGCTGCCGACGCAAAAGCAGTAGCGGCTTTCTGGATGGACGATGTCCATGTGCAATCCGGTGAGGGTGGACAGTATAAGGGAAAGAAAGAGTTGGAACAGATATTTTTTTCAATGTTTAAAAAAGATCCGCCTTTATTCGCCCGGAACCCCGAGGAGGTAATTCTTGGCGAAAGCGGCATTCTGGCCTGGGAAAAAGGCAATTGGAGTTATCAGACAGCTCCCTTCCGTGGCTTTTATGCAGCCATGTGGCGTAAAATTGGTAATAGATGGCTTATTCAATCAGAACTTTTTGTGTCGCTCGATTAGCCGCATCACTTGTATACCGGGCATATCGCGTGTATACCGGGCATATTGTGGAGAATGTCTACAGGTTATAACCAGAAGGGTTATGGTTAACTGTCTGTAAAACAATGTCTTGTTTATGTTGTTATGGTTTGGCATGTATTTGTTATATACCTTATTATAATACCAACAAATTATTTTGAAATCATGGAGCTAAACTGCTCTGCGGATGTGATCCATGATCTTTCATTAACAGTTAAACTTAAATTATATAGACATGAAAAATTTAATTTTATCCGCTGCCTTTATTGCAATGGCAGGTATCACGACAGTAAAAGCAAACGAAAATATCTCCACTCCGGTAATTATTCAGCAGGATAGTACGCAGAAGGTTCCAGTTAAATTGGAAGAGCTTCCAGCTCCTGTCACAACTACGCTCCAAACAGATGCGTATAAAGAATGGGCTCCAAGTGCAGCGTTTCTGGTTACTAATGCCGACAAATCTCAATATTACCATATCGATGTTAAAAAAGGTACTGAAGTAGCTTTTATTAAAATTAGCAAAGAAGGTGTGGTTGTACAATAGTATTCGCATAAAAAAACTAGCACAAATACAATAATAGAAGCCGGCAGGTCAGACTGCCGGCTTTTTGCGTAGCATAGTTTTTTACCAGATAGAGCAAACTAATCCGGTTGTTACCTGTTCTGTAATAAATTTCACCTATGAATTCATTTTTCAAAACTATTATTGCCGGTTACGGAGCAAAAAAACTAGGAGGAGGTTGTCTCTCTACTATCGTAATTTTTATTGTAATTTATATGGCTTTGGGCCAGTGTAGCGATAAGCCGAGACAGCGTGCTTACGAACCCGTAAAACCGGTTGCAGCCCAGCATAAATTCTAAGAGAAATTTTACCGGGAATCATTCATTCCAGGGATATTTAGGCGAATCTTGGTAAAAAGAGGTTAGATTTGTGCTAATAATAAAGCCATGCTAACCAAAATAATTACTACCTATAAAACTTCGTTTTCCGGATTGAGCAGGGAAACCTGGCTCTTGAGTACTGTAATGCTAATTAACAGGAGCAGCAGTATGGCTGTGCCTTTTATGAGTTTGTATATGACCCAGTATCTCGACCGGTCACCTTCGGATGCAGGTCTGATTATCACTCTTTTTGGTGTTGGCTCAATCGCCGGTGCTGCTGCCGGAGGTAAGTTAACTGATATGATTGGTTTCCGGCTGGTTCAGATTCTGGCTTCTGTGATCGGGGGACTGTTTTTTATTCTTTACGCTTCCATCATCCATTTTGATACTTTGTGTTTACTAACGCTGGTAATCAGCTTTTTTTCTGAAGCATTCAGACCTGCAAATTTTGCAGCGATTGCGACTTATGCTGCTCCCGGAACGCAAACACGTTCTTATAGTCTGAACCGGCTTGCTACAAACCTAGGATGGGCAGTGGGGAGCGGAATAGGCGGCATTGTTGCTTCATTCAGTTATCCAATGTTATTTATTTTGGATGGCACCGTGAGTATGCTTTCGGGCCTGCTGATTGTGATTTTATTACCAGCTGCAGTTGCCAGAGTTGCAATAGATAAACCGGAGCCCAGTGATCAGGAGATGTTGGGAACAGAAATAATGAAGCCCTGGAAAGATATGCTTTTTGTGAAATTTCTGCTGCTGACCACAATGCTCACCACTTGTTTTTTTCTAATGTTCCGAGTAGTGCCTCTGTATTACAAAACAGTGTGGCATATTAATGAGCTGCATATCGGGCTGATACTTGGATTTAATGGGTTAATCATAGCTGCTTTCGAAATGGTCATGATTAGCAAGATCCAAAATAAACGTTCAGGAACTTACTACATTGTGAAAGGTGTGCTCTTAATCGCGCTGGCCTATCTGATGCTTATGCTTCCTGGATTTACACCGGTAATGGTCGCACTGATTTCTATAGTGCTGTTTACGATGGGTGAAATGTTTGCGCTTCCGTTCATCAACACTTTCGTTATGAGCAGATCTAATAGTTATAACCGTGGGCAGTATGCCGCAGGATATACCTTAAGCTGGTCAGTTGCACAGGTAATCGGCCCCTCGGCTGGATTTTACCTGGCAGAAAGATTAGGGTATAGCTGGCTATGGGTCATGATCATCGTTCTGCTTCTGCTATGCGCAAACGGTTTCCGCTTACTTGGTAGAAGGATGGACTATTAATTAAGGTTTAATTCTGGGCTGTATTAGTATATTTCTCAAGATCAGTGCAAGCACAAATAAACCGAGTAGAATAATCATAATCTCGGAAAGGCCGACGTTTATACCGTATAAAACAAAAAGGGAATTGAACATTTTAATCTAGATTAGTTTGGAATTAGCTTAAGGTAGTGTTCTGTATACGGTATCGGGCAATATTTTTGATATCCATCAAACAATTATCCCTGGTATTCCTTTTATGTATATACATTTCTAAACACGCAATTATGGATAGGTTAGTAATCGAATCAATACTGGCAGAAGCAGATCAGATTCAGTTTGACGGTGCACAGCCGCAGGCTGATTCTTCCTGCGCTTTAGTTTTAGGTTTTAAGGCTGCACATACCGATCAGGTAATTCTTGCTTTTCAGGAGCTGAAGAAGATATCTGATGAAATTTCATTACTGGTCTGCCATACACAGGTACAGGGAATTTACGACCTGGAGATCCGGACGGCCGCACTTGATGAGCCTGTCAGGATTCTAAATAAAAGTATACCTGCAGAGGCTCTTGCGGAATTAAAGGAGTACCTAAGCCACAGCAATACACTTATATTGGGTTGTAACGTCTCCGAGCAAGATTCCTGGATTACATTAAGCAGTGTCGAAATTAAGGTTTGTGAATCTTAAAAGCTGCATGCAAAAAAAAAGCTCCTTAAAGAGGAGCTTTTTTTTAAAGGTGTGTATGTATGCCTATGATTAGAGGGAGAAATCTTCACTGTTGTTTCTGCTGGTACCTTCATGGTTTTCTGAATATTCGTAGCGTTTTTCTACTACATCCTGATGGTTTTTAATATAATCCACAGTTTCATTCAGACCTTCAGCAAACTTTTCGAAGTCTTCTTTATATAAAAAGATTTTATGCTTTACGAATACTCCGTCTTCAAGCCTTTTTTTGCTTTCGGTAAGGGTCAGATAATAATCGCCTGAACGTGTCGCTTTCACATCAAAAAAATAAGTTCGTTTACCAGCCCTTACTTTCTTCGAAAAAACTTCTTCTCTCTCTTTGTTGTCAAATTCTCCCATGTTTGGTATTACTGTTGGTTTTGGTTTGGGTAAATATAAAGTATTAATCAGTAAACTTCAAAATAGAAATTAAAGTGATTTTTTTTCTTCTTCAAGCAACTGGTTTCTATACATTTCTTCATAGATCCCATTTACTGCAAGTAGCTCTTTGTGTGTTCCTTTTTCGGCTACGCTGCCTTTGTCCAGCACGATTATAAGATCTGCTTTCTGAATTGTAGAGATCCGGTGCGCAATGAGAATACTGGTTTTTTTATGCATTACCCTACCTAGATTTTGCAGTATTTCCTCTTCTGTGCGGGTATCGACCGCGGAAAGACAGTCATCGAAAATAAGCAGCTGAGGAGATTTAATAAGTGCTCTGGCAATGGATACTCTTTGTTTTTGTCCGCCGGAAAGTGTAATTCCCCGCTCTCCAAGCATCGTTTGAAACCCGAGTTCGAAGCCTTTAATATTATGATATACGGCCGCATCTTTCGCAGCCTGTTCAACTTGTTCATCTGTGGTGCTGTCCAGTCCGAATGCGATATTGTTATATATGTGGTCGGAAAAAAGGAAAACTTCCTGCGGTACAAAGCCGATATGGTTACGATAAGGTTGTAACTGAACTGATGGGAGTGGCTTCTCATCTACGTAAATGGTGCCCTGATCAGTGTCATACATACGCATAATTAAGTTCGCGAGGGTAGACTTCCCTGAGCCTGTTCTCCCGATGATAGCAACAAACTGCCCGGATTTAATTTCGAAATTCAGATCTTTTAACGCAGTGATGCCAGTGTCCGGGTAAGTAAAGCTTACATTTTCAAAGCGGATATTGCCTTTGAAGTTGTCAATAGCCAAATCCCCTGATTGTATGTCGGGCTGCAGTTCCAGAAATTCATTAATCCTTTTCTGAGAAGCAGATGCCCGCTGTATGAGTGTGGTCACCCAGCCAAGCATGGTCACAGGGAAGGTTAACTGAGTTACATAAACAATAAATTCTGCGATGTTTCCGGCAGTGATAGAGCCGTCCAGTACTTGTTCTCCCCCTATATATACGGTTAAGATGGTGCTTAATCCGACGAGTAAAAGCATGGTAGGATAGAAAAGCGCCTGAACTCTAACCAGGCTCATAGAGCTTTCTTTATAGTTTTCACTTTCCTGAGCAAAGATTTTCCGGGTGTAATTTTCTCTTACATAGGACTTGATAACCCGGATTCCTGAAAAGCGTTCCTGCACGAAGCTGGACAGACTGGATAGTTGCTCCTGAATCTGCTCGCTTTTCTGATTGATCTTGGTATTGACCATATATATGATAATAACCAGTGCCGGGAGGGGCAAAAGGCTAAAGGTTGCCAGTTTCGCATTTACAGAATACATGGCGCTGATGATTAGCAGGAACAGCACAATAGTATTGATTGCATACATAATGGCAGGCCCTACATACATTCGGACACGGTTAACGTCTTCTGTAGCACGGTTCATCAGGTCGCCTGTATTGTTACGCCGGTAAAAACCCATACTCAGTTTCTGGTAATGTGCATAGATTTCATTCTTCATGTCGAACTCAATATGTCTGGACATGAGAATAAGGGTTTGGCGCATAAAGAAAAGAAAGAGTCCGCGGAGTAAATAAAGCAGGAGTACAAGCATGCCGAAGTAAAACAGGCTGTAACTGAAAATATCATAAACAAGCTGCTGCCTGTCAAATCCATTGAATAAACCGTAGATCTGGATGTTTTCCGTGATCAGGTTAAAAGCATGACCGATTACCTGGGCTGGGATGACACCAAATATATTCGAAATCACGACAAAAAACACGCCTGGGATGATCCACCATTTGTATTTATAGAAATGTTTGTTAAGAAAACGGAGGTGTTTC
The DNA here is from genome assembly GCF_900103515.1 of Pedobacter antarcticus. NCBI lineage: Bacteria > Pseudomonadati > Bacteroidota > Sphingobacteriia > Sphingobacteriales > Sphingobacteriaceae > Pedobacter > Pedobacter antarcticus. The sequence goes on from NZ_FNGZ01000002.1 coordinate 12,534, forward strand.
ATGAGCTGGTAAAGTTAGCCAATTGAGTATGATTTTTGTAAACTGTTTCGTTAAAACAATGTAATTAATGTTTTTTATCGTTAGTTTTGCGGCCTGTCTGATAAACACATTTCTTATGACTGGTAATAGTTCTGCGGTAAACTCAATTTTAGATCAGCTCAGTGCCCTTGGGCATAAAAAGGTTGTTTTTTGTAATGATCCTGACACCGGATTAAAAGCCATTATTGCTATTCATGATACTACACTCGGACCAGCTCTGGGTGGAACCAGGATGTGGAGTTATGCTACAGAGAATGAAGCGTTGCAGGATGTTTTGCGTTTGTCAAGAAGTATGACTTACAAAGCCGCTATTACGGGTTTAAACCTGGGTGGTGGTAAGGCGGTAATCATAGGTGATTCCCGTAAAGGGAAATCTGAAGCCATGATGCGTAGTTACGGCCGTTTTATCCAAAATCTAAATGGTGAATATATCACTGCCGAAGATTTGGGTACAACGACCAAAGACATGGAATACATTCGTATGGAGACCAAACATGTTACCGGGGTTCCTGAATCTATCGGTGGAATGGGCGACCCTTCTCCAACTACTGCTAAAGGCGTTTACCTCGGAATCAAAGCCTGTGTAAAGGAAGTTTTTGGTACCGATATTCTGGCTGGCCGTTCTGTGGTCGTTCAGGGAATCGGTAATGTCGGCGAACAGCTGGTAGAATTGCTCAGAAAAGATAATGTAGAGGTATTTATCAGCGACATTAATGAGGAAAGGCTTGCTGAGGTGGCCAGGAAGTATAAAGCTAAGCCTGTAAGCGCAGACAAAATTTTCGGTCTTGATGCAGATATCTACGCTCCATGTGCTCTGGGTGCTACAGTAAACGAGAGAACTATTCCGAAAATGAAATTTGCAATTATTGCAGGTTCTGCAAACAACCAGCTGGCAGATGAACAGGCAAACGGTCAGTTATTGCTTGAAAAGAATATACTTTTTGCGCCTGATTACCTGATCAATGCAGGTGGATTGATTAATTGTTATTCAGAACTGACAGGTTTTGGAAAGAAAAGAACTATGCAGCTGACTGAAAATATTTACGAGGCAACCAGAAACGTAATACGTTTATCCAAAACAGATAATATCCCAACTATCCTGGCAGCAAACCGGATAGCTGAACAAAGAATAATAGACATCAAAAAAATAAAATCATCATTTTAATAACCGGTATTTATACCAAATCGTTCTTACATTCATGTTAAATAGAAGGCACTTAAGAATCAAAGTCCTGCAAAATATCTTTGCGTGGCAAATGACAGAGAAGAAAGATCTTATTTCTGCAAAGAAAGAGGTCATGCACAGTATTGACCAGGTGTATGAAATGTATGTCAGAATGCTGGCATTACTTTCAGAAATCACGGAATATACAGAAATCGACGCCATCGAAAGATCTCACAAACATTTTCCTACTGCGGATGACCTGAATCCGAATAAGAAATTATTGCACAATAAATTCATCGTGCTCCTGCAGGGAAATCCTGAATTTAAATCTGCTGTAAATAAATACCAGATTAACTGGCATGCAGATCCTGAGTTTATCCGTACAATCTACAATAAACTTAAAACTACGCCTGAATACACGGCCTATCTGAACGATCCCGATGAAAGTCTGGAAGGTTCTAAAGAAATTATCAAATTTATCTTCCGTAAAATTATCCTGAAAAGTCAGAATATTATCCAGGCTTTTGAAGACCGTTTTATAAACTGGTCTGTTGACAAGGAAGTAATGCAGGGAATGGTTGCTAAAACATTAAAGAATTTTGTTTCAGAAGACCCGTTCCAGAATAAGCTTACCCCAATTAGCGGAGACTGGAAAGAAGATAGCAAATTCGTTGAAAATCTATTTGTTTATACTGTCAAAAATAATAAAGAATACCAGGAGCTTATTGCCGAAAGAACCAAAAACTGGGAATCTGAAAGGATAGCTCTCATGGATACAATCTTAATGAAAATGGCTATCTGTGAATTGCTGAATTTCCCTTCCATTCCAGTTAAAGTGACGATTAATGAGTATCTTGATCTATCAAAAGATTACAGTACTCCGAAAAGTAATTCATTTATTAACGGTATCTTGGACAAAATTTTAGGCGACCTGAAACGTACAAACAGTATTAAAAAAATAGGCCGCGGTTTAATAGATGAATAAAATTAATTCCATGAAGAAAATTGTATTAATGGCCATTGCGGCTTTTGCTTTTACAGCTTGTCAACAATCTCAACCGGAAGCTGCACATGATAGTCATGAAGGTCATGATCACGCAGCGCATGCTGAAGCGGCACCTGGACAAACGGTAAATGCAGTGGCTTCACCTGATGCTCCTGTGATGAGTTTTGAACAAGGGTTGCATAATTTCGGCGCTATTCAGCAAGGGGAGTCTGCAACGCATGAATTTAAATTCAAAAATACAGGAAAAACTCCTTTGATAATCACGAATGCAACAGCTACTTGTGGCTGTACAGTTCCTGAAAAACCTACTGCACCTATTAAACCAGGTGAAACAGGAGTGATCAAAGTTGTATTTAATAGTGCAGGTAAAATAGGATTACAGGATAAAATCATCACAATCACTTCTAATGCAAACCCGTCAATTTCTGAAGTTCACATGATTGGTGACGTGAAGGAAGTTGGTTCTAAATAATTTATTTTTCAATATAATAATTTTATGACAGCTACAGTAATTTTACAAGCAGGCCAAAGCAGCATGCTGAGCACCCTGGTTCCAATGGTTTTAATCATGGTTGTTTTCTATTTCTTCATGATCAGACCTCAGGTAAAAAAAGCAAAAGATCACAAAAAATTAGTTGCTGACCTGAAAAAAGGTGATAAAATAGTGACCACAGCTGGTATCCACGGCAGAATCGTTGATATGAATGAATTAACATTCTTAATTGAAGTTGAGGGTGGAACTAAAATCCGCTTTGATAAGTCTGCAATCTCGCTTGATGCTACAAAAGCTTCTACAGAGTTGCCAAAAGCTTAATTTAATGCTATTAGTAAAAGCCGCTCCAGTATTGGTGCGGCTTTTTTGTTTTATTAAATTTGATTACTTTCAGCCATGCCATTCATTAAACTGACAAAAATAGAGCGGAAACGTTTCTTGGTGCTGCTTACTTGTGTGCTGCTGGCAATCGCGGGGTGGTTATTCCTTGCCCTCAATAATAAATACGTATACACGGCGAAAACTGTGCTGATGTATAAGAATTTCCCTCAGAAAAAAGCATTTCATCCACTGCAGTCAGATACAGTCGATCTTTTAGTAGAAGGAACCGGCTGGCAATTATTATTTGCCCGGCTGAGGATTAACCCCCAATATATTAGTATCAGCCTGGATAAACTAAATAACAGAAACTACGTTTTGTTCTCGGAACAGCTATATGCAGTTAATAATCAGCTGGAAACCTCCCAGAAAATTATATCTGTAAGACCCGATACCCTCTATTTTGATTTTTCTAAGAGAACGGTTAAAAAGGTGCCTGTAGTTTTGGTTCCTGATCTTAAGTTCTCCAGGCAGTTTGATATTTCAGGACCGATAGAATTTACACCGAATTATGTTACGGTTTCTGGTCCGCAGGAGGAGCTGGAGAAAATAGATTTCTGGAAAACGGATACGCTCCGTCTACAGGATATTCATAGTAACCGGGTTAGCAGGATTGCGGTGAAGCAAAATGTAATGAAAAACATCAGCGTCTTCCCCGGAGTGGTCGAAGTGAGGCTCCCCGTGGATGAGTTTACAGAAAAGACGGTCGAAGTTCCGTTGAAAATATTAAACAATAAGGAATTCTACAATGTGAAACTTTTCCCTAAAAAGGTAAAAGTGACATTTTTAGTTGCCTTGTCAAGCTATCAGCAGGTTAATGAAGATTTTATCGAAGCTGCAGTTGATTTGAATGAATGGAAGGAAAACCACCATGGTCAACTGACGGTGCGGTTGACCAGATTTCCAGAGTACTGCAAAAAGGTTATGCTTACGCCAGGTAAGGTGGATTTTATTATCGAAAAATAGATCATACAAATGAAAATAGGAATAACTGGCGGGATAGGGAGTGGAAAAAGTACAGTTTGCCGTGTTTTTGAAACATTGGGTATCCCTGTTTTTTATGCAGATACTGTGGCCAAACAAATTATGGTTAGTGATGTAGAACTGGTATCTGGCGTAATAAGTACATTCGGCGAAGAGAGTTACCTGGAGAGTGGTGCGCTTAATAATAAACATATCTCAGCAATAGTTTTCCAGGACGAGGCAGAACTAAAAAAACTCAATGCATTAGTACATCCGGCCGTAGCGCGTGCTTTTGACAGCTGGGCCGGGATGCAGGATATTTCACTGCCTTACCTGCTTAAAGAGGCAGCACTGCTTTTTGAAAGTGGTTCTTATCGGCAATGCGATCTTAACGTGGTGGTTACCGCTCCGCTGGAATCCAGGTTGTTCTGGGTAGAAAAAAGAGATGGGCTTAGCCGAGCCCAGATTATGGCACGAATGGATAAACAATGGCCTGAAAAGAAGAAACTTGAAATGGCCGACCGCATAATACACAACGATGATTCTACATCGGTTATCTTACAGGTGCTCGATCTGCACCAACAATTTATAGCGAAAAATTCTAAATGATATTAAACGATTTTGTGGTTTTAACCACAACCGGGCTGTATTGCAGCTACGGAAAGTTCTACCTTGATCCTAAAGAGATGGTCAGGGATGCCGTGATTTCACATGCACATGGCGATCACGCAGTGAGTGGTAATCAAAATGTATACTGTACCAAACCTACTTCTTTATTTATGTTGCACCGGTATAAAAAATTTGCTGCCGGTGAATTTCATCTGATTGATTTTAATGAATCTTTTACATTGAATGATGTGAAAATTACATTTTTGTCTGCCGGTCATATGCTGGGATCAGCAATGGTGCTGATGGAATATAAAGGGGTATCTTATTTGTATACTGGAGATTATAAGCTGCAACCGGATCCTACTTGCGAACCTATAGTTTTTCCTATGGCAGATGTACTAATTACCGAGACTACTTTTGCAGATCCTGAAGTATTACATCCGGATCCGGAACAGGAGATTCGTAAATTGAGTACAACGACTGGTAATATTATGCTTGGTGCTTATGCCTTAGGTAAAAGCCAGCGTCTGATTCGCATGATTAATGATTTTTGCCCTGAAAAGCGTATTCTGGTACATCATAATATTATTCCTTTTGTCCGGATCTATGAACAGGAAGGATTCAGTCTGGGCAATTATGAGGTCTATGATAGAAAGGTAATGAAGAATAATCAGGAAAACCTGATTTATCTTGTATCTCCTTTAGTCTTCAGAAGCTATATCCGTGCGGTTAATGTGATCAGGGTATTTGCAAGTGGATGGAAGAACCTCCAGCGGAGTAACGGAATGGAACTTTTGATCTCTGATCATGTGGACTGGAACGATATCATCTATACGATCGATCAGATAAAACCGTCAGAAGTCTGGACAATACATGGAAACGGGTCTCAATTGCAGGATTATTATGTAAACAATTTAATTGTTAAATTGCTTAATTAATGACAGAGGGCATTGACTTTTATTTCAATGAAGATGGATTAATGGTGTTTACTGCTGCCTATCACCTGAAAAGGGGATACTGCTGCAAAAACAAATGCCGACATTGCCCCTGGAACTATGGTAAATCTAAACAAGATACACATCCCGACAAGGATGCCAAAATTGACGAGTAATGCAAATTGAAAAAGAGGTCAGATTACCACGCTATGAAAGCGTTTTCCACGAAGCAATGGTTAACGTTGCATTTACCCACAATTGGTGCAGTGAGCAACTTAAAAATGCGGTACAGCCGTTTGAAATTACAGCACAGCAATTTAATGTGCTGAGAATATTACGTGGCCAGTACCCGAGTCCGTCAACCATAAATCTGTTGAGATGTAAAATGCTGGACAAGATGTGTGACGCCTCGAGGATTGTAGAACGTTTACTTCAGAAAGAGTTAGTTGTTAAGCGGCTAAATTCAAAAGATAAGCGCTCTGTTGATATACTGATTAGTAAAAAAGGATTGGATTTACTGGACAGGATGGATGCGGATCTGAATTTGTCTGGAGTATTATCTTCTCATCTTACTGCGGTTGAGGCCGAGCAATTGGTGCAGCTCCTAAAGAAAGCAAAAGGGGGCTAATGCGCGTGGCTATGCCCCTGTCCCGTGGTATAATATCCGATCAATGCAACAGCGATACCTAATAATACCGCTATCATTTTTCTTCTTGTTACTTTATGGTCAACACTGGATTCAAATAAGATAGTGGTGGAGATATGTAGGAAAATACCGATTACAATACCCATCATTTTATTGAAATAGATCTCTATTCCACCGATACGTCCGGTACTTATTCCATTGCTCACCCAGAATCCAAGGGGAGCCATCACAGCAAACACAGCTAAGTAAAACACGATTCCTCCCGGTTTGAATTTATTCTGCATCAGAATACTTGCCAGTGCAAAGGCTGCAGGAATATGATGCAGTGCAATACCAAATATAAGTGCATTATGCTGATCTGCGGCTAAAGGCATTCCCTCCAGAAAAGCATGAAGGCACAAACTGATCATAATTCCGTATGGGAAAACCTGTTCATGGTGATGACTATGGATATGGCCGTGCTCTACACCTTCAGAAAATTGTTCAAGCAGTACCTGCAGCAAAAAACCGATCAGAATGTAAATACCTATTTGCTGATGGTCAGGGCCGCTGTACGCATCGGGAATCAGATGTAAAACTGTAATGGCAAAAAGATATGCACCACTAAATGATAGGATCAGTTTTAGCAATTTTGACTTATCACTTCTGACCAGGAAAATAGTTAAGCCCCCTAAAAAGGCACATAAAAATAAAACGAGCAGCTTCCAGGATTCCATTAATATCTTTTGATAACGTATTTATAAATTTGAAACGTCAGCAGGCCTATACTTGTGCCCAGTGCTGCTCCTGCTATGGTGTCTATAGGATAATGCACACCTACATAGATCTGTGCAAAGGAGATAATAAAAGCCCAGGCCAGGCCGATAGGGAGGATAGGCTTCCATTTCGGGTAAAAAACCAGGATCAGGAATATAGCGATTCCAAAATGGTTAGTGGCATGTGCAGAGGGGAAACTAAAACCGCTTCCACAGGGAACCCGGCGGATAATCTCATCTGCAAGGGTAATTTCATTGCAAGGCCTGATACGGGAAATAAAGGGTTTGATCAGCCTGGATGAAATCAGATCTCCGATCGCAAATGTGAGCAGCACACCTCCAACAATATACAATCCCCTTTTTTTATATTCTTTAATGCAGAATATAATGATGAAAAGATACAATGGTGACCAGAAAAACCTGTTTCTGGTTAATGGCAGCAGCCAGTCGAAAAACCCATTGGATAATCCGCGGTGGATGCGCATAAAAAGCTCCACATCGAAGGTATGCAGCTGCTCGATCATATTTTTTTGCAGAGAAGTATCAATCTATCAGATTTAATCTCGTCAAATGGTTCCAGATTATAACTTCCAAAAATCTCTGTTATTTTTAAACCGCTTTTTTCCATCATCCTTTCGAAGTCTGCCAGCAGGAAGGCTTGTACGCGTTCTTCAAAGGCAAAGTTCTTCTGCTTGTGTTCAAAATTAATCTGTTTGATGATTTTTCCGTCGGCAACGAATTTATGAATATCGAATTCTATACCTTCAAGGGTTTTGCTTTCCCGGTGAGTCAGATTGCTTATGATCTTTTTGGTATTGAAATAATCCAGTACCAAGGTACCGTCTTCTTTTATGCTTTTACGGAATGATTTCAGGGCATTAACATGGTCTTTTTCTGTATCAAAATATCCGAAGCTGGTAAATAAATTCAGCGCAATGTCATAATAATTGATGTAACTCAGTTTACGCATGTCATGCACATAAAAATGCAGGTGCTTTTGTTCAAACTGCCGGGCGTAACGGATACTTTGTTCAGAGAGATCAATTCCCGTCACATCAAACCCTTTTTTGTTCAGGTATACAGCATGTCTTCCTCTTCCGCAAGCGATGTCTAGTATCCTGGCGTGTAGAGCAGGCTTTAAATGGGCTGTTAAATTGTCTATCAGATACTCGGCCTCGGCATCATTCCGCTGACTATAAAGGATATGATAATAAGGGGAGTTAAACCAATATTGAAACCATTTACGCTGCATAAATATTCAGGATTTAAAAATATGGGAGCAAATATAGTGATTTAGATGCAACGAAGTGGATATTCGATCTGATATTGTTTATTTGGGTTCCCTTCTTAATTTTTACTATTTTTGGGAAACAAAAATTATAACATTGACACTGATAAAATCAATCTCTGGAATCAGGGGAACCATTGGCGGATTAGCCGGAAATGGATTAACCCCTGTCGATATCGTAAAATTTACCGCTGCTTATGGCGCGTGGGTAATCAAAAATACCAATATTAAGAAAATAGTCCTGGGCCGCGATGCGCGTATTTCTGGTGAAATGGTTAATCATCTCGTTACTGGAACCTTAATGGGACTAGGAATCGAAGTTATTGATCTTGGTTTGTCGACCACTCCAACTGTGGAAATAGCGGTGCCTATGGAAGGGGCAGGAGGTGGAATCATACTTACTGCGAGTCATAATCCGAAACAATGGAACGCTTTAAAACTCTTGAATGCAAAAGGTGAATTTATCAGCGATGCAGATGGAAAAGAAGTTCTTGACATGGCAGAGCAGTCTGATTTTAACTTTGCTGAAGTAAATAGCTTAGGTAAGGTCATTCAGGACGACTCTTATCTTCAAAAACATATTGATGCTATTCTTGCGTTACCACTGGTAGATGTAGAATTGATCCGTAAAGCAGATTTTAAAGTTGCGATCGACTGTGTGAATTCAACCGGGGGTATATTTATTCCGGCTTTGTTAAAGGCACTAGGAGTAAATACGGTTTACGAACTATACTGTACGCCTGATGGTGAGTTTCCGCACAACCCGGAACCGCTTCCGGAGAACCTGACGGAAATAGCCAAAGTCGTTCAACAGAAAAATGCAAATCTGGGTATTGTTGTAGATCCTGATGTGGATAGATTGTGTTTCGTTTGCGAAGACGGTACAATGTTCGGTGAAGAGTATACACTGGTAGCTGTGGCAGATTATGTGCTGCAGAATACTAAGGGAAATACAGTATCCAACCTTTCTTCAACACGTGCATTGAAAGATGTGACGGTGAAAGCTGGTGGCGAGTATCATGCTGCTGCAGTAGGAGAGGTAAACGTTGTCAATCAGATGAAGGCTGTAAATGCAGTTATCGGCGGAGAAGGCAATGGTGGTATTATATACCCGGAGCTGCACTATGGAAGAGATGCCTTAGTTGGGATCGCTTTATTTCTAACCCATCTGGCGAAAACAGGTTTAACTATATCCAGACTTAAAAGTACTTATCCTTCTTACCACATATCGAAAAATAAAATTACCCTGACTCCTGAAATGGATATTGATGCTTTATTGCTAAAAGTTCAGGAGAAATATAAAAATCAACCATTGAGTACAATCGATGGGTTGAAAATTGAATTTGAGAATGAGTGGGTACATTTAAGACGCTCGAACACGGAGCCGATTATCAGGATTTACAGTGAAGCTGTCAACGAAACAGTGGCTGAAAATCTGGCTGCCAAAATCATTGCAGATATCAAAGAAATTTTAAAATTGAATTAATTCAAATGAACAGGATCTATTTAGATAATGCCGCAACAACACCTCTTGATAAAGAGGTCATAGCGGAAATGGTTAACGTAATGGAAAACTACTATGGTAATCCATCTTCTATTCATGCTCAGGGCCGCGAGGTCCGTACTTTGATTGAGAAGGCACGTAAGTCTGTTTCCGGTTTGCTTAACGCGGCACCTGCAGAAGTATTTTTTACTTCCGGAGGTACTGAGGCTGACAATACAGCAATCAGATGCGGTATTGCGGCATATGGTCTTAAACACGCCATTACGTCTAAAATTGAACACCATGCTGTTGAGCATACACTGGATGAATTATTAAAGAAGGGCGTTATTGATAAACTTAGTTTTGTAAATATTGACAGCAAAGGGAATATCGATTATGCTCATCTGGAAGAATTGTTAGAGAACAACCCGCGTACTTTCGTTTCGCTAATGCATGCTAACAACGAACTGGGTACTTTAACAGATTTGGAACGCGTAGGTGATATCTGTGAAAAGTATGATGCTATTTTGCATTGCGACACAGTACAGACTATGGGACATTATGTACATGATGCCAAAAAATTAAAGGCTCATTTTATGGTATGTGCTGCGCATAAACTGCATGGACCTAAAGGTGTTGGGTTTATTTATGTTAGCCATAAGGTTAAAATAAACCCTTTAATTTTTGGTGGTGCACAGGAGCGAAATATGCGTGGAGGTACTGAAAACGTGTATGGTATTGTCGGGCTTGCTAAAGCTCTGGAGATGGCATATCAAGATATGGGAGCTCATCAGCAGGTTATTCAGGAATTAAAATCTTATATGAAAACACGCCTGGAGGAAGAAGTTCCTGGTATTTCCTTTAATGGGGAGACCGAACCGGAAAAAAGCCTGTATACAGTACTCAATGTTTCATTCCCGGAAATGGAAATGGCAGATATGTTACTATTTAATCTAGACATCAATGGTATTTCGGCATCAGGTGGCAGTGCCTGTTCATCGGGGTCCAATATTGGATCACATGTGCTGACAGGTATTGGTGCAGATCCTAACCGTCCGTCGGTTCGTTTCTCGTTTTCAAAATTGAATACGAAAGAAGAAATTGATTTTGTAGTGGAAAAAGTTAAACATATCGTAGAACAGAATATTGCTGTTTAATACGACTCAATTCCATTTACTATAATATTATAACGCTGGTTTTCTCTGAAAGGCCAGCGTTTTTTTGTAACCAAAATATGAATCAGATGTATTTTCAATCTGTTGAATCCGCTCAAGATCCAAATCTGGATTATGTTTTTAAGTTGTACACGTCGGCATTCCCAATCAGCGAACGCAGGGACTGGCCGCAATTGCTCAGTATGATCGGTAACAGGCGCGAGATGGATTTAAATCTCATTCTGGAAGGTGACCGGATTATAGGATTTGTTATTCTCTGGCATCTTAGAGGTTGGGATTATATTGAACATTTCGCCATCGATCCGGATCAAAGAGGGAAAAGTTATGGAGAAAAGGTTATGCAGATGCTGTTAAAGGATACGCGTTTGATTTTGGAAGTGGAACCGCCGGAAACGACAGATGCCGTACGCAGAATACGCTTTTATGAAAAGCTCGGTCTCTATTGCCTGGAAGTACCTTACCAGCAACCTTGTTACCGGGATCCGGAAAGGGAATACAAATTGATATTAATGAGTAATTATCCGCAGGAAAGTGTGGATTTATACCTTTCAGTGATTAAAGAAATCAAAGAAAAAGTATATGGCAGGCAGTAGGTTTTTTTCTTTAATCTGTTTTTTTGACAAACAATAGGTTTATGCGGGTGTTCTCCTGATAACTAGTCTAATTGCTAATATTAAATTTTACTTAAATGGGAAATCAGGAAGAATTAAACCGCAATGATAGAGATAAGCTGAATCAACAGCATAATACTGAAGAGGAAAAGAAAACTGTTTATAAAGAGAATACGACAGACGAAGACGAGACGCTAAGCAGTGGAGAAACATCCTCTACAAGACATTCCGGACGTTCGGAATTCAGTAATCAGCCGCAAAGGAAGAACAAGCCACTGGGCTCCGGGCATGAACCTGGAGTAACACCCGGCAGTGATTTCTAAGATATAACAGAAGCCCATATTGAAAAATATGGGCTTCTTCCGTTCTGGGATAGGTTGTCATTTATCGTCACAATTCAGTTTCATTTTAGCTTGTGCATATCAATTCGGGTACATTAGCTGCCGGATAAAGGTTAAATTTCTATCCGATATATATATGAAGATGAAACGTGAATTTTTTGGAGTAATTACTGGTATCACCTCTTTATTGCTGGCGACTGGTTTTACTGCTGTAGCTCAAGACAAGGAAGTTATTAAGAAAAATGGATTTACTCTAAACTGGGAGATCAAAGACCCCAATTTTCCCTCAGCACTTAAAACGCGGATGACGGAAACTTTTTTTAAAGTTTATCCGGTGTTGAAAAAACAATACAATAAAAATACAGCAAGCGAAGTCACTTTTGTAATTGATACAGCTTATAAAGCAGTTGCTGAAGCCTCCAATGGAAGAGTACTTTTTAGTCCAAGCTGGTTTGGGAAAAAACCAGGTGACATCGATGTGGTTACACATGAAGTTATGCATATTGTTCAGGATTATGGTTCCAACAGCGGTCCTTGGTGGGTAACAGAAGGTATTGCAGATTATGTACGATACACGTATGGTGTTGACAATGCAGGGGCAGACTGGACCTTACCAGCATATAAAGCGGGTCAGAAATATGATCAGGGTTACCGCATCACCGCAAGGTTCTTCGTATGGCTTGAGAAAAACGGGTATCCTAATTTTGTTAAATCCATGGATAAAAATATGAGGGCACATACTTATACAGAATCAACCTGGAGAGATATCACCAAAAAGAGTTTAGATGAACTTTGGACGGCATACCAGGCCAATCCAGCAATCTAAAATTATTGCATAAAAAAAGCTCCGTTGATCAACGGAGCTTTTTTTATGCAATAATTTTATTAGTTCTTAACCATTTTAAGGAAGTTCGCCAGTTTGGCCTTCATCTCTCTTCTGTCGACGATGAAGTCAAGGAAACCGTGTTCCTGAACAAACTCAGCAGTCTGAAATCCTTTTGGTAAGTCTTTTTTTATGGTTTCTTTAATTACCCGGGGACCTGCAAAACCAATTAAAGCACCTGGTTCTGCGATATTAATATCTCCAAGCATAGCGTAGGAAGCGGTAACGCCGCCCGTTGTTGGATCTGTTAATAATGATATATATGGGATTTTCGCCTGACTAAGGAGCGCAAGTTTAGCAGAAGTTTTTGCCATCTGCATTAAAGAGAAAGCTGCTTCCATCATCCTTGCACCACCAGATTTTGAAATCATCAGGAAAGGAATTTTATGTTTAATGCTGTAATCAATAGATCTCGCTATTTTTTCACCAACTACAGATCCCATGGAACCTCCAATAAAATTAAAGTCCATGCAGGCAATTACAAGCTCTTCGCCATCAATTTTTCCTACAGCAGCGCGAATTGCGTCTTTTAACCCTGTTTTAGCTTGGGTGTCGACCAATCGTTCTGTATATGGTTTGCTATCTGTAAAGTGAAGCGGATCTCCCGATGTAAGATTGCTGAAAAGTTCAGTAAATTCATTTTGATCAAAAAGAACCTGGAAATATTCTTTGGAACCTACTCTTAAATGATAGTTGCAATAGTGGCAAACGTACTGATGTTCAGTTAAATCTGCACTGTGTAATGCTTTTTTACAATTAGGACACTTGTTCCATAAGCCATCCGGCGCTTCTTTCTTTTCTTCTGTCAGCGTACTGATACCTTTTTTTTCTCTCTTAAACCAAGCCATGTTATGTATGAAAAATGCGATTACAAAGAAACAAAAAAAAATCAGAACAGTTTAATCTCACGCTGACAAATCCTTTCTGATGAATTATTTAGCCCCGGAGATTTGCCCGGCCTGATATTTTTCCTAACTTCGGCTAACATAAATCTAATAATAATGAGTTTAAAAGGCTATAAAGGCGTAATTTACGGAGATGCCGTTCAGGAATTATTTGAGCAGGCTAAAAAACATCAATTTGCTTTACCAGCAGTAAATGTTACCGGTACAAATACGATTAATGCAGTTATGGAAACTGCTAAAGCAGTGAATTCACCGGTGATTATTCAATTATCGAATGGTGGTGCACAGTTCTATGCAGGAAAAACCCTGAATAATGATAATCTTCAGGCTTGTGTACTGGGTGCAGTTTCTGCAGCTAAACATGTGCATTTACTGGCAGAACATTATGGTGTTGCTGTAGTATTGCACACTGATCACGCTGCTAAAAAGTTATTACCATGGATTGACGGCTTACTTGATCACGGAGAGAAATTCTTTGCTGAACATGGTAAACCTCTTTTCTCATCGCACATGCTCGATCTTTCTGAAGAGAGCATTGAAGAGAACATGGAGATTTCTACAAAATACCTGGCACGTATGGCTAAAATAGGTATGACTATCGAAATTGAACTGGGTGTAACTGGTGGCGAGGAAGATGGTGTGGATAACAGTGATGTAGATAGTTCTAAATTATATACACAACCTTCAGAAGTAGCTTATTCTTATGAAGAATTGAGTAAAGTGAGTGATAAATTTACTGTTGCAGCTGCTTTCGGTAACGTTCATGGTGTTTACAAACCAGGAAACGTGAAATTACAACCGGTAATTCTGAAAAATTCTCAGGAATATGTAAAAGAGAAATTTGGACTGACTGCAGAGAAACCAATTAATTTTGTTTTCCATGGTGGTTCAGGCTCTTCTCAGGAAGAAATCAGAGAAGCAATCTCTTACGGCGCGGTTAAAATGAACATCGATACTGATATGCAATGGGCATTATGGGAAGGTGTATTAGATTACTACAAAGCAAATGAAGCTTATCTTCAGGCGCAGATTGGTAATCCAGATGGCGACGATAAACCAAATAAGAAATTTTATGATCCACGTGTATGGTTGCGTAAAGGTGAAGAAGCATTTGTTAAACGTTTAACTCAAGCTTTTGAAGACCTGAACTGCAGAGACGCAAGTGATAAATTATAATTTAACCCATTAACCTGTAATTTCAGGTAAATTTTATTCTAAAGGCCCCGGTATTCTACCGGGGCCTTTTTTTATTCCGGGCCCCACATAACCCACATTATTTATATGAAATAGTGTTTATTATTACTGACATTTAGCATAAAAAAATATGAAAAACAGTGATAAAAATTTTGTGTTCGAAAGATTCGCCAATGCTGCTACTAGATTTACCGGCAGTTCAGCTGCATTTATTATCGCATTGATGATAGTAATCATATGGGCAGTTTCCGGGCCGCTATTCAAATACTCAGAGACCTGGCAGCTGGTTATCAATACCGGTACAACTATTATTACTTTTCTGATGGTGTTCCTGATTCAGAAGGCACAAAACAAGGATGGTAAAGCAATACAACTAAAATTAAATGAATTGATTGCGGCACATGAAAGGGCAAGTAACCGAATGGTCGACATCGAAGATCTGACGGAGGCAGAATTGGACCAGCTGCATAAGTTTTATGTCACATTGTCAACTCTGGCGAAACAAGAAACAGATATTCATTGTTCTCATTCTATAGATGCAGCCATAGTCGTGGATCAGAATAAGAAAAAGCATATTTATAAACACAAAAGTGATGGAAATACTCCAAGTCAATAAAGCCAGAACTAAAGAAGAACTGGAAACGGTCTTCGCAATCCGAAATCAGATCTTCGCCGGGGAGCAGGGGTCTCCTGCACCAATGGAGTCTTCAGATGATGATGATGCAGTACATTATATTGCTTTGATGGACAATAATCCATGCGGCGCTTGTCGCTGGCGTAAAACTGAAGATGGCTATAAACTGGAACAGTTTGCGGTTTTACCTGAATTCCGCAATAAAAGGGTAGGGCAAGCTTTGCTGGCTGCGGCGCTGGCTGACATCCCTCAGAACTCAGAGTTAATTTACCTCAATGCACAAGCGGACGCGGTTGGGCTTTACGCCCGTTTTGGTTTCGCAATAGAAGGAGATCTTTTTGAAGAAGACGGTATACAGCAGTATCGAATGGTTAAGGTATAACGCATTAATTATAGCTAAATACTTCAGTAGATAATTGTAACGCTTCATTCCAGTAATAATCATCTATCCCGGTTGATTCCTTTCTGCTTTCCAGAAACGCCAGCAGCTCTTCTGTGGCTATGTTACCTGTCAGGTCATCCTTTGCCATAGGACAGCCACCAAAACCCCTTAGAGCACTGTCGAAGCGTCTGCATCCGGATTCATAAGCTGCCGTTATTTTTTCAATTCTTTTTTCAGGCGTACTGTGCAGATGCAGTCCACATTCAATATCCGGAAATTGTTTCTGAAGCATAGGCATGAGTATGCGGATCTGCTCGGCAGTAGAGACTCCGGTTGTATCGGCCAGTGAAAGTATCTTTGTCCCCAAGCCTGCTAAACTGGAAGCCCATTCTCCGACGATATCGAAACTATATGGGTCTCCATATGGATTGCCAAAACCCATCGACAAATAGATTACCGCAGTCTTTTGATGCCTGTCACAAAGTTCCAGAATCTGATCTACCGTGTTGAGAGAAGCAAGCATGCTCGAATTCGTATTCCGGTGCTGAAACGTTTCTGAGATGGAGAAGGGGAAACCTACATAACTGATCTCTGGACAAGCTACCGCTTCCTCAGCCCCCCGGAGATTAGCAGCAATTGCAAGTAATTTTGTAGAAGTACTGCTCAGATCAAGTTTTTCAAGCACATCTTTAGTGTCCTGCATTTGAGGAATAGCCTTTGACGAAACAAAACTTCCAAAATCAAGCGTGTCAAATCCGGCTTTCAGTAACAGGTTAATATAAGCAGCCTTGAGTGCCGTTGGTATAAATTCATGAATTCCCTGCATGGCATCTCTTGGACATTCTACCAGTTTCAAAGTGTTTTCTGTATTCATATGTTTTTGACTGATCAGGTGTTTCACACAAGGTATCAAAAAATGTGTATAACAAAAAAAGGCATCCCTGGGGATGCCTTTTTTATGCATTTATTATGAATTAATGCGCCGGATGTTTCTCTCCTTTTCCTAAGTCAATAACAATAGGAGTAGAGATACACAGTGACGAATAAGTACCGATAACACGTCCGATTAACAAGGCGAAGATGAACCCTCTGATGCTTTCTCCACCGAAGATGAAGATAACCAGTAATACAAAGAATACAGTTAAAGATGTTAAAATGGTACGGCTTAAAGTACTGTTCAGTGCAAAGTTGATTAATTGATTACGCTCTTCACCGTAAAGATCGTCTTTACCAGATTCAGCAAGTTTCTCACGGATACGGTCAAATACAACAACCGTTTCTGTCATTGTGTAAGACATAACTGTTAAGATTGCAGCGATGAAATCCTGACCAATTTCTAGAGAGAATGGTAACACCCCGTCCAGGATTGTATAGAATGAAAGA
This sequence comes from Pedobacter antarcticus, assembly GCF_900103515.1. Taxonomy (NCBI): domain Bacteria; kingdom Pseudomonadati; phylum Bacteroidota; class Sphingobacteriia; order Sphingobacteriales; family Sphingobacteriaceae; genus Pedobacter; species Pedobacter antarcticus. Next base: position 29,802 of record NZ_FNGZ01000002.1, read on the forward strand.
ACAAGCAGTACATCATGAAATAATGCGATAACTGCACCTAAACCATAGTTTAGTTTTTTGAACCTTACGATGATATAGATAAACATCAGCAGACAAGAGAAAAGAATGGCACCATAAGCGCTGTATACTAAATCACTTGCGATGATCGGTCCTACCTTCTGGTTACTTTCGATTGAATATTTAACGTTTGTTTTATCCAGACCTGCTTTCAGTGCGTTTTCGACAAGTTTGTCTGCACCTGCATCCTGATCAGTAATATGATAAGTTGTAGTGATTTTAAGTTCATTGTCATTACCTGCCGTTTTAACCTGAATTTCTTCATGTTCAAAGCTTGGCGCAAGGACCTCCTTCACATCTTCGGTATTCATGCCTTTATCGAAATGAACGATATAAGTACGGCCACCTTTAAAATCAATACCTAATCTTAAACCACCATTTTTAAAGTAGAAGACAAAACCTAATACGATGATGATTGAAGAAATAGTATAGTAGATCTTTCTGTGTCCAACAAAGTTGAATGCAATATTTTTGAAGGCATGAATGGTGTATTTATTACCGAAAGTGATATTTGCATTTTTACCAAGCAGTGAGTCGAAAACCAGACGTGAGATTAATACCGCACAGAATAGGGACGAAAGAATACCGATACATAAAGTAGTTGCAAAACCCTGAACCGGGCCGCTACCAAAAACGTAAAGAATAACACCGAGGATTAATACTGTAACGTTCGAGTCAATAATAGAAGGCATTGCATGTTTGAAACCTTCGCTAATAGAAGCAGAAACAGATTTCCCATGATTTAGTTCTTCCCTTACACGCTCAAAGATCAGAATGTTTGCATCGACCGACAGACCGATTACCAGAATGATACCAGCAATACCAGGTAAAGTTAATACAGCACCCAGCGAAACCAGGATACCCATAATGAAGAATAAGTTGATAACCAATGCAAGGTTAGCTACCCATCCGGCTTTGTTGTAATATAAAGCCATGAACACCAGGATTACCACAAATGCAAGTACAAATGAAAGTAAACCATTGTCAATTGCAGCCTGGCCTAAAGAAGGACCAACAACAAATTCACCAACGATACGTGCAGGCGCAGGTAATTTACCAGCTTTTAAGATATTGGCTAAATCCTGAGTTTCATTCACTGTAAAGTTACCGGTGATTGAAGAGATACCGTTTGGAATTTCGTTCTGAACAGTAGGTGCAGAATAAACTGAATTATCAAGGACAATAGCGATTGATTTTTTATTGTTAGGATCTGCAGAAGCTTCAGCTGTGATTTTTTTCCATTTCTGAGCGCCATCGCCAGTCATGTACATTGTTACCTCAGGTTTACCTTTCTGATCGTAATCATGACGGGCATCACTGATTGCTTCACCACCTAAATCTGGTTTGCCATCTGGAGATAAAGATTTGATTGCGTATAATTCAAATACTTTAGTGCCGTCCATCGGTCTTACACTCCACATGAATTTGAAACTTTGTGGAATGATAGATTTTACTTCAGGTAAATTGAAATAGGCATTTACTTTGGCAGTATCTTTTTGAGCTACCCAGCCAACAGTCGGGCCTGGGCGTAAAGAAGGTTGTCCATTTTCAGCCTGGTAAGTCGGGATGTTTAAAACAGAGAACAGTGGGTTGCTTTTAGCAAGGTCGGCAGTTTTAGCATCAACAGAGTCTTTAGATCCGGCTTTCTTTGCCAGATTTGCTAAAGCACTTCCGCTTTTTGCCGCTGTATCAGTTTTTACTGCAGCAGTAGCTGTAGTGTCTTTTAAAGTGGAGGCAAGGGTTTTGTTGATGTTTTCCATCACAGAATAAACTTCTTCATTCTGATAAACCTGCCAGAATTGTAATTCTGCAGAACCCTGTAATAATTTATGAACCCTTTCTTTATCCTGAACACCCGGCATCTCAATCAGGATACGGTTAGTACCTTCTTGTTTCTGCATGTTCGGACTTACTACACCAAAACCATCGATACGGCTTCTGATAATAATGAAAGAGCGGTCAATAGCACTGTTAGCTTCTTTAGAAAGATAAGTCTTAACGTCAGAGTTGCTGGCGTTAGCTTTCAGCTGTTGTGCATTATCCTGATTGGAGAAATAATCAGCTAACTTAACGTTGGGGCTAAGCTTTTCAAATTCATTTACAAACAGGTTGATAAAATCTTTACCACCGGCATTCATCTGATTTTGTGCTGTTGTGATAGCTTTGTTGAAATTAGCATCATCCGGGTTACCAGCTAAAGATTTAACCAGTTCGCCTAATGAAATTTCCATAGTAACGTTCATACCACCTTTAAGGTCAAGACCAAGGTTGATCTCTTTACCTTTACAGAATTCGTAGTCGAAACCGAAGACCGGATAGACAGGTACACTAGACATGGAGTCTAAGTAAGCTTTTTCTTTAACCAGGTCACCTTTGGCATACGCTTTGGCGTCTTTTTCTACCTTCGAGGTGACTAGATTGAACGAGAGTGAATACACACAGACAATACCTAATAGTATTGCCATAAATTTAATGAAACCTTTACCTTGCATTTTTTGTTTGTAATTATTTGTCTATGCTGTATTATTTTTCAACAAGTCGGCAAATCTAATTAAATTTTTAATTTAATAGTCAGCCTAATATAATATTCGGACCGTTTAATTGAATTTAATTTCTTATGCAGCTTTTAGCTGCATTTTAAGCCATTTTTACGGTTTGGACATTTTGAACGGGCAGATCATTTAAATTAATTATCTGCGTATCAGGGTTAAAAAAGTATAATTCAATTGATTCTTTTCGTCCGCCGGAAAAGCCGTTCTTGACACCTCTTTCCATTGTGCAGGATCTGTTTCCGGGAAGAATGTATCTGCCTCAAAATCTCCTTCCACAATAGTGATCTCTAGTTTTCCTGTAACTGCTAAAGCAGCTGTGTATATTTGTGCGCCGCCAATAATGAAAACTTCTTCTTCGCTATTGCACAATGCAGTCGCATCTTCCAGGCATGAAACGACTTCTATCCCCGGTATTTCCAGATCCTGTTGTCTGCTAATCACAATATTTCTGCGGTTAGGCAGTGGTTTCCCGATGGAGTCATAAGTTTTCCTGCCCATGATTACGGTATGGCCGCTAGTCAGGGATTTGAAATGTTTCAGATCGGCCGGCAGATGCCATAGTAATTTATTATCCTTTCCGATAGCCCTGTTTGTGGCCATGGCGACAACTATAGTTAACATCATACGGCTACGGCTCCTTTAATATGCGGATGGGCCTCATAATTTTTCAAACTGAAATCTTCATATTTGAAATCGAAAATATCCTTTACGTCAGGATTTATGTCCATCTGTGGTAATGCAAAAGGAGTTCTGGTCAGTTGAAGCTTGGCCTGTTCAATATGATTATTGTATAAATGGGCGTCGCCAAGGGTGTGAATGAAATCGCCATACTGCAACCCGCATACCTGAGCCACCATCATAGTCAGCAGTGCATAAGAAGCAATATTAAACGGTACCCCGAGGAAGATGTCGGCACTGCGCTGGTAAAGCTGGCAGCTTAATTTACCATCGGCAACATAGAATTGAAAGAAAGCGTGGCAGGGTGGAAGGGCCATCTGGTCAATTTCTGCGACATTCCAGGCAGAAACAATAATCCTTCTGGAATCCGGATTAGTCTTGATGGTCTGGATAATCTGGCTGATCTGATCGATATGTGTACCGTCCGGGCGCGGCCATGAACGCCATTGTGATCCATATACAGGTCCCAGGTTACCCTGTTCGTCTGCCCATTCATCCCATATTTTCACCTGGTTATCTTTGAGGTAGGCTATGTTCGTATCCCCGCTCAGGAACCAGATCAATTCATGAATGATAGATTTGAGGTGTAATTTCTTGGTGGTGACCATCGGAAAACCATCCTGCAGGTTAAATCGCATCTGGTAGCCGAAGACACTGATTGTTCCTGTACCGGTGCGGTCATGTTTCTGCGTTCCGTGATCCAGCACATGCTGCATCAAGTCCAGATATTGTTTCATGTGTAGTATTTAATGTTTCCGCAAAATAACATAAAAAAAACACAGACACCCAAAATACCAGGGACATGATCATTTAATTTTGGCTATTACAAGGTAAAAATTACAAGAATGCTATTAATTTATTTTTCAGGGCAGATGCCTTAGCGCTTTTTGGTTTTTGTAAGTTTGCAGCAGAAACGACCTGCTATGCTCGCATTTGCCAACTGTAAAATTAATTTAGGTTTAAATATTACTGCACGCCGGGCTGATGGATATCATGAGCTGGAAACCATATTCTATCCGGTAAAACTTTATGATGTCGTAGAACTCAATGCGGCGGAACATACCAGTTGCCAGATCAGGGGACTTGACATTCCTGGCAGCGGTGAAGACAATCTCTGTCTTAAAGCCTTCCGCTTACTGCAAAAGGAATTCGATCTTCCGGAGCAGCAGATTACTTTACTGAAAAATATACCGATAGGTGCAGGTTTAGGAGGTGGTTCAGCAGATGCCGCGTTTTTGCTGAAGATGATCAATTCAAAATTTAGTTTAGGTATCACAGAAACGGAGCTGGAGCGCTATGCAGGGACTTTAGGTGCCGACTGCCCTTTTTTTATTCAAAATAAAGCAGTTTATGCTGCAGGTATAGGAGATGAATTCTCTGCAGTGAATGTGGATTTGTCCGGCTATCACATAACCATCGTCAAACCACCTGTTCATATTTCAACTGCCGAAGCTTATGGTGCAGTCCGGCCGGCAGCCCCACCGATATCACTTAAAGACGTAATTAACCTGCCGGTAAGTGAATGGAAAGGCAAAGTCAAAAACGACTTTGAATCACCTGTTTTTCAAAAATATCCTGAAATTGCACAAATCAAACAAATGCTTTACGACTCAGGTGCTACATTTGCCTTGATGAGTGGTAGTGGATCCAGCGTTTTTGGGATATTCGAAAATAACGTAAAACTGCCGGAGCTTGAGCAAAATAACCTAATATTTTACACCAGACCTTAAATTATGGAAATCAACCTGACCAGAAAAAATAATAAATTCAATTTTGAAGCGGAAAATTCATCTGGATTTAAAGTAGAATTAGATGCTAATCCAGCAATCGGTGGTGACGGAAAAGGATTCAGGCCAATGGAGATGCTTCTGGTAGGACTCGGTGGTTGCAGCGGAATTGATATGGTCAATATCCTCAGCAAACAAAAAGAAGAACTTTCGGATATCCGTATCCGGATTAATGCCACCCGGAAAGAAAAGGAAGTTCCAGCGATTTTTGAGGTGATCAATATTCACTTCGACCTATACGGATCACTTAGCGCACAGAAAGCAGAGCGTGCACTCGATCTGACATTTGAAAAATATTGCTCCGTATCCCATATTCTGGGGCATTCAGCGAAAATTAACTTCACCTATACCATCCATACAACATAACCATGCCGAACGATAACTTTGAAACCATTGCTATACGGCTGCAGACGGAACGCAGTCAGTATAAAGAACATTCAGTTCCGCTCTATCTGACTTCAAGCTATAAATTTGATGATGCAGAAGAAATGCGCGCGCTTTTCGCGAATGAAAAAGAAGGAAATGTTTACAGCCGCTATGCTAATCCGAATACAACCGAACTGATTGAGAAAATGGCAGCACTTGAAGGTGCGCAGACGGGATGGGTGACAGCGACAGGAATGGCTGCCCTGTTTACTACTTTCGCAACTTTCCTGGCTGCAGGTGACCATGTATTGTCCAGCCGCTCAGTTTTTGGCTCCACACATCAGTTACTGAATAATATTTTCCCAAAATGGAATATCAGCTATTCCTATGCAGACCTTGATAAAAAAGAGCAATGGGAAAATGGAATCCAGGAGAATACTAAAATGATCTTTGTAGAAACACCTTCCAATCCAGGGATCGATATCATTGATCTGGAGTGGATCGGGGCGCTTGCTAAAAAGCACGGTATCCTGCTGGTAGTAGATAATTGTTTCGCTACACCCTACCTGCAGCAGCCACTAAAATATGGTGCAGACCTTTCCATACACTCTGCCACTAAATTTATTGACGGACAAGGCCGTACACTCGGCGGGATTATCCTGGGGTCGGACGAACTGATTCGCCAGATTGAGGGCTTCGCCAGGCATAGTGGGCCGGCAATGTCACCGTTTAATGCATGGATACTTTCTAAAAGCCTGGAAACACTGGCTGTCAGAATGGACAGACATTGTGAAAATGCGCTGAAAGTTGCGAACTTTTTGGAAGCACGTGAGGAGATCAAACAGGTCAGATATCCATTTTTACCATCCCACCCACAATACGACATTGCTAAAAAGCAGATGAAGCAGGGCGGTGGGATTGTTACACTAGTGATTAATGGTGGTGGAGCGGCTGCTGGTCGTTTTATGGACCGTCTGAAAATGTTCTCTATCTCTGCCAACTTGGGAGATACCCGTTCGATTGCCACACATCCTGCAACCAGTACACATTCCAAATTAACTGAAGAGCAGAGACTGGAAGTCGGCATTGAGCAGGGTACAGTAAGGCTTTCTATTGGTCTGGAGCACATTGATGATATCATTGCAGATATCAGTCAGGCATTACAGGTTGATTAATTTGTTAATTTAAATTTTAATATTCAATAAAAAATGCCGGTTTCCTAATAGAGGACCGGCATTTTTTTATTGAATTCATTTTGAATCAGATCCAGCTTAGCTGATATAATCCCGGTCTTCGTCTGAAAGTGTGTTTTTTGGGTTTTCCTGAAGATGACCATCTTCATACCTGCCTTTTTCAAGCTGGTTATCATCGAAACGATTATCATAAGTGCTGATTACAGTTTTAGGCCTTCCCACCCAATATCCCAGTATAAATCCAACAAAAGTGCAGATCCCCACTACAAGGAGCTTAGAGATTTCACCAGTTCCGAAAATAAAGTTGAATTCGACAGCCTCTGTATTCATCATCAGGAAGATTGTGATCAGGACTGTGAAAATGATGATTAGAATAGTTTTAAAGCGCATAGGTTAAAATGTATAGTTGACAATCAATTCAAATATAGGATTCTGATGGTATTCCCGGTTTACAAAAATAAATCTGGTACCCACATCCACTATCGGCTGGTAACGCAGTAGATTCATGCTGCTGAATACCTCAAAGCCATATGTTTTGGGCTGCCCCAGATTTGATTCCCTGCCCAGATTCTCATAATGTGCAAACAGGCCCGCTCTCACACTGCGGATATAGGCCAGCGAGCTTAATTCTGCGTCAGGAAAGAATAACGGGAATCTGTAATTCATCAGCAACGAATTTTTCATCAGACTTTTTGCCCGGATATTATTATAGCCATAGACCGTGCTAACCTCATTGTTAAAGCTACGGATTCCGGAAGCAGACTGATAATTAAAATTAGCCATAAAACTGTGGTTGCGCAGTATTCCGGGGAAATAAAGAAAACCCTCCGCTGCGAACACATCTCCACTCAGCAATGCATCAAATGGCTGGCCAAGATAAGTTAGTCTCAGAATTTGTGCCCAGCGCGGTGCAAAATCTCTGGCTGAAGAGCGCACGATATGAGAAAAAGAAACTCCGGTTTCCAGTGGGAATCTGATTCTGGTAATATAGTTTTGCGGCATCTGTTCAGGCATATAACGTTGCGTGTAACTAGTGCCCGCTCTTACACTTATGCCGTAGTTGTGGTGGCCACTGCTAAAGTTAAAAGGAACCAGTGCTTCCAGTTTAACATAATTCTCCCGCCAGTCTCCTTGTTTAATTCCGGTGGGCGGAGTGCCGTAGAAAGTTCTGCGTGCTCTGTTACGGTAGGTCAGGTTGAAAATAGGGTAGAAGGTTTTTAAACTTATTCCGGCATTATACTCGAATCTGCCAAGGTCACTCTGATAAGCAATCCCTGCGTAGGAATCTACAGTGTTCAGCAGGTTATTCGAGACTAGCTGGATACCGCCTTTGTGTTCATCTTCAATAACCGGAATTACACTATGTATGCGGAAAAGGTTTCCCAGGGCATTATATCGCTTGCTGGTGTAGGTGCTGTCAGGGATGTTTTCGAACACACTGCCCGTATTTTCCTGTTTTTCAGCAGCCTGACCAAAGTAAACGAAAGTATTGGTTCCGGTTTCTTTAGGCTTATAGCCCATTTTTGCGATCGCATAACCATAAGAGCGATAATCGTTGAAGATTAAACTGTCTTTACCAGGAATGGCCGAAACATTAAATGCGCCGTATTTAGAGGCGCTCAGTGCCATTATCTTCTTGCCGGCTGAGTCTATGCTGTAAATGTTGTTTATTCCATTGTAATGCGCGTTAAATGCGATTGAGGATTTAATGAATACCGGTCTTGTTAGCTGCTGTCTGGTTTCTGGTATGAGAATCGTGGTTTTTCCGCTGCTATCCACAGTATTTAAAGTTTTTCCTGCTTCGCTACCGGTTATGTAGGCAATCAGGGTCCCTTTATCATTGTAGGCTGGCGTCTGGATCTGCAGATTCTTTGGATTAGGAAAAGTTCTGATAATTTTTCCTGTAGCTGCATCCAGTTCGATCAGGTTAATTTTGTTAGAAAGATCAATTTCCACTGCAGCTATTTTGAGTCCGTTGGCAGAAAGGGTGGGGGAGAAGATTCTTGTCCTGGTTGTTAGCTGTTTAACTTTTTTGGTTTCCAGATCGTAGATACAGACCACGCTATAACTTCGCTGGCGGAATCTCATATCGTAACGGATTTCATTCCAAACGATCTTGCCTGCTGAATAACTGAACCAGGGTTCTTCCTGCTGACCAATTGATTTAAGTCTGGTCTGTTTACCTTCAGGTGTCAGAAGTACAAAAGCCGGAGTTTCTGCTTTACTTTGCAGCAGACTTAAAATATTGCCGTTCTTCAGTTGAACCGGCAGCATGTAGTTAGTCTCGAATGTAGCAGGCGGGCTGAGCTGAGGATAAGTCTCCGATAAGTTCTTCCGGTCCTGCTGCAGCCACTCTTTTCCAATTTCACTGTTGACAGCATCGTACCATTGACGGCCGGTTTTACCGGTGAATTTTTGCAGGCTGCCTGCAAAAGGATAAAGCCTGAATGGTCTCTTTTTAATGTCTGTCAGTACACTATCAAATACAAATTTACCAGCCGATTTGCGGATGCCTGAAGACAGCAGGTAGCCTAGCTGATAATAGCCGGGGGTAATGTCTTTTTCCGATCCGAAATTTGCCTTGCTGTAGCTGAACTTTCTACCCTCCAGTAAGGCTGTTCTGTAGGGCATGATCCATGCAGGTTGCCTGCCGCGACCGGAGTAGGTAAGGGCTGTTTCTGTCGTTACGGCATCACCTTCAAAAAACCACATTGGGATGCTGGCTCCCATCCAGGCAAAGTATACTTGTTCAGGGAAGGGGTAGGGTCTGCTTCCGGTTAATTTGTCGAACTGTGCAGCATGCCGGAGCTCGTGAACAGCCAGGTTATTCAACCAGTCCTGGCTGTCGAAATTCTGAGGAGGTGTGCTGAAGAATTCGGATTTTTTAGGACCTAGCTGGACGAAGCCATTAGCGATTACTCCGCGATTTTGCAGGAGTATCGGAATGGGCGAAATCTTTACGTTAAGGCTATTTCCGATGGCAGGGGCAATATGTTGGAAAGTATTAGCCATACGCTGTGCATCTGCCTCCATTTCCAAGGGATAAATGATGCGGAAACTTCCGCTGGTAATTTGCTTCCATTTTACACTAAGTGGGTTCTGTTCCCCAGAATATACCTGTCCGATCGCCGTATGTGATGTACATATGGAAGTCAGTAGTACTATTTTGCTGATTATTAAATATTTATTTAGTGTAAAAAAACGCATTCAAGAGTTGTGCTAAAATAATTAGTAAAATTTAAAAATTAAATCCATTATTATATGATGTTTAACTTTATTTGTTTAGTTTAAATATCTGATAGTTAGTGTAAATATTTAAATATTTTATTCGAGTATTTTATAAGGTATTTTCTTTTTTTAATGCCGTTCTCCCGTAGTTTGTATTTGTTTTATTCTATCTTTTTATTTGGAAATAAAATTTGATGAATATACACTAATATTAGAAAATAAATAGAATGATTTTGTTTATTCCAGTTTGAAATAAGATGGCTTTCTACGACTCCTGCTTCCCCTACCCTCACGGAGTTTCCATACTTCTTCTGCCGGATAAACTGAGTATAGACCCCTTTGTTTGTGCTTGTTTTATTCCGCTGCGGAGCGCTGTTTCATCAGTCTGATCGCCTTATTTTTTTCTGAATTCTATTTGAAAATTGGCACCTGTATTAACTGTCGTATTGATTGAAGATTTCCTTTCGGATGCTGGGCTTAAATCTTAAGATATGAGTTTTGAGCGCGCATAAAAAAGGCCTCAAAGAGGCCCGGTCAATATAATATTAAGCTTGTTTTTATTTGGAGGGTCCGAGTTGACTTTGTCTTTTTTTATAGATTGGATAAAGAAAAACTGCACCCAGAATAAGGACAGTTCCACCGTAAAATCCAAGCGACATTGTCTCTTTATGATCAAAGAATAAATAGGCTAATATGATGCCGTATACCGGCTCCAGATTTGTGATTAATGCAACGCGGAAAGCAGACAATGTACGCATCACAGATACGCCGGCAATGTAGGCCAGTGCAGTACAAACAGTTCCTAATATGAACAGGTAAATCCAATCGGATGTGCTCAGGTTAAACGTTTCATGAGACAATGTTCCATCGAAAATTCTATATAATGTTATCCATACAAATGCGCCGGATATCTCATAAAACCCAATGATTTTGGCATCGCTTTTTTGGGCAAACATAGAGTTGAAAACAGAAAATGTTGCCGAGCAAAGTGCAGCAGATAAACCCACAATGATACCCATTGTGTAATTGCTTTCAAATTTAAAGATCATGTAAATGCCGGCAATAATTACCAGACCGATGATAATATCACTTAGCTGGATCTTTGTTTTTCTGAAAAAAGGTTCTAAAATGGCTGTAAATAATGTGAATGCAGACAGGCAGACCAGGGCGACGGAGACGGTGGATACTTTAATAGCCTCGAAGAAAAGGATCCAGTGCAGTGCTACAATACTTCCTGTAAAGAAGAATTGCAGAAATTCTTTCCGGCTTATTTTAAGGTTAAACTTACTCGCTTTAAAATAGAAAAAAAGGGTGATGCTGGCAATCATAACCCTATACCAGACCATTCGTACCGGATCTATCGATATTAAGGCACCCAGGATCCCCGTGAAGCCCCAGATTAAAATTGTACCATGAAGTATCAGTAAACTTCTGTTTTCTTCGTTGAGAGCGGGCTTTGTCATTTATTTTGGAGCTTTTCTTAAAAGATAGTAGCCTAGTAATCCGAAGAAAATGGTTGGCACCAGGACAGCGAGTAGCGGAGGAATTCCACCTTTAATGGAAAACATCTTGGCAAACTGGTTTAATACGATATATGCGAAACTCAGAATAATACCCACTCCGAGTGGCAGGCCAACACCTCCGCGAACCTTTCTGGACGAAAGCGCAACCCCTATGAGCGTCAATACAAAGGCCGATAATGGCTGTAACCACCTTTTGTATTGTTCAAAAAGCAGGTCATTCCTTATACCAGTTCCCCTGGTCTTTTCCTTCTCTATTTTATCGACTAACTCTCTATTGGTAAGTGTTTCGTATACATTCTCATAGGCTGAGAAATCGTTTGGACTCATGTCCAGAACAGTATCTTTGGTTTTGGTTAGCCCGTTTTCAAAGCTTTCTTTTAATCCGTTGATATGGCGTACCGTATAATTGGTTATTTTCCAGCTTCGTTTTAAGGAATCCCACTTAATATTTTCCGCAACTAATTTTTTAACCAGAACATCACCTTTAAAGTTATCCAGCATAAATTTATACCCGGATTTACTTTTGTTTTCGAAAGATTCGATATAGATATAGGTGTTGTCATCGAGCTTCATATGAATATTCAGCTTACTGGATGGGTCATTTTTCTTTACGTATGTATTTTCGAAGGTAGTCTTTAACTGATTAGTGTAGGGTAAAATATAAAGATTAGAACCCAGGTTAGCAGCGAAAATGATAAATGCTGAGATCAGGTAGGGCTGCAGGAACCGGTTAAAGCTTACACCACCGCTGAGGATAGGTACGATCTCTGTCTGATCGGCCATTTTTGCTGTGAAAAAAATCACAGCAATAAAATTGATCAGCGGGGACAGCATATTCACATAGAAAGGAATTGAACCCGCGTAATAAAGTGATATAACTTGCCAGAGCGTAAGGTTGTTGCCTAAAAAATCATCCAGTTTCTCTGAAAGGTCAAAGATTACAATGATAACCACGAACAAAGTCAGGGTATAGATAAACGTACCCAGATATTTGCCAATGATATAGCCGTCAATAATCTTAATTCTGCCTTTCAGGAAGTTCATTTACAGTTTATTACCTAATATAGTTACCATTTTATTTTTCCAGGCGTAAAACTCGCCGCTAATAATTTTTTCCCTTGCTTCTTTAACCAGCCAAAGGTAAAAATGTAGATTGTGCAGTGTTGCAATTTGTGCACCAAGCATTTCTTTAGAATGCATCAGGTGACGCAAATATGCTTTCGAATAAACCTGATCCGCATACAGATCACTATCTGCGTCAATAGGAGAGAAATCATCTGCCCATTTTTTATTCCCGATATTAATAATCCCGTTGCGGGTAAAAAGCATACCGTTTCTTGCATTTCTTGTTGGCATTACACAATCAAACATGTCAATGCCTAAAGCGATGTTTTCCAGGATATTAATTGGTGTGCCAACACCCATAAGATAACGTGGTTTATCTTCTGGAAGTACATTGCAGACCACTTCAGTCATACCATACATCTCTTCTGCAGGCTCGCCCACCGACAAACCACCAATTGCATTACCTTCGCGGCCCATGCTGGCAATAAACTCTGCAGACTTTACACGCAGATCTTTATAAACAGAGCCTTGCACGATAGGGAACAGGGTTTGCTCAAAACCATACTTTGGTGTAGTCTCATCAAAACGCTTGCAGCACCTCCTTAACCACCTGTGGGTCATGTTAATGGAATTTGCTGCGTATTTGTAGTCACAGGGATATGGTGTGCACTCATCAAAAGCCATGATAATATCAGCTCCGATAGTGCGCTGAATGTCCATTGCATTTTCAGGCGTGAACAAGTGTTTTGATCCGTCAATATGGGAGCGGAATGTAACACCTTCTTCTTTAATCTTATTCACCTTACTCAGGGAATATACCTGATAACCACCGCTATCCGTTAGAATAGGACGGTCCCAACCTATAAATTTATGCAAACCACCGGCCCTTTCCAGAACATCAAGTCCCGGTCTGAGGTACAGGTGGTAGGTGTTTCCCAGTATAATTTGTGCATTGATATCATTTTCCAATTCACGCTGATGAACAGCTTTAACCGTTCCGGCAGTGCCCACAGGCATGAAAATGGGTGTTTGAATCTCGCCATGAGCGGTAGTAACTGTTCCGGCTCTAGCTTTAGAGTGGATATCGTTTGCCTGTAAAGTAAATTTCATTTATATATACGCTTCCTAAAATCTCGGCAAAAGTAGCAAAAAACAGCCGGTTTACCGCCTAAATTTTTTATCAACAAAGGGCTGCAATACAGATTAAAAACCTGAAATTTGGCAGCTGTCAAAAACATCAATGTGGAATTAACTCTTATTGAAAGCTGTTTAACCGGCGCTCTCCTTTTTTGCTTTGCTATTCAACTCTATTTCAGTCTTTTTGTACACCTGAAACTAGTCACTGTTAGCGTGGAAGAAATTCCCGACCAGTCATTAGAACCGATCAGTGTAATTATTTGTGCCAGAAATGAAGCCGATAATCTCAGCCAGTATTTACCTCTGGTGCTGGAGCAGAACTATCCCAATTTCGAGGTTATTGTCGTCAATGACCGCTCGTGGGACCGAACCCGCGAAGTTCTGGAAACCTTGAGTGAGCAATATAAAAACCTAAAAATAGTGAAGGTTCCCGAAGGTGAAAAGTTTATTGCGGGCAAGAAGTTTGCCGTAACTATGGGTATAAAAGCAGCTTCGAACGAATGGTTGGTTTTCACAGATGCAGATTGTTCTCCAGCGTCGCCAAACTGGCTTTTGGGCATGCAGCAGCCTGCAGATGAGCAGGTTTCTATCGTTCTGGGTTACTCGCCTTATATGCGTAACAGGGGGATTTTAAACAGCCTTATCCGTTTCGAGACCTTTTTTACCGCTATTAATTATCTTTCTTTTGCTTTAAAAGGCATGCCCTATATGGGGGTAGGCAGAAATATGGCTTATAAAAGGTCGCTATTCTTTAAGAATAGGGGGTTTGCTGCACATATGCATATCCCTTCAGGTGATGACGATCTCTTTGTAAACGCAAATGCAACATCACGTAATACGGAGATCAGAATTAATCCAGATGCACACGTCTGGTCTGTTCCGAATACAACGCTAGGCGCCTACCTTCGTCAGAAGAAACGTCATTTCGGGGCCGGTAAGTTTTATAAGAAGAGTCATCAGTTTATACTCAGTCTTCAGATTATAGCACAGTTCCTATTTTATGCCTTGCTGACTGCGCTTTGTTTTTTCAAGTCAGGAATTTTGGTTGCGGGAGGGGTTTTTGGCCTGAGCCTGTTAATCAGATGCCTGATTTATCCCCGTTTATTAAAACGCCTTAATTATGCAGAATTACGCTGGTGGTTCCCGGTTCTGGACCTACTATTGTTTGTTTTCCTGATAATTAACGGCATTCTCTCTATATTTATTAAAAAAGTCAAGTGGAAATAAAATCAGCCCTACTGCAGAAGTATTTTACAAATCTAACAGAAGATCAGCAACAAAAATTTGAACAGTTGTATGATTTATATGTATTCTGGAATGCACAGATCAATGTGATTTCCAGGAAAGATATTGAAGAATTATACGAAAGACATATTTTACACTCACTGGGAATAGCTAAATTCTGTACATTCCAGCCAGGCGCATCCATCCTGGATGTTGGTACAGGTGGTGGTTTCCCCGGAATCCCCCTAGCCATATTATTCCCTGAAACTAATTTCCATCTGGTCGATTCTATTGGCAAAAAGATAAAGGTTGTAAATGAGGTAGCGGCGGCTTTAGGCCTCAAAAATATTAAGGCGACGCATTCCCGGGCAGAACAGGTAGAAGGGAAGTATGATTTTGTAGTTTCCAGAGCAGTAACCAGGCTCATCGATTTTTATCCATGGATTGCAGATAAGTTTAAAAAAGACTCTATTCATGCGATCCCAAATGGCATCCTTTACCTCAAAGGAGGTGATCTGGCAGAAGAAATCAAGGAATCCAGGTTAAAAGCAGAATTATATCCGCTCTCTGAATATTTTGATGAAGAATTTTTTGAGACTAAATACGTCGTATATATACCGCGTTAATCACACATAAAATGCTGATCCGTTCAAACGTCGCTTAAAGAAATTTAACAGGTTTCGTCTGCTATAAACTAATTTAGCAGATGAGCCTTATACATCAGATAGCACTTACACTGATCCCGTCAGTCGGTCCCGTAAATGCGAGAAAGCTAATCAGTCACTTCAAAGATGCTTCAAATATCTTTAAGGCAGGATCTTCCGCATTAATTTCAGAAACAGGGATGAGCGCTGCGATGGCGGCGCAAATATGCAGTTCCTTACCGCTGCAGTTGGCAGAAGAGCAGCTTCTGCTGCTCAATAAATACGGCTGCCGCCCACTATTTTTTACAGACCCTTTATATCCAAAGAACCTGAATCAGTGTCATGATGCACCCCTGTTACTTTATAGTAAGGGCAATGCGCAGCTAGAACAGGATCGCATTGTTAGTATCGTGGGTTCCAGAAAGACCACCGCATATGGGTTGCAAAGCTGTGCTGCGATCGCTGAGGTCTTGCAGGATTACGATGTAATGGTGGTTTCCGGGCTGGCTTATGGTATTGATGTTTGTGTCCACCGTGAGTGTCTGCGTCTAAATATTCCTACAGTCGGCGTTTTGGGTCATGGCCTGGACCGGATTTATCCTGCTGTACACCGGGAAACTGCGGTTGAAATGTTAAACTGTGGTGGTCTTCTTTCAGAGTTTCCATTTAAAACTTCGTGCAGGCCGGAGAATTTTCCCCGGAGAAATAGAATTATTGCTGGTATTGCCGCAGTGACGATCGTTGTGGAAGCAGCAGAAAAGGGTGGCGCCTTGATTACTGCCGATCTGGCAAACTCTTATCATAGAGATGTTTATGCCGTTCCTGGCAGAATTACAGATGTGGGATCGGCGGGATGTAATTATCTGATCAGGACAAATCAGGCAATTTTATTGCAGCATACAGCAGAAGTAATGGAAGCAATGGGCTGGAATAAAGTTCATAAGCGGCAACAGGAAGCGCAGCTTGCCAAAGAAAACGAAAAGGCTAACCAGCAAAAAATATTATTAACAGCAGAGCAGCGCGCTGTATTTAACGCACTGAGCGAAAAAGGATTGCAGGCAGATCAACTTTCAGCCGCACTTAAATTGGGAGCCGGCGCATTAGCGCTAACCTTACTTGATCTGGAAATGAAGGGTTTAATCTGCGTGAAACCAGGTGGATTGTATCAGCTATTGCATTAAGGATTGTGAAAAATGCCATATAATTGTTGCCTATCAATCAATATGACGGGGCTAATCAGAATTATATGCGGTATAGATTGATTATTCGGAATAATGTAATGATTATTTGTATTGATTAAATATCTAGGAATCAAGTCGTATTTTTGTAATATGTGGTATAACAATATATTGGAAACTATAGGCAACACACCGTTGGTGAGGTTGAATACAATTACAAAAGATATTCCGGCTACTGTGCTGGCTAAAATAGAAACTACTAACCCGGGTAACTCTATTAAAGACCGTATGGCTTTAAAGATGATCGAGGTAGCGGAGAAAAATGGGCAGCTGAAACCTGGTGGAACCATTATAGAAGGTACTTCCGGGAATACCGGAATGGGTCTGGCTATGGCTGCCATTATTAAAGGGTATAAGTGTATTTTTACAACAACAGATAAACAATCCAAAGAAAAGGTAGATGCCTTAAGGGCATTTGGTGCAGAAGTTATTGTCTGCCCTACGAATGTAGAACCAGAAGATCCACGCTCTTATTATTCCGTTTCTTCCCGTTTGGAGAGAGAGGTTCCTAATTCATGGAAGCCTAATCAATATGATAACCTTGCCAATTCTTTAGCTCATTATGAGCAGACAGGCCCCGAAATCTGGGAACAGACCGAAGGTAAGATCACGCACCTTGTGGTGGGTGTCGGAACAGGAGGGACTATTTCCGGTGCCGGAAAGTATTTGAAGGAGAAGAACCCGGCAATTAAAGTTTGGGGTATAGATACCTATGGTTCTGTGTTCAAAAAATACAAAGAGACTGGTATTCTGGATAAAAACGAAATATACCCGTATATCACAGAAGGAATTGGTGAAGATTTTCTTCCTGAGAATGTGAACTTCGATGTCATTGACCTTTTTGAGAAAGTAACAGATAAAGATGCTGCTTTGATGACCCGTGATATTGCCCGTAAGGAGGGTATCTTCGCCGGAAATTCGGCGGGATCTGCAGTTGCAGGACTTATGCAGCTTAAAGATCAGCTAAAAGAAGGTGATCTTGTTGTAGTTATTTTCCACGATCATGGTAGCCGTTATATGGGTAAAATGTATAATGAAGACTGGTTGAGAGAACGAGGTTTCTTGAAAGATGAGAAGCTAACTGCAAAATCTATTCTTGCCAAGAAGGAAAAATTGGAAATTGTGACTGTAGATTGTGAAAAGACGATTGTAGAAGCGATCAATACGATGAATGCTTTAAATATTTCGCAGATACCAGTTACTCAAAAAGGCATGGTTGTCGGTAAACTGGCAGAAGGAGATATCCTAAGAGCATTGATGGAGAACCCGGCTTTGAAGTCATCTCCGGTAAAAGAAATTATGTCTGCTACTTTCCCATTTGTTGATCTTAATACGTCAATAGATAAGATTTCGGCGCTGATCAATAAAGAAAATAGTGCCGTGTTAGTTGAAGATGAGCAAGGCAATTTTGATATTATCACCCAATATGATATCATTAACGCTATCTCTGCTTAAGTCTAATAATTTGTAATTCTATTAGATAGATACAAAAAAAGGCTTCCTGATTTTTATTCAGGAAGCCTTTTTGTTTAGAGTTAATACTCTTAATATAAATTAATGACTTGGTGCAGAAGCATCTACACGCTTAATCTGCGCACCTATTGCTCTTAAACGGGTGTCGATATCCTGATAGCCTCTTTCTATCTGTTCGATATTAAATATAGTCGATTTACCTTCCGCTGAAAGTGCTGCGATTAATAGAGAGACACCTGCACGAATGTCGGGAGATGTCATACTGATACCTTTTAACTGGTATTGTTTGTTAATTCCATTAACCGTAGCTCTGTGTGGATCGCAAAGAATAATCTGTGCGCCCATTTCAATTAGCTTGTCTACAAAAAACAGGCGGCTTTCAAACATTTTCTGGTGGATTAATATCGATCCTTTCGCCTGTGTAGCTACGACAAGTACAATGCTCAGTAAATCAGGAGTAAATCCTGGCCAGGGAGAGTCTGCTATAGTCAGAATCGAACCATCAATAAAAGTATCGATGATATAATGTTTCTGAGAAGGGATGTAGATATCATCGCCTCTGCGTTCAAATTTGATACCCAGTTTACGGAAAACATCAGGTATAACACCTAATTCGTCATAACAAACGTTTTTGATCGTAATCTCTGATTCAGTCATTGCCGCCAGGCCTATAAATGAACCGATTTCAATCATATCAGGTAACATCCTATGTTCTGTACCACCCAGTTTAGTTACTCCCTCGATAGTAAGAAGGTTGGAACCAATGCCGGAAATTTTAGCACCCATGCGGTTCAGCATTTTACATAACTGCTGTAAATAAGGCTCACATGCTGCATTATAAATCGTAGTTACACCTTTTGCCAGTACTGCTGCCATTACAATGTTGGCAGTTCCGGTTACTGAAGCTTCATCCAGCAGGATATATGCACCCTGAAGATTAGTTGCATCAACATTAAAAAAGGATGCTTTACTGTCGTAAACGAATTTAGCACCCAGTTTCTCAAAACCCAGGAAATGTGTATCCAGTCGTCTGCGGCCAATTTTGTCGCCACCTGGTTTAGGGATTGCAGCCTTACCGAAACGTGCCAGTAATGGACCTACAATCATAATGGAGCCTCTCAGGCTTCCGCCTTTAGATTTAAATACATCTGATTTAAAAAATTCCAGATTTATGTTTTTGGCTTCAAAAGTATAGGTATCTTTTGAAATTCTCTCCACCATTACACCGAGGTCACTTAAAAGTTCAATCAGTTTATTAACATCTTTAATGTCCGGAATATTACTTACTGTAATCTTTTCCTCCGTTAATAAGACGGCCGAAAGAATTTGTAAAGCTTCATTTTTGGCTCCCTGAGGGTGTATCTCACCCTTTAGTTTCTTCCCGCCTATAATTTCAAATGCATTCATATTGTGCTAACCTCGTATTTTAAATCTGCTTCCTAGTGCCTTTGCTTCGGATTGTTGTTGTTGCTTCTGGGGCGGTTATTATTGTTGTTGTTTTGTCTGCCCTTGTTGTTATTGTTATTATTACTGCGACCGCGGCCGGCATTCATAGATGGTCTGCTAACCGGAGGTCTGAATTCAACCTTGGCCAGGTTAATGTTTTCTTCCAGTTGCAGTTTTCCTCCCGAAAGTTCATAAAGGTTTTTAAGGATAGTTTCATCAGCTACTGTATCCTTATTCCAGGTTACGTAAGCCATTTTCATGAAATTAGCTATTCCCTGAACCATGGCTGCTCTGCGTTCCGGTTCATCTACAGCAAGTGCCCTGTCAATCAGAACTTCCACAGTTTTACCATAGTGTTTATACTTTATACGTTGCTGAGGATAACCAATATGTGCAGGTTTTACCAATGCTGCTTCGGGAGTTGGTTTAGGGTAAGGACTGTCAACTTCAATCTGGTAACCTGAAATAATATGCAGGTGATCCCATAATTTGTGTTTAAAATCTGCGACGTCTCTTAAATGCGGGTTTAGAAAACCCATCAGATCAATCACCGCCTGAGCGTATTTGTTTCTTTCTTCCAGATCGGACAGGCCACAGATATATTTGACCATATTCTGCACATTACGTCCGTATTCAGCAAGAATTAATTCGTTTCTTGTGGTATTATAATCGAAATTCATTCAAATTTATTTCTAATGGCCCTAACAGAAGGGGAGGTTAATAAACGCTTCGGGCCCTGTTATCGTATTATGGTCTTAAGGTAAGACTTATTTTACAATGCGCAATTTAGCAAATTTTAATAACAATTGCTTGTTTCCCAGACCCTGAAAAAATACAGTTGCCTTTACATCCGGTAAATTGCCCTCCAGATTCACAATTTTACCAAACCCGAATTTCTCGTGCTCAACTTCCATACCATTCTGGAAAGAGGCTGCCGCATCCGGTGTGAAACCAGGAGTGGGGATATGCGCTGTAGGCAATACCGTCGGTTTAGGACGATTCGCAATAGTTGAGCCGGAACTTTGTCCTGCAGGTTTTGGCTTGCTGAAACTATCCCGCTGCTGAGACCAGGATCTTCTTTCCCCGTCAAAACTATCAGAATCTATACTTGTTTTAGGTGCTTTAACCACTTCCAGCTCGAGGTATTTAGCGTTAATTTCACTAATAAAACGGCTCGGCTCGCAATTTGTCAATGTGCCCCAGCGATATCTTGAGGTGGCATAAGTTAATGTGAGTTTCTTTTCGGCGCGCGTGATAGCTACATAGAAAAGACGGCGTTCTTCTTCCAGATCTGTCCTGGAATTCAGTGACATCTGCGAAGGAAAGAGGTTTTCCTCCAGTCCAACGACATATACATTCTTAAATTCCAGACCTTTCGCAGAGTGGATTGTCATGAGAGAAACGGTCTCTTTATCCTTCTCATCTGCCCGGTCGTCATTGGTTAGAAGGGCGATATCCTGCATAAAAATAGCCAGGCTGCGGTCTTCAATATCTTCACGCTCTGCAAATTCTTTGATACCATTCAGTAATTCCTGAATATTCTCGTAGCGACTGCGGCCTTCGACACTTTCATCGATATGTAGTTCTTTAAGAATACCTGAATGTTGTGCTATGTATAAAGCAGTTTCATATGCATCCAGTTTTTTAGACTCAGCTGCAAAACTCTTAATTAACATCGAAAAATCATTCAGCTGATTGGCAATACGGCCGGCAATATATTTTTGCGGATCACAGATTACTTCCCACATGGTAATATCATGTTGGTCGGCTGCCACGATAATTTTATCAACGGTGGTGTCGCCAAGTCCTCTTCGCGGATAGTTGATTACTCTTTTTATGGCTTCTTCATCACTCGGATTGAAAGTTAGACGGAAATAAGCGATTAAATCTTTAATCTCCTTACGCTGATAGAAAGATAGTCCGCCATAGATTTTATAAGGAACATTGAGCTTTCTCAGTGCTTCCTCCATTGCCCTTGATTGCGCATTTGTACGATACAGGATCGCGAAATCGCTATAGCTAAGCCCGTTTGAAGTTCGGTCTTGCATAATGGATTCTGCAACAATCTTGCCTTCTTCGTTATCTGTAAAAGCACGGGAAACTTTAATCCTGTCACCAGATTCATTGTCTGAAAAGACATTTTTCTCCAGTTGGTTCTTATTGTTGGCGATAATGCTATTCGCCACTTCTACTATATTTTGTGTAGAGCGGTAATTCTGCTCCAGTTTATAAACTTTTAAGTCCGGATAATCCTTTTCGAAATTCAGGATATTCTGAATATTGGCACCCCGGAATCCATAGATACTCTGCGCGTCATCACCAACAACACAGATGTTCTGGTATGCCGCTGCCAGTTTTTTAACAATTGTATACTGCGAGAAGTTCGTATCCTGATACTCATCTACCATCAGGTATTTAAACTTCTGCTGATACTTATTCAGCACATCCGGATTATTCTTTAAAAGCACGTTGGTTTTGAACAGTAAGTCGTCAAAGTCCATTGCACCAGCTTTAAAGCAACGTTTGGTATAAGTTTCATAAATAGCACCAAGCATTGGCCTTTTATTAGAAACATCTTCGGCCTGTATTTCAGCACTGTTAATATACTCCACATGACTCACCAGATTGTTTTTGGCAGAAGATATACGGTTATATACAAAGTTGGCATTGTACAATTTATCGTCCAGCTGCATTTCACGGAGAATGGCACGGATCAGACTTTTACTGTCATCAGTATCATAAATTGTGAAGTTAGACGGATACCCTATTTTTTCGGCTTCCACACGCAGAATTTTAGCAAATACCGAGTGAAAAGTACCCATCCATAAGTTTTTTGCTTCCGTACCAACTACTTTCGAAATACGTTCCCGCATGTCTTTTGAAGCCTTATTCGTAAAAGTAAGTACGAGAATATTAAATGCGTCGACTCCTTTTTCGATCAGATGGGCTACACGGTAAGTGATGACCCTGGTCTTTCCCGATCCCGCACCCGCGACAATCATTGCTGGTCCCTGGGTGTTTTCTACTGCTGCACGTTGCTGAGGGTTTAATCCTGCTAAATAATCCAAATCTTTGTTGTTTTGCTTGATGTGCCGCTGTCAATTAAATTTAACAGCAGATGAAATGCAAAAATAATAAAACGTGCTCTCTTATTTTAAGGATAATGGAAAAATAGGTTAAAAACAATTTATGCGCTTAACGTTGCGGGTTCATAGAACCAGACTACTATACGAGGGGCGATTTCCCCGCAGAATAATAAATTATAATCTGGTTGCATTGCATATTACAAATGAAGTCTGCAGCAATTTTTGATGCGGATTAAAATTTGATGCGAACCGGAAAATGTGTCCAGGAAAATCGCGTTTAAACAAATACCATATATTTGCAGAAATTCAATTGTTATGCAAGAGATCAAAAAATATGTAGAAGACAATAAACAACGATTCCTGGATGAATTGTTTGAATTGTTACGTTTTCCGTCAGTCAGTGCTGATCCGAAATACAAAGCTGATGTACTTAAAACAGCCGATTTCGTAGCTGCAAAGTTGCAAGAAGCTGGTGCAGATAAAGTAGAAATCTGTCAGACTGCAGGTTATCCGATTATTTACGGAGAGAAAATAATCGATCCTTCTCTACCTACTGTACTGGTTTACGGGCATTATGATGTACAGCCTGCCGATCCTGTTGAATTATGGGATACTCCGCCGTTCGAACCTACCATTCGCGATGGTAAAATTTATGCGCGTGGTGCATGTGATGACAAAGGACAGTTTTATATGCATGTTAAAGCATTTGAACTGATGATGAAGACCGGTACTCTGGCTTGCAACGTGAAATTCATGATTGAAGGTGAAGAAGAAGTGGGTTCATCTAACCTGGGTGTTTTTGTGAAGGCAAATGCGGAAAGGCTGAAAGCAGATGTGGTTTTAATCTCTGATACCTCGATGATCAGCATGGAAAATCCGTCAATAGAGACTGGTTTACGCGGTCTAGCTTATATGGAAGTAGAAGTAACAGGACCTAACAGAGACCTGCATTCTGGCGTATATGGTGGTGCAGTTGCGAATCCAATTACCATTTTATGTAAAATGATAGCTTCTCTTCATGATGAAAATAACCATATCGTAATTCCAGAATTTTATGACCGTGTCGTAGAATTAACTCCGGCTGAAAAGGAAGCTTTAAATTCTGCTCCTTTTGATCTGGACGAGTATAAAAAAGATCTGAATATTCAGGCAGAATGGGGTGAAAAGGGCTATTCAACATTAGAGCGTACTGGTACAAGACCAACATTGGAGGTGAATGGTATCTGGGGTGGTTATATTGGTGAAGGAGCTAAAACAGTATTGCCTTCTAAAGCGAATGCGAAAATTTCCATGCGTCTGGTACCGCATCAGAATTCTGAAGAGATATCTGCAATTTTCCAGAAACATTTCGAGTCTATAGCGCCGGAGTTTGTGAAAGTAAAGGTAACGGCACATCATGGTGGCGAACCCGTAGTTACGCCAACAGATAGTATAGCTTACCGCGCAGCGGAGAAAGCTATTTTTGATAGTTTCGGTAAGAACCCAATCCCGACAAGAGGAGGTGGAAGTATTCCGATTGTAGCTTTGTTTGAAGACGTATTAGGCATTAAGTCTGTATTGTTAGGCTTCGGTCTGGATAGCGATGCATTACATTCACCAAATGAAAAGTACGATATATTTAACTATTATAAGGGTATTGAGACACTACCTCTGTTCCATAAATATTTCGCGGAACTGAGTAAATAATAGCAGTACCACATTTAATCTTTATAAAAAGGGTGGCCATAAGGCTGCCCTTTTGTATTTTTGCGCTGTGCCACCAGTTCAGAAGAAAACAACAAACCCAGCCCAGCGTCAGGCTTCAGCTAAAAAAGTCTTACAACCCAATAAACCAGCTACACGAAAGCGGAAAGCGCCGGCTAAGAAAAAGAAGCCTGTTCCGCTTGCACTTAAATTTGCTATAGCGGCTTTACTTCTTGTTCTGGCATCACCTTTATATTACGGCTATATTCTGAAAATGTTTATCTCTGCGAAGCAGTGGGTAATGGATATTGGCGAAGACCCAAATTACCGGTCCTACAAAAGTTATGCAATCAGAATACCCAAAGGATATGAAATTCATGGAATTGATGTCTCTTCTTACCAAGGTAAAATAGATTGGAAAATGGTTAGGGCAATGAAGGAGGATAAGGTTAAAGTTGATTTCGCATTTATTAAAGCTACGCAGGGAATATCTGGTGTCGACCCTTATTTTCAGCGGAACTGGAGAGAGGCGCCGAAAGCTGGCGTCGTCTGTGGTGCATATCATTATTTCATTCCAAGGAAGTCAGGTTTATGGCAGGCCAGGTTTTTTCTGCAGACCGTTAAATTCGATACCGGCGATTTGCCTCCGGTAGTAGATGTCGAAGAGTTAAGTGGGGTAGAGCCCGAAAAAATGCGTGCTGAGCTGAAGGATTTTCTGGATCATATTGAGCAGAAGACCAAGGTAAGGCCCATCATTTATTCCGGGCTTGTATTTTACAGGGATTATTTAAAGGGCCATTTTGATGACTATCCACTTTGGATAGCTCATTATTATCAGGCAGAACTCAAAGCTGGAGCGAAAACCAAGTGGTTTTTCTGGCAGCATTCCGATCGCGCTAAAATCAGTGGAATTAACCATGTGGTAGATTTCAATGTGTTTCGCGGAGATAGTCTCAGCTTTCAGCAAATGCTGATCAAGTAATTATATCCTTTTTATTCTGCAGTTGAATGCTTCTGATTTTTCATTTGATTTTTGTGAAGTCTCTTTTGCATTTCTTCGGGGTTGCTATACCGTTGCGATACCCTTGCTATACCGTTGCCATACCCTTGGTATACCCTTTGGGTAAAGGAAGGGTATCCCAAGGGTATGGCAAGGGTATATCAACCAAAGAGAACAAAAGAAGAAAGCCTGGCGTGAGGACACGATTCATTAACTGCGTATAGGAGCATGTTTTTATTGTTGGCTATTGTAAATCAATAGAATATGAAATAAGCGGGAACAATTATATATTTCCGTTGTTAAAACATAGGCGATGAAATAAAACAAAAATATATATTTGCCTGAATAAATCAGATCGGCTGGAGGTAACAAAGGTTGAAGAATCAATAAAATTAAAATAAAACAAGATTCCAATGAGTATTAAACCCAATACAGTAGTTTCATTAACGTATGAACTGCATACGACTAATGAAGAAGGACAACAAGTTTTCGTAGAAAAAGCTGATGAGCAGAATGCATTGGTTTTCTTGTATGGTACTGGTATGATGTTGCCTAAATTTGAAGAGCATTTAGCTGGACTGAATGTTGGTGATGAATACAATTTTGAGCTAACTGCCGCTGATGGATACGGAGAGAAAGATCCTGGTGCATTTGCAGATCTGCCAAAAGACATGTTTAAAGAAGTGGATTTACCTAATGTAGGTGATGTTATTCCTTTACAGGACAATGAAGGTAATCATTTCAGAGCAGGAGTTACTGCAGTAAATGATACAACTATTGCTGTAGATTTAAACCACCCGATGGCAGGTAAAAACCTGATTTTCGGTGGAAAAATCCTTTCTGTACGTGAAGCAACTGAAGAAGAATTAAGCCACGGTCATGCACATGGTGCTGACGGTCATGCTGGACACTAATCCAGAATTGGTATACGTATAAAAAAAGGCTGCAGATATCTGCAGCCTTTTTTTATTGTAGCTCTGTGCCGGATTCTGTCTCCAGCTGAGCACATTTCTCACATATACCGTAAGCAGTTGTGTTAGTCGTGACAGCTTTGAAGCCATGTGGCATTTTTAAATGCGGAGCTTTAACCTCCAGGCAATAGATCTTAAGGCAGCAAGTGCAATTAAAATGCACATGATCATCATGGTGATGATCTTCTGAACAGGCAGCGGAGCAAATGGCGTAATTTGCCGTTCCATTTATATCCATAATCCTGTGCAGGATGCCTTTATCCTGATAAATATTCAGGATTCTGTATAGAGTGACCCTGTCAATTTCCTTTCCTAGTTTCTTTTCCAGTTCAGGTTGCGATATTGCAACGGTGTCCAGTGCTATTTCTTCCAGTACTCTTACTCTTTGTCTGGTATGTTTCAGACCATTTTCTTTCAGTAGTGCTGTGGGGTTAATCTTAGTCATATCAGATAGATTTGGCATTTATTAATGCAACCGGCGGATTATCCATCGCATTGCCTTCAGTTAACCGGAGAGTTCCTTTTACTGTAATAGTGTGGTAGGTAAATTTAATAGGTTCGGCCAGTTCTACCAATACCATAATCGGTACGCCATTCTGACCGCAAAAGAAACACTGATTAATTGGAAGGGTAGACAACATAAACTTAGTCTGTTTCATTCCATCTTTGATAGGAACGAGGTATCCTTCCAACTCAAATGGCTTGTTAGCATACTTTTTAATTTCAGGCGTAAATTTCGCCACCATATGCGTGTCCTTAATAATCTTGAAATCCACCCCGCCGATAATATCCCAGTTCTGAGACATGATCTGATCATTCGGATCATGTTGTGCGTAGGTTTTAAATCCAATAAATAACAGGCAGATCAAAAATAATTTTTTCATGAGGTGTTTATAGGTTAGTTTTTAGCCAGTATTGCAGCGATATCTGCGCGATAAGCTTGCCAGGCAGGGATAATAGCCGCAAATATACCGATAGCCAGACCAGCGGCAAATAAATAAATTTCTTCTTTCAGAAAAACCAGCCCACTAAGCCTTGCCTGGCTGCTTTCCTGTCCTGAGCCAATCAGCTCTACGGCGATATGTCCAAGAAGGATGCCTGCAATTGTGCCGGTAAATGTTAATAGGAGGCCTTCTTCTATAACAATCCTGAACAATTTGATCCTGGAGGCACCCAGTGTCCGCATAATGGCCAGGTCATACTGTCTTTCTTTTAATGAATTATAGAGGTTTACAAAAACGCTAACCGCCGCAATGAGCATGATCAGAAATGCAAACCACTGCAAGGTGTCAATCCCTACGCCAATTAGGGAGAACAGTCTTGTGCTTTCCATGGCAGGGGAGGCCGCCTGTAGCTGGGTAGCCGAATTAACCATTCTTGGGAACATGACAACAGACATTGGCGAACGGTACTGGATAAGTAAAGAGGTAATTTCCCTATTTCCGGCTGGCTCTTCTTCTGCGTGTTCATGTTCATTCTCATCGGCATGATCATGCTGCGGTTCTTCATGCATCTTCCATACACTCGCTATGTTGGTAAGGATCAGATTATCTGTTACATTTCCTTGTTTCTGAAGGATTCCCGTTACTTTATAGGTATGGTGATCATGGACGTGTGTATTTTCCGTTAAGCCATGTGCACCCAGAAAGGTATCTCCGATTTTAAGCTGCTGCTGTTCTGCAACAGAAGCACCAATGGAAACTTCGAAATCTTTTTTCCAGAACTGGCCTGATGCGTTTTTCAACTGGTAAAGTGCGATATAATTACTGTCTGTACCGATAATCCGAAAGCCTTTGTAATTATCGCCCATGGCTAATGGCACAGCTCTTTTGACAAAGGGGCTGCGGGAAAGTCGCTGGGCATCTTCTAAAGGGATATTGCCGGTAGGATTGTCCATATAATAGATACTGCTCAGGATGAGCTGCAAAGGACTTCCTTTAGCACCGACAACCAGGTCGATATCTTTTGAGTTTTGTGTTAATTTATCGCCGATCTGTCTGGAAGCGAGTAATAAAATAGTAAGTATGCCTGTTCCAAATGCAATGAGCAATATATTTAGTCCCGAGGACAGCGGTTTTGATTTTAAGCTTTTCCAGCTGATTTGTAAAGGGCTCATTACAGGGTATAAGTATGTGTAAACGCTTCTTTAATTCGCTGATCATGAGTGGCAATGACCAATGTAGACTGGTTCAGCTCAGTTTGTTCTTTTAACAGGCGGAGAACAGTTCCGGCATTCTGGTCATCGAGACTGGAAGTGGGTTCATCAGCAATCAGTAAGGCTGGCTTATTAATCACAGCCCGGGCTATAGATGCACGTTGTAGCTGTCCCTGGCTGAGGGTAGAAGGGTATTGGTGTGAAGAAGCTGAAATTGCCAGCGATTCAAGTACTTCCTGAATCCTGTTGCGGTTTTCCGGGAGCCCGGCAAAACTCTGGGCCATCAACAGGTTTTCCTGAATGGTCAGGCTTTTGATCAAATGCGGACGCTGAAATACAATCCCGATATGCAATGCCCTGAAACGGTCAAGCTCTCGTGGTTTTAACTGATAGATTTCTGTTTCATTAATCTGTACCTGACCGGTTGACGGGGAAAGGATACCTGTCAGAATATGCAGGAGCGTACTCTTTCCGCTACCCGAATTACCCAGCAGCAACCATTGCTCTCCCTTGCTCACCTGCCAGTCGTCGAAGTTAATCTTCTTATCCTGGTTATAGGCATGTGCCAAAGCTTTAATACTGATCATCTGCTGCATACGGGTATGACCTGTTTTTTAACAGATTCCGGCTAACCCGGAAAAGGCGGTCATACAAATATACTAAATGCAATACATTTGCAAAAACTCAGGATGTAAATACTTTGTTAAATGAAGATTGGAGAGAATTAGTAATTTTCCAGGAATTCTATACCTTTTTGTGTGATCGTAGCAGAGGGATGTGCACTGTCATCATGGAGAATTACATAACCCAGATCGGCCAGTTCCTGATAAGTATCTTCCATTCCTCCAAGGATAGAAGAGCTCACTTGTTGTTCAATTGTTTCTAATAGTGTTTTGATTTCTGCTCTTTCCATGATTATAAGTTTTGATTTTCTATTAAACAAAAAAAGAGCCACATTGTGTGGCTCTTTTAAACAGACGGGATTAATGTCTGTATTCAGAAATCAAATTTATTTATATAAGTCAGCACGCAATTGTGCTACATCATCACTATTGATATAATCATCATAGCTCATCATTTTATCGATTGAGCCATTTGGCGTCAGTTCGATAACGCGGGTAGCAACAGATTCGGTTAGGGCATGGTCACGTGAAGTGAACAGAATAGTGCCTTTAAAATCTTTCATACCGTTATTCAATGCAGTAATCGACTCCAAATCAAGGTGATTCGTTGGCTCATCAAATAGCAGAAGGTTAGCCTGTTTCAGCATCATCTGAGAGAACATACAACGCATTTTCTCACCACCGGATAATACTTTACAGTTTTTTAGTACTTCTTCTCCTGAAAACAGCATTCTGCCTAAGAAACTTCTTACGAATTGTTCATCTTTATCGGTATCTGAATATTCTCTCAGCCAATCTACAAGATTCATATCCTTCCCTTCGAAATAAGAAGAGTTGTCGTTTGGAATATCACCGATATTAATAGTTACACCGTATTTAAATTCACCTGTATAATCGGTATCACGTCCGGTTAGTACGTTATAGAATGCAGTAGTTGCTAAACTGTTCTGAGAAACAACGGCAATTTTATCGCCTTTGTTAACCATAAAGTTCACTCCTTTAAACAGAAATTCACCATTCACAGATTTGGACAGGTTTTCTACCTGCAGGATCTGATCTCCAGCCTCTCTGGCCAGGTTATTAAACATAATTGCCGGATACTTACGGCTGGATGGTTTAATTTCCGTTAAATCAATTTTATCAAGGGCTTTCTTTCTGGAGGTTGCCTGTTTGGATTTAGAGGCATTCGCACTGAAACGCTGAATAAATTCCTGTAATTCCTTTACTTTCTCTTCCAGTTTTTTGTTCTGGTCACTTCTTTGTTTCAACGCCAGCTGACTGGACTCATACCAGAAAGTATAGTTACCGGAATAAGTATTCATTTTGCTGAAATCGATATCTACGATATGTGTACATACCGCATCCAGAAAGTGCCTGTCGTGAGATACAACCAGTACTATATTCTGATAGTCTGCCAGGAAGTTTTCCAGCCAGGCAATAGTCTCAATGTCCAGGTCATTCGTTGGCTCATCCAGTAAAAGAATATCAGGATTACCAAAAAGGGCCTGCGCTAACAAAACGCGGACTTTTTGCTTTCCGTCCAGTTCTTTCAGTTCTTTATAATGGAATTCTTCTTTAATCCCCAGATTGCTTAACATGGTCGCTGCATTGCTTTCCATGTTCCAGCCATCCATTTCTGCAAATCTGTTTTCCAGTTCTCCTGCACGTTCGCCGTCTTTATCTGAAAAATCTTCCTTCAGATAGATAGCGTCTTTCTCCTTCATGATGTCATAAAGCTCTTTATGACCGATCATAACCGTTTCTAAGACAGAAAAATCATCAAACTCATGATGATTCTGTTTTAAAACCGCCATACGCTCTCCAGGGGTAAAAGCGACGCTACCAGTGGTTTGGTTCACTTCTCCGGAAAGGATCTTCAGAAAGGTGGATTTACCCGCACCATTTGCCCCGATTACGCCATAACAGTTGCCATGAGTAAATTTAAGGTTAACATCTTCAAATAAGGTGCGTTTTCCATAACGCAGGGATAAATTAGAAACTGAAATCATATTGCACAAAAATAAGCCGCAAAGGTAATGAATATTTCATAATATGCCCGAATGCCTTCAGAATCATTAGATCATACGTAATTGTTCAATTTGTTTTTTTAATCTTGTAATTCTCAGATCGGCCTTTCGTCTGATTTAGATAGATTTTCCTTATCTGAGCCTAAACGGAAGATCCGTTCAAAATTTGAAACTGATTTAAAATGGAAAAAGAGATAGATATACTTGAATCAATTATTAAACGCCGCCGTAGTATTTTTCCGGTTTCCTATACTGCTGAAGAAATACCTGATGAGCAGATCAGAAGAGTATTGGAAAGTGCAAATTATGCACCTACTCATAAGCTAACTCAACCCTGGAGATTTGTCGTCTGCCGCAAAGAGGCTAAAACCAGACTGGGAAATGAGCTGGCACGTTTATATAAAGAAGAAACTCCGGCAGATCATTTTCTGCAGAAAAAATATGATAGTATAATCAGCAAGGCAGCGCAGTCAAGTTGTATTATCCTGCTTAATGTGCAGTTACATCCGGAGCTGATCCCTGAATGGGAGGAACTTGCGGCATTGGCCTGCGCTGTGCAAAATATGGCACTAACAGCCGAAGCCCTGCGGATCGGGGCATACTGGAGTTCTCCGGGAATGATTGAAAGCCTGCCCGCAGTATTTAACCTGCCGGAGGGCCAGAAGTGTTACGGACTTTTTTATATGGGATATCATCAGGATGTCCCGCGGGACGCTAAGCGTACCGCAATTGAGCACAAAATTACCTGGTTAGAGGACTAAAGAAGATGGAAGATTTGAAAATAGCATTATACCAGGCCTGCCTGGACTTTATACACCAAAGGATCCAAACTGCTGAAACTGCACTGGAGCAGGCGAGAGAAGCGAGTAATGACGATACCAAGAGTAGCGCGGGAGACAAATTCGAAACAACCCGTGAAATGATGCAACAAGATATCTCCAGAAATAAACGCCTGCTGGCAGATGCACAGCAGAATTTACAGATGCTGGAATCACTGCAAGATGTACCGGTGAGTCTGCAGGTTAAAAATGGAAGCCTGGTTCACACAGATAATGGTGTTTTTTATATCAGTATAAGTGCTGGTCAGATTAAGCTGGACAGTATTCAGGCTTTTGCAATTTCGGCAGTATCGCCTATCGGGCAACTTTTACTGGGGAAGAAAGAAGGGGAAAGCTTTAGCTTCAACCAGAATCATTACCTGATTGAAAAGATCAGCTAAGTATTCCGGGTACTATATAAAGATGAATTATAAAAAAGGCGGCCATTAATGGCCGCCTTTTTTATTAAAAGCTATTTTTAATACTGTTGCTCAATGTTTTTGGAGTCCAGTAACCGCTTGCTATAATTCTGCGGATGGTAAATAAAGGATCGTTCTCATCTCTCTTTGTGGAAAGTATAAAGGCAGATTTAAAACCTCGTTTTTTGAGTTCCGGGATAGCCTCCGGATTCCACAGACCAAAAGGATAAGCGAAATGATGAATGTCTTTTCCTGTAATATCTTCCAGGGTTTTAGTTGGTTTGTCTATTTGGGTTTCCCAGTCTTTACCCTGATATTTCTTAACATTTTGATGGTCCCAGGTATGGGAGCCTATTGTGTGTCCCTGGTCTGAAAGAGTTTTGATCTGCTCTCTGTTCATGTAATTTGGTCTGCCAATGGAAACAGTCATGATGAAGAAAACTCCCTTAAAACCATATTTTTTCATGGTTGGTTCAGCAATTGTAAACTGATCCAGGTCTGTATCATCAAAAGTAAGCATGATCGGTTTTTCAGGAAGAGGGGCGCCTTCATTCAGATAGGCATACAACTCATCTGGCTGAATCGTATGATAACCGCTGTCTGCCAGCATTTTCATCTGGGCTTTAAAAGTTTCTATTGGAATGATATAGTCTTTGGCCGATTTCGAATCTTTCGGTCTCCAGTCGCGAATCTGGTGATAACATAAAACAGGTACTTGCTTGCGTGCGAGGATAGTTTTAGCATCGGCAACTTTTATATTGGCCGTATTGACAGGAGTTTGCGGTTGATCTGCATTTGTGGTTGTCGTTTCTACGGTAGCGGAGGTGCTGTCAGTAAGTGTGTTTTTCTCTTGTGATTTGGACTGGCAACCTGCGCCGAATAATAAGGCAGCAGCAGTCAGACTAAGCAATTGTTGTTTCATATAGGTGAATAGTAAGATTGCTGCAAAACTAGGAATTCGAGGTTCATAACCCAAATATTACCTCTCAAATGATTAATCCATTTTTAAAATGGATAATTTAGGATTTTTAATATCCGCAGCCCCTCGGGCTGGTATAAATTCTATTGACTACATGAAACATAATTACCTGTTCCTGTTGTTTTTAGCAGGCTTAGGTGGTCAGAGTATTGCTCAGACCAAGACCTACACTCTGACAGAAACTATCAGCGAATCACCGAAAGCCAACTATCAGCTGGCATCTAGATTTTCCCCTGAAAAATTAAAAAAAATCGTTTACTCTACTTCTGTTGATCCGCACTGGTTAAAAAGTAAACGTTTCTGGTATGTTTATGAAACTCCTGCCGGAAAAGATTGGTTTATCGTCGACCCGGGTGCAAAGTCTAAGAAGAAATTGTTTGACCCGGTTAGTCTCGCAGCCGAAATAACTACGATTATCCGTGATCCTTTTGACGGGCAGCATTTGCCAATTGAAAACTTAACCTTCTCTAAGGATGAAAAATTCATCCGGTTTGAAGTGAAAAGCTCTGTTGATGAATTGAAAAAGGATCGTAAAGATTTAAAGGATGCCGATTCGATGCAGAAGAAAACCTATTTCTTTCAGTATGAACTGCAGAATTCAAAACTGAAAGTTCTGGAAGATTTTGAAAAGCCTAAAAAAAGACCGGACTGGGCTTCAATTGCACCAGATTCTTCGGCCGTTATTTTCACACGTAACTATAATCTCTTCTGGATGGATAAGGTGAATTACCTGAAGGCCGTTAAAAATGAAGAAGATAGTACCGTAGTTGAACATCAACTAACAAAAGATGGCCTTAAATATTATCCTTATGGCCGAAATGGAGATGGAGAAAATAATGAAGAACAGGAAAAAAATGATAAAAAGAGACGGGCTAGTTCTGTACTCTGGTCACCGGATTCACGGTATTTTGTATTAACGCGCGCCGATACAAGGAAAGTTAAAGACCTGTGGGTAATTAATAATATTTCGAAAGGCCGACCGACACTGGAAACCTATAAATATCAGATGCCCGGCGAAAAAGATGGTCCGCTGGAAGAAGTTTACTTATTTGATTTCAAGAATAAAACGGGCAAAAAATTAGCCGTTAATTCTTTTAAAGATCAGAGTTTGAGTGTTTGGAATACACCTGTGCTTAATACTGACAGGGACAATGAGTTTAAACCTGCCGTCTGGCTGGGAGACAACAATAAATTCTATTTGTCCAGAACAAGCCGTGATTTGAAAAGGGTGGACATCTGTGTTGTCGATCCAGCGACAGGTGCAGTTAAGTCTCTAATTGAGGAACGTTTTAACACTTATGTAGAAGTTAACCGCCCGGCAATAATTAAAGGAACCAATGAAATTATTCACTGGTCTGAGCGCGACGGCTGGGGGCATTTCTATCTGTACGACCAGAATGGTAAGCTGAAAAATCAGATTACAAAGGGACCGTTCCACACCGAAGAAATTATTAAAGTAGATTCCAAAAGCCGTGTCCTGTATTTTACCGCCAATGGTAAAGAGGCAGGTGAGGATCCTTATTACCTGCATTTTTACAGAATTAATTTTGATGGTTCCGGTCTGAAATTGCTAAACAGTGGTAATTTCGATCATACAGTAAGTATGCAGGACGACGGACCTTATTTTGTAAACAACTTTTCCAGGGTAAATACGGCTCCGGCTGCGACAATAATGGATCAGCAGGGCGGCCTGGTAATGAAGCTGGAAACTACCGATCTTTCTTTACTGATGGCAACGGGTTATAAATTTCCGGAGACTTTTAAGGTCAAAGCCGATGACGGGATTACTGATTTGTATGGTGTATTATATAAGCCATTCGATTTCGATCCTAAGAAGAAATACCCAATCATAGAGTATGTATACCCCGGTCCGCAGACTGAGGCTGTGAACAAGGCGTTCAGTAAGAGCATGGACAGGACGGAAAGGCTGGCACAGTTTGGTTATATCGTAATAACTGTCGGGAACCGTGGTGGTCATCCCGCGCGTTCTAAATGGTATCATACCTACGGATACGGTAATTTGAGAGATTATGGTCTGGCCGATAAAAAGGTAGCTGTTGAGCAACTGGCTGACAGGTTCAGTTTTATTGATATCTCCAGAGTCGGTATTACCGGGCATTCCGGCGGTGGATTTATGTCTACGGCGGCAATGCTGGTTTATCCCGACTTCTTTAAAGCAGCAGTATCTAATGCAGGTAACCATGATAACAGTATTTACAACAGATGGTGGAGTGAGAAACATCATGGTGTAAAAGAAATAATATCGGCCAAAGGCGATACGACTTTCCAGTACAGTATTGATAAAAACCCGGATCTGGTTAAACAATTGAAAGGACATCTGTTACTAATGACTGGAGATGTAGACAATAATGTCCATCCGGCTAATACCATTCGTGTAGCAAATGCATTGATGAAGGCTGGTAAACGTTTTGAATTCGCTATTATCCCCGGCCAGCGACATAGTTTTGGTACAATGACAGAATACGCTTTCTGGAAACTGGCAGATCATTTCAACAGGTATTTGCTCGGAGACTTTACGACACCTGCACAGGTAGATATCCTGGAAATGGATCGTGAGGTAGAGAAGAATGGTAAGTAATCTACGAATCTTCTAAACAGAAAAGGCCCCGCAATTTGCGGGGCCTTTTCTGTTTTATTCTGTTGTGTATAATTTCTACATATTATAAGTAGAACTGAACACCTAATTTAGGAGCGAAAAAGTTTGCACCTACACTGAAGTTTTTAGAACCACCTACTTTGTCACCGTCAGCATTTTCTAAACGGTTATCATTGTAGCTGATACCTCTAACTGAAAACTCAATACCAATTTTTTTGCTTGGGAAGAATGCAAAACCTGGAGATAAAGCTACACCAACTTGGTTGTTGTTACCAGTTTTAACCATGTTGTTACCTTCAGCATCACCAACTTTAGTGTTACCAAATGTCATTGGAACTGATAATTGACCGAAGAATTTAAATTCATCAGAGATACCTTTATAAGCACGTGCAAATGGGCTAACCTCAAATGCGTTATTTTTAACAGAAGCTGTAGTGCTATAAATCTTAGCGTAAGAGTAACCAATGCCTGTACCTACTGCGAAGTTATCAGAAACAAAATAACCAACTGAAGGAATAACTGCGAAATTGAAATCAGTTTTCTTAGCACCACTTGTTTTATTAGTGTTTAATTCAACGTTACCGCCGATCATAAATTTACCTTGTTCTGTTTGTGCTTGTGTAGTGAAAGCTAAAGCGGAAACCGCTACGAGTGATAATAATAATTTTTTCATTTTATTGTGTTTTTAATTTAACCTTAGCCAGAGGGTTAGTTTTTTAGTTTCTGACTATGTTTGTCATATAGTCAAGCTTGGTGCCAAACAATTATTTAGCTAGTGTGCAGGAAATGAGGTTTTTTGTAAACCGCTATCAGATAGGGAGATAATAAAAATTAGAAATTCCTTTATTATTTTGTTATGACATTCACAGAAAAATAACAATTTGTTAATTTTCTGTTCATACAGACACTTTGACTTTGATTAGTACGATTGTCAGTTTTTTTACGTTCTTGTCATGAAGATGTGACAGGAAAAGAAACATTTTATCTTGCTTTTCTGTGAACTAAAAAAAACTTAAATTCAGGAAATCATTCCGGCTACCTTAGGTGTTAATTAATTATGAGACTATTTATAGAACGCAAACCCGTTAAAGTTTATCCAGACCCAAAACGGGTTATCGCGAGATTTTTCTTTAACGGAGATGATCGTGCAAAAGATGTTATCCGGAAAGTTCTGGAACTATCACCCAAAGATGTTTTTGGACTGATATCACCAATTCTTCAGGAATACTCCAAAAGGCATCGCAATATCACCAAGATCCTGACCAGGCACTGTAAAAAAATAAAGCATGTAATGGACGATATCGAGATTGACTATGAAAGTCTCAGCAAAAATCAGCGTCTACTACTTGGATCGTATTTTACACATGAATATTCTATAGAATCGGCTGCTTTCTTTAATCCTTCTGTGGTCGAAGATCCGGATCAGTCGGAATTGGTAGAAGGGGAGAAGAGATTAATTATAAGTTTTAGGGCTGTAGGGGAAGGACATATTTCCTCCGTTGTATTTAGGCGTGCAATGGTAGATAAAAATGGAAATATAACAGTTAATCCTGCCGGTAATTATATTGATGAGGCGGAGATTATCAGAAATGCGGTGTATAGTAAAAAGCTATTTTTTAAGAAGGCGGCAGATGCTAGTATCGATTTAAGTATTTTGGACGAAATAGGTAATCAGCTGGAAGAAAAGTTTGACTATGCATTGTTGCGCAGAATTATTCACTCTTCTAAAAATCTGACAGAAGATGATCTGAAGAAGCTGGAATATGATAAAGTGCTTTGGTTATCGGACACTTATCATGAAATTAGTTTCTCCCGCGACACGGATATTTCAGACCGGGTTATTTTCCCCATTTCAGAATTTGAGCGGAAAGGGATTGAAGATGCCCGTTTTGTACGTTTTATTAAGGAAGATGGTTCCGTTATTTATTATGCAACCTATACCGCATTTGACGGCGCAATGATTCTGCCTAAATTGCTGCAAACTACAGATTTTTACGATTTTAAAATAAGCCCGTTACATGGGGCCGGAGCACAGAATAAAAATCTCGCTCTGTTCCCACGTAAAATTAACGGTAAATATGTGATGATGTCCAGAATTGACGGTTGTAATAACTACCTGATGTATTCTGATAAAATAAATGTCTGGGATAATCCTGTTAAATTGCAGGAGCCTAGATTTCCATGGGAGCTGATCCAGATCGGGAATTGTGGCTCACCAATCGAAACTGAGGCTGGCTGGCTGGTTATTACACATGGTGTGGGGCCAATGCGCAGATACTGTCTGGGCGCTGTGCTGCTGGACCTTGAAGACCCCTCAATTGAAATAGGGCGTCTGGATGAACCTCTGGTTATTCCAAATCAGGACGAGCGGGAAGGATATGTACCCAATGTGCTATACTCCTGCGGATCTATTATTCATAACGGAGAGCTGATTATCCCTTATGGTCTTTCTGACTACTGCTCTTCTTTTGCGACGGTAAAAATAGATTTGCTATTGGCTAAATTATTAGAAACGGGCCCTTAGGTTTCCGTTTCTAATAAGTATGTTTAAGATATAATCTGATGGTAGAGGCTTATATAGTCTGCTACCATTTTTTCTTTAGAGAATTGCGCAGCTGACCATTCCCGGCACAATGCCCTGCTGAGTGAGGGGACTGTGCTAACAGATTCTGCTGCCTCTTCTATATTATTCACCAGAAATCCCGTCTCGCCATCTTTGATGAGCTCTGGCATCGATCCGCGGTTAAACGCGATCACCGGGGTTCCACATAACATGGACTCTGCAACGCTCAGCCCAAATGGTTCATCAAAGCTTATAGGGTGTAGTAATGCAATTGCATTTCCCATTAATTCATTGCGCTTATCCGGGCCGGCAGAACCGGCATAAATGATCTGATCGCTAAGCTGCGGTTCTATTTTGTCAGTGAAATATTGCTGATCCTGTATAATACCTGCAATAATTAATTTCTGTTTACTTTTCTTAGCGATAGCAATGGCTTCTTCAGTTCCTTTATGCGGATGGATTCTACCGAAAAATAAAAGGTAAGCCTCTCCTTCGGGTTTATCCTGAAACCTTAGCGCAGCGGTGTCTATCCCGTTATATACGGTTGCCAGGTAGTTGAGGTCCGGATGCCGGTTTGACTCGCTAATGGATACATAATAATTTTTTGCATTGTATTTTTTATACACTGGAATAATCTTCTCTGAAGAGAAGCCGTGGATGGTGGTGACTACCGGTGTATCAATTAACCCGGTATAGCTCAGCGGTAGAAAGTCAAAGTGATTGTGAATAAGGTCAAAATCGGCAGCTGATTCCATCAGCTGCGCGATATGTAAGCACTCTATGACTTTGGCATCCTGATTACGGTCTTCTTCGTAACCTTGCTCAGTAATACTTCTTAGTTTTGCATTGGTCTGAGAACTTCCCGTAGCGAAAAGTGTTACCTCATGACCAGCCTCCACCAATCCTTCAGTAAGGTTTGAGGCCATCTGTTCCCAGGGGCCATAATGTAAAGGCGGCGTACGCCATGCGACAGTGGACAGAACGGCTATCTTCATTTCAGGAGCTCCTCTTTAATGGAAGCTTCTGTTTTATCGCTGAATTCATATTCCTGCTCCAGTGCTTTCAAAACAGTCAGGTGAGAAATCCAGTAGGCCAGCGTGCTTTCTGCACCCTGATTCCGGTTAACACCATAGGTTTGCAGCCCGTCACCACAACCCTTAGTTTCGTAGTCATACAGCGGCAGTCTCAAGCTGTTTTCGCCCAGGAACCATTGATAACTAAGGTCCATCTGACGAATATACTTCAGATCGTGTGTAATTTCATAGGCTTTAAAGTACATCAGTACCATAGCCATAGTTTCTATTGCCTGCTGATCATAGACGGCCATTTCCTGGTTCTGATACAACCATCCATCATTTCCTACAGGATTCAGATACCCTTTGTTCAAGGTTTTGCTGGTCAGATAATCCATACTTTCCAATGCTATGGCAAGTGATTCTTCATCATGGCTGATCTCATAATGAGAAAGTAGAGCCAATGGTAAGATCGCATTGTCATAAGTCAGCTGGCCTTCGTACCAGTGCCAATCATCTGTCCTGTTTTCTTTGTATGCTTTTTTAAGTGGAATGGCGAGCTTATTAAATTCTTCTTTAATAAATTCATCATGTGGATGGGCTTTCAGGAAACTGCTTAATCCGATCATTGTATTACCCAGCCCACGCAGATGTTTCAATTTTCCAAAATGAGGAATCGATCGCGCAAATAATTCTTTAGCGAATTCCCGGTACGAATTATTTGGTGCATTACTGCATAAGTACCCAAGCGCCCAGATTGTCCTGCCAAATGAATCTTCGGATCCAATCTCATCCAGATATTCTCTGCGGAAGCTCAGGAAGTTCCTGAAGTTTCCGTCATCGCACTGCATATATTGAATATAACTCAAATAAACGGGTAAGAGTTCTAGCGCAGCCTTACTCTTATTCTGCTGCCAGGCCATAATAACCATAATCAACGCTCTTGCATTATCGTCCAGGCAGTAGCCTTCTTTAAGATTGGGAATTCCGTATTTAGCATGCTGTACAATCCCGGTATCGTCGGTTAGACGCTGAACATGAGCCATGCTAAAAGCCGGCATCATATCAATATCAATAACCGGGCGCACTTCTTTCTTCCTTTGTATTGCAGCTGCGATAGATTTTCTCAGCGTATTAATAAATACACCACCAGTTTTCGGCCAACGTAGTTTTAAACCGTAATTATACGCATTGCTTTTAAGTGTCTTTAATTCTTCAGGATTATCCAGCAGGTCGTTAACAATGACAGCGAGATTTTGTGAATCTTTAAAGTCAAATAACCTTCCACGGTTGTCTGCCAGCAGTTCCTGAGCATGCCAGTACGGCGTTGATATCACAGCAGCCCCAGCTCCGATCGCATAGGATAGTGTACCGCTGGTAATCTGAGCTTCGTTCAGATAAGGCGTGATATACATGTCTGCCGCGGTTAGGTAGCCATATAATTCTTCTTCGGAGACAAATTTATTAACGAAGATGAGGTGATCTTCCACATCCAGTTTTTTAGCCAAACGTTTCAGACTGTCTCTGTATTCCTCTCCGGAATTACGAATAACACCCGGGTGAGTTGTCCCAAGTATGACATATACGACATCTGGGTGTTTGGCAACAATAGCCGGCAATGCTTCGATCACCGTTTCCAGCCCTTTATTTCTGCTGATCAGCCCGAATGTAAATAGTACAGTTTTGTTTTTAAAAGGGAGGGAGGCTTTGACGGGGTTATCTGCTCTGGGTTCCAGATCAGGAACACCATGTTCAATCAGTTGTATCTTCTCTTCAGGAATACCGTAAATCGTAGTGAGAAACTCAACTGCCCTGTTGCTCATAACAACGATCTTAGCAGAGTATTTGGCAATTTCCCTGATAATGGTCAACTGCATATAGGTAGGATCCTTCAGAATCGTATGTAGAATCGTTACTAGCGGTACCTGCAATCTGGCAATGAGCGGTAAGATATATACGCCGCTTTCTCCACCGTAAATGCCAAACTCATGCTCCAGTATACAGGAATCTGTAAAGCTGGTATTAATGTAGTCTGCAGCACGGATATAATCATTCTGATTTTCTTGCTGGATACTGAACTGCACCTCAGGCGGATACTCATATGGATTAACCTGTTCTGTGTCAGTTTCAGAGTCCGTCATTGCAACTACGAAGCTTTCTGCGGATACGGATGCTTTATCTGTTCCGATCGCATGCAGTAAATTCTGATTAAAAGTAGCAATACCGCATTCCCGCGGTGGATAAGTAGAGATATAGGCTATTTTCATTGATTAAACGAAATGTGTTAGTTTCTAGCTGTACAAGTAAAAAAGCCGGCAATTGTTTTAGAAAAGCCGGCTTTTGACAAATAAATGGTATTGGAATTACGTAGTTGGTTTTTTATTATTCAGAAACACAAATTTGTTATCGAACATATCCAGTTTAATTCTGCTGTCTTTATCTATAGTACCAGCAAGGATTTCTTTAGAAAGTTCATTCAGTATTTTTTTCTGAATAACTCTTTTCAGTGGTCTTGCACCGAATTGAGGATCATAGCCTAGTTCTGCAAGCCAATCAAGTGCCTCAGGACTTGCTTCTATCTCGACACCCATTTCTGCAAGGCTATCCTGAACATGTCTGAATTGTAAAGCTGCAATATCGCGAACTTCCTTCCTGTTTAATGGTGTAAACATAATCAGTTCATCGATCCTGTTCAGGAATTCTGGTCTGATCGTTTGTTTCAGTAATTCAAACAGCTCATTTTTAGTTTTGGCAACAACCTCATCATGATTAGTTTCATCCAGGTTTTTAAAGTTTTCCTGAATTAAATGAGACCCAATATTGGAGGTCATAATGATAATGGTATTTTTAAAGTTAACCAGTCTGCCTTTATTATCGGTTAGCCTGCCATCATCCAGAACTTGTAAAAGAATGTTGAAGACATCAGGATGAGCTTTCTCAATTTCATCCAGCAATACAACTGAATATGGTTTACGTCTGACCGCTTCAGTTAACTGACCACCTTCATCATAACCCACATATCCCGGAGGCGCACCGATTAATCTGGATACCGAATGCCTCTCCTGATACTCACTCATATCTATACGGGTCAAAGCGTTATCATCGTTGAAAAGGAATTCCGCTAGTGCTTTAGCTAATTCTGTTTTACCTACGCCGGTTGTACCCAGGAAGATGAAGGAACCGATTGGCTTTCTTTTATCCTGTAAACCAGCTCTGGATCTTCTGATCGCATCGGAAATAGCCTCAATTGCTTCCTCCTGTCCGGCAACTCTTTTGTGCAGCTCG
Organism: Pedobacter antarcticus; assembly: GCF_900103515.1. NCBI lineage: Bacteria > Pseudomonadati > Bacteroidota > Sphingobacteriia > Sphingobacteriales > Sphingobacteriaceae > Pedobacter > Pedobacter antarcticus. The sequence continues at coordinate 72,652 of NZ_FNGZ01000002.1, forward strand.
TCTTCCAGGTGTAGTAATTTCTCCCTTTCACTGGATACAAGCCTGGTTACAGGAATTCCCGTCCAGCGTGCTACAACTCCGGCAATATCTTCTGCAGTCACTTCTTCCTTAAGCATTCTGCCTTCTCCCTGCTGCGATTCAAGCGTAACTTTCAAAGCCTCTACTTTATCCTGGGATTCTTTAATTTTACCATAGCGGATCTCAGCGACCTTACCATAATCTCCGGCACGTTCTGCCTGTTCTGCCTCAAGTTTGTAGTTTTCTATCTTCTCAAGTTCACTGTTAATGCCATCTACTACATCTTTCTCACCCTGCCATTTTGCCCTCAACTGATCGCGTTCTGCAGAAAGATTAGCGATTTCCTCACCAAGTGATTGTACTTTCTTATCGTCATTTTCTCTCCTGATAGCCTCACGTTCTATCTCAAGTTGCATGATCTTTCTATCCAGTTCATCTACATTTTCCGGTACGCTATCCATTTCAAGCCGAAGTTTTGATGCAGCTTCATCCATTAAATCAATTGCTTTATCCGGTAAGAAGCGATCTGAAATATAACGTTGTGACAATTCTACTGCCGCAATGATAGCTTCATCTTTAATGGTCACTTTATGGTGTGTTTCATATCTCTCTTTCAGTCCGCGGAGAATAGAAATCGCATCCTGAGTGTCTGGCTCATCTACAATTACTTTCTGGAAACGACGTTCCAGGGCTTTATCTTTCTCAATATATTTCTGGTACTCGTTTAATGTTGTCGCACCAATAGCTCTTAGTTCACCGCGTGCCAGCGCTGGTTTCAGAATATTAGCGGCATCCATCGCACCTTCACCGCCACCGGCACCAACAAGAGTGTGAATTTCATCAATGAACAAGATAATGTCTCCTTCGCTCTGCGTAACTTCTTTAATCACCGCTTTAAGCCTTTCTTCAAATTCGCCTTTATATTTTGCTCCGGCAACTAAAGCTCCCATATCCAAGGAGAACACGGTTTTTGATTTTAGGTTTTCCGGTATATCACCTTTGATAATCCTAAAAGCAATACCTTCTGCAATAGCGGTTTTACCGACTCCGGGCTCTCCAATGAGGATAGGATTATTTTTAGTCCTTCTGGATAAAATCTGAATTACGCGGCGAATTTCTTCATCCCTTCCGATTACCGGATCAAGTTTACCTGACTCCGCATATTCATTCAGGTTCCTGGCATATTTATTTAAAGCATTATAGGTCGCTTCTGCATTCTGATCGGTGACGCGGTTATCCCCGCGCAAAGATACTATGGCAGTTTTTAAGTCTTTTTCATTAACTCCCTGTTCTTTTAGAAATTTAGAGGTCTGGTCATTGACAGCCAGAATACCCAATAATAAGTGTTCTACGGAAACAAATTCATCCTTAAACTCTTTCAGATACGATTGAGCTTTCTGTAAGGCGGAATTCGCTCCGGAAGAAAGATATCCATTGCTGCCACTTACCTTGGGGTATTTCGCAATCTGGGTATCAAGCTGCTGGTTAAGCACGTTCATGTTAACATTCAGCTTCTTTAATACATACGAAACGACATTTTCGTCAACAGTGAGCAGACCTTTTAACAGGTGTGCTGTCTCAATAGCCTGTTGCTGATTGCCCTGGGCTATTTCGGAAGCCTGTTGAACTGCTTCCTGGGCTTTTATCGTAAAGTTGTTAAAGTTCATACAGCTCTTTGCTCAAAATAAATGCCACATCACAATAAGGATCAAAGACTGTTAAAATGTCGTTCAATGATATTTTATACTGAATAAATGTCTGATTTTAAGTTATTTGTACTGAATTTTTGTCTGAATTACAATCTGATTTAAAAATTTCTTGGTTTCCTGTCAGCGTTATTGTCCCTGAAATAGGTTGATTCTAAATGATTGATCTGTATCAGAAGGGTTTGCAGATAAGCTTACAATATTCTGCTATTTTATTAATCTGGATTGATTTCCTTTGCACCTGATTTTAGTAAGATATAATTAATGAAAAAGAACGCAATAAAAGGGGCCTTGTTAGTTGGCCTTGGTGCATCTAGCTATGGAGCACTCGCGACAGTAGTAAGGCTTGCCTACGACAAAGGTTTTACAACAGCCGAGGTTACAACAGCCCAGTTCAGTATCGGGTTAACAGGTATGTTTCTGATTAATATGCTGATTGGAAAAAAGAGTGGCAACACAGAAAAAGTAACCGGCAGTTCCATCTGGCGGTTAATGCTTGGAGGCTGTTCTTTAGGCCTGACCAGTATCTTTTACTATTATGCGGTTAAATTTATACCGGTTTCGGTAGCCATTGTACTGCTCATGCAGTCGGTCTGGATGGGTTTGCTGCTGGAGGCCGTACTTGATAAAAAAGTTCCTTCCGGGCTCAAAATTCTATCTACAGTAATTGTATTGCTCGGAACCGCTTTCGCAACCAATATTTTTTCTGATGTCCATGCCTTAAACTGGAAAGGTGTAGCCTGGGGATTTGCTGCTGGAATGTCCTATACGTTATCGCTGTATTCTTCAAACAGTATTGCTACGTATCTCAGACCAATGCAGCGTAGTTTATGGATGCTAATGGGTGGCTTATGTATAATCGTGCTGATCTTTGCATCTAACTCTTATGGTGATTTCAACTTCGGTATTTTTTGGCCCTGGGGTTTATTTCTGGCATTTTTCGGAACGATCCTACCACCTTTATTATTCACGAGCGGCATGCCTTTAACCGGTATCAGCCTGGGAACTATCGTCGCTTCAATTGAACTTCCGGTTTCTGTAATGTTTGCTTTCATACTTTTGAAAGAGCCAGTAAACCTTACCCAATGGCTGGGAATTGCGCTGATTATCTTTGCAATAGTCCTGATGAACGTCAAAAATATTATTCAATCCAGACAGGACATCGGTTCCTGATCCAGCGTTTTGTGCTATTCCTCTAATATTATTTAATGAAGAAGTTCCTTTTATTATTTTTATTCCTGATCAATATTTCTGCTTTTGGTCAGACGATCCAGGTTTGTTCCTGGAACCTGCAGAATTTCGGTAAATCCAAAACTGACGAGCAAATTACTTTTATTGCCAAAACTCTCCGGGAGTATGATATCATAGCCATACAGGAAGTTGTGGCCGGTCCTGGTGGCCCTCAAGCTGTAGCCAGGCTTCACGATGAGCTAAATAGAACTGGTGCCAAGTGGGATTATACGATTAGTCACGGGACATCCGGAGACAGATACAGTAAAGAGCGCTATGCTTACTTATGGAAAACGAGTAAAACTTCTTTAGTAGGAGAGCCATGGCTTGAAAGAAAATACAACCTGGAGATTAACAGGGAGCCATATATGGCAAGATTTAAATTGGGTGAGAAACAATTCACACTAGCTAGTCTGCATGCGGTACCTAAGGCTAAACAGCCAGAAACTGAGATCAAATACCTCCAGTACCTCCCAGCTGTTTACCCATCCGATATTTTGATTTTCCTGGGTGATTTTAATCTTCCGGAATCTCATACTGTTTTTAAACCCTTAAAAAGGATGGGTTATCCGCCTGCTTTTCAAAAGCAGAAAACGACGCTGAGGCAAAAATGTATACAGGGTGATTGCCTGGCTTCAGCCTACGATAATTTCTTCTATCAAAAAGCTTTTATCAATTGTATCAACTCGGGTGTGATACATTTCTATACTGCTTTTGAAGATCTGAAGGCTGCGAGAAAAATATCGGATCACGTACCGGTATATTTTAAATTCAGCTTATTGTAGCATTCTGTTTCGGTTCCAAACTGATAGTTGGGAAACAATTTCTGGGCATAAAAAAAGCTGATCTAAAGATCAGCTTTTTTTATGCCCAGAAACGGGATATTGAATATTGTGATATTAGGCTAATATTTCTGCTAATCTGCTTGTCTGGTGGTCTGCAAGTTTTTGTAAAGGACCTGCTGCCAGCATTTTCATCATCATATTAAGATCTGCCGATATAATATGTGTTGCGATAGTTGTCCCATCTCCATTATCGGATACGGTCCACTTTAACTCCAGATCAAAGGGTGCTTTTTCACTAGGAACAGCAATCAGCTCCTGATTTTCGATACGGCTTGATATCTTTAATGTAAGCTTAGCCATGTTTTGGATAGTAAAGTTGGCTTCATCTGTGGTAGAGGTCCAGTTATAGATATTCTCAGGCATCAGCTGCTGGTGATTATTCATGTCTGCTAAAAAAGCATACACCTGATCTACAGGACGATTAATAGTGGCAACACTTTCGATTACAGTCATCTTAGCTAGTTTTTTTGGTCTGCATTTTTACCCCATTCTGCCGGGTTTCTTCTCCATTGGTTCAACAAGTCTACTTCACTTTGTGCGATGAAGCTGTTTTCCGCAGCATATTGAATTAATGTATTATAGTTGGATAATGTAGCAAAGCGACATTTAGCTTCTTTGAAATTCTCTTCGGCGATATCAAAGCCATAAGTGAAAATAGAAACTAATCCGGCTACAGATAATCCTGCATCTTTCAATGCCTGAACTGCCTGTAGACTGCTCTTGCCGGTTGATATAAGATCTTCCACAACAACTACGCGCTGTCCTTCAATGATTTCACCTTCGATCAGGCTACCTGTTCCGTGTTCTTTTGCTTTCGCTCTTACATAAGCAAATGGCAGGCCTAATTCCTGTGCAACAAGGACACCCTGAGGTATTCCTGCAGTCGCAACGCCGGCTATCAGATCTACCGATCCGAATTCTTCCTGAATAAGCTGGGTAAGTTTTTGTCGGATGTATGTTCGTACTGAGGGATGGGAGAGCGTCACCCTATTATCGCAATAAATTGGAGATTTCCAGCCTGAAGCCCAAGTAAACGGGTTATTTGGCTGTAATTTTATTGCTTTAATTTGAAGTAAAAATTCAGCTACCTTTAATTCAATATCACTTTTATTATACATGATCCAAAATTACTCAAAATAATAGCTTTATTCCATAAAGCATTAGTTCTTTTTTTGCCAGTTATTGATACTCAGGGGTATAATTGCTAAATAGTCTTGTTTGGCAAAAAATATCCATTGACTTTGCGCAGCATACAGAATTTATTTACTTTTATTTCCTGATTTTAATTTATAAACATGAAGACCTACAGGATCTATATCAATAATAATGCACTGATTATTAGTAAGCAATTGCCAGTGATGAACGTTCCTGTACAGGAAGTACCCGTGAAAGGATTTAATTTTCTGAACTTTTATGCACAGCTGGATCTGGCTGGAAATAAACATTATGTACTAATTACTGATGATACCAAAGCTGTTTTCAAACAGCTTAAAAGTAGCTGTACGCTGGTCAAAGCCGCTGGCGGTTTGGTGAAAAACGCAAAAGACGGATATCTTTTTATATACCGGAATAAAAAATGGGATCTGCCAAAAGGTAAGGTCGAAAAAGGCGAGGGAATGCGTGAAGCAGGGTGGCGCGAGGTAGAAGAGGAATGTGGTGTTAAAGTATGGAAGAGCGGTAAAAAATTATGCAGGACTTACCATATCTATGTTTTAGGTAATAAATTGGCCCTGAAGAAAACGAACTGGTACGCAATGTCCGTAAAAGGGATTCCTGTATTGATCCCACAAAGGGAAGAAGGTATTACTAAAGCTGAGTGGCTTAGTGCAGATCAGGTGAGCGCTGTTTTGGAAAACACCTACCCGTCAATTATGGATGTGATGGAAGCAGGAAATCTGACAACTGATCGCCTGCTCCAATAATTTATAAACTTAGGCCTGCCGAAGGAAGGGAAACGCTTCCTTCGGCAGGAATGGGGTAACATCACCATGGTTTCGAAGTATATCCCGAACTATGGTGGAGCTGACTGCCGAATATTGCGGTTTGCTTAGTATAAATATAGTCTCCACTTCTGGCATCATCGTCTGATTAATCTGTGAAATAGCCCTTTCATATTCAAAATCACCAACAGATCGGATTCCCCGAATCATATAAGTAGCATTGATCTTTCTGCAAAAATCTACCGTCAGTCCTTCATAAGACTGTACTTCTACATTATCAAAGTCGTGGAATACAGCCTCTACAATTTGTTGTCTGACCTCTCCGGACAAGAAACTTTGTTTAGAGCTGTTCAAGCCGATACCGACTATTATTTTATCAAATAAAGGTAATGCACGTTTAAGAATGTCTGCATGTGCAATGGTCAGCGGGTCAAATGAACCAGGGAAAAGTGCTATTTTCATGGGATATGCTTATGGGATATAGTTGAAAAAGCTGAAAGAGGAATTTCCGTATCTTCTGGTCTCTGTATAACCTGGCTGATTATTCAGTTTTAGGAATGACGGGTGTTCTACCACAAGTAAACCGTTTTCGGTTAGTAATTGTCTTTGTGCAACAAGTTCCGGGATACGCGGGATAGTCGCCAGATCGTAAGGGGGGTCCGCGAAAATAATCTGATACTTTCCGTTATGCTGCTCTAAAAACTTGAATACATCTGCTTTTTGCAAATTGATGCCTTCGAGTTTATAATGCTCTATTACAGACTTTATCCAGTGGATGCAGCCTGAATGTTTATCAACAGAAGTAACGGACTTAATTCCCCGGGAGACAAACTCTATACTGATATTTCCCGTTCCGCAAAACAGGTCCAGGACGTCACAATTATCAAAATCGTAAGTATTATAGAGAATATTGAACAAGGCCTCTTTGGCCATATCGGTGGTCGGTCTTACCGGAAGGCTTGCAGGTGCATTCATCCTGATACCTTTGAGTGATCCTCCGATTATACGCATAAGTCAAAAGCTATTAAACTGCTGTAATAATGTCCCGGCATATCATCTAATATGGTGTGGTCGATATCGCCTGCAGGAGGCTGTGTAAAGTTAATTTTGCTGAAATATTTTAAGAGACAATTGTAGGTATCATCATTTTCATGAATAATTCCACTCAACTGCAGTTGGATGATTTTTGTATCCAGTTTAAGCTGTTTTATAATTAGTAACAGGAAATAATTGAATTCATCTGTATTTTCGAATTCAAAGTTATTGAGATAAACAAGCTTTCCATTCTCTAAAACAACAGCATGAAACGAGGCCGCAGTAAAGTCGAGGGACAAACTGCTGGTTTCGGATTTACCGGCTAATGCAAGCGCTGGCGCATGCTGATCGAATAACTCCGCTCCCGGCAGATGATCTTCCAATAACTTTACAGTAGACTTTTCAATATTGAACACTGAAGTAAATCCAAATTCTTTACAAGGACGTGTATAGAGATTCCCTGTTAATCCGGACGGAAAGAAATTACTGTATTCGGCGGCTTTTTCCGTCTGGTAAACAGCGTCTGGTACACTCAGATGATAAGAGGTGTAAACTGCAGCCCTTATTTTTTGAAATGGAAGCTGCAGGTAGCTGTCATTCTTAAGCGTATGCAACAGAGCTCCTGAAGCCGGATCACATTCCTGCATATCGAAGACCGCCTTCAATTGCCTTTTCTCCAAATCTATTATCGCGTAGGAAAGACTGTCTCCGGTTATTTTCATTAGCAAGCTGCAGGACGAGGCAGTCTTTGGATCAAACTCCGGATCTACCAAAAGTATACTGTTTTTGCTCTTGTTCATCTTAGCAAAATTAATTCTTTTTTCTATAACAACACCATTGCATATTTGTAAAATGGATAATGCAGTATTAATTGCCAGTTCTTACCAGTACGAGCCGACAGCCGAACAACTGAATTTTTGTGAACAGGTAGCTTCTTTCCTCACCGGGCGGGTTGACCAACGTTGTTTTATATTAAGGGGATATGCAGGAACGGGAAAAACGACTTCAATTGCGGCACTGGTAAAAGCTTTGCCACGTTTTAAAATGCGTAGTGTGCTGCTTGCGCCGACGGGTAGGGCCGCGAAAGTAATGCGTAATTATTCGGGCAGAACCGCATTGACTGTCCATAAGCGCATCTATAGAAAAAGGTCGGCTGTTTCTACCGAAATGGCTTTTCAGCTGGCGCCAAATCTTGCCGAGAATACGCTCTTTATTGTAGATGAAGCATCTATGATTGCTGATGAATGGAATTCTAAAAGTGGATCGTCATTCCTGAAAGATATTGTGGATTATATTTATAACGGAAAAAATTGTGCTGTTCTTTTTGTCGGCGACACAGCGCAGCTACCTCCGGTAGGCAGTCTGGAGTCACCCGCATTAAACAGGGATTATTTAGCTCAGACTTTCGGTTTTGAAGTATTTCATACAGAATTAAAAGAAGTGGTCAGGCAGGGAAGGGAGTCTGGTATTCTGGCTAATGCGTCTATGCTTCGTGTATTAATTAATGAAATGGAGCAAGAAGATGACCATTCTGAAGACAAGGCATTGATACCAAAGTTTTTCACTAAAGGATATAATGATATTTTTAGAATGACCGGGCTTAAGATGGTAGAAGGGCTGGAGTATGCATACCGGAAGTTCGAGATGGAAAATACGTTGGTTGTTTGCCGGTCAAATAAATCGGCAAATATATATAACCAGCAGATTCGTACAAGGTTGTTATACCGGGAGGAGGAACTCACGGGTGGCGATCAAATTATGATTGTCAGGAATAACTATTTCTGGTTACCTGATAACGAGGCGGGTTCTTTTATTGCTAACGGTGATATGGCGAGAATTGTGCGGGTAAGAAGGGAAGAGGAACGTTATGGTTTTCGGTTCGCTGAAGTTCAACTGGAGTTCTTTGATTATCCTGATGCGGGGCAGATTACCTGCAAGGTTATGCTGGACACACTTCAGGGTGAAACCCCTAATTTGAGTTATGAGGATAGTAAAAAGTTGTTTGAGGGGCTTTCAGCAGATTATGAACACATTACAAATCGGCGCGAACGGATGCTGGCAATCAAAGCAGACCCATTTTACAACGCACTGCAAATCAAATTTGCCTATGCTGTAACCTGTCATAAAGCACAGGGTGGACAATGGGATGCCGTTTTTGTAGATCAGGGTTATCTTACCGATGATATGATCGATATAGAGTTCCTCCGGTGGCTGTATACAGCTGTAACACGTTCGCGGAAAGAACTCTTTTTAGTAAATTTCTCCGCAGGCCTCTTTGAAGAGGCTGCTGAAGATCAGTATTAATTGTGTTTTTTCATACCGAAAGACCAGTAAAAAGCTAAAACACAAATTATTACGGTTAATACGAGCATGATCGCTGTAATTTCGCCGTTTCCTAAAACTGAGCTAATAGTTGTCATAATCCTTTTTTTTGGTGAAGATAGCTATTTAAATTTGTAATGATAAATTCAGAATCCGTCGAAAAGCCATTTATGTGCTGCTCAATGGGGATTGAAAGTAACAGTCGGGGATGTTTTTTCCTAAATTACCACATCAAACTTTTGTTCTATGATCTTACCTAGTGTATTGATAGGCAGAGTTATTGAGCTATTGCCCGGAGCTAATATCTTCCAGGTTCCATTGCTACGGGTTCTGGTGATTTCAAAGTTGCCTTTCTCACTGAACACCTGATAAAGGTTGATTTTAGCGAAATTTTGCACTACCTGATAGATTTCTTTTGCGATTTTAATCTGAATACTTTTCATAATTAATGTCTGATAAGATGTTTCCAGCTTTCTTTTCCCTGGTCTTTTAACCGTAGTTTTTAAAGGATTGCTACCTGTTTTTAACATACTGTCTTCTTAAGAATTTGCATTTTTCCTGCCAATCAGATATTATATTAGATATACAGGTTCCCTGCAGATAAAATGTATCTGTAATATTCATACTTAATTAAATATTTCAGGTAATTTAGTTTTATAATTACCCGATATGTGCCCAGATTATTTGGATAATAGATTACAGTTTATGTGTGGCGGAGGAGAGACCGGCAGGCTGGTCCGTAACTACAGCTGGAAGGAAACTTCTTTAGGAGCCCCTCATGAATGGCCTGAATGTATCCGCACTGCAGTGAGTATCTGTCTGAATTCCGCTTTCCCGAATGCGGTTTATTGTGGTGACGAATTTAATCTGATCTATAATGACTGTTATATTCAAATAGCAGGAAACAATCACCCCGATATCCTGGGGCTGCCCAGGTACAGGGCCTGGCCTGAATCCTGGAAACAAACTCAGGCTTTATTCGAACAGGTAATTTCTTCCCGGTCAGCCGTTAATGCAGTTGATGAGTTATTTCTGCTGAACAGATACGGTTTCATTGAACAAGCTTATTTTAATTATACTTTATCCCCGATAATAGATGCTTCAGGTAAGGTCTGCGGAATTTTTAATTCTCTTATGGAGACTACAGACCGTGTGCTGGCTGAGCGACGGGCGTCACTTCTAAAACAGTTCAAATCAGCATCTGCAAAATTTGATAAGCTGGGCAGCGCTTTTGAAGAAGTGCTCGGACCTTTACAACGGGAAAGAAGAGACATTCCTTTTGCGGCATTATACGAAACGGATAAGCATGGGGAATTTAATCTCAAACAGGTAGCAGGCGAGCTTATTATTGAAACAGATAGACTGGAATCTGCTTTGCCGGACGTAATTGCTTGCGGAAAGCCGTTGTTTCTGAAGCTGGAAAATAACAATGTGTTCTTAGTACCGGTAATACAGGGTGAGTTTCAGGTAATAGGTGTTTTTGTCGCCGGGCTGAACAGTCAGATCTATTTTGATGATAATTACAGGCAGTTTCTTGAAAATATAGGTTTCCTGATCGGTACAACCATTTCTTACTCTCTAAGGCGGGAAAAAGACAAGTTTGTTTCAGATCAGATTAAGTATAATGAAGATCAGTTTCAATTTGCTGTGGATGCAGCTGGACTGGCCACTTGGGATTTTAATACTGGCAGTCAGTTATTTACTGGAAACAGACGGTTGTATACTTGGTTCGGATTTCCAGAAGGTGACGGGATTACTCTACGTCAGGCTCTGAGTCGGATTGCCACCAAGGATCGGCCACACGTGGAAAAGGCATTAAATGATGCTTTGAAATTTGAAACCGGAGGATATTACAGAGTAGAATATTATATCTTAAATCCTGAACAGTCTGAGCCACGGCTGGTAAGAACGACCGGGCGTGCTTTATTTAATGACAAAAACGAGGTTACCAGGTTTAGTGGAACTTTGCAAGATATCACTGCGGAAAGAAATACATTGCTCGTTCTTGAAGAGACTAACAGCCGCCTTCAGATTGCTTTAGAGGCCGCAAGCCTGGGATCTTACGAATTGGAACCTAAGACGGGTAAAATGCTTTGCACGGCTCAATTTCTTGCTAATCTTGGCCGGCCTGCAGATGATTCTTTTGCTTACAACGATTTGATTTCGCAAATACTGCCCGACTATCATCAGTTAGTGAGTGATACAATACAAAAGTCGATTGCCGAAAGACAGATTTATGAGATAGAATACGCCGTGCGCTGGGCCGACGGTACCTTGCACTGGATAGAAGCCTATGGCAAACCGCAGTATGATGAAAATGGTGAGATCCTAAAAGTAGTTGGTGTGACGCAAGATGTTACTAAACAAATCAGTGATAGAAAGGAATTGGAGCGTGCATATGAGAAGGCGCGGTTATCCCGTGAAGCTGCACAATTCGGTACATTCGATCATGACCTCGTCAACAGCCGCATGGAGTGGGATGAACGTTGCCGCCAAATGTTCGGAATTACCCACCAGAGGCCTTTAAATATGGAACGAGATCTTATTAACGGGATGCATGAGGACGATCGGGAAAGAATGAGTGATCTCATTAAACATACTTTGAATCAGGAAAAAAGTAATGGAGACTATGATGCTGAATACCGTACTATTGGTGCGGAAGACGGAAAAACCAGGTGGATCAGAGCAAAAGGGAAAGCATTTTTTAATGAATATGGTGTCCCCTTACGTTTTATAGGAGCGGTCCTAGATATTACTGCTCAGAAAGAAAATGAAATCAGGAAGAATGACTTTATAAGCATGGTTAGCCATGAGCTTAAGACTCCATTGACCTCATTAAAAGCCCATGTTCAGGTGCTGAACAGGAAAGCCAGAATTCATAATGATAATCACACTTCTGCATCACTTGATAAGGTCGAATTGCAGATAGGGAAAATGAGTACCATGATTAATAGCTTTCTCAGTGTGGATAGACTGGAATCAGGACAGATTCATCTTGAAAAATCTGAATTTTTGCTAAATGACTTGATTTTGCAGCAAATTGAGGAAACCAGGCTGATTGTTTCCAGCCATAAATTATTTTTTGAACCGTCTGTACCGGTAAAGATATACGCAGATTTTGAAAAGTTAGGTCAGGTGCTGACAAACCTGATTAGCAATGCCGTTAAATATTCACCTCAGGGGGGCATAATAACGATTACTTGTGGTTTCAGAGCGGGGCAGGCATTTGTCAGTGTCAGTGATACTGGAATCGGGATCAGTAAAAGAGATATCGGCCATCTTTTCGACCGTTTCTATAGAGTGGAAGGGAAATATACCAAACAGATTTCTGGATTTGGAATTGGCCTATATCTGGCTGCGGAAATTGTACGCCGGCATGATGGTAAGATCTGGGTAGAAAGTGAAAAAGGTCAGGGATCGACGTTCTATTTCAGTATCCCTCAGTCAGTGGTATAAGTTTTTTCTGAAATCTTCTTTTAATTTAATGTATTTTACATTATTTTTAACTGTAATACAGGTTGTTCGCCTGTTTGGTGTATTTTTTTATCTAAATTATTCAATTATGTCAAAATTTGAAATTAAAAAGAGAAGCAATGGAGAATTCCAGTTTAGCCTGAAGGCGGGTAATGGAGAAGAGATTTTGGCGAGTGAGGGATATACGACCAAAGCTAATTGTGAAAACGGAGTTCAATCCGTCAAGAAAAACTCCGTATATCCAGAGCGTTTTGACAGGCTGGTTTCAAAAAACAATAAATTCTATTTTAACTTAAAGGCTAGTAACGGTCAGGTAATCGGCAAAAGTGAAATGTACGAAAGTGCCTCCGGAAGAGATAACGGGATCGAATCAGTAATGAAGAATGCCCTTGATGCCAAGGTAGTTGACTTAACGGTCTGATATCGTTCAAAAACGTTCATGCTTTTTTTATTTTTCTTAAACCCCTTCTGATTGAGTTTGGTATATTTATTGTACTTTTGTGGCAAGGAAAGCAGAAAAGCCTATGTTTTAAGTTTTCTTTACATATGGGGCCGTTTTGGATTTGACAGGGTGGAGGTACGTATGTTAGCATGCAGTGCGTTGTACGGAGAGCACTTAAAGTGAACGTTCACACTATAATTGGCGAAAATAACTACGCCTTAGCTGCCTAATTTAGAATTAGATAGCTTTTGTCCCTCTGGTTGCTGCGTTTTTAGGCCAGAATCCGGGGCATCGAAATAAATGACGCTGGCGATTGTAAGGTACGATACAGTCGCGAGATAAAGTACCTAAGGAGAAAGGCAAGGTAGGTTTCCGGCCCGTCTGATCCCGAAAATAAAGTGGAAAATAAGCATGTAGAAGGCATAATTTGCCACACAACTGGACAAGGGTTCGAACCCCTTCGGCTCCACCAAAAAAGCCTCTGAGATTATCTCAGAGGCTTTTTTTATTTAGAAACTTTTGTATAAATGCGGGTGTCTAATAAATTGATTAATTCCAAACCAATTGGCAAAACATTCAAAGAAACGGATTTTATAGGCTTGGTGAAAATCTTCGTTAGCTTTCCCTTCTTTGCCGTTCTGATGTGCCTCCCGCAAATGTTCTTTAAAAGCCTGGATCATCTTAGCGCTGTAGAAGTCACTTTTTCGAGAGCTATCTCCTTTTTTTGCTAAAAGCACTAGTGAATATGTCCAACCCAGCTGACCGTATTTACCATCATACTGAAGTTCATAGAAATTATTCCAATGAGTCGGGGTACAAAGTAATTGAAGGGATCTTGTGCTAAAATATTTAACTTTTACTCATATTTCAACGCGTCTACAGGGTTAGCTGTTGCCGCTTTGTAAGCCTGAAAACATACTGTTAAAAATGCGATTAATAAAGTTCCTGCGATTGATATCAGCACAATCGATAATGATATAGTTGTCCTGAAGTCAAAATTAGTGAGCCATTTGGTCATCAGATAGTAGGCTAGGGGCACACCAATAAATGCAGCCACCAATACCATTTTCAGAAAGGAAATGGAGAGCAGTTTCATAATACTGCCGACCGAGGCTCCCAGTACACGTCGTACGCCAAACTCTTTTGTCCGCTGTTCTGCACTATAAGTAACCAGGCCGTAAAGTCCAAGACAAGAAATTAAAATGGCTATGCCTCCAAATAAGTTGACCAATATGCCCAGGACTTTCTCTGAATGCAGCTTTCTGGAATACAGCTCATTGGCGAAACTTATTTCTACCGGATAATCCGGATTGATACTTTTGGCGACGGCTGAGATCAGTTCGATATTTTTTGTCAGACTGTTAGCTGTATTTAATCGCATATTTACGATTCCGCCCGGATCTTTATTGAAATCAATCACCATTTGGCGTCCGGAACGATAGGGAGAGTCCCAGACGAAATCCTTGAAAACTCCAATCACTCTCAGCTGTTTTCCAAAGAGATTTACATTCGTCCCTATCGGATCTTTAAGCTTCATGGCTTTCACAGCTGTACTGCTTAGTAAAATTGCTGCAGTATCTGAAGCGAAATCGCGGGAAAAATCACGTCCTGCAAGCATTTCCACCCCATTTGTTTTTACAAAATCATACCCCGTCTGCAGGCGGTTAAAAACAATATCCTTTCCCTGCTCTTCCATTCCTGGCCACTGAAAGCCATAAAACCATCCACTTGCATTAGTCATGCCTTGCGATGCCTCATTGACGGCCGTTACCGCACCGGTTTTCAGCAATTGCTCTTTAAACAATTCAAATTTGCCAGACAATTCTCCATCTTGAGGCATTTGAGCAAGTAAATCGATATTGTACCCCACTGGTCTGTTTTTTATAAACTGCATTTGTTTATAGATTACAAGCGTGGCAATGATCAGCATGATGGCAAAACAAAATTGCCCGACCACTAGTACCTGTCTTAGATTAAAGGGAATGGCTTTCGCACGGGCCGTTTTCTTTTTTAAAGTTTGAATCGGGCTAAATGCAGATAGGTATAATGCAGGGTAAGTACCTGACAAAAGTCCGGTCAGGATTGCTACCGTCAGGATTCCCAGCCAATAACCTGTATTAGCATAATCAATTCTTATATCTATTTCCAAAAGGTTATTGAAAAGGGGTAGACTAGATTCGGTAATGGCAACAGCAATCAACACAGCAATTGTAGTAAGGACCATTGCTTCAGTAAGGAATTGGGTAACCAGTGAGTTTCTGGTTGCGCCCATAGTTTTCTTAATACCCACTTCTTTCGCCCTCCGCTCTGATTTAGCAGTGGCCATATTCATGAAATTAATGCAGGCGACAAGCAAAATACCAAAGGCTAATGCCGTAAAAAGGTAAATGCGTTCGATGTCTCCACCTATGCTCTTACCATTCAAAAATTCACCATGTAAATGTTTATCGGCTAGCGGGAATAAGAAATTCTCATTCTTTTGTGCCGTGTAATTCTCGTTGAAAAGCTTTTTTACCTTCGAATTAATCAGGTCAATATTGGCCGGATTATTAACTTTTGCCATTGCCAGGAAGTTGAAATTTCCCCAACCTGGATTTTTAAGGTAATCGTTTATGCTTTCGAAGAAAGACCAGGGCATTAAATAATCAAACCTGAGAGATGTATTGGTAGGTAAATCTCTGATCACACCAGTAACATTTAGATCTTTTGCATTTTTATATCTCACGGTTTTATTCAGTACATCTGTAGTGCCGAATAATAATTTCGCTGTCTGAGCAGTTAATATAACCGAATTTGGCATACTGAGTGCAGATGTAGGATCGCCGGCGATAAACTCGTAGTTGAAAACTTTAAGAATCTCGGGATCTGCAAACAGGTCTTTTTTCTTAAATACATTTTGTTTATTGGCAATGAGCGACTCATCGCCACCTCCGATTCGGGTTATTGCGTCTACCTCAGGTATTTTGGACCTGATAGTCATTGCAATTCCATCTCCCGGCGAGCCTCCGGTACTTGTTATTTTCCCACTGGCATCCTGGAAATTAGTCATCACCTGGTAGATTTTGTCTGCATCCTTAAAACTACGGTCAAAATTTAATTCATAATTGACGTAAAGCAGCAGCAGCAAACACGCAGATAAACCAGCCGCCAGACCAACGATATTAATAACGGAAGAAGTTTTATTTCTCCAGAGATTACGCAAAGCGATTTTTAAATTGAGTCTGAACATAGCGGCATTGGTTTCAATGAAATAAATACGAGTTAGTTCGCAGTCTACCAAGTTTGTGCCAAGAGTAAATTAGCGTTCAAATAACTGTTGTACAGGTTTTTATGTTTTTTCGCTAACTGAATTTGTCCGTTATCGAACGATATACGTACACTGCCGGACATTTAGCTAAATACAGTTCAGCTTATTAGTCTCAGCTGAAGCTCAATTTTTCTTCTTCCAGATCAATAAATTGAAGGTGCTTACGAATAATATCTTCATCAAGTGCCTCCTCTTCCTGGTTTTTATTTAGCAGCCATAACCGCTGCTCGTTCAGGATATCCAGATAAATTACTTTACACTCTTCAGCCATCAGTTCATTACCTGCGGGTGAACTATTGGCTTCCCATTTAACAGCCATCTGTTGCAATATCGGTTGATTTTTTAATTGTGTGCTGTAATTTGTCCGCAAATGGGTAAGCGAATGCTGTGCTAGTTGCTTACGGATACCCTGATAAACTTCCTCTTCCGGTAAAGTTTGATCCAGATTGGGGATTCCGATTTTTCGGATAAGGTAAGGTAAAGTCAACCCCTGCAATAACAGCGTGACCAGAATAACAATAAAAGTGATAAAAAGAATAAGGTTGCGCTGCGGGAAGGCACTTCCGTCAGCCAACTGTACAGGTATTGATAATGCTGCTGCTAGTGAGACCACCCCGCGCATGCCTGTCCATCCAAGAATGAGGGGTACCTTATAGCCGGGGTTCCTGTTGTCGGCGACAGTGATAAACCTGCTTGCTATTAACGTGATAACCACTGCACCATATGCAGATAAGATCCTTCCCACGATCAGCACTGCGGTAATCAGCAGACCGTAACCCATCGCAGATGAAATACTGACACCTTCCAGGCCGGATACGATCTCCGGCAAATCGAGGCCTATCAGCATAAATACCAGACCGTTTAGCACAAAACAGAAGCTTTCCCAGAAGTTTACTCCACGCAGGCGTGATGTGCTGCTAAGGAAGAGATGCCTGTTATTAGATAATAAAAGGCCGCCGGCAACTACAGCAAGTACACCAGAGCTATGCACCTCTTCCGCTGAGAGATACATGATATAAGGAGCTAAAATTGTTAATACAATATCTGTATTAACGTCGGTAGGCAGATGTTTATGGATCTTCATGAAGACCCATCCGATTAGTACGCCAATACCTACACCACCAATCACCATCCAGCTAAAACTCAGTGCTGCTTCCTGCCATACGAACTGACCTGTTGCCACAGCTACTAACGCAAAACGGAAAATAATTAACGAAGAGGCATCATTCAGCAGACTTTCACCTTCCAGGATTGAAGACATCCGCTTGGGTATTTTTACGAATTTTAAGATAGCACCAGCGCTTACGGCATCTGGTGGCGAGACAATGCCGCCCAGTAAAAAGCCAAGGGCTAGAGAAAAGCCGGGTATAAAATGATTTGCGACAAAGGCTACCGACATGGCCGAAAGAAATACGACAACAAAGGCAAAGCTGGTAATAATTCGTCTCCAGCGCCACATTTCCTTCCAGGATACAGCCCAGGAGGCTTCATAGAGCAGTGGGGGAAGAAAGATAAAAAAAATAAGCTCGGGGTCGATATGCAGGGTTGGGATCCCGGGGAGGAAGCTGATCGCTAGTCCGGCTACAACAAGCAGTACAGGATAGGCGACCTTTATTTTATTAGCCAGCATAATCAGTAGTACTATGGCTAAAATTAAACTCAGGTAAAAAGGGAAATTTTCTAACATTATGCTGAGGTTATCATACTAAGTTAAGGTAGGAATTATTTTAGTGGATTGAATAGATCGGTACCGGCTTATTCTTAGTATTTTAAAATGTTTAAAAAACAATGCAACATTAATTCATGTGCTGCGACTACCCTATATAAAACATGTATTTTCAGGATTCTAACCGATAGATTATAAAATTATAAATGCAGTCAACAGAGAAGGTAACTGATCAGACGCTTATTGCCATGTGCCAGGCGGGTAACGACTCGGGGTTTACCGCATTATACAATAAGTATGCAAAGAGAGTGTACAACTCAATTACGCGTATTGTATCGCATACCGGGGAGGCCGAAGATATTCTGCAGGACACATTTTACACCGTATTTAATGATATGGGGAAGTTAACTGGAGTTTTGAGTTTTGAGGCATGGGTGAGAAGGATAGCGATTAACCGTTCGATATCGCACTTGAGGAAGAAGAAAATCCTGTTTTCAGATTTAGAACATACTGAATTTGCAGATGAAAATGAATATAGCATAGAAGAGGATGAATTATTCGATTGTCGGGTAGAGGATGTAAGAAGCTGTATTGAGCGTCTACCACCAGGGTATAAGACCATTCTGAATCTATATTTATTTGAAAATATGCAGCACGAGGAGATCGCAGGCGTATTGGGAATATCCCATAGTACTGTAAGGACGCAGTATCACCGCGCTAAGAAAAAAATATATCTACTATTAAAAGACAAGTCATATTATGATTGATCCTATAAAAAAATTTGTAGAAGAAAACAGAGCAGAGTTTGACCATATGGAACCGCCTGCCCACGTACTTCAGCAAATCAAAAGCAGATTGAAGGAAAGTAAGGAGCAAGAGAAAGAAGTAAAAACGGTTCCATTGTTCAGGAGGGAAATTTGGTATGCGGCGGCGGCAGTCTTAATTGCTATAAGTACAGTTTATCTTTTTAACACGAAAAACACTGTCGAAGGCAACCTTGAGCAGGTGGTACATCAGACCGCTCCAAAGGTTGAAACAGAAAAAACAGATGAGACCGGAGACTCTGGTTCGGCAGTTACACTAAGCCAGTCTGATCGTGTTACAGAACCCGGTAGTGTACCCTTGAAACCTGCAAGGGTTGTGAGGTCTGGGGCCGGAATGAATGGGATGCTGGCAAACCAAAATAGCAAACCTGTTTCTGTTCCAAAAGATGTGTATGTGCGTTTGGGAGATAGCAGTTCTGCAAGCGTCAGATTAGCAGCAGTATTAGATATCGAGAAAACTGGCGATGCTGGTAAGCACACGCTGGATAGATTGGCCAGAACTTTAAATTATGATGGAAACAGTAACGTACGTCTAGCAGCTCTTGGTGTGATCGGACAATATGTAAATAACGAGTATGCATCTTCTCTTCTGGTCCGATCATTATCTAGTCAGGAAGATCCAATGGTACAGTTAGAGTTAGTTGGATTGCTGGGGAATCTCAAAAATGCTAAAGTTGACGCCAGACTAATTGCTCTGGCAGATGATCCAAAAACATTTAGTGCCGTTAAGGACGAGGCATACACATTACTACTTAATAAAAATAAAATTTAAACATACTTAATATGAAAAAGCAATTTATAATACTATTCACCTTATTAACATTCAGCATCTCTGCCTGGGCGCAGAAAGAGTATAAGGTATCCAAATCTTCAGGGCGTCTTAACCTGAATGTAAACGGGGCGGTTGTAGAAGGATATAATGGGAATGAGATCGTATTCAATATTGTTAATGGCAAAGAAGAGCCTGTTGATGAGCGCGCTAAAGGTCTTAAGCCGCTAAGTGGGTCCGGATTCACCGATAATACAGGTCTGGGGCTGGATGTAAGCGTTAATGGTCAGGATATCAACGTAAATTCAGTTGTAAAAGAACAAAGTGGAATTCTTCAAATTAAGGTTCCTCAGAATGTGAAAATATCCTTTACTAATAACAGTACACTGTACAGCAGTGAACTTCTGCTGAGAGATTTGAAAAATGAAATTGAGGTGTCAGCAACGCACAATAAAATTAAGCTGGAGAATAACAGCGGACCGATGAATATAAAGGCAATATATGGGTCAGTAGATGCCAGTTTTACTAATGAGGTAAAAGGACCGATATCTATCATATCTGTTTATGGTTTGGTAGATATTTCAATGCCGGTGTCCACGAAAGCCAATATTGAGCTGGGCACATCATATGGTAAGCTTTTCGCTGCAGAAGATTTTAAAATAGCAGTAGACAAAAACAGAGCGCAAAACAAAAATCAGAACGATCGCGGCCGAACAAATGTTACAGGATTTGAGGGTACCGACCGTACGAAAAACATTACTGACAATGCAGCGACGACTGTCTCTGGTGCTAATATTGAAACCGTAACACTGAGAAGATCTGACAATGCAGGAGAGAATATCAAAGGAACCGTTAACGGCGGCGGTGTTGATCTGATCTTCAAATCAAATTATAATAATGTATATCTGAGACAGAAATAAATCAGCATATGAAACTTATCATCACCGGCTTTTTGTTAGCCATTATACCAGGTGCTACTTTTTCCCAGAGCACTGTTAGCAGGACTTATCCGGTAGCAGCTGGTCAGAAAATAGAATTAAAGTTTGACTATCCGAAGATTATTCATGTTAGCACATGGGATAAAAAAGAAGTCGAGGTTACTGCCTCTGTGAACATAAATGATGGTGAAAACGACGGTGCATTCACACTGTTGGAGAGCAGGAAGGACGGGAAAATATCAATTAGCAATAAAGTCGATCTTTCACAGATTCCCGACGCCTATTATGTAGTAGAGAATGGCATAAAGATCCGTATGAATAGTAAAGCAGAATTAGATGCATACCGGAATAAACACCCGGGCGTAGGTGCCACTTATCAGCAAAAGGATATGGCAATCACCATTGAAGTTAAATTGCCGGCTAATACGAATGCAGATATCGTTTCAACCTATGGAATTGTCGAACTCGAGAATTTAAACGGGAATATCAGGGTCGAAGCCATATATGGCGGTATAGATGCTTCCCTGAATGAAAAAAAGATTGGAGAAATCAAATTGACTAACCGCTTCGGTAAAATATATAGCGACCTGCAACTGAAACCAACACAGCAGACCGAAAAAAACTTTTATACTTCTATAACCGCTTCTCCCGGAACTGGTTCTACTTACGACATCAGCTCTTCTTATGGTAATATCTATCTGAGAAAAGGGATGAAATAATTACCACCGGGACAATTAAAGAGCTGATATTATCATCAGCTCTTTAATGCGTACAAGCCTTAGGTCTGGGTTCTGCCTAACTGATAAATTTGTCTCAACCATTTATCACGGCGCTGGGGGTTAGCTTGTTTTATAATCCCTAAATAAGTGACTTTTACAGGCCTGACACCACAAAAACCTAGAATACTTCGCTTTAACTGATTTACGCTGGGACTGGAATAATATAACCAGTAGTACCATGCAGGCTGATCCAGTGTGGTAATGATTCTGGCTGTTTTACCGACGAGTAATTTATCCCACCAAAGTGAGTTCTCCCGGTATTTGAATGTAATTCCTGGTAAAAAAATTCTATCAATGAATCCCTTCATTACTGCTGGAAAGCCACCCCACCAAACCGGATGTATCCATACCAAATGATCCGCAGCCATAATTTTTGTAATACTCGATTGCAGATCAGGTTCCAGTTCAATCCGCTGTGTATAACCGAATTCCAGGTTCGGATTAAACTTCAGCTCAGCCAGATTGATCTGCTCAACATACGCACCTGTAGAAGACGCTCCTTCGCGGTAGGCTTCTGCTAATGCAAAATTATAGCTTTTAAGGTTTGGATGTCCGTTTATAATGAGGATCTTTTTCATGCTAAATTTCAGTTTGCGTAATGGTTACACCAAATTCCTTCAGCGTTTTTACTGCATTGGTTGCATTCAATAAAGTTTCTGGCAGATATATCCCACCATTTGAGGGAGGCAGTTGCCCTGAAAGGCCAAATATTCCTTCGACGGAAATTAACACCCCGAGTGCTGTTAAATGAGATTGTCCGGCTGGGTCTGAAACGATTGTCCTCATTTTTGCTGGTTTCCCGGAAACTAATATGCCTTCAATATCGATATAAAGATCGTGTGATGCGTTTTTACCCTGATTGGTGCCTATTGACTGCCCGATCACAATATCAAACCGCACATTTGAGGCATCTGTAAGGGATGCAAGAGAGGGGACATCCAGTGTACCCATTGGATATCCCCGGGCTGCGGTACCATTTGCCAGATAAAAATCTCTTGGATATTCCGTTGCGTCAACAAATATCCAGTTCTTTTCATTCCTGATCAGCGCCCTGGTTACAAAGCTATCCATTTGGGCTGCAATCATAGGTCCGATCGGGTCGAGCTCGTCATATACACAGGCAGTTTCTATGGTGTTGATTTGCTGAAACTGTTCTGCTACCTGTTTGGCCACAATGGTCAACACTCCAGCCTGCCAGTGGTCTGTGAGAACTAATTTAGATAAAGGCTGTTTTTGTAAAGCTTTAAATATCATTGGTGCAACTTCATCGGCAGTTCTGGTGATGCTGATATACGATATATTGTTTTCCACTGCAGCGTCAAATAACATGTTTTTATGGTCTTGCAATGCAGCTATAATCAGATCTGGACTGCCAGCAGAATCAGAATCGAACGGCTTATTCACATCTAGAAAAATGCATTCAGTCCGGCCTATCTCCGCAGCAAATTGATGCCCTTTTTCAGGATGTCTACCACCTAATATTAAATTAATTTCAGGATGTTTTTTGCGTAGATGTCTGGCAATATTACTCCCGACATGGCCATACCCGCCTGCAATCAATACTTTTAATGCTGCTGTGTTCTTAAGATTTGTCATAATTATAAATTTTATATTTGTAGGTCAATAGACCTATTTCAGCTAAAGTAGGTCTATTGACCTACATTAAGAATTCTAATTATTTAATTTAGATTTGTATGACAAATGGGAAATAGACAGCAGAAAACGGATAAAATAATTGAGACGACGATCAATATCCTTGGAAAGGAGGGAGCTACCGCTTTATCTATGCGGAAGGTATCTGAGTCGGCGGGGATTTCGTTGAGCAATCTTCAATATTATTATAAGACCCGGGAAGACTTAATTATCGCTACGGTTCAATTCTATTTTAAACAATGCCAGGAAGAAGTTTCCAGAGAGTGGGAGGGGTTTAATCCGAATAAACCTCATACGGCAACTCTTTTTTTGAAAAAAATCTTGAGTGATTTACTTGTTGATGGAAATCATCATTCACACTGTACTATGTTTCGTGAAATCTGGGCACTATCAAGCCGGGATCCACATTTGGCGGAGGAGATGAAAAGCTACTATCAGCAGTATGCGGAATGGCTTGTGGATTTGTTAGCCTCGTTCTCAGATAAACCAAAAGATATTGTTGCTTTGTTGTTGCCATATGTAGAAGGCTACTCTATAATGGGTTCAGCGCTTCCGTTGGATAAAAACGAAGTTGTAGACCTTTTAGTCAAGCTTATTTTAATAAATTAAATCGCTGATATTTAGAACCAACCAAATAACGGTAAATGTTTTTTTACGCTGGATTTTGCATAATGTATTTTATTTCTAATCTTAGCTAACCCAAACAAAAGATCCTTAGGGGTCTGATAGCGATCAGGGAGATTAGCTCAGTTGGTTTAGAGCACTACCTCGACAAGGTAGGGGTCGCTGGTTCGAGCCCAGTATCTCCCACATTTTAACTGTAAAAACCGGAAGCCTTCCTAAGAAAAGTGCTCCGGTTTTTGTTTTTAAGCTGATTTTCTATTTTTAACTTTGGTACAATTCGGCTCAATCAATTCCCAGTGGAATAGATTTCAAGGTTTGAGATAGAAAATAAAAACAAAGATCAAAGACATCAAATGTTAGGTTTAAATGCAACTGGTAGCTATTGTTCCTGTCGAAACTCTTTATATATTTGTGCGTTATTTTTAATTAATCTAAATAGTATTGCATGAAGATTCTCTACCCTGTGTTCTCTTTTTTTTGTTTGTTGTTATTTACTCAGGCTGCATCAGCCCAGTTAAATATAAATGGCAAAGTCACCGACAAGTCCAATAAGCCCATTCCAGGAGCTACAGTTAAATTAGTAGAAAAGAACTTGGTTCAGGTTACTGATCAGGAGGGAATTTTCGAGTTTAAAGACCTTACTCCAGGCACTTACAGCTTGTCCACTTCCTATATTAGCTATGTAAGCTCCATTACCCCATTTATCCTTAAAAATGGGAAAACACAGGTAAACATTCAATTGGAAAATAAAGACAACCAATTACAGGGAGTAGAGATAACAGGAAGGAAGGAACAGGCTTACAAGAATACCAAGTCTTTTTCAGGGACCAAAACGGAAACGCCTTTGCGGTATGTACCACAGTCGATCAGTTATGTGACCAAGGAAGTAATAGAAGATCAACAGGCTTTTAAAGCTAGTGACGTCATCAAAAACATCAGCGGTGCTACCAATTTTTCTTACTATAATAATGATATTTCATTGAGGGGATTCCGCTCCAGCAACGCGCTGATCAATGGATTGAGAACGCCAACAAGCAGTTGGAGCCAGCCTTTGCTGCCCAATGTAGAACGCATTGAGGTGATCAAAGGCCCTGCTTCTGCACTGTTTGCCAATGCAGACCCAGGAGGTATTGTAAATACTGTAACGAAAAAACCTTTGGACGAGGCACGCAAATCGATTAATTTTGCAACGGGAAGCTGGAATACCAACCGCCTGATGGCCGACTTTACAGGCCCCATGAATGAAAGTAAAACTTTGCTCTACCGCTTGAACCTGGCTTACCAGAATGCAGAATCCTTTAGGGTATTACAAGGTGGTGAGGACATCGTGATTGCACCTTCCATTTCATTCATTCCCGATGAGAAAACTTCCGTGAACTTTGATTTTGTGTATTCCAAGACCAAGAGCAGGTTGGATCGCGGTCAGCCGATATTTGGGGCTACTGCAGGTACAAACCTCAACTCTACCCCTATTTCATTTGCCGTGGGAAAAAGAAATGATTTTGAGAATGAGCTCAATTTATATGTAACTACTTCATTGCGCAGAAAGATCAGTGAAAAGGTAACATTTAACGTTTCTTACATGAAGTTCCTGTATGATGAGGATTTATTGGAACACCGTACTTCGAACCGTTATGCGGTGGATGGTTTAAATAGGCCAATCCCGACTAAGATGGAAATGCAAACCATCCGCAGACAGGGTAAAAATTACAGCGATAACATCACTGCGTATTTTGTGACTGATCTGAAAACCGGCCCGGTTACCCATAAAATTGTAACGGGGTACGACTATATCCAAAATGAATCGCCAATAGGGAATTCAAATTACAATGCTACAGGCTATCGTAGAATAGATGGTACCGCCGCAAACTTTACCGTCCCTGATCCGACCAAGCCACTTCCAGCTAACTATGTAGCTTTTGTCCTTGATAAGAGCGGCAATCCTGTTCCAAACGTTCCTCATTTTGATTTGGTAAACCCTGATTATTCCATTTCTGAAATCTCCGGTTACATCAACACCTCTTCACAGATTGATCCGGCAAAGTATTATCAGCATGGCATTTATATCCAGGATCAGATCAGCGTGGGTAAATTCCAGGTGCTATTGGGATTGAGACAAGAGTATTATACCGATATGGTGAATTACAAGAAGGCCACTGAGAAAAAAGTAGAGCAAAAGGCACTCCTTCCTAGAGTTGGACTGGTTTATACGCCGCTGGAACAAGTGAGTCTTTACGGAACTTATACCGAAGGTTACCAGCCTCAAAGTGCTGCCCAAATTGGCGATCCGGCTCGTTTCGGAGGACCATTTGATCCTCTGATCAGCAACATGTATGAAGTAGGTGCCAAAACGGAATTGTTTGAGAAAAGATTATCTGCTAATCTGGCATTTTACAGAATAGAACAAAACAACGTGTTGGTAAATGCTGGCAATCCCGGAAATATAGAACAGCTTACTCAGATTGGTCAGCAACGCTCTAAAGGTATTGAACTGGATGTGAACGGTGCCATCATGCCCAATTTCAGCATCACGGCAAACTTCGCGATCAGCAGAAACGAAACAACGAAAAGCGACAACCCCGAACTTATCGGAGTACTAGCAGCCAATGCACCAAAAGCGCAGGGCGGACTGTGGGCAAAATATACGTTCCTGAATCCTGAATTAAAAGGCCTTGGTCTTGGTGCTGGTGTAAACTATACCGGAAAGAGAAATACTTTGAATACGATTCTGGAGCTTCCGGAATATACTTTATTCAGTGCAGCGCTTTATTACAACGTCGATAAATTCAGGATATCTGGTAACCTTAACAATGTGTTTAACAAAACGCACTGGGTGGGTGGCTATGATTTTAACCGTCTCTATCCTGGTGCGCCAAGGAATTTCCTGATCGGTATAGGTTATACATTCTAATTGCGTAGCATGAAACCGATTAATAAGCACAAGAAAGACCATAAACTCCTCTGGAAGATCCACCACTGGTCGGGCCTGTATGCAGGAATTGTGATAGGCATACTCTGCTTCACTGGCGCTGTGGCAGTTTTTATCCCTGAGATAGATGGATTGATCCAAAGTCGTTATTATTCGGTTCATGCTGCTACTCCCGCGCCTGGTCAGCTTTTCAAAATAGACCAGGCATTGGCCGAAGCCAAAAAACAATACCCCAAGATGAGCGGTTTGCTGATCGATATGCCAGATAAACCAGGTCGCGTGGCTACGTTTAGTTTTGCTGTAAAAGGCAAAGACAAAGCTTCCAGTAAGTCTTATTTTTTGTTTGTAGATCCGGTAAAGGATCAAATACTGGGTAGTTGGGATCGCCAAAATTCTTTGGCCAATTACCTCCGGCAGATGCATGTGCGCCTGTATGAGGGCTTCTGGGGCAGACAACTGGTCGGCCTTGCTGGTGTGGCCTTCATCGTGGTTACCGTGACGGGTTTCCTGATCTATGGGCAGTTCATGAAAAAACAAACCTACCCGAAAGTGCGGCGCAAAGGAATGCGAATCCTGATGGGCGACTGGCACAAGATACTCGGCATCAGTGCATTGGCCTTCAATTTTGTAATCGCATGTACAGGAGCCTGGTTGGGACTTCAACCCAAATTAATGCAGTGGTTTGACATCAAAGCACCCAATGATCATGATTTCCCTAAACTAATGAAACCTAAGGCAGATGCCGCAACCTTAGTGCATTGGGATCAGGTTTTTCTTGTACTGCGCAAAGAATTTCCTGACCTGAAACCTGGTTACCTAAGGGCTTCTGAAGATGGTACGTCTACGATTGAGGTACATGGGAGTATTGATGGTCAGATATATGAGAAAAATATCAATGCTTTAGTTTTGGCAAAGACGAGCTATAAACCGCTGTTTAAGTGTGATGTGCGGACAATGTCTTTCAGTCAACGCTTTTATTCGGTTCAGGAAGCTCTCCATTTTGGAGACTATGGTGGCCTGGGATTAAAGATTGTGTATACGGTTTTGGGCCTAACGAGTGCATTTTTGTCAATCAGTGGTTTTGTGGTCTACCTTTATCGTACTGATAAAAAGCAACAACGCCGGATGAGCCCTTGGAAAACGACATTTGTGTATTGCCTGTTGATTTTGATTGTGCTCGTGGTGATTGCGCTGATCAGCATGTTTATTGGTTATCGTCAGGCATCTGCTGTAGCAGCCTGGCTGGTCAATGGCAGTTTATTTGGCTACATCATCTACGTCATTGTGGTAGCTATACTCAAAAAAAGAAATTCTAATACTAAATCTATCGGCATATGAAAGAGGCTAAAATCATTGAGCAGACATTGATACCCGTTGCGCTTATTGCGGGTAATATCGCGCTTTCTCACTTCATTTACCTGTTGGCAAAAGGGGATTATAATTCTCCCCTATGGGCAACGGTTATTTGCATTATAGCCTTAACAATTGGAATCTTACGCGGCAATAAATACTTGTTAATTGGAGGAACAGGATTTTATAGCATTGTGTTATTGGTGGCAATTTGTCTTTAACCCCGACCGTATGTAGCTGACTCTGAACCAAAAAATTGAATCAACTACGAAACTATAGGGCAAACTTCTTCCCTTAAGATCCATTCACCGCCTTTCTTCTCATATATAAGAACACTTCCATTGCCGCATCTTCCGCCACAGTAGAAGTACTTATTAAGAATAGCAAAACGATGATCCTTAGAAAAAATTGGATTTGAAATAACATAGAATGTTTTATCAATGCTTTCGTCCCCACCAAAGGTTGGTGTCTCCTTAATAAATTTCACCTCCGCAGAATTCAGAATTTTAACGGAATCGGTATCTATTATCGCTTTAGTCCAAGCTACAGTATCAGTTTCCTGGGCCTGAAATGTTTCTTCAAAAGGGACATCAAATTTATACTTAGTGAATATTTCATTTAAACAATCTCTATTTACCGCTCCACAAGGCGAATCAGAAATCTGAATTACGCCTTGAGAATGAATAGATTTTATGTACGTGTTTACCAATGAGTTTGTCTCTATATTTTTCGAATTTTGTAAATTCGAATTGCCACTGCATCCCATTAATAAGTACGACAATGTTGCTAATGCAAGGTGTTTTATGATTAATGTTTTATTCATTCTGTAGTCTTTATATCTTCCGCCTTCAGTATCTTCCATTTTGCCTGCTATACTTCGGTAAGCGACGTAATATGCCAGACCTGCAATGATTTTTTATGGGTCTCGTTTTTCGGATCTCAAAAAAAGGCACTAACATTAAATTGATTAGCGTTATATAGGTATGGAGAAATTTGATAACGGTTGGGTGAACAAAAAGGAAACTTATTCTAAATGTCCAAAATGTGGTAAAGGTGAGTTAAGCAACAGAGTTCCACAGTCTGCTTTTTATAAGTACATAATTTTTTGGCAGGCATATAAGAGGTATGAATGCTTTTCCTGCAATACCAAAATACATATTAAGCAATCGGTCTTAACTAATTAGGTTATGGCTTCATAACGCTATCAATAATCAATTGTAGATTGCCCGATTCCCGGGCATAATAAAGGAGAATAAATGCTAACCCAAATGCTATCATAAGATACATCCGGCGTTTAGCTTCCGCTTCCTGCTTTTTTATTTTTGCAATTGGCCGGTTACACCCAACGCATATTTTGGCAAGCCGGCTGTTATAGGCCGGACAATCTGGACATTTTAAAAGGGTCATAATATTTGGTCTACACTCAAATTTAAAAATAATTTATAGAATGAGAGACCGGATCTGATAAAACAGCAATAAATTCATGTCAACAGAGCAAGCTTACTATACTATTATTGCAGATATAATCATTGGTCCTTTTACTGAGGTACTTCTACGAATGACGTGTGATTCGTATACTTCACCAGTAAATCGATGATTTCAGATTTGTCGGCTAAATACCGGTCGCACAAAAAGACTCCACCCAAGCCGGTTGCAGGATTAAAGAAAAGGAAAGAACTTACGCCGGGGTCGTCTCCGTCATGGCCAATCGTGCCGTTGTTATAGAGGTTCCAGAAGATTCCTTTATTTCTATGAGTCAGGCTAATCCCTTTAGGTGGATGTTCTTTGGAGAACTGTGGCGTAAACATCGTTTGGTATGACGCTTTGCTTAAAATAGTCTGATCTCCATTATAGCCGTTGATCATAGCTATCAAGTATTTGCTTAAGTCGGCAGTGTTCGTTCTGAGTCCGCCGTCAGGGTAAGTGATACATTGGTAAAACGGGAATGACCTTACAAGATCATAATAGTGTTTGGCGTATTTGTCTTTTTGCCGCGCGTCTAAAAACCAACTTGAATTTCGCATCTTAAGTGGTTTTAAGATATATTTTTCTGTAAAGCTGGCGTAAGTCATTCCCGATTTAACCTCGATCAGGTACGCTGCAAGTGCAGATGCGATATTGCTGTAATGTGATGAGCTGCCCGGCTCGCTGCTAACGAAATTGTCAGCGCTGTAATATTTTCCATCTGCAGAGAGGTATTCATATAAAAAGGTCTTGAGCGAGCAGGGGGCAATCTTATTACGATAACCCATACCTTGCAATATTTTGTAAGCAGAAACATCATAATCTGCAAATGCTTCATCAAATTGATAGGTGTCAGGAAGAATAGCAGGATTGTCTACGATGCTGGAGGTATGGTTACTTAACTCCCTTACCGTAATGCCGGCCATTTGATAACCGGGGTTTGCAACCTTAAAAGGGAGTATCTCGTTAATATTAGTTTCTAACTCAAAATAGCCCAGCTCAACTGCTTTCATCAAGGCGACAGCGATAAAAGTTTTACTTACAGAACCAATTATTTGTACGCTTTGCGAAGTGTACCTGGTTTTTTTCGCTACATCAGCATAGCCAAAATTGTGTTCGTAGATCATTTCTTTTGAATTGACCAGGACCACCGACATTCCTGTTAGACTGTCTTTTTTGACTATCTGTTCCAGTGCCTTGGTGAGCGGGTCAAATCCGGACTGTCCGCGAGCATCTGGTGTGTAAACAGAAAGCAATGTGCATCCAATAATAATAATATGTTTCCATCTTTTCATAATGATTAATCTTTTCAGGTCGCAAAATTAGCAGAGAGGAAGTTGTTATAATTGTAAAAAATCGAAATGTCCGGAAAATGGCAACAGGTATTCATTTGCATTAAATTGAGAAGGCGATTCTTTAATAATACGCTGATATGATCTGATAAAATGAGATTGATCGTAATATCCATGCTGCAGGGCGAGTGCACCCAGGTGACCGTTGTAAACAGGATTACTCAAATCATCTATTAATTTCCTGAGCTGTAAAATAGACTGAATTTCTTTAGCGGTAAGACCGATCAGCATTTTAAACTTTTGCTCTACACGTCTTTGTGAATACCCGGAGGCGGAGGCTATATCGGCGATGCTTGCCGGTGATGCACTCGCACTCAGTTTTTTATACGCCCATTGAATAAAATGAGTATCGGCATCTACATGCAGGCATGTATCCAAAATCTTATACACGGCCTGGATTACAGATCTATCGTCTGCCAAGTTAAGATCTGTAAGCCGCTGGTTAAAAAAAGGATTGAATGTATCCAGACTCACTATATTGTCAACCAGCTCATCCATAGAGATATTGGATATGACGGGAGGTAACCAGGGCTTTACTTGTGCCATGATTGCCTTGGAAAAAGGCTTTACTGAGATACTTGTGCGTTTAGTTATCTGGCCTGAAAGATACACACCGGCCGGTAATTCAACCGGTTTACCGGCTAAATTTAGTAAGACCCCGTTACCGGTGACGAACACAATTGTACAGCAGCCATTAGGTAGTGCATAGCCGGCAGGTTTAGTTAATGAATTGTGGCTATTGTCTAATATCCAGAATTTCTGAACATATTTTTTATAACGATCATCAGCTGCTGCTTCTTTATAAAACCCACTCATTTTTAGCCTGTTCTTACAGTAATCAATATTAATAAAAAATATGCTGGAATTAGAAAAACATAATTTTACTTTCAGTTGAAATGAGTATACAAGGTAAAATGCTATCATTGCTATTTACCAATAATAAAAATCATAATGGATAAACACCTATTGCAGATCGGTTCCCAGGCATTAAGAACTGCAGCATTAAATGAAGATTCGAAAGCGTATATATTGGCTAACCCGGTCCTGTTCCAGCTTTTCAAGAAGGCGGCCAATAGATATATCGGCGGAGAAAATTTGGAGGAGACTATTGTTAAAGTCAAAGCTTTAGATAACCTGAAAGCCTCTATCGAATTTATGGGTGAAAGTACCAGGACGGAACAGGAATCAAACAATGCTACTAAAGAGTTTATTCATATCTGTGAACAAATAAGATTGCAGCATTTAAATGCTACCGTGTCTCTTGATCTATCTCATATAGGGTTAGCGGTTTCAAAAGAACTCTGCTTAAATAATTTAAACGCTATTTGTAATGAAGCCTCTAAATCAGGCATTGAAATTATTATAAGTGCAGAAGGAACTGAAAGGACAGACGATATTCTCGAAACCTATAAAAAAGCAATTAAAAATTATGATAATCTCGCTATAACCCTGCAGGCATATCTATATCGAACGAAAGATGATTTTGCAGAGATTAGAAAAGAGACAGGAAGAATAAGAATCGTAAAGGGTGCATTTGAGACTGCTAATGGACTTTCTATGTCCCGAGGTGAAAAACTTGATGACGTCTATCTGGATTATATTGCGCAGTTACTTGCAGAAAATCATAAATGTTCGATTGCCACACATGACAAAAAAATACAGTCAGCTGCGAAATTACTAATTCAGAAACATAACCCTTCAAAAGAAAACTATGAGTTCGAAAGTCTATTTGGTATGTGCAATGACCAGCTCTATTCGCTCAAGGACGAAGGTTATCAGACGAAGCTTTATTTTGTTTACGGAAAGGAGTGGTACTTATATCTATGCAATAGAATAGCAGAATACCCGATGAGCATATTTCAAGCCTTAAACGACGTTGTACAATAAATGATTTAATGCGTAGGTTTTACAGGTATGATATTTCCTTTTTCATCAAAATACATGCGATCTATACAAACCTCACGATTGAATCCTGCCGCATCACCCATATTTATTCCATCCGGATAGCTAAACCTATGGTAAACCATATACCATTCATCTTTCCCGGGAATTTGCAATACAGAGTTATGCCCTGTACCGTAAATACCCTGGGAAGGATCCTTTTGAAGAATTAAATTATTTTCGCGAATCTCTATCGGCCCGGTTGCGGAGTTGGAGGTTCCATAACGCACGCGGTAATTCTCACTGCGGGTATCCTCTTCTGACCAAAGGAAATAATAGGTTCCTTTGCGGTAAAATACATAGCATCCTTCTCGGAATGTCTCATCAGTCTGAAGTACTTTGGTTGTATTCTTTTTCAGAGAGATCATATCTTTATTCAGTTCGGCTACGGCAAGATATCCATTTCCCCAATACAGATAACTTTTGCCTGTTTTGGGGTCGGTAAATACAGCCGGATCAATTTCCTGTCCTTCTTTTACACCATTGGGTTTAGTGCTGACCAGCGGTTTTCCCGAATCTGTAAATGGACCTGTTGGCTGCTCAGAAACGGCGACTCCGATCTTTTGAGCAGCTGTGAAGTAATAGTAGTATTTATAAACACCATTAATCTTTTTTTCTGCAATCGTCGGTGCCCAGGCGTTGCGGTCTGCCCAGCTCACATCTTTCTTCAAATCAAGAATCACGCCTTCATCGGTCCAATTCTTCAGATCCGGAGAGGAGAAAGTTTTAAAGTAAGTGCCTCCCCAGCCGTCAAAACCATCGCTGGTTGGATAGATATAGTAT
This sequence comes from Pedobacter antarcticus, assembly GCF_900103515.1. Classification (NCBI taxonomy): domain Bacteria; kingdom Pseudomonadati; phylum Bacteroidota; class Sphingobacteriia; order Sphingobacteriales; family Sphingobacteriaceae; genus Pedobacter; species Pedobacter antarcticus. The sequence goes on from NZ_FNGZ01000002.1 coordinate 106,043, forward strand.
TTCTTGGTTTTATTGGAGTATAATACATCCGGGTCAGCATAGAAACCGTCAAGCACCGGGTTGGTTTTAAGCGTCAGTTCCATGCCTTTTGGTATGCCCCAGCGATTTGTCAGGTTCTTCAATTCCTGACGGGAGACCGGAATAATCGTTCCGTGCCGCGGATGAAAATCCATCTTCACCTCATGATCTATCACTTTGAATTTATCCAGATCGTAGCTTTCACAAAACTGATATTTTCCTTTACCATAAACATCATACATGAGGATGTATTTGTCGGAATTGTTTAGCTTAAACACGCTGGAGCCTTCCACTGCATCTTTCGTCTGCTGTTTGTATCCTTCTTGTTCAATCCATTTTCCGGAAGTCAGGGAATCGGTAAGTGCCAGTTTTATCCCGTTTCCGTGTCCTTCAGTTTTATAAAACAAGTAAAACAATCCATTTTTGTTAATAATGTCACCATCGATACAGGATTTGCCGTTTTTTGGATTGAACAGTACTCTGGGTTCTGATTCGAAGTCCGTAAAATCACTGTTTACGTAAGCATAATAGATTATATCCGGACCTGCGCCATGCTGCATAGACCAGTAGACCATATATTTTTTTGCTGCGGGATCGAATATCGTTTGCGGTGCCCAAACACGTTTCAGGTCTTCTTGCCCTTTATAACGTTGTTGTATATTGATAACTGTATGTTTCCAGTTCACCAGATCATTAGATTTCATCAGGATGAGGGCCCGGTTAGAATCCCATCCTTTTGAGGAAGTCATATCTGTCAGTACCATATAGAACGACCTCCCATCCTCTGCGCGAAGTATGTGTGGGTCACGAACGCCGCCGGTAGAGCTGATTAGCTTCGAATCAACAACCGGCTCATTATTATTTAATGCGCGGTAATTGTAACCATCAGTACTGATGGCAAAACAGACAGACTCATCTTTAACGTCATTCCCTTTAAAGTAGGCGAACAAATAACCAGCAAAATCCTTATCGGCCGGCCCGGATTTATAAACCTGACTGAATGAGTTACTGATAAAGGCTATTTTTAAAAAGGCAAGAAGGATCAACCGCGGACGTAGAAATTTTTTCATCATGAAGTACTGAAGTTTTTAATTAAAATTTATAAACCTGTTATCTGTTTTCCGGTAATAACAGCACCTCCGCCAGATAGTAATTTGAGCGTTATTTGCTTATTCTTTTGAAGATTTACCTTTTTTATTTGTGGCTGCTTATCACTCTTGTCCGAGTATAGCGTAATCATTTTATCAGATAACATAGGTAAAGACACCGTTATTGTTTTTTCCTTCTCTTCTGCGTTGATGGCTGCGATGTACCAGGTTTCTCCATGGCGTCTCGCCAATACACAATATTTTCCCGGATAACCGTCAACAAATACCGTCTCGTCCCAGGTTGTTGGAACCTGTTTCATGAAATCTATCACATGGGTTGATATATCGTTCAGATTATTAGGCGTTATACCGAAATTCTGCACAGGGGTTTGAAATAAGACAGCTGTCGCCAATTGAAAGGTTTCACTGGTCTTCCTGATGGTTCCTCCATTATTTTCCCGGTTATGACGTTTGTTCAGCAGGACAGGACCAAAGTCCATTGACCCCACAGCATTACGTATGAAGGGGTGTAAACTTGCATTAAATGCCTCTGCATCATTTGCCTGCTGGGTGAAAATTAGGTTTTCAGATGGCAGTACAGCTTCACTTCCCACAAAATTGGGGTACATCCTTTCCCAGCCACGCGGCAGGGTACAACCATGAAAAATAACGGTGAGTCCATAAGTGTTTGCATCCGATAGAATATCCTCGTACAATTTCATCGTTTCCTGCTTGTCGCCGCCGAAAAAATCTACCTTGATACCTTTTATGCCTATACGCTGCATCCAGGCCATTTCACGCTTCCTTGCAACAGCGGTATTCATTCCGTTTTTTGGCCCTTGCGGCGCGTCATTCCAAAAGCCATTTGAATTGTACCAAAGGCATACGCCCACATTTTTATCTTTGCCATACGCTACCAGTTGCTCTATTTTATCACGGCCTATTTTTGTATCCCACCAGTTGTCAACCAAAACAAACTCGTAGCCCATATTGGCTGAGAGATCGACAAACTTCTTTTGGTCATCAAGGTTAATACTGTCGTCCTGCCACAATAACCAGCTCCAGGTTGACCTACCGAATGAGTATTCTTTAGACGCTTTATACTGAGGCTCAACCACGTCAAAAGGTATAGTTGTTTCGACAATTGGCTTAAGGTTATTCCCTACAGTGAGGGTTCGCCATGGCGTGGCGCCGGGCAAAGCCATAGTGGGGTTTGCACTTCCGATTCCGTTGTTTTCGCCAGTTTCGGGAAAGGCTAATTTATACATCCCGTCTTTGGTTCCTTCGCTCAATTTCGAGCCGCAGTAGAGTGCATTTACACCAGTTTCTGAGAGTAAAATCCAACCCTTGTCGCCAACATGAAAAAGGGCTGGGAAGGTATATCCTACGCCATATTTCGAAGGAACGCCCATCGCCTGATCTGGTATGTATTCTTCTTCATAGCTGGGTTTCGTTTTCATCCAGCCAATCATGGGAGAGGCTTGTGGAGTTAAAAAAGTTGTGGTTGCCAAAGGGAACTTATATCCGGTTAGTTCTTCTTCAATAGTAAAATTGGCAGGTTCACCGGTTTGAGGAACTTGATAACGGAAAGCAATATTATTATTGCTCACCCGAAAGACTACCTCTAATTGCTGTTTATTTGGATTTTCGAATTTACAGATCAGTTCATTGGCCTGATACCTAACGGTACTTATTTTAATTTTTGGTTCCGAATAGGTCTGATCAATCTGTTTTGAATTGCTGCTGATCAGAAGAAGATTTGAAGACAAATCTACCTGACTGCCGCGCAACCCTAAAGGGGACTTTTCCAGCATTTCATTTTCTTGCAGAAGCACATTATAATACAGTTTGCCCTGGTCTAAGAATAATTTGACAGTCAGTTTTTTATCCGGGCTGGAAATATGGAGATCCTGAGCAGAAGATTTGGAAAAGCAGAATGATAATATAAATACGTAAAGAATACTCCTGATAGGGGACATAAGCAAGATCAGCTGTTTAGATATTTGGTTAGTTGGGCCTCAAAGTAAGCATTATTTTTTAAACGTAGAAAAGACATTTAAAAAACATGAAATGATACGAACAGGTAAAAAACGCTTCGCTTCTTTTTGCCTAAAAAACCTGATCCGGCTAAGATCTTATCCTTAAGGATTGAAAATCAGCATAATAAAGACTAGAAACAGCACGAGGTGCATGATGCCTACCATTGGCGTTGTTCTTTTGCCCAGAAAGGTCATCAGGCTTAATAACAAAGTGATAATAAACAGGATCATTTCTGTAGCTGTAAGTCCGAATAATACTGTTTTACCTGTGATCAGTCCGACAATAAGGACAGAAGGAACTGTTAGCCCAACAGTGGAAACAAAAGCTCCGTGGCAAAGATTGATGGCACGCTGAAATTCGTTGTTAAGTGCGGCTTTAACCGCTGTCATGGATTCCGGAGTGAATACGATAATTGCAATTAAAACGCCCCCCAATAAAGGTGGTAGATTGGCGGCTTTAATTCCGTAGTCAACCACTGTAGCCATATTATGCGAGAGCAGAACAATTGGTAATATTGTTACGATCAAAACGGCGGAACGGATAATGATCTCGTTTTTATTACTTTTGGAAGGATCATCTACAGGGCCTGTAATCGTAAGCAGATCACTATTCCGCTCAGCAAAAGGGATCTCCATCTTTCCTTTTTGGGGCTGTATATAGAGATGCCTGTATCCCTTCATCTGCAATAGGAGGAAAAATCCATATAAAATAATAATCAACGAAGAAAGAACGATGGCCTGTGTATTGCTGAAAATTCCATTTCCGGCCCCCTCTATGAAATTTGGGAGCATCATCCCGATACTTCCCAGCATGATAATCATCCCGAGGTAAGACATTGCGCCCTGTGCATTGTACTCCTGTTCTCCATATTTTAGCCCACCTAACAGAATACATAGTCCGATAACCAGGTTCATAATAATCATCATCACTGAAAATATAGAATCCTTACCAATCGTCGGGAATTCTCCGGGGCCAAGCATAACTGCCGAAATCAGAATGACTTCAATGGAAACAATAGAAAGTGTTAATATTAATGTGCCGTACGGTTCGCCGAGTTTATGAGCTAGCTCATCGGCTTCTTTTACAACACCAAAGGCAGCTCCTACAATCGTCAGAAGGAGGATCAGGAAAGCTATTACTGCCGTAGTAGAAGACATAGATTCGCCTAGTAAAGAATGGCCAAACACCGTGAAAAGCCCTACAATTAACCATATTGCGATTAATTTAAACCGGGTCTTTGCAGGGATGATTTCTGCTATTGATAAGGTGTTTTTTATTTTACTACCTGACATAATTTATTTCTGTTTAAACTATTAATAAACAGCGCAAAAATATCAAGAATTAATCAAAGCAAAATTATCCTATGATAAATAGTAGTTTGTGACGATGACTATTTCTCTTTGCGAATCCGGCTTAAGCTTACGGGTGTAATTCCAAGATAGGAAGCGATATACTTTAGTGGAGCACGTTGAATGAGGCTGGGTGAGTCTGCCATTAGTCCATCATAACGTTCTTTAGCAGATAATAACGCTGTTGATACAAATCTGCTTTCTAATTTCAGCAGTTCTTTTTCGGCCAGTTTTCTTCCCCAGTTAGCTATGTTTATATCCCGGTTATAGAGCTCATTTAAACGGTCTATCTTCAATTCATAGAGCTCGCAATCTTCCAGAAGCTCGACATTTTCATAACTTCTTTTGCGTTCCACGTAACTCCGCATCGATAGAATTGTTTCTCCTTCTTCACCAAACCAAAAGGTGATATCCATTTCTTTTTGTGGCGCGAATGCCCTCACAATCCCTTTTTTTATAAAGTAGATACTGGTTTCGATTTTGTCAGCTCTTAACAGAATATGGTTTTTAGGATGGGCGATTTCAGAAATATTATCTTTTAATGTGGCCTTGGCATTGGCAGGAATGTTATGGATCTGCTCTATAATTTCATCTATCTTCATTCAGCTCATTTTTTAATTTTTTCTCTATGGTCGAAAACAGGTGATCATAACCACAATACAAATTAAGATAAAAAATCAAGGACTACTTTATAAAAAGGGGAATTGAAAGCACTCTTATCTCTTGAATAAGATAATTAATCTTAGCTTGAAGTTAACTTAAAGTTAATCTGGTTATGTGTTGGTGTTGTCAACATTTCAGACACACTTTGTTCGGACTTCCTTCGGACTTCCTTCGTTGTTCCTTCAATCGGAATCGAAGAAATAACGGAGGAAGTTCGAAGAGGATTTAAAGTGAATACGACTAACACACCAGATGCATTGTCGTATAAGGATAATTATCTGTTCAGCGACTTGGCTTTTGGTTTAAACAAAAAAAACCAGGTAGTTCTGTTACGATACTACCTGGTTATACTATTTATTTAGCCTGTTTTTTTTTAAGCTGTCTTTGTACCTTCTGCGTATGGCTTAAGTGATTCGTTTAAGATAGAATTCCAGCCTGCAGTGAAACTCTCCCTTGAAAAATTAGGGTCACCATCAGGGAAACTTTCAATACCGCTGTGAATGATAGTAACGCGGGTTTTGTTTTTTCCAACCGAATTGAGCTGAAATGTAACCTCCGATTCACCAGGATATTCTTTATAACCCCATGAATATGTTAGCCGGTACAAAGGCACAACATCCAGAATTACACCTTTGTGGAGATATTTCTCTCCTTCACCCTTGCCTTTAAAAGTAAAATTAGTACCCTCAACCAGACTAAAGTCAGGAATATCGAAGTACCAGATTTTCATGGCATCCCGGTCTGTAATTAACTTCCATAATTCAATCGGGGACGCATGGACTACGGTTTCAGTTATTAAAGAATTCTTATTCATCATATTTAATTTGGCTTGGGAAAATCCCTTTATACTTATTCAATTATGCTTGATATTGTTTCAATGCTTCTTCTAAACAATCCATCGCATTATTCAGATCATCAGTATTCAATACATAGGCCATTCTCACCTCGTTCTTTCCTGAACCAGGACTTGAATAGAAGCCTGTTGCCGGTGCCATCATCACAGTGGCGCCTTTGTACTCAAAATTTTCAAGAATCCACTGACAAAATTTATCAGAGTCGTCAATCGGTAAAGAGGCAACGACGTAGAATGCTCCACCTGGATTCGGGCAAAATACACCATCTATAGCGTTAAGGCGTTTTACTAAAGTATCGCGTCTTAAAGTATATTCTTTGTTAACTTCTTCGAAGTAACTGTCTGGTGTGTCTACGGCTGCGGTTCCGGCAATCTGTTCAACCATACCCGGACTGAGTCTTGCTTGCGCAAATTTTAGTCCAGATTGTATAACTGCCTTGTTTTTTGTAATTAAACAACCTAATCTTGCACCACAGGCACTGTATCTTTTAGATACTGTATCCATAATTACTACATTTTCGTCCAGCCCTTCCAGATGCATCGGCGAGATAAACTCCCTTCCGTCATAACAGAATTCACGGTAGGCTTCATCAGAAAACAGGAATAAATCATATTTAAGACAAAGTTCCTTTAATGCTTCCAGCTCTTCTCTCGAATAAAGGTAACCTGTTGGATTATTTGGATTACAGATAATAATCGCTTTGGTTTTAGCTGTTATTAATTTTTCAAATTCGGCTATTGGAGGTAATGCAAATCCGTTCTCTATGTAGGACAATATAGGCTTTACGACTACATTACTCATACAGGCGAAGCCATTGTAATTAGCGTAAAATGGTTCAGGTATAATAATCTCGTCACCTTCATTTACACAAGTTTGCATGGCAATAGTAATTGCTTCAGAACCACCAACTGTAACCAGGATATTATCCGGAGTAATATTATAGCCTAATTTGTTATAATATTCCGTCAGCTTGGTTCGGTAAGAAAGGGTTCCTTCAGATGCAGTATAAGCCCAGACGTTGAAATCTATATTTTTAATGGCATTCAGCATACCTTCCGGCGTGGCAATGTCAGGTTGGCCGATATTTAAGTGATAAACTTTTTTTCCTTCTTTTTTTGCCTGATCAGCAAATGGAGTAAGTTTCCTGATTGGCGAAGCGGGCATTTGCAACCCTTTTTCTGAGATATGTGGCATGTTACAAAAATAAAAAACCTCGTTAATTAACGAGGTTTAATTGAATAAATTATAAATGACTTAAATTACTTTCCAGCGACAGTTTCGCCTTTAATATATAAGACTTTTACCGGCGTTTTAGCATTGGAAGAAATTGTTACGCTCTTGCTGAACGGTAAAGGAGAGCCTGCTGGTGTATAGGTAACTTTAATGGTTCCGGTCTCACCCTTTTTTATTGGAGTTTTAGTATAATCAGGAACTGTACACCCACATGTAGACTCAACTTTAGTTAAAATCAATGGCTGATCTCCAATGTTGGTAAACTTAAATTCTACGGTTGCAGGGCTCGCCATAGAGATTTTTCCAAAATCGTGCGTTTCTTTTTCAAATTTAAATTCTGCTGGTTTGCTCTGTGCAAAAGTTGCAGTACTGACACCCAATACGAAGGTTAATAATACGATTAGCTTTTTCATTTATGTGTTAATTTAAAATTCAGTAGTAAATATTTACGGGATTGATCACCATTGATTTAACCCCGTTTTGAACAAATTTAGTCTTTTCATTCAGATTTCCAATTGGCTGAAGGAATATATAAATTACGTTCGGTATCGGGACGTAATTTAGAAAATTAGTATCTTTGCCCAATAAACTTTTGTGCTTATGATGCTAAATGACAAACTTACCACGAACCCTATTGATGCTTCAGAATTAAGTTTTGACGACTTTAAAACTATTGTGATCGCTGATTATAAGATCGCATTTGAAAGTAGGCAAGCCAGTTTACTAGGCCGTAAGGAGGTTTTAACAGGTAAGGCAAAATTTGGCATTTTTGGTGACGGGAAAGAACTTCCGCAGATTGCCATGGCCAAAGCATTTCAAAATGGAGACTGGAGATCGGGGTATTACCGTGACCAGACTTTCGCATTTGCCACAGGTATTTGTACCATTAAGGAATTTTTCGCTCAATTATATGCTAATCCTAACGTGGAGGCCGATCCGGCTTCGGCGGGCAGACAGATGAATTGCCATTTTGCAACACGTTCTTTAAATGAAGATGGTTCCTGGAAGGATCTGACGGCTATGAAAAATTCATCCTCAGATATCGCTCCCACGGGTGGACAAATGGCCAGATTAGTTGGCTTAGCTTATGCTTCTAAACTATATCGCCAGAATCCGGAGTTAAATTATCTTAAAAACTTTTCTGTAGAAGGAAATGAGGTAGCTTTTGGAACTATAGGGAATGCTTCGACTTCTGAAGGGGTCTTTTTTGAAGCGATTAACGCAGCTGGTGTATTGCAGATCCCGATGGCTATGTCCGTCTGGGATGATGCTTACGGAATTTCTGTTCCTGCTAAATATCAGACCACTAAGGAAGATATATCTGAAATACTGAAGGGATTCCAGCGCGACGAAGACAACGCTGGTTTCGAAATCTATAAAGTCCGTGGCTGGGATTACCCCGCCTTATGCGAAACATACCAGCAGGCAATAAAAGTTTGCAGGGAGGAGCATGTTCCGGTACTAATCCATGTTACAGAAGTGACACAGCCACAGGGTCATTCGACATCTGGCTCGCATGAACGTTATAAAAGTAAAGCACGTTTGGAATGGGAGAAAGAATTTGACTGTATCCGCCAGATGCGTATCTGGATGCTGGAATCGGCGATAGTAACGGAGGAAGAACTATCAGCACTGGAAGATACGGCCAAGAAAATGGTGCGGGAAGCGCAGAAAGAAGCATGGAATGAGTTCTTGAACGATATTAAAGTCGAAAAAGACCAGGCGATTGCTTTGATCAATGCGCTTGCTGTTTCCAATCCTTTACTCAAAAAGTTATCTGCTAATCTGGCCGCAACGCCGGATGCGCAACGAAAAGAGGTTATTTCTGCCGTCAGAAAAGCATTACGTTTAACACTGAGCATAGAAAGCGAAGAAAGAAATGCACTGTTGAGCTGGTATCAGGAAGAAAAAACAGCCAACGCGGAAAGATATAACTCCAAGTTATTTACAGATGGGCTGGAATCTCATATACACGTTAAAAATGAGGCGGCAAGCTATCATGAAAACAGTAAAATGATCGATGGCAGAGAATTACTGAATGCCTGCTTTGACGCCAATTTCAGACGCGATCCGAGATTGGTTGCGTTCGGAGAGGATCTGGGTAGCATCGGTGACGTAAATCAAGGATTTGCAGGTCTTCAGGCTAAATTCGGAGAGTTACGGGTCACTGACACCGGAATCAGGGAAATGACCATTGTAGGGCAGGGGATAGGCCTTGGATTAAGGGGCTTAAAACCTATAGCGGAAATACAATATCTGGATTACCTGCTTTATGCGATTAATATTTTAAGTGATGATCTGGCCAGCCTGTCTTACCGGACTAAAGGCGGACAGAAATCTCCTGTAATTATCCGTACCCGCGGACATCGTCTGGAAGGGGTATGGCATTCAGGATCACCTATTGCAATGATTCTCGGTTCGTTGAGAGGCCTGCATATCTGCGTACCGCGTAATATGACGCAGGCAGCCGGTATGTATAATACACTTTTCCGTTCAGATGAACCTGCTTTGGTTATTGAGTGTCTGAATGGTTACAGACTGAAAGAAATGATGCCTGATAATGTTGGTGAATATACAGTTCCCTTAGGCCAGGCCGAAGTGATTAGAACCGGAACCGATATTACTGTCGTTTCTTATGGTTCAACGCTCAGAGTGGTAGAAGAAGCTGCTGAGGAATTACTGAAAATGGGGATCTCGGTAGAGATTATTGATCCGCAGACTTTACTTCCTTTCGATCAGGAACAAGTATGCCTGGCTTCTCTTCAGAAAACAAATAAATTACTGGTTGTTGATGAAGACGTACCAGGAGGAGCGTCTGCCTATATTCTACAGCAGATTATGGAACAGCAGGGCGGATATTATTATCTGGATGCACAACCACAGACTTTAACAGCAAAAGCCCACCGTCCGCCTTATGGTTCTGACGGTGATTATTTCACAAAACCTTCCGTGGATGACGTGGTAGAAACTATTTATGGGATGCTGAATAAACATAACCAACAAAAATACCCTGCTATTTATTAATAACAGGGTATTCAATTGATATTTAAAACCAGTCGGCTAATTAAAGCTTGCTGGTTTTATTTCTTAAAAGCAGATCTGCGATAACCAGGGCCGCCATTGCTTCAACAATGACAACTGCACGTGGTACAACACATGGATCGTGTCTTCCTTTTCCTTTTATTTCTGTAATCTCTCCAGCCGCATTGATGGTTTGCTGGCTATGCATGATCGTAGCAACCGGTTTAAAAGCGACATTAAAAGTAATTTCCATTCCGTTGGAGATACCACCTTGTATACCCCCCGAGAAATTCGTCACTGTTTTTGCCCTTGTTCCACCAGATAGAAAGATATCATTATGCTCAGAACCACGCATTTCGCTTCCTGAGAAGCCAGAACCATATTCAAAGCCATGTACAGCATTAATGCTCAACATCGCTTTACCCAGCTCAGCATGGAGTTTGTCGAAAACAGGTTCTCCGATTCCTGCAGGGCAATTACGAATAATACAGCTGACTTTTCCGCCGACTGTGTCACCATCCTTCCTGATGCCGTCAATGAATTCAATCATCTCTTTTGCTACTGCCGGATCGGCACAGCGAACGATGTTTTCTTCTCTGATTTGCAGCAGTTCCGGAATTTCCAATGCCTGTAGCTGCGGCGCCTGTATGGTACCAACAGCAGAAACGTGTGCGAATATCTCTATCCCGTGATGCTTTAAAAGGAGCTTGGCAATTGCACCTGCCGCAACTCTGGCCGCCGTTTCTCTTGCTGAAGACCTCCCTCCGCCACGGTGATCACGAATCCCATATTTTGCGTCGTAAGTATAGTCTGCATGTGAAGGACGGTATACAGTTTGATTATGGTTATAATCTTTTGAACGCTGGTCTTCATTAGGGATTAACAGCGCTATCGGTGTCCCTGTACTTTTTCCTTCAAATATTCCTGACAGGATTTGTACAGTGTCACTTTCCTTTCGCTGCGTGGTAATTTTACTTTGCCCAGGTCTGCGTTTGTCGAGCTCTGCCTGAATAAAATCAAGGTCCAGCGGCAAGCCTGCGGGGCAGCCATCAATGATAACGCCAATAGCAATACCATGAGACTCCCCAAAAGTAGAAATGCTGAATAATGTTCCGAATGTATTGCCTGCCATTATGAATGAATTAAAGTTTCAACTTCTTTTACCGTAAAGCCAGCTATTTCCAGGTCTTTCCAGAAATCCGGATAAGACTTTTCTACAACATGATAATCTTCAATTTCAACCTCTTTAATCAGCAGGCTGAGTGGTGCGAATGCCATTGCCATCCGGTGATCGTCATAGGTGCAGAATGTTACCTTTTCCGGAAAAGCCAGCTTACTGCAGTCAAGGGTGTAAATTTCCTGCTCTTCTTTTAGAAGAACCCCGATTTTAGCTAATTCCTGTTGCAGGGCGAGTACACGATTGGTCTCCTTAATTTTAAGGGTCTCCAAACCGGTAAAGGCGAGATTCAGTCCTTTAGCTGCTGCACAAACAATAATAGTTTGCGCAAGGTCCGGACAGTTTTTAAGGTCAATGATTTGATCTATCTGCTGTGAAGTGCCGGATTTCAATGAAATACCTCCTTGTATATGTGCAGTTCTTACACCAAGATCAATCATTAATTCTTGAATCTGGCTGTCTCCCTGCAAGCTTTCCTGCCGCAGGTTGGATAAATTAATTACTGCGTTATCAGCCAGAGAAGCAATACTGTACCAGTAAGATGCAGCGCTCCAGTCGGGCTCTACAGTTAAGGTAGCAGGCTGATGATTTTGTTTTTCGATTCTGATTGTATCTGCTGTCCAGGTATGCGAAATTCCAGCTGCGGCGAGCATGTCCAGTGTCATTTCCAGATAGGGTCTGGAGGTTAATCCGCCTTCGATATGAAGGGTTAAACCGTTTGTTAGGCTGGAAGCAATGATCAGCAGCGCAGATAGATACTGGCTGCTGACATTTCCTTTGATAAATACCTCAGCTGATGGAGCGTTCAATCCACCTTTAATATGCAAAGGTGGATATCCGTCATTTTTCGTATAACTGATATCCGCACCGATACTTTTTAAAGCGTCAACCAGAATTCCGATTGGTCGCTCCTGCATCCGGGAAGATCCTGTGAGCAGGAATTCTTCATGGATAGTAGAAAGGTAAGCTGTCAGAAAGCGCATAGCTGTTCCGGCATGACCAACGTTTACTGTTCTTAGCCCGGCAGCAGGCGTTTCCAGTTCCTTCAGTATTCTTTGAAGGGTAACGGTATCAGCTGCGTCCGAAAGGTTCTCTGCTTTAACCACTCCGCCACTCAAAGCAGCGATAACCAGCGCTCTGTTGCTTTCGCTTTTAGAGCCGGTCAGGGAAATCCCGGCTTGAATGTCTTTAGGTCCTGTAAAGGAAATAACTGCGTTTGGTTTCATCAGGAATCTTATTTAGTTTGTTGCTTCTTCTGCTGCTGCTTTAGCTACTTCTTCTTCAGTTTTACCTTCATTCATAATCTCGTTTTGTTTACGGATTGATTCACCGTGTACCAATTCAAGGAATTTTTCTGTGAAGTTGAGGTCTAATTTCATCGCTCTTGCAAAAGCACTTCCTTTTTTAAGGATTTCATCCCAACGGTTAACCTGAAGGATAGTTACTTTGTTATCTCTTTTGTACTGACCGATTTTTTCAACGATAGCCATACGCTCGCCTAATTTCGTAATCAGTGTATCGTCAATCTTATCAATTTGCTTACGTAATTCTGCCAGTTTATCTGAAAATGCCGGATTTGTAGATTCTGGTTCACGCACACTTAATCTACTTACTAACTCTTCCAGCGCAGCAGGAGTTACTTGTTGTTTCGCGTCTGTCCATGCAACTGAAGGATCAATATGAGATTCGATCATCAGACCTTGCATATCCATATCCAGTGCTTTTTGTGAGATATAAGGAATCAATTCACGGTTACCACAGATGTGTGAAGGATCATTGATGATAGGAAGTTCCGGGCAATGTGTTTTCAACTGGATAGCAAGTTCCCACATTGGTTCATTGCGGAAAGAGCTTTTCTCATACGAAGAGAATCCGCGGTGAATTGCACCTAATTTGGTAATTCCTGCATTGTTAATTCTTTCCAGTGCGCCGATCCATAAAGAGATATCAGGATTAACCGGGTTTTTAACTAATACAGGGATGTCAACGCCTTTCAATGCATCAGCAATTTCCTGTACTGTGAAAGGATTTGCAGTAGATCTTGCACCGATCCAAAGGATATCAACGCCTGCTGCCAATGCTTCTTCAACGTGTTTCGCAGTTGCCACTTCAACAGCTGTAGGAAGGCCTGTTTCGGCTTTTGCTCTTTTTAACCATTCCAGTCCAATGCTGCCAATACCTTCAAATTCCCCCGGACGGGTACGTGGTTTCCAGATTCCAGCTCTTAAAACAGATACTTTTCCGGTTGCTGCCAGTAAATGTGCGGTAGACAGTAATTGTTCTTCAGTCTCTGCACTGCAAGGACCAGAAATAATAAGAGGTTCGCTTTTAAGGTTTATCCAGCTGCTTAATGGTTGGATGTTTAAATTCAATTTCATGTTAAGGTGATTTTAATTCGTTTATTGTTGTTTAATTGTGATTTTCTTGTTTTTGACGGGATTATACTTTATCGTTCTTCTCGTATTCACCCATAATATTAAAGTTTACCGTATATTTTAATGACCTACGGATCGCTTCGTCATATTTGGCTATGTCTGACCACTCCATGTCTACATAGAAGTAATAATCATTTCTTTTACCCAGAACAGGCATAGATTGAATTTTACTTAGATTGACATCTTGTTTTGCGAAAATATTCAGGACTTCAGAAAGTGCTCCGACATGGTTGCCCACCTGAAAACAGATAGATGCTTTATTGATAATGCCAGGGTTTTCTGCTTTATCGTTTTTTAGGATAAGAAAACGGGTGTAATTCTTTTTATTTGATTCTATTCTTCTTTCAATAATATCCAATCCGTATAGCTCTGCAGCCATTGCATTCGCCACAGCGACAGTATCAGTTAACTGCTCTTCTTTTATTTTTTTGGCACAAGCTGCCGTATCTACACTTTCTACTATTTTTAAATGAGGAAATTCATCGAAGAAATCAATACACTGACGGATTGCAATAGGATGGGAGGTTACATATTTAACATCTTCTATTTTAACACCTGGTAATGCCATCAAATGTAACTGAATACCCAGGTAAACTTCTCCGGTAACTGCAAAGTTGTACTCTCTGATCAAAGTGTAGTTCGGTAACAGGCTGCCGGCAATGGAATTTTCAATTGCCATTACCACATAGTCAGCTTCACCTGCAGCAAGCACATCACAGGTTTGCTTGAAGGAATTACATTCTATGGTCTGGATATCCTTACCAAAGAATTTGAAGGCAGCTTCTTCGTGAAATGAGGCCTTGATTCCCTGTATAGCTACTTTTGTCAGTTTTTTCATTGGTTTATCTTCTTTTTAATTTTTTTTGATAAAAAAAAAGTCCCGGCGTTTTGCCGGGACTTTTCATATACAATTATCTTGATTATTTTGATTGCATATCAGTCCCGGCTCTTACTAAAGAAGTAAAAGTTAAAAAACCAATATGTAGTGATATTTCTCATTGTTTGTTTCTTGTGGATATTCTTATTAAAATATCTGTGTTTGTTGTTTTCGTTCTGCCAAATGTAACAACAAAATTTAATTTGTCAATATTAAAATAAAAAAAATTATTTTTTGTTCTCCTGTTCTCTTAATTCGTCCTGCAATACTTTCGCGATCTGTGTGCTGCCGTCGTGGCTCCATCCGGGAGGACAAAACACATATTTTATCTTATTCTTCCATCCAGGTGCTTTTCTGACATCTGATGACAGGGCGAAAAACTCATGGAAAACCGTACTTACCGGCCCGGTATCATCAGGTTGATGGGTGAGACCATAGGTGATGGGTTCTTGATCTTCAGGAAGTTCTTCCTGGAACGTTCCAAATAATCTGTCCCATATGATTAAAACCATACCCATGTTTTTATCGAGATATCTGATATTACTGGCATGATGAACGCGATGATGGGACGGGGTTACGAAGATATACTCAATCCAGGGATGTAATTTTCCTACAGTCTGCGTATGAACAATATTTCCATAAATCTGTGTAATCAGGTATGCATACAGGATATCCAGTGCGGAAAACCCCATAAAAGCGAGCGGAAGGTAAAAGAATACGCGATAAAGAGGTTCAAACACTGTAGACCTGAACCCTGTTGTCAGATTGAAATAAGACGAGGAATGGTGGGTGACATGCATGGCCCAGAAGAACCGGATATAGTGACCTGAGGTATGGAGAATCCAGTAAAGCAGGTCCTGAATTAAAATTAAAGTCAGCCAGTATAGAAAGACATTTTTAATTTCGAACAGACGGAACTGATAACAATAGTCTAATAAAAAAAAGGTCCCTGCCTTAGTTGACAGGTTGATGAGGAATGCGAGCCCCATCAGGTAAACGTTTGTCCAGGTATCCTTTTTTGTATAAAGCTTCCTATCGTGAAAATAACTAAAGTACATTTCAGCTATGGAAACCAGAATTACGGTGCCGAAAAGTGTTCCTATCGTTAAACTTCTAGAATCAAGTAGCATAAATTGAATTGTAAAACCTTAAACTCTCATTAATGTCGGTTTCAGAAACGCGACAGTTATAAGTACACTTACCAATCTTTTCTAAAAGGGAGAAAAGAATATGACCATTTTCATTTTTCTTGTCACTCTGCATCAATTTTGCCAATGCTTTGAATGACTTCTCTTTAATGTGGTAGGCTGGGTAAACTGAGGCGATGTAAGTTTTAACTTCTTCGAGTTCAGTCTCAGTCAGTGTACTGTTTTTCCAGGAAAGCCAGGCTTCACAAATCATACCAACAGCGATTGCTTCGCCATGGGTAAGAGATTTTTTATCATTATTTAATGAATAACTTTCAACTGCATGGCCGATTGTATGGCCAAAGTTTAAGATCTTTCTGATATTCTTTTCGAGCGGATCAGCAGTGACGACTTCATTTTTAATCTGCACCGAACGGTAAATTTCCTCTACTGGAAGCTCATTGAAGCGCTGTGCTTTTAATCTTTCGAAGTAAGCACTGTCGGCAATAAGACCGTGTTTGATCATTTCAGCAAAACCAGAAAGTAATTCTCTCTCCGGTACTGTTTTTAGAAAAGCAGACTCGATAAATACAGCTTTTGGTAAAGTGAATGTACCGACCATATTTTTTACATTATCGATATCAATTCCCGTTTTGCCACCGACTGAAGCATCTACCTGCGATAAAAGTGTGGTTGGAATATTTATGAAATCAATTCCTCTTTTATAAGTGGAAGCGACAAAACCACCCATGTCTGTAATAACACCACCGCCGAGATTAATCATCAGCGCTTTACGATCGGCACCGAAATCAAGTAATGTTTTCCAGATACCGATGCAGAAATCAATGTTCTTATTTTCTTCACCAGGATCGGTTTCAATCAGATCAAACTCGCTGAAATCATCGAGCATTTCACGGAAAACAGGTAAACAATGTTCCGATGTATTGATGTCAGCAAAAACAAACACCTTACTGTATTTTCCTTCTTCAATTAATGCGGTTATCGGCTCAAGGGAAGTCTCGAAATGTATATAAGTACCTGCACTTTCTAACTTCTCCATTAAACTACTTTTACTTTTTGTCCCATAAAATCAATCAGATCTCCCTGACGCACCTTTAAGCGTTTACGGTAATCTACTTCGCCGTTATATTTGACCAGCCCATCTTCTACAACAGTCTGTGCTTCACCACCACTTTGAACAAGTCCGGTGGCCTTTAACAGCTGTATCATGGGGATAAATTCGCCTTCTAATTTAAATTCTATCATAGCACAGCAAATTTACAATTAATTTCCAGACAGATATGCCCTTGTAAGTATCGGAATTTATATTTTTGCCTCCGATTGACCAATTATCCAATTAAAAACCAAATGTCTCAGGGAACAAAATTAAATTTTGATAATACGGAAATTGCTTTCCGTAGTAAATCTAAAGCCGAATTGAACAGTGCTTACTGGCTGTTTAAAATTATGAGCAGCAACTTTTTAACCCAGGTGGGGCCGCCGGTTACCAATCTGATGTTAAATGTAGGCCTGCCAATTCAGGGAATTATTAAAAAAACTATTTTTAAGCAGTTCTGTGGCGGTGAAACCATTGCTGAATGCGAAAAGACAATCGCTCAGTTAGGCACTGTAAAAGTTGGTACAATCCTGGATTATTCTGTGGAAGGAGAGGAGGAAGAGCATGTGTTTGATTATACCTGTGCAGAAATTATCCGTACAATTGACAGGGCAGAAGGAGATCCCAGGGTTCCAATCACAGTATTTAAAGTGACAGGTATCGGGCGTTTTGGATTATTGGAGAAACTGGATGCGAAAGCAGAATTAACAGCGGATGAGACGGCGGAATTTGAAAAGGTAAAAAAACGCTGTGAAAGAATCTGTCGTACTGCTTACGAAAAGAATGTTCCGATCATGATAGATGCAGAAGAGACCTGGATTCAGGAAACAATTGATCAGTTGGCGATTGATATGATGATGTTATTCAACAAGCAAAAACTGATCGTTTATAATACTTACCAGATTTACCGTCATGATAAGCTGGCCGATCTTAAAGCTGACCATCTGATAGCTAAGGAAGCGGGTTTTATTCTCGGCGCCAAAATCGTAAGGGGCGCCTATATGGAGAAAGAAAGAAAAAGGGCTGCAGAGATGGGTTATCCTTCGCCTATACAGCCCGATAAAGCAGCTACCGACCGGGATTATGATGCTGCGATTACTTATTCGGTTGAAAATGTAGAACAAATTGGCATCGTCTGCGGAACGCACAATGAAAATAGCTGCCGTATTCTTGCAGATCTGCTAGATAAATATCAGATTCCACACAATCACCCGCATGTTTACTTTGCACAGCTACTGGGTATGAGTGACAACCTGAGCTTCAATCTGTCCGATTCTAACTATAACGTGGCTAAATATGTTCCATATGGTCCGGTAAAAGCTGTGATGCCGTATTTGTTCAGAAGAGCACAAGAAAACACTTCTATTGCCGGTCAAACCAGCAGAGAACTGGATTTAATTTTACGGGAGAAAAAAAGAAGAAATATCTGATTATAAAATATGCTTTAAGCGAAAAGCCTGCATCTCAGCTAATGAGTGCAGGCTTTTTGCTTATTGGTGTGTTTTTTAATGTTGTTGTTTTTGCATTGCTGCAGCGGCATCAATCCCTAAACCACTTGCAACGGCCATTCCCAGGCTAATGTCAGCTCTAAACCAATGGCAAAGCTGTAAATTGATTATTTGATCTCTTCTCGGACCGCTTATACCGCTCATCGCACCTACAATGTTATTGATGAGGTTCTGACGGTCAGCATCAGTCATTACTTTACGGAAAAGGTCACCAGGTTGTGTATAATGGTCATTATCGCCTTCACCTTCATTTCTGTCATACCAGTCTGCAACATTCGATTCAAGCTCCCATGCTGGTTCTTTATAACTTTCATCAGGGACAACATCGCCGAAACTATTTGGATAATAGTTAGGGTCTTCATTACCATTTCCATCTACTCTCATCTGACCGTCCCTGTGATAATTGCTGACCATAAATGGACAGGCATTTACCGGGATCTGCTCGTAGTTAACGCCCAGGCGGTAGCGATGTGCATCTGCATAAGAGAGAATCCGCCCCTGTAGCATTTTGTCAGGTGAGAATCCAATCCCATCGACCAGGTTTGATGGCGCAAAAGCAGCCTGCTCCACATGTGCAAAGTAGTTTCTTGGTACTTCATTCAATTCGATTTCGCCTAAATCGATTAAAGGAAATTCTCCATGAGGCCATATTTTTGATAAATCGAACGGGTTCCAGCGGAAAGTTTTCGCTTCTTCTTCTGTCATTACCTGAATTTTAACACTCCATTTAGGGAATTCTCCGCGGTCAATTGCTTCTACCAGATCTCGCTGTGAATGATCCATATCCTGTGTGCGCATGGCATCTGCTTCAGGTCCGGTGAAGTTTTTAATCCCCTGCTGGGTTTTAAAATGGAATTTAACCCATACGCGTTCATTTTCGGCATTAATCATAGAATAGGTATGACTACCAAAGCCATCCATATGACGGTAGGAGTAAGGGGTTCCACGGTCGCTCATTAAAATCATAACCTGATGGAGGCTCTCCGGATTTAAGGACCAAAAATCCCACATCATGGTCGGGCTTTTCAGATTCGTCCTTGGATCACGTTTCTGTGTATGTATAAAATCACTGAATTTTTTCGGGTCTTTAATAAAGAAAACCGGTGTATTATTACCAACCAGATCCCAGTTTCCATCTTCTGTATAGAATTTTAACGCAAAACCTCTTGGATCTCTCTCGGAGTCTGCACTTCCTTTTTCACCTCCAACGGTAGAAAATCGCAGGAATATCTTGGCAGTTTTGCCGATCTGATTAAATATTTTAGCTTTCGTATACCTGGATATATCATGGGTGACTTTAAAAGTTCCATATGCACCTGTTCCTTTTGCATGGACAACACGTTCAGGAATCCGTTCCCTGTTGAAGTGCGCCATTTTCTCGTGAAGTATAAAGTCTTGTAATAAAAGCGGACCTCTTTTTCCAACTGATTGGGAATTTTCGTGCTCTGCATAAGGTCTTCCGGACGCAGTTGTCAATTTTCGGTTAGTCTTTTTGAATTCTTCCATGATTTTTCTGTTTACGGTGATAAAAGTAGCTCCTATTTAATGAGTGTCAAAACACGTAATTTCTATAGTGGTATAGAGTGAAACTATATGGGCTAAAATTTCTGTTTTCCCATCATCAGGTCACCAAATAATGCGAAATCGCCTATTAATGTCCATAAAGGATATTTAAATGTGGATGGTTTGTTCTTTTCGAAATAGCGATGTCCTATAAATGAGAAGACTGAAACTGATACAGGCATCAGGGCAAAGAAGATGACTTCATGGAAAAGCATTGCCGCAACAAATAGTAATGCCGCGAGTCCTACGCCTGTAAAATGAAGAGCCCTGTTTGTCGAGTTCTGATGTTCAGCCAGATAATAAGGATAGAATTCTTTAAGTGTATTGAATTTTTGAGGTTTGCTTGTATTGTCTTGAATCATTTTAAAAGTTTATTCCATTATTCTTAAGGAAAGAGCCCAGATTTGCGGGATTCTCCGTCATCAGTAAAGTATGTAATCCGGCAGCTTTAGCTCCAACAAGGTGCTGCGGACTGTCGTCTATAAATAGCGTCTCAGCGGGCTCTAGATTATTCTCCTGTAATACTTGCTGGAATATTTCCACATGAGGCTTACGCAGCTTCATTTCATGGGAATAATAGGCCTTTTCAAAGAGGTGACTATTGTCCGGTACCTGAAACTCATCCTGCAGATATTGCATAATATAATCAAAATGAATCTGATTCGTATTACTTAACAGAAATGTCCGGTATTTTTCTTTCACCTGAAGTAGCACATCCTGTGTTTGGGGCTTAACTCCTATGAGTAAACTATTCCAGGCAGCATCAATTTCCTGATCCGAAAGCCCATTTTTTTGTGCTGCAGAGCGAATTCCATCACGAAATTCCGCAGTTGTAATGGCGCCGGTCTCTAAAAGATCAAATAAATTATTATGCCCTTTATGTCCGAAAAAGGTGTCAACGTCCGGTATACCTAATTGTGCCAGAGCATTTTGAGCTATCCTGAAGTCTATCTCAAAGATTACATTCCCATAATCGAAAATGATATTTTTAATTTTTTGCATTAAACTATTTTTAAAATCCGTTACAAATATGTAACATTGCACTCGCAAAATCTAATAGATTTTCGGGGCCTATAGCTCAGTTGGTTAGAGTAGAAGACTCATAATCTTTTGGTCGCTGGTTCGAGCCCAGCTGGGCCCACAAACCCTCTTTACAATCCGTAAAGAGGGTTTTGTTTTTTTGTCGGAATATTTATAGGCCTTGATAGTAGTGCAAAGGCTGTTTTATGATTCGAGCCCATTGATAGCTATATAATCATCTTGCATAAATAATGCTGAGTCTTATGAGCGGTCTGTTTTGATAACCTGCATATATTCAACAAAAGACCAAACCATCGAAAATTTGCAGGCAGCCTTAGACAAAGTGTCATTTACTTCGCCAGCGTTAATTATTCATCACTCTATCCTGATTCAGCCAGTCCTATAATTAATCCTACTGGCAATTACAATCCCATGTGCAAAATTGGATATGCTTTGCCCTGCCCAGCTAATTCTGACCTTTTTAATTACAAATGATACAGAATAGTGTAAATTAGCTTTCCTTTCTAAAATGGAACAAAGGCAAACAATTGGTCGAATAGATTATAAATGCTTTAAGAAAATGAAGTTCCGCCTTTTGGCAGGTGTTGTGAACTCATGAACCAGTTATCTCCTGAGATTAGAAAATCAATCGTGGAAGTCTGCAACGGGATTTTCAAAACTCTGGAAGAATTAATGCCATTTAGACTGGAAAACATAAACCGGACAAAGGCAATAAAAATTAAACACAGCATCTAAGAATGAATACAACATATCAAGCAATTAATATCGAAGAATGGAAACGGAAAGAGCATTTTAATGCTTATCGTAATACGGTAAAATGCGGATTTAGCCTGACTTTTAAGCTTGATATTTCACATGTAATTCCGTTTATTAAGGAACAGGGGTATAAATTTTATCCAGTGATGATTTATCTGCTTTCAAAAGCAGCAAATAAACATCCTGAATTTAAAATGGCAATGAAAGAGGGTGAATTAATAGTCTGGGATCGGGTAGATCCGGTCTACACTGTCCTGCATCCGGAAACGAAAACTTTTTCGGCACTTTCGTGCCGATACACCGAAGAGCTGACGAAATTTGTAAAAGCGTACGATCAAACGGCAGAGCAGCACCACAACGACTATCGTTTTTTTTCAGAAAAAGCGCCAGAGAATCATTTTAACATTTCGGCAATTCCGTGGATCAATTTTGACAGTTTTAACCTGAACATTGCTGATTTCACCGATTATTTTGCGCCTTCTTTTACAATGGGGAAATACCAAAAAGATGGAAACAATATCTTGATGCCCATGGCAATACAGGTTCACCATGCAGTATGTGACGGGTTTCACGTGGCCAAATTCATTGAAACCTTGCAGGAATATTGTTTAAATATTGAAAATTTTAAATAAACCTAGAACATAAATAGTGCAGATACGTAAATTAACACAACAAGATATCCCTGATTTATTAAACGTTATTAACGGTGCTTTTGCCGATTATATCGTACCATATCAGCTGAATACAGAACAGTTACAATTTAAAATGGCATCGGAAAACATTTTGTTAGAATGGTCCGTTGGTGTTTTTGAAGCAGAAAAACCGGTTGCCTTTATCATGCACGGGGTACGGATAGCGGAGGGCAAAACTGTGGTGTACAATGCCGGAACAGGAGTACTTCCTGAATATCGGGGACAAGGTTTGGTGGGCAAAATGTACGACTATATACAGCCGTTTTTTGAGGAGAATAAAGTGAATCAGCTTGTCCTGGAAGTACTTGAATGTAATCAATCTGCCATTCGTGCGTATCAGAAGAACGGTTTTGCCATTCGTCGAAAACTATTATGCTTTGGTGGTGAATTAAAGCCAACATCTCACTCAAATACAGCAACGATTAAGCCTTTACAAGATTTTATATGGGAGGATTTTCGTTCCTTTTGGGATATCTCACCAAGCTGGCAAAGTGCCATTCCAAGCATGGATATTACAAAACCCAATGCTTTCGGTGCCTTTATTGATGCAGAACTGGTCGGATATGTCCTTTTTAACCCGGCCAATAAACGCATCTACCAAATTGCCGTAGCTCCTAAACATAGAAGAAAAAGCATTGGCACGCAGCTACTGACAGCAGTACAGCTGCAAATGTCAGGCGAAGAAGTAAAGCTCAACAATATGGACGAAGAAGCAGAAAACTTGAAATTATTTTTAGAAAAGCAAGGTTTAAGCAACCACATCAATCAATTTGAAATGCTAAAGAGTTTATGATGATACGGGTCGTGACATTGATGATTTTGATATAACAGTAGATACTGGACACCTTATATCAAAATCATTTTCTTGTTATTCCTCCAAGAGTTAAATAAATCTGCCAATGGCAACTGCCATTCTATGAATTGATCTGGCTCTGCTGGTTTCGCTGACGGAACCTCAGCATTTATAGCAAAGACGGCTTTAATTGCAGCATTAGATCCGTTTTTTATCGTGTTTGAAGACTGTAGTTCTGGAATTACCATATAGAGATTTAAAGGCATATATTCGTTCAATATAATAACCTATGTGGTCTCAGATAAAAATAGAAACCAAAAGATTAAACCTGATATCTGTATCTGATAAATATAAGGATGAGATTCTTATTGAGTTTACACCTCAGATTACTAGGTATATGCCTTATACACCTAATGGTAATGAGGGGGAAGTTCAAGATTTTTTGGACAAAGCTAAACTAGGCTTAATTAATGGTACCGATTTTGTTTTCGCTGCTATTCAAAAAGATAGTGATGTTTTTTTAGGATGTTGTGGGATTCACAATATCACAGAGGATTCTATAGAGCTAGGGCTTTGGTTGAAATCAGATGTGCATGGTCGGGGACTGGGGACTGAAATTATCGAAGGGTTAATCAATTTTATAGAAGAAAAATTGAAATTCAACTATTTGATTTATCCTGTTGATAAGGATAATGCACCAAGTAGGAGAATTCCTGAAAAGCTGGGTTTTTCTATATTTGGAGAGTATAAAAAAGCGAAAGATGAAAACACATTTCTCAATATTATTGAATACCGGAAATATTGTAATATTTAATGTCTCTACGCTTTAAATTCCATCATCTTTTTATTAAATCCACTTCTTTTCCACAAAGTCGTTAAATGGTGTGTACGAACTCCGTGTCCTCTAATAACTTAATCGTATTTTTTATAAATTTCATCAGGTTATGATGTAATTTTTGAGAGGTCAAGCCCAAGTTTAGTGAATTCTGTTTGTCCTTTTTCGGTAATGAAAAAATGTTTATCTGTTGGATCAGTTTTTTGTAGCCAGTCCTCATCAATAAACATTTTCAGCAACATTTCACCCAGTTTACCACCAATATGGTCATAACACGGTTTCGCGGATTTGATAGTTATATTTTTTGTCATCGTCACACTGTTTTATAGTTTCAATGCAAATTTATTTAAATGAGAAAAAGGATAATATGTCCTTTGTCACATAAAAAAATGATTCAGATAAGAATACTCATCATCAGTCCTATATCAGTCTTTTTTCCATTTTCATAGTTTAATGTGTATTTCCTTACCAAAGTCATTTAGTACCCTGTATTTTTGAAGTAAGTGAGGAATGAAAAAATCTAACATTGTTGTTTTTTTCTATTCCATTTCCATATATTAACATACAGCCTTCCCCTATATTAGTGCACGGGTGAGAATACGTAAATGGGAGAAAGAAAAGGAATAAAATGGGGATAAATGCAATTTGCAATGTATGATTAGCAAAGTAGTGGCTAATGATCTGGAAATAATCGAAAATGTATATGAACGCTGATCATATGGCTATGCACATAATTAAATATATTCCGGATTTTCAAGAGCATTGCATTGAAATCTTTAAAAGTAATTCGCCAAAGTTTTTTGATCCTGAAGAATTAAAGCTATTTGACTATTATTTGGTTAATGATGTCGAAAAACATTATTATGTTGTATTTGATGATCAAGAGCTATTAGCCTGCGGAGGAATATTTCTTGATCTTAAATCTGATCAGGCCGGCCTGGCCTGGGGCATGGTACATTCTAACCATCATAGAAAAGGAATAGGAAAGTATTTTACTGAATATAGATTGAATTTGTTAAAAAAGATATATCCTGGGAAAACCTATTGTATAGAAACATCGCAACATACTGCTAGATTCTATGAAAAGTTAGGATTTGTCACGGAACATATTATCACTGACGGCTTTGGAAAGGGCATTGACAAGTACTCCATGAAATTGGAAAATTAAAGCCGAAAATATTAAACGGAAGGATCTCAAAAGAGTTTACAACTATAGTATTACTATCTTAGCAATAATAGAGGCTATCATGGAGGAGGTTGTAAAACACAAAAATATTAGAAGGCCTGATCGGCTGGTTGATTTTATTTTTACTTAACCGTTTACTCAAATGAAACATCTGGAAGACTCAAAATTGTATGCTGAAAACAAAGCGAAAAATTACTTAAAGGAATTGACTGAGTTAGGAAGCTTGGAGTGTAACGGCAGCGAGTAATTAAGTTATGAATGTAATTAATCAAGAATTTGAAACGCTTTATTATAAGGCGGCGACAAATAAGCTGGATTTGAAATATCTAGAAGAAATACAGGCGTTTTGTGATATGTATCAAGCGCATGCAGATATAGAAACTTTTAAGATTAGAGCTAAAAGTTTGATGAGCCTTATTTATGTCGTGAACGGTCTGCCTGAGAAGTCTTTTGAGATTGATTTGGAATTGTTATCAAAATTTTCAGATGAAATGCTCCTTACATATTACCCTAGAATCTCTCATGCGGTAGTTACTAGTACCGATATCGGGAGAACAGATGAAGTCAGGCCCTTTGCCTTAAGGTATTTACTGAACAAAAATGCTGACCATTGGGATAGTCTATTAAGCATCTTAGCATGGTATATTAAACACTATTCCGATTCTCGCGAAGTTTCCGATAAGTTTAATGATGTCTTTTCTAGTATTGCATTGATGATGGGCTATTTGCCTGATCCGTCAGCTTCACTCGCAGATAAGGTAAGTTCTTTATCTGAAGAGCGCGATAGAAATCATAAGAATATGAAGCAATTTAACAGCGCTTATTTTAAAGCAGCAAATGAAGATAAGGGACAGGTTTTATCTGGTTATTTAGAAACAAATCCGTTGCCAGTCTTTAGAGAAATGGCATTAAGAAACTTTAAAAATAATCCTGAAAACTAAAACTCAGATAGGAACTGCAGCTAGCTTTTGCAATGATCAATAATTAATAGCAATCTCAAATTATTATAATCAGAAATGAGTTTCAGGAGGAAAGAATTGCTGCAATATTGATTAAAGCAGTAACGGAATGATTGGATTATATTAAATTTGTAATATAAAATAGTATCAGCGTATTAAACTAACACAGTCAATATGGAAAATTTAAAAAAATCATACATAGCCGGTGGATGTTTCTGGGGAATGGAAGACCTTTTTCGAGTACGTCCCGGTGTAAAAGACACTGAAGTTGGTTATTTAGGGGGATCAAATGAAAATCCTACTTATAGGAACCATCCCGGTCATGCCGAAGGTCTCGAGATCACATACGATGCTAATGAAACGTCGTACAAGGAACTATTAGATTATTTTTTCAGAGTTCATGACCCAAGCACTGTAGACAGGCAAGGGAACGACAGGGGTTCCAGTTATCGGTCTGCATTATTTATTCAAGATGAACAAGAAAGAAATGAAGCGCAGCAGGTTATCGACATAGTTGATCAATCGGGACGTTGGCCAGGCAAAGTGGTGACTACGCTAGAGCCTTTTACTAAATTTTGGCCCGCTGAAGATGAACATCAAGATTACCTTGTAAAACAGCCAAACGGGTATACTTGTCATTTTGAGAGGTTTGGAACCTTCTTGTAAAAAATCGTTATAATCGCAGAATTTTTATATTATGAAAAGATATCCTTTACTACTGCTATTATTCGCGACATTATCGGGATATGCTCAGAATACGATCAACAACTACAAATATGTATTGGTGCCGGAGCAGTACAGCTTTTCTAAAGAGGTTGATCAGTATGGTCTAAATAACCTGACTAAGGACTTGCTGGGAGACAAGGGGTTTATGGCTTATTTTGATGATAAAAATTTACCGGCTGATATAGCTAATGATAGATGTAAGGCAATGATCGCCGATATTATCGAGAAAAAAGGAATGTTTACGACAACACTTACACTGATCTTAAAAGACTGCAAGGGTAATGTGGTTTTTAAGGGTATGGAGGGAAAAAGCAGGGAAAAGGATTTTAAAACTTCTTACAATGATGCTTTAAAAAAAGCCTTTATTTCGTTAAATGATGTTCCTTATACTTTCATAGGTGAAGTTAGCAAGGTTGCGAGCGTAAAAGTACCCGATGCTGTTGTAGTTTTAAAAGATCGGGCTGCAGAAGCAGATGATAGTACCGGACCCTCAGAAACATTATATGCTCAGATAACAGAAAATGGTTTTCAGTTGATAGATACCACACCAAAAAAAGTGCTGACTCTCTTTAAAACTTCTATACCGGATTGTTTTATTGCCGACAATGGACATAACAAAGGCGTCGTGCTAAAAAAAGACGGGAAATGGCATTTTGAATATTACGAGAATGACAAACTAATTTCAACAGGACTACAGATTAAATTTTGATTCTTAAATTAAATAATATTATTGAAGGGCATCTGAAAAGATGCCTTTTTTATTTATCCGGTAATCCTGGTTTTTTTTTATTTGTGGAGGTATTTCCTGTGTAATTTCTTTGTTTACAGCTCGGTAGTGTAAATGAATGTTACGAAGTGTAAATCAAAGCGACAATTTGTTAATGAGGGTTAAAGTGCCGTTTTAACAGGATTTACATCGATACATTTGGGTAAAGACGACTTAGCTAATGGTAGCTGAGTGGACCAAACTACAAACCCAATGAAACATTTTTTATTCTGCATAATTATAGCAGCAACCATGTCCTGTTATGCTCAAACTACCGATAAGGTGCTGGCAAGAGTGGCTTACAATTTCAGTCATCTTCGGGATACGACTAAAAGAGATCAGGTACATATTGAAGAAATGCTACTTATGATCGGTAGAAATTCATCACTCTATACGAGCGCATTTAACGTTGCTCAGGCAGGCGAAATAAAACGGATGAAGTCTAAGTCGACCGCCCGGCAAGGCACCTTTATGTCTGTTAGTTCAACTGTACGGTCTACCGTATCTGCAACTGCTGGCGGTAGTTTCGAAAGTATTGCTATGCCTACCTTAACTGATTATTATTTCTTTTCAAAAACGCATAAATTCTATACAAAAGAGCAATTGGGTAGGTCATATCTTGTAGAAGAAGACGCGCCGGAGATTAATTGGAAAACTTCCAATGACACAATTAGCTTTTCTGGTATAGTTTGCCGGAAAGCAACAGCGTACTTTAAGGGGAGAAATTGGACTGCCTGGTATGCAGAGGAAATACCTTTTCAAAGCGGTCCCTGGAAGCTTAATGGACTTCCAGGATTAATTCTAGAAGCCTATGATGACAGTAGAGAGGTGCAATTCAAATTTGCCGGAATAGATAAAATTAACTCAGAAACTGCCGGAATGCAGCTGGAAATTCAGAATTGTATTAACGATATGAATTCTTATCAGGGAGGTGAGATCAGACTTCCAGAAAACATCATAAGAACGGACGTGTCAGGAATAAATAAACTTAAAAAAGCAATGGAGAGAGATCCAGAAGGTTTTTTTAAGTCTCAAATGGATGCCGCACCTCTCATTTCTGGCAGAATAGCTATGTCAACGGTATCTCTGAACAGCGGTTTCACTATTGGAACTCAGGAAAACAATCCAATTGAGAGACCTGAGAATAAATGAACAAGCAATGTTTGTTAACTGTATTTTTACTACTGGGACCCCTTTTATCTGTTTTTGGGCAGAAGCAGATAAAAGGAAAAATTATCGATATTAAAGGTGAGCCCATTGCTGCGGTAACAGTCACTTTAAAATTGAAAGATGATAGCATTTTAAGTTTTGGTTTTTCAACAGAAAAGGGACTATTCAGTTTAACAATGCCTGAGCTCGACGACAATGTATTTCTAACTGCAAGTGCAATCGGCTATGAGAAAAAGACCATTACAATAGCTAAAGGCCCGGATAAAGATTATGAGTTCGTTTTGCTAGAGCGTGAAATTAACCTCGAAACAGTAGAAATTAAAAACAGGCCTGTATTAGTAATTAATGGAGATACCCTCAACTATATAACGGCAGATTTTAGCAGTGCACAAGACCGAACAATTGCAGATGTGCTAAAGAAGTTACCAGGTATGCAGATCGAGGACGACGGTAAGATAAAATTTAATGGGAAAGGCATTTCTAATTTATATATAGATGGCGATAATATGTTAAACGACAGATATAATGTCGGGACAAAAATTCCGCATGGAGCTGTGGCTAAAGTTCAGGTGATAGAAAAGGATCAACCCGTTAAACTGCTCCGTAAAAATAACATAAGCCGGGATGTGGCCATTAATTTAGTCATTAAGGACGAAGCAAAGCTGGATATTATAAAAGAGGCTGGCTTAGGTATTGGTACTCCAAAAAAGGTTGATGGAAACTTTACGGCTATGTCGTTTGGCAAAAAACTGAAATTCATTTATAATCTTACTGGAAATAATATAGGAGCGGACCCCGGTATTGAGATTACCGCGCATAATAGGAATAACCATGGAAATGAGAATAATAAACACTCAAATTTTCTCTCAACAGGGACCGGGGGTAATCCTCCGCTTCCGCAAAGCAGGTACTTATTCAATAAATCGGAATTGATAAACCTGAACAATTTTTATAAGATCAATAAGGATCTTGATGCTAAAGTCAATTTCTCTTACCTATATCATCAGGAACACCACAATGTACTTACTTCATCAGATACTTATTTGAATAACGGGCAGACAGTCAGCTATGGAGAAGTTCAGCAAAGCAAAGTTATTCAGCAGAAATTATATGCAGATCTAAACATTACAGGTAATACTGATAATTATTTCTTAAGTAATAGTATGATTCTGAGTTATGAACCTAAAAAAATAAATTCAGGTATAAATATTAATAATGTTTACGCAGATCAGGTACTTAGACAGAAGATGTTGGATATTTCAAATGAACTGAACTATAGAAAAAAGCTTAAATCGTCAAACACGCTCAACTTTTACTCTTATCTGAATAGTACTATGCAGCCAGAATCTCTTAAAATAAGACCTGGGGTAAATGACTCGATTTTAAATAGTGGACTGCCCTATGCCGGATTAAATCAACAGTTGAGAATACCGACACTTTTTACTGATAATCATTTATCCTATGGTGTAGTTAGGGGAAGGTTCACCCAGTATTATAAAACGGGATTCAACGTTCAAAATCAACAGTTTACTTCAGATTTATACAGTATTCAGAATGACGGAGCAGACGAGCCGGTGAAAAACATGAACAATGACTTACACTGGCTTAAATTGAAAATATATACTGAAGTTAGTTACGAATATAGCGGGCAGAAGTTAAAAGCGGCGCTTAATCTACCTGTTGGATATAATAGTATTCGTTTTAATGACTCGGATAAAGGGCTGGATAGATCTTTAAACAGGGTATTTGTAAATCCTTCACTAAACCTGGACTATAAGCTTGGATTGGAAAATTATGTCTCTGCTGATTATAGTTTTAACAATAAATTCGGCGGAATAGATGACGTTTACAAGGGTGGTGTCTTAAAAAACTACAGGTCAATTTTTGCTAATGACGCACCTGTGTCCGAACAAAAAAAACATAACGCGGGTGCAGCATTTAAATTTAAAAAACCTTTACAAATGTTCATGTTTGGCATTTCTGCCAGCTATGAGCACATAATATTTAATACCATTTCTTCCTATATTTTAGCTGATAATCTGCAAAAGAAAATAGTATTGCCGGTAAAGAACCAAAGTAATGCATGGTCTTTTGAGTTAAACGGAAGCAAGTATTTGTTCGATATCAGAAGTACGGTAAACGGGTCGGTAAATTACAGTCTAAATAATTTTAAACAGATGCAAAATGGTGTATTTGAACCTTTTAATACTTCAGCTATATCTTATAGCTTAGGTATTGAATCCAGGTTAATGAGTTTTATAAATTGGTCTTACAAGGGAAACTATTCCGCCATCAATAATGTTGGTGGAAATAATGCCCAGATAAGAATAAACCCTAAACAGTTCAATCAAAAATCGACCTTAACGGCTACTGCATTTAAAAGCTTATTTATCTCTTTATCTGGCGAACACCGGTTTACCCGGCAAGCTGGTCAGTTAGATTTAAGCTATCTATTTACAGATTTTAATTTACGGTACGTTTTTGTGAAATTTAAGACAAATCTGGAATTTAGTGTCACTAATCTGGCTAATATTAAAAAGTTTGAAACCATTGATTTTTCTCCGAATGCGTTGACCTTATCCAGCTATCGTAT
This sequence comes from Pedobacter antarcticus, assembly GCF_900103515.1. Classification (NCBI taxonomy): domain Bacteria; kingdom Pseudomonadati; phylum Bacteroidota; class Sphingobacteriia; order Sphingobacteriales; family Sphingobacteriaceae; genus Pedobacter; species Pedobacter antarcticus. The sequence continues at coordinate 137,630 of NZ_FNGZ01000002.1, forward strand.
TCCAGGAAGGGTCATGATGATCAAGTCGACATTTAACTTCTAACATTTTAATGATTTTCTTGCCAGTATAGCCCATACGTAAACGATATTGAGTTACTTATAATTTGTATAATTCCGGGCTAAAGTGGTAATTTCACCCTGGAAGTTAATTATGAACTTATTTAAAATTTACGATGGAGATTATTGCCGCCCGATTAGAAGATATTAGTCAGATTATGTTCATTATTGACCAGGCGAAAAGTATCATGCGAGAGAATGGTAATCAAACGCAATGGATCAATGGCTACCCGTCAAGGGAAATTATAGAAGCAGATATTCTTAATCAACACGCTTTTGTGTGTGTAGAAGATGCAGAAATTGCAGGTTACTTTTGTTTTATAATGGGAAGTGATCCCGATCCAAACTATAAAGTAATTGAAGGAGGCGCCTGGCTCAATAATGCGCCATATGGTGTTATACATAGATTGGCCTCATCAGGCACGGTAAAAGGGATTGCAAGAAAAGCATTCGAATTTGCTTTTAGCCGCATCAATAATGTCAGAGTTGATACCAATCACGATAATATTCCAATGCAAAATTTCCTGAAGAACAGTGGCTTTGCTTACTGCGGAATTATATATGTAAGCGATGGAACTCCCAGAGATGCTTTTCAGAAAGTAATAGCCGACGATTAGGTTTGTAGTTAGTTATTTGACCTATATATATGACTAAATATAACGAGGGGCGGAATACTAAAATGCAGTATATAACAGGGTTGGGTAAACAGATGTATCTGTATGATATTTATCAGCTGAATAAAACTGCGAAAATGGCTGGTTTATTATTTTCAGTAACCTTGCTGTTCCTTTTCCTTTTTAAACCTTTTGTTGTTAATGAAGCGGAACTTAAATATTCATATCTGTTTATCTGTTTAGTGCATGCTGTATCCCCGGCTCTTATATTTATAGGTTATTTTAAGATAGTTGGGTATGTTAAAAATGAAGAATTACTAGACAATGGACAGATAACTTTCCATCTGTTTTTTTCTCTGGCCAGTATTTTCTTGATTATCGGAGTGGTGAGCTTCTTGTTAAGAGATTTGATTTATAATAATCCAGATAACTGGTCTTTGCGGTATTTATGGGAGGAAATTAGAAATACCTATCTGGCCGGTGGTCTGTTCAGTTCGTATTTCCTTTTTGCAAATTATTATTTCAGGTCGCAGGAAAACCGGAAGCAAGAGTATAATCTTCAGGAGATCAAAGAAAATGATATACAGGTGCAGCCCGATGTAGTTTTTATCAAAGCGCATGTTAGAATGGATGATTTCAACTTCAACCCTTCGGCATTTTTGTTCGCTCGTGCTGAAGGAAATTATATTGAAATAACTACGCGAAATAGTGACAGGTTAAAAAAGGAGCTCAACAGGATTTCGTTAAAACAGTTTGAGTTACAGATTTCTGGTATTGATAATCTGATCAGATGTCATCGGACTTACCTGATCAATATCGGGCAGGTAAATCATGTGTCGGGTAATTCACAAGGATATCTGCTATCTTTTCAGGGAACGGAAGAAACAGTTCCGGTTTCCAGAAACAATCTGGGGATTTTTGATCGATTATATAAAGAACTAGGAATGGACTGATTTTTAGATGGTTGCTATTCATCACAAACTTTAGTTACTGGTAACAAGTTTCGATCGCAATGATGAGCTTTGATTAAGTTTGACATATGAATTCTCCAATTAATCGCACCTCAAATACACTACGCTATCCTTGGCTGGATTATTTACGAGGCTTTCTAACCTTATTGGTTGTCGCACACCACTCTTCCCTGGCCTACACTACTTTTGCTAATTTTAACAAAGAAATGTACGTCAGTTCAACTAATCCTGTTGTCGATATTACACGTTGGCTGGGAATGGATTATTTTGAGGATTTCAATGACATTTTCTTTATGGCTCTTATGTTTCTCATAGGAGGGATCTTTTTAATGAGCAGTATTCAAAAAAAAGGGCAATCATCGTTTATTTCTGATAGATTTTATAGGTTGTTTATTCCATTTCTATTTGGCTCGACAGTGCTTATGCTCATTGCTTACCTTCCATCTTATTATCTCGCATATGGAAATTTTAACTTGCGCAGCTATATTATCGATTTTTTTACTGTCGAATCCTGGCCGGCAGGCCCAATGTGGTTTATCTGGCTTCTGTTTTTATTTAACCTGGTATTTGCAATTTTATTTCCGTTGGTCAAATCACTTATGAAAAGGATTGGGCGCAGCATTGGTAATCATGCACACAGACCATTAAAAATTATCCTGGGTTTCTATCTGATCGCGTGGTTAAGCTATGTTCCAATGGTAATGTTGTCCGGGGCCGGAACCTGGACCGGAGTTGGACCTTTCGATTTTCAGGTATCCAGGGTTCTTCTGTATTTCAGTTTTTTCATCATCGGGATTATTCTTGGTACTTCCGGGATTGATCAGGGGATCTTTGGGGAGAATAGCTTCTTCGTTAAGAAATGGTTTTTATGGGTAGCCGGATGCATTTTAACTTATTTATTGCTGAAATCTATTGAAGCACCATTAACCCTTATATATAAACAGCAAAAGTTAAGTGAGGTACAAGCCTTCTTGATTTACCGGTCAATATGGATATTGTCTTGCGTATTTAGCAGTTTAGCATTTCTGGTGCTGTTCCGAAAAGTATTTAATTCTATAAGCCCCTGGTGGCAAAAGCTCTCTGATAATGCCTACGGTATTTACCTGATCCATTATATTTTTGTCGTCTGGTGCCAATTTGTTCTAACCTATATAGATCTGCCTGTAATAGTTAAGTTTACTATTACATTTGTTATTTCGGTAGGGGCAAGCTGGGCTGTAAGCTTTTTTTTAGGAAAAATAGAAGGATGGCGCAGATGTACTAATAAGGAGATCACCATGCCTTATTTTAAAGTGAAATCTAAGTAAACAGAATTACGTCCGTATGTCTCGTAAAACGGTTTAAAAACTACATCACCAATCGTAAATGTTAACTGCTGCGGATCGCCTTTAATTGACTTGCTTATATCTTTAGCATCCAAGGTTACTTTACGCCATTCTTTTCTAGCTTCGGGCTCTTGTGCTGCCAGCAGAATGGGTCCATAAAACAAACTAGCTATATTCTGCTGGTCCATAACTGGATCCAGATGAAATTCGAATGGCATTTTTAGCTCTATAATATCGCCATCTTTCCATTTACGGTTTATTTTCACGTAGCTGCCCGGTTCAGCGTGAAGCTTTTGTTCTTTACCGTTGATCTTCACGAAGAATCCTTTGGTAGCCCAGCCCGGCACACGCATATTAATATCGAATTTTCCATTACCCTTGATAGTCAAGCGGGTATGGTCTTCCTTTGGGAAATTTGTTGTTTGTTCTACGGTAATATTACGTTGTGTCCAATTTAGTGTTGAGGGTATATATAGATTCACATAAAGTGCCTGGTCATCTTTACTCTTAAAGTAAATTGAATTTTGCAACTTGGTGCTACTCTCTATTGCTGTACCGTTGCAACACGTAAAGCCTGTCATATCCGGATTGCTAAATTGTTTGACAGAACTAGGGCCGAGCGGGATATGATAAGTGTTTGCGGGGCTATCTTTTGCTACAGAAGCCAGAATATGATTGTACAATCCACGCTCGTAATAGTCCATTAACTCTGCCCGCTGGTCGAAGAGAAACAAGCTACTTGTTAATTTTAGCATATTGTAGGTCGCGCATGTTTCATTTTGCCCTCCTGCAGAGAATCCATTTTCATATAATGTTGCAGGTTGACTAATAAAACATTCTGCGTTTGCCGGATTCCTTGCACCTGCAACCCCTCCAATACTGTACATATAATCATTAACGGTCTTATACCAGAAATTATCGGCCACTTTATAATATTCCGGCTTGTGGGAGACACGGTACATCTCGATACTTCCCACAATTTGAGGTATGTGTTGATTAGCATGCAGCCCACGGAAGGTATCTACATTTCTGGCCAGTCCATGCGAATGTGCTGTGTCGCCAAAGAACACTTTTATATTATCAAATAATTGGGCTGTTTTCATATACTTCTGATCACCGGTAATCCGGTACAGGCGGGCCATTGACTCATTCATGCCTCCAAATTCGCCTGCAATGTATGTATTCCACATTTTTATAAGGGTCGCCGTCGGCAATTTACTCAAGCGGGCATATACCCAATCACTCATGCCGGCGGCAGTTTCAAGGGCTTTTTTATTGCCACTTACTTCATATACATCTAACAGGCCGGCCAGAATTTTATGCAAGGTATAATAGGGTGCCCAAACCTGGTTATTTTTGCCCCCGTAAAGAGCACCATTTTCTAACATGATAAACTGATCTGGAGGATAAGCGCTAATGAACCCTTCTCCCCAGTTCCAATAATCGGAACGAATACCAGCTTGACTAAGGTCAGAATCATAACCAGATTTTCCCGGCCCATGAGGTACTGCGGAGGGGTCGGACACAAAACTGCCACCTGCTTTTTTCATCTTTCCAGATAAATTTGATAATTCATATAAGGTATTCACCATATATTCCATTTTTTTAGAAAAATTATCCTGAAGTTTCTTGTCGTATCCTGTTCCGGCATACGCTTGTGCTATTGCGGTAAGATAGTGCCCGGTAGCATGTCCTCGTAATTTGGTATCCTCGCTGTCCCACACGCCCAAAGGTTTTGATCCCTCAGGTTGTTTCTGACCAAAAGCATGGCGGAACATATATAAGAAGGAATTTGGGTCAGTTTTAGCTAGTGTTGTAATAAATTTATCACGATTTTCGATGAACTTGGTTTCATGGCCATGATCATCGCTTGCTAAAGATACCTGGTTGAGGTTAAATTCCTCCAGCTTTGAATTTGGCGTATTTGATTTGCCGGATCCTTTTACTGTGACATATGCCTTTGGCTGGAAATCCGTTCCTGCGATACGTCCGGTAACGGCATAGCGTCCGGGCTTAAGGACTGCACTATTATCGACAGGAGAAGGCCAAAGAACGCGTACTTTTGGTCCTTTCATTTCATTCTTGTAGGTTCCCGTTAGATAACTAGGTAATCGCGGCAAATTTCCCACTTCTGTTTCCACCTCCACATCGGAAACATGAATCAAATAAGTATTATAAAGTTGTGGTGTAGTTTTAGAAAAATGCGGAAGATCTTCTTCAGACTTGCCTACATTTACCGAACTTTCATTTATACCCTTCTGGGAGTTATTATAAATCCCCGTAACCTGTTTTCTGCTCAGGGGAACACGATAAATACGAAAATCATGTATCAGGGCATTTAGATTAGGGTCTCCAGGCACTAGCGATTTTCCAATATAAAGCAGTTTTTTTTCTCCTGACTGCTGGCCAAACACTTCTTTTAGATCCGGGAGAATATCCTTTGCTTCACCTGCAGGCTTGCCATCGACATAGGTAGTAATAGATTTTGAAGGAACATCTATTACTACGGCAAGATGAATCCATTTATTCCTGGTAATAGTAGGAGACACAGCCCCTTTTTTATTATTTCTCTCTGTTGTTAACAATACCTGATAACCTTCTTGAGCAGTTGTCCCAACTGGTGCTGCAAAAAAATGATTGTTGGCATCCTTTCCAAAGTCGAAAAAACGTTGACCAGGTTGTTCTGAACGTAAATTTATCCATCCAGATATACTGATAGATTCAGTATCCGCCAATGCTTCTCCGGGGATGGTAATAAAAGCGTTGTTAGCACCAGAGAGCAGCAATACTTTTCCGAACCGAGCATCATTAATAAAAACCGCTTCGTTACCCTGATATTTGGCATGCAAATTATTCCGGGACCAGTCTTTGACATTTCCATCAAACAAATAACGCGCAATCATCCCCGTTTCACCAATCCCATCTAATATCTGGTCTCCATTTTGCGCTTGGGCGGTATTTATAGGAATTAAAGCAGTGAAAAGTAGGATTGCGGTTAGGAATTTTTTGTGCATTTTCATATTAAATCATTTTAATCGGCAAACTTTATATCTCTCTAATTACCAAATCTTATTATCCACCCCCATACATTGACTTCGTGTCTCCTTTGATTGATAATTTTTTATAAAACTATGCGGAATCCCTGGGTTTGTTTAATTCTATTTTACCTAATAACCACATGATATTAACAGGTGTCCGATTAAAGATTAGTGATATGTATTAGTTAGTGGCCTTAAATAAACCAATACTTGCCGGATTTTGTCCGCTTTGGTTTTTAGGACCTCTGCATATCGCAAAATTTATAGTTTTGATTAAATGAAAATAAAGATGCACAACAAATTGCGATTTATATCTGGCTTATCTCTACTGGCCTTATTTACTTTAGGGACACCTCGACAGGCAATAGCTCAAAAATACTGGGAAAAACTTTCGGCCCGTCCAGCCTCCTTAGGGTTAGCGCAAGGTACGCTTGGTTTTGATGCCGGCGATCTGCAGTTGAGGCTGGTTAAATCTTCGCAAACTGCTGCTGCGCTGTCTTCTAAAGCGGTCAAAGATTTTGATTTTACACCTTCCGAACGTTTAAAGGTTCGGCATAGTGACGGGCTCTATCATTTGGGTGATATTAACCTGATGTTAAGGACTCCAGGGAAGAATTGGCACAAGTACTCTTCAGCAACCAAACGTGCCGCTGTCAAAGTTTTAAAAAGCGGGGGCAAAGTGTTGGCTGCCTCGGATTTGGCACCAACTCTCGCTGCAGATATCCCTTTGCGCGTAAGACGTTATTGGGAAATGAAGGACGGACAACTAGTTTTGCGCTTTGAACTTAAAAATATCAGTAATAAGAATGTGGAGATTGGAGGGTTAGGAATTCCGCTGATCTTCAATAATATTTTAGAAGGTAAATCGCTGGATGAAGCACATGCACAGAACGTTTTTTATGATCCATATATTGGTATGGATGCTGGTTACCTGCAAGTAACCCGGTTGAGCGGCCTGGCACCATCTTTATTGGTTCTTCCAGACGGTGACACCCCCTTCGAAGCTTATAATCCGCTGCTTGATGATCCAACACCACGCAGTATTGTGTTTGAAGGCTTTTATGAGTGGATGGTGTACAGTAAAGCTTATGCCGAACAAGAATGGCAGGGGGTAGAACAATGGAATACGCCACGTTCTATCGTGTTAAAACCAGGAGAGCTACGTCAGGTAGGTTTAAAATTAGTTGTCGCTGGTCAAGTGAAAAACCTAGAAAACAAATTGCAGCAGCAGCACCGCCCGGTAGCAGTTTCGGTTCCGGGTTATGTATTACCACAGGATGTGAATGCGAAGCTATTCCTCAATTATCCTAAAGCAGTAAAATCGATTGCGGTCTATCCGCAGGAAGCTTTAACATTGAAAGCTGCTGAAAACACCAAAAACAATTGGAAAACCTACCTTGTTAACGGCAAAAAATGGGGCAGGGCAAGGGTAACTGTTACCTATGAAGGCGGTTTAGTGCAGACTATGCATTATAAAGTTATTAAACCGGAAAGCCAGGTTATTGCTGATTATGGCAACTTTTTAACAACCAAGCAGTGGTTCGACCAGCCTGACCCTATCTTTAAAAGAAGTCCATCGGTAATCACTTATGATGATGATAAAAAGGAGCAGGTGGTGCAGGATAACCGTGCCTGGATTGCAGGATTGAGTGATGAGGGAGGCGCCGGAAGCTGGCTTGGTGCCATGATGAAGCAATTGGTATCGCCTAAAGCTGCTGAAATAGCATTATTAAAACGGTTTGCCGACAGCACAATGTTCGGGCATATCCAATATGCCAATGGACCGGAAAAATATGGGGTGAAAAAGAGCTTATTTTATTATGCGCCCGATTCTTTACCCAAAGGTACTTACGATCAGCATATAAATTTCAAAACCTGGTCTGCATGGCCGACTAAAGAAGCTAATTCTGTTGGTCGTTCTTATAACTATCCCCATGTAGCCGCTGCGCATTGGGTGATGTACCGCCTGGCCAGAAATTATAAAGGGCTGGTCGATTTCGATAGTTGGAAGACCTATTTAACGCATGCTGCAGAGACTTCTCTAGCCATGACCCGGCTTGCGCCACATTATGCACAATATGGACAAATGGAAGGCACGGTTTTTTTACTAATTTTAAAAGACCTGCAGGCCGAAGGAATGACAGAACTAGCCACTAATCTGGAAACAGAGATGAAAAAGCGTGCATTGCATTGGCGTTCCCTTTCTTATCCTTTTGGGAGTGAAATGCCTTGGGATTCTACTGGTCAGGAAGAAGTATATATGTGGTCTTCATATTTTGGTTTCCAGGATAAAGCAGAGGTGACGCTGAACGCTATCCTGGCCTATGTACCCCTGATCCCTCACTGGGCCTATAACGGAAATGCGAGGCGCTACTGGGATTTCCTTTATGGCGGTAAATTGCAAAGGATAGAAAGAATGATTCATCATTATGGCTCGGCATTGAATTCTATTCCGGTTCTAACCGATTACCGAAATCACCCAAATGACTTTTATTTATTACGCGCAGGATATGCAGGGTTAATGGGTTCAATCGCTAATATCACCGAGGAAGGTTTTGCACCCGCCGCGTTTCATGCTTTTCCCTCGACTTTACGCAATGATGGTATTTCTGGCGATTATGGATCTGGTTTCTTCGGTTATGCCGTTAACACAGGTACTTATATAATTGAGCATAAAGAATTTGGTTGGTTAAGTTTTGGTGGAAACCTGGAGAAAGATAAAAACGTGATCAGGGTTAAACCTGTTACTGCAGCTAAAAACGCAGTATTTATTGCCCCTGCAGGCCTATGGATCAACCTTGAGGCAGGCAGCATCACTGAAATATCCTATGACCTTTTATCGGGCGACGTCCATATCAAATTAGCACCTGGTAATGCATTCACTGTTTCTGCGTCGCTGAGATATGAACAAACGCCCGGCGAGAGCGAAAAAGGTGCCTATGAAATAAGTAAAATAGAAAAAACACCGCAAGGAAGTTACCATATTCCATTACAACAGGAAGCGGCAACTGAAGTAGTTTTTCAAAGAAATAAACTGTAGAATATGTTTGCTAAAGAAGTTTATAATAACAGGCGCAATGAGTTGGCATTGACCTTACGTTCCGGCATTTTACTTTTCATGGGGAATGAAGAAAGCCCTATCAATTTTAAAGACAATACCTATCATTTCAGGCAAGACAGTACTTTTCTCTACTATTTTGCACTCAATGAACCTCATTTAGCGGCGCTGATTGATCTGGATGAGCAAAAAGCAATTGTTTTTGGCGATGAAATGAGTCTGGATGATATCGTATGGATGGGAAGACAGGAAACCCTGAAGGAGAAATGTGCATCCGTTGGACTGGATTTCCTGCAGGCCTCATCCGAGTTAGAAAATTATCTTGGACGAGCTCGGGCGAAAGGCAGGCAGATACATTTTTTGCCACCTTACCGAAGCGAGAACAAAATACGTTTATCTCAGGCGCTCGGCTTAGCGATAGACGAACTACCCGGATCCGCCAGCATAACATTTACTAAAGCTGTTATCGCACAGCGGTCCATAAAATCTGCCGAAGAAATACATGAGATTAATCAGGCAGCGTCTATCTCCGCTGATATCCACCATTTGATCATGCAGACTGCTAAACCCGGGCAGACAGAAAGAGACCTTGTAGCATCCATACAACAGGCCGCTGTGGCTAGTGGTGGCCAGCTGGCTTATCCTGCTATTGTTACCACCAGGGGGCAGATTTTACATAACCATTATTATGGAAATACTTTAAAGGAAGGCCAATTGGTACTCAATGATTCTGGTGTGGAGACTGCTTTGGGTTATGCAGGTGACCTGACCCGTACATTTCCAGTCAGTAAGAAATTTACCACTAACCAAAAAGAGGTATACGATATCGTGTTGGAAGCCTACAACCAAGCCGTTAAGCTCTTGAGTAATGGAGTGCTTTATCTCGATGTTCATCTTAAGGCTTGTAAAACCCTGGCATATGGGTTAAAAGATATAGGTTTAATGAAAGGCAATATTGATGATGCTGTTGCTCTGGGTGCCCATGCCCTGTTTTTTCAATGTGGTACAGGACACATGATGGGACTGGATGTTCACGATATGGAGGATCTTGGAGAAGTTTATGTGGGTTACACAGATAAGCTGAATAAAAATACGACACAGTTTGGGCTGAAGTCATTACGGCTGGCTAAAAAACTGGAATCTGGTTACGTAGTTACCGTGGAACCGGGGCTTTATTTTATCCCAGAATTGATAGATCAATGGGGCGCTTCAAAACAGTTTGGTGACTATATCAATTACGATAAGCTAGAGGCATTCCGGGATTTCTCGGGAATTCGGATTGAAGACGACTTTTTAATTACCCCTAACGGTCATGAAATGCTGGGTAAACACCTTGCTATGACGACAGACGAGATTGAGGCCATAAGAGCCGAAGCCTTTTAATTTTTTATAGAAATGAAGAAAATATTATTACGGGGACTGCTTTGCATGTCCCTTTTTCCATTAAGCCAATCCAACGTTTTTGCACAGGAAATGTTGAAACCTGGAAAATCTTTCAGTCGTGCCGATACTTTACGTGGCAGTTTGTTACCCGAACGTACCTGGTGGGATGTCCAACGTTATGAAATTGGTTTGAAACCAGATTATAACAGCAAAACTATCCAGGGTTCGAATAAGATTGTTTACAATGTAGTGAAAGGCCACGACGGTCGGACCAGGATGCAGATTGACCTGATGGTCCCTTTGGTTATAGATAGCGTATTGTATAAAGATGGCAGCCGGTTAAAGTTTGAACAAGAAGGTAATGTTTGGTATGTCCAGGTTCCTAAACAAGAATTAAAACAACAAAATAGTGTGCATATCTATTATCATGGAAAAGTGCATGAAGCTGTTCGTCCGCCTTGGGACGGCGGGTTTATTTTTACCAGGGATTCTTTGGGACGTCCCTGGATGACTGTTGCCTGCCAGGGATTAGGAGCTTCGGTGTGGTACCCAAACAAAGATCACCAAAGCGATGAACCAGATAAAGGTGCCTCGCTTACAATGACGGTGCCGGATAGTCTGGTTGCGGTAGGTAATGGTCGTTTATTGTTTAAAAAAGATAACTATGATGGAACGACTACCTATAAATATAATGTAGTAAATCCGATCAGTAATTACTGTATCATCCCTTACATCGGTAAGTATGTGAATTTTAAAGAAAAATATGCAGGTGAAAAAGGCCCCTTGGATGTGAATTATTGGGTATTGGATTACAATAGAGAAAAGGCCGGAGACTACCTGCCAGATCAGGTTCATAAAATGTTTAAGGCATTTGAACATTGGTTTGGTCCTTATCCTTTTTATGAGGATGGCTACCAACTGATTGATGCCTCACATACCGGAATGGAACACCAGTCGGCAGTTTCCTATGGAAATAAGTACAAATTTGGATACCTGGGCAGAGATGCATCGGGTACAAACTGGGGGCTGAAATGGGATTTTATAGTCATCCACGAAAGCGGTCATGAGTGGTTTGGAAACAATGTTACGACCAGAGACTTAGCAGACATGTGGGTACATGAAGGATTTACCAATTACAGTGAGACACTTTTTACGGATTACCATTTCGGAGAACAGGCAGGTAATATGTATAATTATGGTATTCGTAGTGGCATTCGCAATGACAAACCAATTATCGCTGCTTATGGCGTTAATGAGATGGGAAGTGGTGATATGTATCCTAAAGGAGGAAATCTTCTGCATACTATTCGCCACAGTATGAATAACGATGATCTTTTCAGGTCAATACTCCGGGGATTGAATAAAGTGTTTTATCATCAGACCATTACCTCAGCACAGGTAGAAGATTATATCGCGAAACAAGGGAAATACGATTATTCAAAGGTCTTTGATCAATATTTAAGAACCACAAATATCCCCACTCTGGAGTTTTATGTAGACAAAGGTAATTTATATCATCGCTGGACTGGTGCAGTCGAAGGATTTAACCTTCCATTGGTGCTTAAAAAAGCTGGTACAGCTACTATGCGTATTATTCCGACGGCAACCTGGCAACAGGTAAAATTAGATCAAGGACAGCAGGCACTGGTAACGGTTGAAGGATTTGAGAAAATGTATTATATCAAAGCGGTTAAAACGAGATAGGTGTAATTACAGGTTGTATTGGTTAATATCAGGTAATAGTTTGGGAGGCTGCAGCTTTAACTTTGAAGAAGAGTAATTGAAGAATTTAAAGCAAATATATTTAATCAGACAAAACTAAAAAACATGAGTATCAATTGGACTGGCGTATTTCCTGCGGTAACAACTAAGTTTACTGCAAATGATGAACTTGATTTTAATGCATTTAATATAAACCTGGAAGCACAGCTGGAAGCTGGCGTTGATGGGATCATATTATGTGGTTCTCTTGGAGAAGCCAGTGTGTTAACTGAAGAGGAAAAACTAGACTTATTATCCCACACTTTGAAAGAAGTAAACGGCAGGGTTCCGGTATTATTAAACATTGGCGAATCGACGACTAAGAAAGCCGTAGATGTGGCAATTAAAGCGAAACAATTAGGTGCTGATGGCTTAATGTTATTACCACCCTTACGCTATTATTCGGATGTTGAAGAAACATTAGCATTTTTCTCTGCCGTTGCAGAAAGCACTGACCTGCCGATTATGATTTACAATAATCCCGTAGATTATAAAATCGAAGTTACACTGGATATGTTTGAATATCTGGCAAGGTACAGTAATATTCAAGCGGTCAAAGAGTCAACCAGAGACATCTCCAATATTACCCGTATGATTAATCGTTTTGGTGATCGTTTTAAAATCTTTACTGGTGTGGATCCTATTGCGATGGAGTGCCTGGTAATGGGTGCCGACGGTTGGGTGGCAGGATTGGTTGATGCTTTTCCGAAAGAGACCGTGGCTATTTTCAGGCTGGTCAAACAGAATAGAATTGCCGAAGCTTTAACCATTTATCGTTGGTTTTTACCGGTTCTGGAATTGGACATCAAGCCTAAACTGGTACAATATATTAAACTGGCTGAAGTAGCTACCGGTATTGGAACAGAGGCAGTTCGCGCGCCTCGTTTGGCGATAAAAGGAGCAGAGCGAGAAAGTGTACTGAAAATTATAAATGATGCCCTTGCGGTCCGCCCACAATTACCTGAAGGCAGCTGGGGAATATAAACAACGATCATATGACATACAGCAATATAGTTTGTTCTACCTACCGGAACTCTTCTGAACCTGGCTTTCATGCCATTAATCCGGCAACTGGAGAGACCTTAACGGGAAGTTTTAATACCGCAAGCCTGCAAGATGCAGATGATGCTTTGAAAGGCGCAGAACTTGCTTTTCAGGAATACAAAAACCTTAATAAAGATATAAAGGCCGCTTTTTTAAGGGCAATAGCAGATGAAATATCTCAGTTGGGAGAAGATTTGCTTTCCCGGGCGGCTCAGGAGAGTGGTCTTCCTATAGGCCGTTTACAAGGCGAAATGGGTAGAACCATCGGACAGCTGCGCATGTTTGCGACCCTGGTAGAAGAAGGATCATGGGTAAACGCAATTATTGATGTCGCCTTGCCAGACCGGAAGCCACTGCCCAGAGCAGATATTCGCCGGATGCTTGTGCCTTTAGGGCCGGTTGTTGTATTTGGAGCAAGCAATTTTCCACTTGCTTTTTCGGTTGCTGGTGGTGACACAGCCTCGGCATTGGCGGCAGGTTGTCCTGTAGTAGTTAAAGCTCATCCTGCACATTTAGGTACCAGTGCCCTGGTCGGAAGTGCTATTTTGAAAGCTATAGAAACTACTGGTGTGCCTAAAGGTGTATTTTCCCTGTTGTATGATGACAGCTATGAGATCGGTACACATCTGGTTAAACATCCAAAAACCAAAGCAGTCGCATTTACGGGTTCTTTTAAAGGTGGAAACGCACTTATCCAATTATCACATCAACGGGAGGTTCCTATTCCCGTATTTGCTGAAATGGGTAGTATTAATCCGATCGTATTATTGCCTGAGGCCCTCCAAAAGAGACATCAGACCTTAGCGGCGCAATGTGCATCTTCTATTATTTTGGGTGCTGGACAGTTTTGTACCAATCCTGGTTTGCTGTTGGCCATAAAATCGCCGTCTCTGGATTTATTTAAAGCAGATCTTGCGGCAGCCATAGTAGAAACACCTTCTGCTACTATGCTTACCCCTGGTATATGCGAAAATTATAACAACTTGTCAAAAGCTGTTCTTCATACAAATGGGATTACTTTAATCGCCGAATCAACAGTAGTTAATCAAGAATTGCAGAGTCAGTCTGTTGCGCGGATTGCAACGGTAAGTGCAGCAACTTTTCTGATGAATAAAGGATTACAGCAGGAAGTTTTCGGCCCTTATTCTTTAATAGTCGTGGCAGAAGATGCAGCGGAACTAACGGCTGTTGTCGAGTCCCTGGAAGGCCAGTTGACAGCAACCATTATGTCGGAAAAAAATGAACTGGAAGACTATTCTGAACTGATCAATAAACTATCAGATAAAACCGGCCGTATGCTGTTAAATGGTGTGCCGACAGGTGTAGAAGTGTGTGCAGCCATGCAACATGGAGGGCCATATCCGTCAACCAACGATAGTCGTTTTACTTCTGTTGGATCGACAGCTGTTTACCGCTTTGTGAGGCCCATGGCCTGGCAGGACTGGGATGATCATTTACTTCCAGATGCGCTTAAAGCACAAAACCCATTAGGCATATATAGATTGATGGATCTAAACTGGACTAAACAATGACCAAATCTTTTTTTTGCGTAGATGCACATACTTGCGGAAATCCAGTAAGACTGGTGGCTGGTGGAGGTCCTGTACTTAATGGGGCTAATATGAGTGAGAAAAGACAGCATTTTTTAAGAGAATACGATTGGATCCGTACAGGACTGATGTTTGAACCGCGTGGTCACGACATGATGTCGGGAAGTATCTTGTACCCACCCCATAATCCGGAAAATGACGTAGCTGTTTTATTTATTGAAACTAGCGGATGTTTGCCAATGTGTGGACATGGAACTATCGGTACCATCACCATTGCTATAGAAGAAGGGCTGGTAAAACCTATTACGCCTGGTATTATCCGTATGGAAGCACCAGCCGGTTTGGTGAAAATTGAATATCAGCAAACCGGAAATAAAGTTACTTCGGTAAAGCTGCAGAATGTGCCAGCCTACCTGGCTGCATCAAATTTAGAAGTCGAGTGTCCGGATCTGGGAACTTTGACTTTTGATGTCGCTTACGGAGGTAATTTTTATGCTATCATTGACCCTCAGAAGAATTTTAAGGGGATCGAGGATTTTACGGGTTCGCAGTTAATAAGCTGGAGCCAGGTAATCCGAAAACGGATTAATCAAAACCATTCTTTTGTTCATCCGCTTGATCCAACGATCAACGGCTGCAGCCATATTCTTTGGGCAGGCGCACCGCTGGATCCAACATCCACAGCAAGAAATGCTGTTTTTTATGGTGATAAGGCAATTGACCGTTCACCATGTGGAACGGGTACTTCAGCCCGTATGGCGCAGTGGCACGCCAAAGGCAAGTTGCAAAAAGGTGATGTTTTTATACATGAGAGTATTATTGGTAGCAAATTTACAGGAAAAGTAGAAGAAGTGATCCAATTGAACGGAATGGACGCGATTATTCCGAGTGTGGAAGGCTGGGCTAAAGTATTTGGTTATAACACAATCAAAATTGATGATGATGACCCTTATGCCTTTGGATTCCAGGTGATTTAATCTTCTTTATATTTAATCAATACATACATGTCAAATATATTAATTATCGGTGGGGGTATTGTGGGCCTGAGTTCGGCTTATTACCTCCATAAAAAGGGTCATACTGTAACCATCTTGGATAAGGGGGATTTGACCGACAATTGTTCTTTCGGAAATGCCGGTATGATTGTTCCAAGCCATTTTGTGCCACTTGCTGCACCGGGGATGGTGCAGCAAGGTATCCGTTGGATGTTTAACCGGAAAAGCCCTTTTTACGTTCGTCCATCTTTGAACCCGGAGCTAATTAACTGGGGAATAAAGTTTTTAAAACATGCCAATTCCCGCCATGTATCCGAATCGGCAGTCCCTTTAAAAGAGCTTAATTTACTGAGCAAGAAGTTCTATACTGAATTGGCTGAAGAACCTGATTTTGATTTCGAACTTCAAAGTAATGGTATCCTTTCCATGTACAAAACAGAGCGCGCTGCTGAGGAAGAGGCACATTTAGCACGGGCTGCTACCGAATTGGGCGTTAATATGTCCATACTTACTGCGGACGAATGCAGGCAGTTGCAGCCGGAATTAAACCTGGATATTTTGGGGGCAGTTCATTTTCGTGATGATGCACATATGAGTCCGCCAAAAGTAATGAATGCACTATTACGTTTTCTTGAAAAGGCAGGCATCAAGATTGTCCGCAACCATGAAGTGACTAATATTGAAACCCAGGGATCAAAGATTACCAAGGTTTATACAGGCACAACAGTGTGGGAAGCCGACCAATATGTCTTAGCTACAGGATCGTGGTCACCGGCGATAGCAAAGATGATGAAGATAAAAGTTTGTTTAATGCCGGGTAAAGGGTATTCTTTTATGGAGCCTGAGCCCTTGCAGCGCATGACTATTCCGGCATTACTTTGCGAAGCAAGAGTGGCCATAACCCCAATGAATGGAAGTATCAGGTATAGCGGCACGATGGAACTGGATAAAATAAATACCCGCATCAATATGGATCGGGTGAAGGGAATAGTAGAATCAGTGCCTAAATATTTTCCTGACCTAACTCCTTCTTTACCAGTTAAAGAAAACATTTGGTTCGGCTTCCGACCTTCATCTGCTGATGGCTTGCCTTATATAGGAAGACACATAAAAAGAGATAATTTGGTGGTCGCTACCGGGCATGGAATGATGGGTATGAGTCTTGGTCCCGCCACGGGGTACTTGGTTAGCCAAATTATTTCAGAACAAAAAACAGATATAGATATACATCCATTTTCACCATCCAGATAAGAGGGTAAAAACCGGGTATTACCTGATAATATACGAAAACTAGATTCATTTTTTTGAACATAACTTGTAGACTACTAGTCGTTTGATTAGTTGAACCAAACAAGATGAACATGAAAGTGAAAAATGAACCTTATCATCAGGCATACAAAAGAATCTGGATTCTTTTGTTGTTATTTTTACCCTGTCAGCTCTTTGCACAGGATGTAAACATTATTAAAGGAAATGTGAGGGATGCCACAGATGCGACCACCCTTATCGGCGTTTCTGTGAAGGAAAAAGGTACTTCAAATGCGACGAGTACAGACCAAAATGGTAATTACAGCCTAAAAGTTTCCAAGACAAATGCACAAATAGTATTTACCTACATTGGTTATGTAGCACAGGAAGTTGCTCTAGAGGGAAGGAGCAATTTAGATATGAAACTGAATGCAGAAAGTCGCGGGCTCAATGAGGTGGTGGTGGTTGGATATGGAACCCAGAAAAAGGGTGAAGTAACGAGTGCTATTGCAACGGTGAAGTCCGAAGATTTTGTGAAGGGGGCGGTGCGTGATGCTGCGCAACTCGTACAAGGAAAAGTAGCTGGTTTAAGGATAACCACTCCATCTGGCGATCCTACCGCGAGTACACAAATAAACCTTCGTGGATTAAATTCTATAAGTGGAGCTTCTGAACCTTTGATCTTAATCGATGGGGTTCCGGGAAGTCTGAATACCGTTTCTCCGGAAGATATTGAGTCAATCGATGTATTAAAAGATGGTTCTGCTGCCGCTATTTACGGTACACGTGCTACGGGAGGGGTTATTTTAATAACCACCAGGCAAAATAAATCAGGCTCTAAATCAACCATTGAATATGCTAACTATGCTAGTGTGCAGCAGATAGCCAAAAAACCAGAAATGTTATCGGCAACCGATTATCGTCGGTTAATTAGTGAGGGCAAGCCCTATATAGACTATGGTGGTGACACGAATTGGTTGGATGAAATCCTTCAAAACCCAGTGAGTCAAAACCATAATGTGACAATTTTTGGAGGTAACAATACCACCAATTTTACAGGATCAGTCAATTATCGTGACTGGGAGGGGATATTTCTCCGTTCTGGTCAGAAGCGTGTCAATGTAAGGGCATCCTTAAATCATGCGATGTTTAATGATAAATTGAAAACCAATTTACAGATTATCAACCGGGTAACCAAGTCTGAACAAGGTGGTGCAGATGGTTATGCGTACCGTCAGGCAATTATCAGAAATCCCACCGATCATATTTATAATGAAAAAGGTAAATGGCAGGAAAGAGACATTTACAATTATGACAATCCATTAGGAAGAATCTATGAAACTACAAGCGATAATACCTTTAAAGAGATGCGTATCAACGGTAGTCTGGCTTATAGTCCTGTCAAAGACTTGAACTTAAAATTAATGGTCTCTAATGTACAAAACACCAATTTATATGGAAATAGCACTACTTTCGATCACGTCAATACAACCAAGGCACAACTTAACGGGACAGCTTCACGTTCCACTTACGCAAATGTAGAGAACCTGGTGGAGTTCACTGGAAACTACAGCAAAACTATTGGAAAGCATAACTTCAGTGTGTTAGGTGGCTATAGTTGGCAGGATGCTGTTTATGAAAGTTTTAATGCTTATAACTTCGATTTTCCAACTGATGCCTATAGTTGGAACAAATTGGAAGCCGGATCGGCATTACAACGAGGTTTAGCCACTATGGGCAGTTATAAAAGTAAATGGCAGCTAGCTGGTTTTTTCAGTCGTTTAACTTATAACTGGGACGAGAAATACCTGTTTATGGCCAGTATCAGGAGAGAAGGTTCTTCTAAATTTGGCGAGAACTACCACTGGGGATCTTTTCCTGCGGCATCTGTGGGATGGCGAGTGAGTAAAGAAGACTTTATGCAGAACGTGTCACTCGTAACTGACTTGAAAATCAGAGCTGGTTATGGGGTAACAGGTACGATAGCTAATGATCCATATATGTCTCAAACCAGTTATAATTTCACCTATGACCAAGGTGCTTTCATTAATGGGAAATGGGTACAGGGTTTTGTGCCGGCAAGAAACTTTAATCCGGACTTGCGTTGGGAAAAGAAAAAAGAGTATAACGTAGGTGTGGATTTTGGCCTGTTAGGCAATAGAATTACGGGATCATTCGATTATTATACCAGAACAGTAGAAGATTTGATTTATAACTTCCGGGTACCGGTGCCACCATATTTAATTGAAAGTATGCTGATTAATGCCGGAACTATGAAGAACTCAGGTTTTGAGGCGCTGCTAAACTTCAAGGTGGTTGACGCCGGAGCTTTCAAATGGAATTCTAACGTAACCTATTCCTCCAATAAAAATAAACTGGTGAACCTGTCAAATGATAAATTTGATGTGACTGCCGATTTCTTTGATGCAGGTTATACTGGTGAGCCGACCCAGACGTCGACTCACCGTGTGAAAGTAGGTGGGCCAATCGGTCAGTTCTTCGTATTGAAAAGCGTTGGTGTAGATGAAAATGGTAAATGGTTGGTAGAAAGTAAAGATGGTAAGGTGATTTCCATTTCTGATTCTTCTCCCGATGACCGTCAGTATTACGGAAATGGTATTCCTAAGTATCTGTTGGGTTGGAACAACTCCTTTAACTTCAAAAATTTCGATTTATCTGTTAACGTCCGTGGTGCTTTCGGTCACGATGTACTTAATATGCAAAGAATGTATTACGAAAACCCTGTGAATAAGGCTTACAATGCTTTAGCTACGGCGTACGACCCTAAATATGGCAAGCAACTAAATAATGACCTGGTTTACGTAAGCGATTATATCGAAAAAGGCGACTATATCAAGATCGATAACGTTACTCTGGGTTACACTTTTGGTGACAAGCTCGTTAAAGGCGTTAAAAATCTACGATTCTACGTTTCTGGCTTGAACCTTATCACCATTACAAAATACAAAGGTCTTGACCCCGAAGCTGTAAGTTACACAGGTGATTTTACCTTCGCTCCAGGTATCGAGAACAGGGATGCTTATCCAACCACACGTACGTTCACCGCTGGTCTTAATGTTTCATTTTAGTTTTAATTATAGAATCATGAAAACGAATATTGTTAAATATATATTTATTGGAGTTTTGGGTTGTGGAGTTACGATCAGTTCCTGTAAAAAACTCGATGAAGAGGTTTATTCAGAGGTACTCCCTTCTCAATTTCAACCTACAGAAAAGGATTTGCCGGCAATTCTGGCACCAGCATACGCATCGTTAAGAACGGTTATGTGTGGGTGGCAGGGATACTTCGATTTGCAGGAAGAAGCAGCTGATGGAATCATTACGCCTGTCCGCCCCAATGGATGGGACGACGCCGGTACTTATCGACGCATGCATCAGCATACCTGGACAACCCAGGAATGGCAACCGTATAATACCTGGCAAAACGCTTTCTCCGCGATCACGAAGGTAAATACAGTGCTGTCGCAATTGGACGAAGGCACGTTAAATCTTGGAGAAATTAAAGGTGCAGCCACAGCTGAACTTCGGGCAGTCAGGGCTTTAGGCTACTATATGCTGATGGACAATCATGGAAATGTGCCGATCGTAGTCGATTTTAAAGATATTTCTCTGCCAAAGCAAAATACCAGGAAGGAAGTATACGACTTTGTCGTTAAAGAGCTTAACGAAGTTTTACCCATGCTCAGTGAAGATGCCGCTACTACTTACGGTAGGATGAATAAATGGGGGGCAAAGGCCTTATTGGCCAAAATCTACCTTAATTCAGGTGTTTATGTGGGTACCCCCGAATATGCTAAATGTATCCGGGAAGCAGACGATATTATCGCTAGTGCGAAGTATCGTTTAGATAATAATTATTCAGACACGTTTAATTATACCAACCAGAATTCTTCAGAGATCATATTTGCAATACCTTATGATGAAATTTATGGTAAAGGCAACCAAATCCATTTGAAAACGCTGGATCCGTTGAGCCAGGCAGTATTTCAGATGACTGCCCAACCTTGGGGTGGAAACTGTGCCGTACCCCAGTTTATCAATACCTATGACAAAGAAGATAGCCGTTTAAAAGACACTTGGATTCAGGGGCCTCAAGTTAGCCCTTTAACAGGGCAGGTGCTCATTACGTATGTTAATTTTGTTCCAGGAATGGGTGGTCTGGATGGAATTGTAGCAGCTGGAAATCAAGGGTACCGTATCGGGAAGTTCGTTATTAAACCCAATGCAACCGGCAATATGGATAATGACTTTCCATTTTTACGTTATGGAGATGTGCTTATGATGAAGGCAGAAGCCCTATTGAGAACAGGAGATGCTAATGGAGCAGCTGCGTTGGTAACTCAAGTGAGACAACGTGCATTTAAGGGAAATGCTTCAAAAGCAAGTGTTACCGGTGCTGACTTGTTAAAGGGTAGTGTTTATCAATATGGATTGCAAAGACCTGATGGTACAGTTGATGCGGTAAACGGTGGTGCAGACATACAGTTTGGTCGTTTTCTTGATGAGTTAGGTTGGGAGTTTGCCGCCGAGGCACACCGCAGACAGGATCTGATTCGTTTTGGTGTATTTTCGACTAAGAAATGGTTTAATCACTCACCGCAGGCGCCAAGCCGTAGTTTGTTCCCAATCCCGCAAGATGAAATTTCTAAAAACCCTAATTTAAAGCAGAATCCGGGATATTAATCAGGAATTATTTGATATTATAATTATGTTTTTATTAAACGTTAAAATGACGTATTTTAGCTAAGTATAACCGGATATTAACCGGTTTAATGCAGTCTTAGGTTGTTGAATGTTAATATTTGTATATTAACGTTTAACAACCTAAATCAACCAAACCAAACCAACCAACCATGAAAGTACTTCCATTTACAATGCTTGTACCGGATGATAAGAGCGTGATATCCGAACACATCAACCTGCCTTTTTTTTATCAGTATCTTCATCGCCATGACGAATGGCAGCTTACCTGGGTGAAAAAAGGGGAGGGGACCCTTATTGCAGGCAATAATATGCACTCTTTTCGTTCGGGCGATCTGTTTTTAATTGGAGCTAATCTTCCACATCTATTTAAATCTAACCCGGAATACTTTACTGATGAAGATAAAAATATAGAGGCCTGTTCCCTGTACTTTAACCCTTCGGGCGTTTTGGGTGGATTGTTTAACCTGCCGGAGATGAATATAATCAGTACTTTTCTGAGAAATAATAAACACGGGTTCATTATCCCTTCAGATTATGCTGCCCAGATCACGACAAAGGTATCTCAGGTGCATGAAGCTTCAGGTACAGATGTCCTGTTTAACCTCGTCGATTTGTTAAATAGCCTGCATAGTATTAAAGAGCAAGTGGTACCGTTGTGTTCACAATTGTATTCATCTGATATTTCGGAAACGGAAGGTGTCAGGCTCAGTAACATCCTTAACTATATCATGCGTAATTACAACAATCAAATTGCGCTGGAAGATATCGCGAATGCTGCTTATATGACACCTCAGGCTTTCTGCAGGTATTTTAAAAAACACACCGGCCATACCTTTGTGTCCTTTCTCAATGAGGTTCGAATTAATGACGCCTGCAAAAGTCTGATCGCCAGCAGTAAAACAGATTGCATTTCTGGAGTTGCCTATAAATCAGGTTTCAATAGCATTACCAATTTTAACAGGGTATTCAAAAACATCATTGGTCAATCGCCGAGAGCATACGTGGATGCCTACAATAATGTAAGTAAGGTTAATCGCTTGTCTGCTTAACAATCTTCATTTTTAATGAGACAGTGCTACTGTCTAAATTCTTGTAAAATGTATATAAAAAATGTGCTGAAAGGCAGCAGGTTCTTCAGGGGCTTGCTTTGCTTTTCATATCTCCTTGTATTGCCTTTTTTTGTGTTTGCTCAACAACAAATACCGGCTAGCTTATACGAACAGACTAGTGAAATGGGTACCACGATGGCCACCTACCAAAGCGACATCGCTGCTATTGAAGATTTTTACTCCCCTTTTATAACCTATCCTGGCAGTCTCTACCAACGCATTGCCCATGTTTATAAGTCACCAGAACAAAGAAAACGTTTACTGGAAGTTAACCAGAATTATTCAGAACAACTTAAAACACTCAATTTTGATGTTTTCAGCATTTACGGTAAAATCGATTATTTGCTGCTTAAAAAGGAGATTAGTGCTAACGTTCATCTCTTGACGATAGAATCATCGAAAGAGAAGGTCATTAGTAAATTTCTTCCATTTGCGCAGGAGATCTATTTGTTAGAAAAACAACGACGAAGGGGCGATCGGTTACAAGGTATCGAAGTTGCGGGGCAAATGAACCGGTTAACTGCTGATGTTTATCTAGCCATTAAGAATTTTAAACTACAGGGAATTACTGAGGGCGATAAGAGAGACCTTCAAAAAGTGCTTTCGGGATTGAAAACCCGATTAAACAGTTTCTATGTTTTTTACAATGGCTTTGATCCCAATTTCACCTGGTGGGTACCTAAACCATACGAGTCATTAGATAAGGCTTTAACAGACTATGAAAGACTTTTGTCGGGTAAAGAAGATGAGCTGCAGTCGATCACTGAAGCTAACAATTATGGGATTAAGGGGCTTCCTGTAGGAAAAGCTGAATTGGAACGACAGCTTCAGACAGAATTTATTCCTTATAGCCCAGAAGACCTTATTAAAATTGCTGAAAAGGAGTTTGCTTTCTGTGATGCAGAGTTGTTGAAAGCTTCCAAAGAGATGGGTTTTGGAGCAGACTGGAAACAGGCACAGGAGAAGGTGAAAAATTCTTATGTACCACTAGGCGAACAACCAGCCCTGATTGTTAAACTTCAAGAAGAAGCTTTAAGTTTTATAAAGGCTAATAATCTAATGGAAATTCCAGCTCTGGCAAATGAAACCTGGGGGATGGTGATGATGTCACCAGAGCGCCAGTTGGTCAATCCTTTTTTTACCGGTGGTAAAGAGATCAGTATTTCTTACCCGACCAATACCATGACTCAAGAAGATAAACTAATGAGCATGCGTGGCAATAATCCTTACTTTTCCAAGGGTACTGTACAGCATGAGCTATTGCCAGGTCATCACCTCCAATACTATATGAATAGTCGGTTTAAAAATTATCGTAGTATGTTTACTACGCCTTTCAGTGTCGAAGGCTGGCCATTATACTGGGAACTTTTGCTCTATGAAAAAGGCTTTGCCAAAACGCCTGAAGAAAGAATTGGAATGCTGTTCTGGCGCATGCACCGTTGTGCACGCATCTTGTTTTCCCTTAATTACCACCTGGGTAAATGGACCCCAAAACAGTGTGTAGATTTTCTGGTCGATCGGGTTGGCCATGAACGCGCAAATGCTGAGGGAGAGGTACGACGTTCCTTTCAGGGCGATTACAGTCCCTTATATCAGGTAGCCTATATGTTAGGCGGTTTACAAATTACAGCCTTGCGGCATGAACTGGTAGATAGTGGTAAAATGACCTTCCCAGCATTCCATGAAGCTGTGATGAAAGAGAACCTGATTCCGGTAGAACTCATTCGTGCTACGCTCACTAACCAAGTACTTACCAGAGATTTTACTACGCAATGGAAGTTTTATAACCTGTCTAATCCTAAATAGAAATGGAGTCCGAAACCACGCGATTTAAACCTACTTTAAAATTAATGGACGCAACTATGCTGGTTGCTGGCAGTATGATCGGTTCTGGGATCTTTATTGTTAGCGCCGACATCACCAGGAATGTCGGGAGTTCAGGTTGGCTGATGATCGTCTGGCTGCTTACTGGTTTTATGACCCTTACTGCCGCTTTGAGTTATGGAGAACTCAGCGCGATGTTTCCCAAAGCTGGTGGTCAATACATTTATTTAAAAGAAGCCTATAATCCAGTAATTAGTTTTTTATACGGATGGAGCTTTTTTACCGTCATCCAAACCGCAACGATTGCTGCGGTAGGTGTCGCCTTTGCGAAATTTACAGCTTATCTTCTCCCGGTGTTTAATGAAGATCTGATAGCTATCGACTTCGGTTTTCTACAGGTATCACCCGCTCAATTGCTTGCCATTGGCGTAATTGTTTTACTCACTTATATCAACAGCAGGGGAGTGAACAGTGGTAAAATTATACAGACCACATTTACACTGACTAAACTGTTGAGCCTTTTTGGATTAATTGTGTTTGGTCTAATCTTTCTCGACAAAGATATTTGGGCAACTAACTGGAAAAATGCATGGGTACTTCAACCACTTTCGGTTGATGGCGATTTGGGTACTTATACCACCATGGCAGCCTTTGGGGCAATTGCTGCGGCTATGGTTGGCTCGATTTTCAGTAGCGATTCCTGGCATAATGTCACTTTTATTGCCGGAGAGATACAGAATCCTAAGCGAGACATCGGACTTAGTTTGGCTTTGGGTACCGTCATCGTCACTATCTTATATTTATTAACTAATATGATGTATACCGGGGTTTTATCGCTGCATGACATGGCTTATGCAGACAAAGACCGGGTCGCAGTTACCGCGTCTAAGGTAATCTTCGGAAGCTGGGGCACAGTTATCATTGCCCTCATGATTATGGTTTCCACTTTCGGATGTAACAATGGGCTTATTATGGCTGGCGCGCGCGTTTATTATTCTATGGCTAAAGATGGTTTATTCTTTAAAAAGGTCGGTACATTGAATAAAAATGCTGTACCGGCTTTTGGTCTTTGGATTCAATGTTTATTTGCCAGTTTATGGTGTTTAAGCGGACGTTATGGCGACCTTCTGGATATGATATCTTTTGTGGTAGTCATGTTCTATATGTTAACTATTGCTGGCATCTTCATCCTTCGCAAGAAACGGCCTGAGGCACATCGCCCCTATAAAGCTTTTGGATATCCGTTCCTTCCACTGATTTATATTCTGATGGGCATGTCCTTTTGTATCTTACTCATGATTTATAAGCCCAATTATACCTGGCCTGGTCTCATCATTACTCTATTGGGCATTCCAGTTTATTACCTTATCGAAAAGTTCAAAAGAAAAAATTTATGAAGCACTTGTCTTTTTTAGCGACTATCGTAATCGGCTGCACTTTATCCGGCCTCTCCCTACATGCACAGCAGAGCCTTAACATCTATAAACCTGATGCGATCCAAATGGCATTAAATTACCAGGAAGCAGATCAGCTGGACACATTATTACGAAAAGTAGAACTCAATAACCAAATATTGCCGGTCTGGCAGGCAGACAAACGGTCATTTTGGTATAAGAGAAATCTATCCGATAAAAACTGGGAATATATTTATGTAAACGCTGGTACCGGTAGTCGCAAAAAAGCTTTTGACTCCGAACGTATGGCACTGGTGCTGCAAAAAGCGACAGCGAAATTGGTAGATCCAGGCCGGCTCAAAATCACGAAGCTATTCTTCAATGAAAAAGCGGACCAGGTAACTTTGAAAACGGATAATCAGTGGTTAAAAGTAAATTTAGCAGATTATCAATATACATCTACCACAGATACTTTAACCGAGATTTACAATGCCGGTAAACCATTACAACGTAATCGTTCTCGTTGGGAGGCTATTCCAGAAGTGTCGAAATCACCAGATGGAAAGAAACAATTGCTGTTAAAGGGCGGCAATGTTTATGTAAAAGACCTGGAGACTGGTAAAGAAGTGCAATTATCCTTCGATGGGAATAAAGAAAAGCCCTATGGAGAATTTACCTGGTCGCCGGATAGTAAGACGCTGGTAGGTTACCGAATTGACCCTAAAAAAATAAAGGAAGTACATTATGTACTCAGTTCTGTAGAAGGCACCACACGTGGAGAATTGAAATCACGTGAATACGCACAACCCGGCGATGATTTTACTAGTTATACACCCACTGTATTTGACGTTATTCATAACAAGCAGGTTAAGGTTAATGCAGAGCCTATTGACTTTTTTGGCCCTCCTGAATTACATTGGCGGAAGGGAGATAACCGTTTTTACACGTATGAAAAAGTAGACCGTGGACATCAGCGTTTCCGTATAATAGAGGTTGATGTGCAGACTGGTAAAACCCGGAATATTCTTGACGATCAAACACAAACGTTCATTTATGAAAATCGTATTTATACCCGATATCTGCCGGAAACTAATGAGATGATCTGGAGTAGCGAAAAAGACGGCTATAATCATCTCTATCTGATAAATACCATCACCGGGAAACAGCAGCCCGTTACCAAAGGCAATTGGGTTGTGCGTGCAGTCGACAGTGTAGATATTGTTAAACGTGAGGTGTGGTTTAGGGCAAGTGGCATCACCAGTGGTGAAGATCCTTACTTCATTCACCACTACCGTATTGCTTTTGACGGAAAGAGACGAGTGGATTTAACACCCGAAAAAGGAAATCATCAGGTAACTTTTTCTCCCGACCGCAAATATTACCTTGATACATATTCACAGGTTAACGTTGGCCCTGTGTCTGTTTTGAAAGAGGTAGCCAACAGTAAACCGGTGTTAACATTAGAAGAAGGTACCACTGCAGATTTCCTTAAAACCGGAGTAAAATTGCCTGAAGTATTTGTGTCCAAGGCCAGAGATGGACAAACCGATATCTGGGGTGTAGTATGGCAGCCCTCCAAAATGGATCCTAATAAAATATACCCAGTTATCGAATATATTTATGCAGGCCCGCACGACAGTTTTGTGCCTAAAAACTTCCTGCCTTACAGCGAAATGCAAAGTATGGCTGAGCTGGGATTTATTGTCGTACAAATTGACGGTATGGGCACGGCAAACCGTTCGAAGGCTTTTCACGATATATGCTGGCAAAATCTTGCTGATGCTGGTTTTCCAGACCGGATTTTGTGGATGAAAGAACTTGCTAAAAAGTATCCTCAGGCAGATATCAGCAGAGTTGGTATTTATGGAACCTCTGCAGGCGGACAAAATTCTACCGGTGCACTATTGTTTCATCCCGAATTTTATAAAGCTGCTGTTTCTGCTTGTGGTTGTCACGATAACCGGATCGACAAACAATGGTGGAATGAGCAGTGGATGGGATATCCAGTGGGGCCGCATTATGGAGAACAGTCCAATATCACGAATGCCGCAAAGCTGCAGGGAGATCTATTGTTAATCGTTGGGGAGGCCGATGAGAATGTGCCACCAGAGTCTACCTTCCGCTTAGCCGATGCCTTAATTAAGGCCAATAAAGACTTTGAATTTTTATGTGTACCTGGAATGGGACATAGTGATGGTGGAATTTACGGAAGGCGAAAAAAACGCGATTTCTTCGTGAAGACTTTGCTGAAAACTGAGCCTCCTAAAAGAAATCTTGAAAACGTAGTTATCAAATAAGCTGATTATTTTGCAGTCCTATCCAAAAAGTTTACCGTACATAATTGCCAATGAAGCTGCCGAACGGTTTAGCTTTTACGGGATGCGTTCAATTTTAACCACGTTTTTGGTTATTCAGTTTTTTAACCCAACACTTCAGGCTGCTCTGCAGCCAGTTGCCGAAGCGAAAGCAAATGAAGCGACCCATTTTTTTGTGTCCCTGGCTTATGCAGTGCCATTTATAGGGGCCCTCGCTGCTGATTGGTTTTTTGGAAAATATAAGGTCATTTTATGGGTATCCATCCTGTGTTGTATAGGACACCTGATCTTGTCTATATTCGAAACCGATCTGGATTGGTTTAGGTTTGGGCTAATTTTAATTGCAATCGGTGCAGGAGGTATCAAGTCTTGTGTATCGGCAAATTTAGGAGATCAGTTTACCGCAAAAAACCAACACCTGCTGTCAAAAGTTTATGGCTGGTTTTATTTCAGTATTAATTCCGGTTCTGCCTTATCTACCTTGATGATTCCCTTGGTTTATACCAATTGGGGCCCCAAATGGGCCTTTGGAATTCCTGGGATACTAATGGCCATTTCCACCACCATATTTTACTTAGGCCGCCATACTTACGTACGAATACCCCCTACTGGGTTGAAGAGGGATAATTTCTTGTTCATATCAATTTATGCACTGTTCAATTTTTATAAGAAGCAACCAAAACAGTCGCTGCTCGATGTAGCCAAAGAAAAGTTTCAACCGGAGAAAGTAGAGGATATTAAAGGTGCCTGGCGCGTGATTGGTGTTTTTAGCTTTATCCCAATTTTTTGGGCCATGTGGGATCAGAACCTTTCAGAATGGGTCTTACAGGCTGCAAAAATGGATCGGTACTTTTTCGGTTACGAGTTGTTACCACAACAGATTCAAACCGTTAACCCCTTTTTTCTGTTGTTGCTTATTCCTGTTTTTAATTATCTGGTCTATCCATTTTTCGAAAAAAGAGGGATTAAGACTACACCCTTACGTCGGATTGGCTGCGGTTTGGTGTTAATGGCTTTGTGTTTCACGGTCATAGCTTTAATCCAAACCACAATTGACGGCGGTGGCAGACCTTCGATCTGGTGGCAGGTATTTGCTTATTTTATTTTAGCAGCTGCGGAAGTAATGGTTTCCATTACCTGTCTGGAATATGCCTACACACAAGCCCCGGCCTCGATGAAAAGTACAATGGGGGCAGTTTGGTTGCTGACGGTTGCAGCAGGCAATGTATTTACTGCATTGGTTAACCGCAGCATTGCACAAGGTGGCTTTTTTGCTTCTCTGCATGGTGCAACTTACTATTGGTTTTTCATTGCTTTGCTACTCTGCATCATCTTTGTTTTTTTTCTGGTTTCTCCACGAATTGCAGAAGTATAATTTACAACTATTTTTTTTACGGATTCAGATCTACATTAAGCTGTTCATTTAAAGAAGAACTCGTTGCTACGAGTTTATTATCTACCCAGACACAGAGTTTACCTTGTTCACCGGGTTTATTGGCATCCCAGTCCTTTTTCCAGATGATATCAATATCATGATTGTGATAACGCAGGTTACCGAGATAAAAATAATCCCATTTATTTTTAGGCAGTAGCGGTTTTACAGAGAAACTATTTTCGTGTACCCCTTTGAAGCCTAAAAGATCTTCAATAATAATATCCGGGAATGTAGAATGGAAATAATCCGCTTCACCGCCAAATTCTTTTCCGGTGCTAGGAATATACCATTCACCTATATTTGGCTTATCACCGTGCATCTTAGCCAGTTTATAGACGTATTCATACAATAGTTCTTTCTCAGGTAGCGTACTAGATTTTTTATAGTTGCGAAGATAATTTGCATATCCCTTATAAACTATGGAATTCTCGAAAGGCCATCCGCGACCATTCCATGCATATGCCTGTTCATTATAATAAGGATGTTGCTGCTCTGCAGTTGTCATGCCCGAAGTATTAAAAAATCCTTTGCGTGAAGCGAGCATTTCCCATGCCTTACTGTAATTCTTATAATCATTAACCGGTATCATATTAAAATACCAGGGAGTATAACCTACTGATTCCCGGACTCTGGCCTCAAAGTCGCGGGCACCAAATATATTATCTCCTGCGCTGTAGGTGTTAAAAAACTGGTCGTCCTTATTCCAAAGTACATTCATTACTTGCTGTTGAACTTTGGTTGCCCTGGAAGCATAATAATCTGCTTTACTCTGCCCATTTTTATTGATGCCGGATGAATCATTTAACCGATATAAATCGGACAGTGCCCGTAAATTCCCGTAAGCATAACTATTGACCGATGGCCGTACCAGATAGAAATCAGGATACCCTTTGCGAAAAGCCTTTGGGTAATTTTTGGCCTGAATTGATTTTTCGGCATTACCTGTAGTTTCCCAGCCCAAATAATAATTGCGCCAGTTGTCCTTAGTGTACAAGCTATACGGACCGTCACTGTTGATCAGCCCGAGCACAGCCGAGAGGCTGAATTCCATCCCATCATAAAGGTCTAATATTTTGTACATACCGGCTGTTTTTGAATCAGATGTTCTAACCGTAAACAAGCTGTCCCATACCTGTTGATGCTTTTCTAGGTAAGGCAGCATCTCATGAAGCCATTTCTTATCGGGGTGGATTTTTAAAAAGGCATCTATCCCATCAACCATCCAGCTCGAAAAATGATGACTCTCCGGTCTGCTCATATAGGTTAGAAAATTGCCGTTTTCCCTTTGATCTAAATGGGAAGCCGATCCACGCATGAAGTAATCTGCATATGATTTTAAAAACTTCTCATCCCGTAACCATCTTACATCATAAAACTGATGCCCGGCCGGACAGGTTATTGCTCCGCTTAAAGAGGCCCATGGTTTTACGCCAAAAAACTCTGTAACCACCCAATAGTCTTTGTTGTCCTGTGGGTCGTGATATGTTTTCAGGTGCTTACTAATCATCCACCAGCGGTAATTATACACTTTGTTTATTGTCATGTCAGAACTGCTGAACAAAGGAATGTTTGACAAGAGAAAGCTCTTATTATTAGTTTTATTGAAAGGTCCGTCAGATTCCGGGCGATTGGGATAAGTGTTGAATTCATCCACTTGTGCTGAAAGCCTGTTCTCCGAGGTGGTCTTCATTCGCTTTAGTTCCTGATCATAAACCAATGATTTCTGTGTTGAGCACGATATGATCAGACAAGCAAGGATAACAGTAAAGCTTAATCTGTAAGCGGATAATATAGGGCTGAGATTGAACAGTTTATTCATATCTGACAAGATACAATTCCATAGGTATCAAAACGATTGAGAAGAAACGGCTTTTCGCTTGACAAGTAAATTTTTTAGAGTGTATCTACTGCACCTTGGAATTAAGAATGTAATTCACATTCGGAGTGATTTCAATATGGCATTGAGTTTTCAACTCGTCTATTATTTGTAATTATTCTAAATAATATGCAGGTTTGTAAACGAACCTTTTAAAATTAACAATAACAATGCGGTGGAGTTTTCTTGTCATGTTTTTTAAATGGAGTTTTTTCTTTCTGGGTACACTCTTATTGATGAGTACCTTATTTGAACATTATGAGAGATGGAGATTGGAGCGAACCTTTAGAGAAGGGAAAACATTTGTTCAGATCAAAGGGCAGCCGTTGCATTATGTTAAAAAAGGACAGGGAAATTGCACTGTCGTATTTCAATCGGGGATGGGCAGTAACCATACGATTTGGAAAGAAGTTCAGGATAGTCTGTCAAAACATGCAGTTACCGTATCGTATGACCGGAACGGATTATTGCTAAGTGAAGCTACCGGAGAGCCTGTTACTAATGACCTGGTAAGTGAGGAATTACAGCTGCTCCTGGAAAAAACAAATTGTCCGAAACCTTATATCCTGGTCGGCCATTCTATGGCAGGAATCTATTTAAGGCCTTTTATTGAAAAGAATAAGGAAGATATTTCTGCAATCATTTTTGCCGAAGCAGCTCACCCTTTACAAATGAAAAAAGCATCTCCGGATCTGCTAAAAGCATTATCTGTACCGCCACATTGGGTAATTAAAACTATAGTTCATACCGGTATTTACCGGGTTTTGTTTTCCTTCCTGCCGTTATCCCCTGAATTTCCAATAACGCACCGATTTCATCAACTGGAAAAGGATTTTTTTTACAGGTCATGTAATAAAATATTAGAAGAAGCTAAGAACGATAATTTGAATTTTGAGGATGCAGAACAATACACTTCCTTTGGAAATATCCCATTGACAGTGATTATGGGTACCTCACCTGTCCGGTACGCAGGTTTTAAAGATCCTATTCTCAGAGATGAATTCAAATCATTGGTAAATGAGGTGCAACTTGATTTACTCAATCTCTCCGGTAAGAGCCGTTTGGTGGAGGCCACGCATAGCGGGCATATTATTCAGGTTAATGACAACCTCTTGCTGACGAATGAAATAATCAGACATTTAAAATAACAAACACCACAATAGCGTAACGACAGGGGGGACTATCAATCAGTAGCAAATTCATATATTTAAGCATGTTAACCAGAAAAAAACTTCTCCTGCTTTTAATATTGATCTGCTGTCTCGCTAACGGCGTACTTGCCCAAAGGATGGATATATGGATTGTTCGGCATGGTGAAAAAGACAAATCTGATCCGGAAGATTCTAACCCAGCTTTATCAGCTGAAGGAAGAACCCGTGCAGAAGATCTTGCTGTTCATTTAAAAGGAATTAAATTCAATGTTGCTTTCAGTACGCCATTTAAAAGAACGCACCAGATATTGGAGCCATTGGTGAAAAAGAATAAGATTGATATAAAAGATTACCGGAACACAGCAGTACTTGCCGATGATATTCTTAAAAATTATATAGGAAAAACGATCATAATTGCCGGACATTCCAATACTATCCTGGAAATTATTGAAGCTTTTGGTCTTAAACGTCCTATTGAAAGAGTAACCGAAGAGGACTATAATTACCTGTTTCATATAATCTTAAATGGTGATCAAAGGAAAGTAGAAATTGATAAATACGGTGAAAAGTCCGGTTAATCCATTCCCCGTAAACCTGCTACTTCCGGTATAATGGAGACCTTTTGATCAAGTATTCAAGCGGACTGCTGTAAGAACCATCTGTGTTTGTAAAGAAAGCTTTGTGACTTTGATTGTAAATACTGGCATTATTATCCATATAGATATGCAGACTTACACTTACTTCGTATCGCTGTTCTGCACTCGAGTAACTGGAATTTGAACCTGATACTCCCTTCACTTTACTATCACCATCTCTTTTCACTTTGGCGTCAGAACTACCGCTCGAATAACTCGTCTGGGCACCTTTTGTTTGTAAGACTGCACCATCAATTATATATTCTACGCCGAGGATATCACAGATCTCTTTCATGGTAAAACCCATTAATTTGTCTTTGGTTACACCTGCCTGAGTTAACTTCGCATTGGTGGTCCTTGGATCCAATATAGTATAACCCGCAGAATGTTTTGCCAAAAAAGCAAAAGTATCTTCCTGCGCTTTGTAACCGACCTGATCTGCACCTGGCTGATTATCTATTAAATAAGTGAATGGCAAAATGGCAATTTTATTATGGTGATCTGCCGGGGTTGCAGACATCGCTACCTGGTCTGATTTGCGGCTCTCTGCAGGTGGATTTGCCTGGCCGAACACTTCAATTCTTCCGCTTGAATGCGTTATCTTTAAGATGTCGGATTTCTTGATAGTATACTCAAGCGTTTCGCCGGAATAAATAAAGGTAACATCGGAATCGGTTATTTTGGTAACCTTTCCTTTTAATTCTTCACCGCTGGTTTTTTGAATAACATCCTGATTAGATGCCAGTCGATTTTGTGCGAAAACGCTGAAGGATAATAATGTTGTGAAAATGAACAAGTATATTGTTTTCATAGTAGATTTATTAGGTAATCTAATATAACCATTTGTTATAAATTTACCTCACTAAAACCCGATAAATGCCGCTGATATGAGCATGATAAAAATGAATTTCCCTTTGTTATTTTTTATATACTTCCTGTACTGTATTCCGGGTTATGCACAGAATAATGATGGATTAAAAAAAGCGGGGGCGAAAGATAGCCTGCGGATGAATTTTGTTGAAAAGATGCAGGCCTTTGCCAAACAATCTTCCAAGAAAAGTTCCGATGATTTTGAGGCCGATAAAGCGTCTGTTTTGCAGATCAAAACTTTCGACGAATTAAGCCGGACCATGCAGAAGGCTAATATTTACCTTAAAAGTAAGCTCGATACAACCGGAACTAAAACCGTTCTTAATGAGATTGATAAGTATTTAATTGTTGCCGGCGATGGTGTTTTTACGAACAAAGGTACAGCGCAGACTTTTCGAAATCTAACTGCGACCTCGAAAATACTATCTCAATTGTTGGCAAAAGCAAATACTAGGAAGGCCGGTTTGGAGCTCAGACAGCAGGAAATAAATAATTTCCGCTATCAGCTTGATTCATTGTTAAGTGTTCCGGCATTATTTAAGTTTCCCACCGATTCCACTACTTTAATGAAATACCTGCAAAAAATACAGGTTATTGCTTATGAAACTAGTCCGGTCGATAGCGCCCTGAGGCAGGCTGGAAATAATATTCAGACTCTACTCAATAAAGTTAACCTGGCTGCTTTTAAGTTACAAAGTAGTCTGGAAGAAATTGAGCTGTATCAGAAAGATATGGCTGAAAATACTTTCAAGAGAGAATTTACTAATATATGGGACCCGGAAATTTTCTACCGCCCTTTTGGGGAGATACTGGATTTCTCTATTACTAAAGGATTACTAACCCTCAGTTTTTATGCAGAAAATAATGCTGGAAGACTCGTGGTGCTTGCTTTACTGACGATTACCTCATTTGTCTATTTGCGCTCACTTAAGAGCATTTATGTAGAGGGTAAACTTCTGAAAAGTGATTTTGAAGGACAGTTGGTGATCCGGTATCCATTATTATCTGCAATATTGCTTGTCTTCAGCTTATTTCAATTCGTTTTTCTATCGCCACCCTTTATTTTAAACGTAATTCTCTGGTCGGTATCTGTAGTTTGTTTGAGCGTTATTTTTGCGGGCTATGTCAGTCAATACTGGATGCGTGTGTGGTTACTTATGGTAACCTTTTTTGTATTGGCTTGTCTGGGTAATCTGGTCTTACAGGCATCCAGAATGGAAAGATGGCTAATGCTTGTGCTTTCAATTTCAGGTGTAATCGGCGGTGTATTGATCTTACTGAAGGGGCATCGGGACGAATTGAGGGAAAAATGGATTATCTGGTCAATCGTGTTCATGGTATTTCTTGAATTAGCTTCTACAATAGCAAATATATTTGGCCGGTATAATTTTGGTAAGATGCTTGTTATAAGTGGTTTTCTGAATGTTGTGATTGCTATTCTTTTCCTATGGACGGTTCGTCTGATTAATGAGGGATTATTTTTGGCTTTTAATGTGTATTCAGGTACTGACCGGAAGCTCTTTTATCTCAATTTTGAAAAAGTAGGGAAGAAGGCACCAGCACCATTCTATATCTTGCTCATTGTAGGTTGGATAGTATTATTTGGACGTAATTTCCCCGTATTTGATTATTTGTCTAAACCTCTTCTGCTCTTCTTTACCGACGAAAGAACTCTTGGCAGCTATACATTTACCATTAACAATATGCTTTTGTTTATTGTGATAATGGGTACCGCCGTTATCATATCCAGAGTAGTTTCTTTTTTTGCCACAGATAAACATATCAGGACAGGTAAAGATGGTAAATATGAAAAACCTGGCATTGGCAGCTGGCTGTTACTAGTTCGTATTTCTATTCTGAGTACTGGTCTTTTTTTAGCGGTAGCGGCCTCAGGTATCCCTGTGGATAGAATTACTATCGTGCTTGGGGCTCTGGGAGTCGGTATCGGATTTGGATTACAAACGCTGGTTAATAATTTAGTCAGCGGGCTTATTATTGCATTTGAAAAACCAGTTAACGTAGGAGATATTGTCGATGTTGATGGTCAGGGAGGGCAAATGAAATCTATTGGATTTCGAAGCAGTGTAATTTCTACCTGGGATGGTGCTGATGTTATTATGCCCAATGGCGATTTGCTTAATGCACATCTGGTTAATTGGTCACTGGGTGGAAATCGTAAAAGGGTATCTATCCTTATAGGAATTGCATATGATTCAGACTTAGAAAAATGCCGGAAGATATTAACTGAGATTCTGGATAATGAGCCCCGCATCACCAAAAATCCAGGATCAGTGGTGCAATATGAACAATTTAATAACAGTTCAATTGATATGAAGATCTTTTTCTGGACTAAGCATATCGGCGATAATTCTGCCACAAAAAGCGACATGATCATCAAAATTATCGCAGCTTTTAAAATGAACAGTATTGAAATATCGGTTCCAAAGCAGGAGATTTATCTCCACCATAAACGTAGTCAGGGCGATAATCTCCCGGATTCGTAGTTTTTATTCTTAATGGATATTTTTCGTGCTGTCTTCCCAGGTATCAGTTTTAAAAGGTGATGCAGGCAAGTTTGCCTGATTATACAAGTTGCACTCAGGATTATTTGCCCAGCCATACCGAACTGCGAGCGGTTTAGGTACTTCAGTACTGCTCACAACAATCTGATTGCCGGTAATGGTTGCCTGTGCCCAGTGGAACACCTTATCGGCGCCTGCCACTGCGAAGCCATTTAATGGTTTACCATCATTTGCTTTTAAACCGCCTTCAATATGATCAAAATCCAGGGTAACTTTATCTTCCTCAATCTTATAAGATTTGAAAACAGGACCAGCGTATGCGATCTGCCTGCCATAAGTTTTAGCTAATGCAATTAAGGCAAGTCTGCGGCCAACTTCCTGTTTGTTTTTAGGGTGTATATCAGCTGCATCGCCGATGTCAATCGCGACTGCCATACCAGTGTTACTAATTTTTAACGCACCTAGCTGAGCATCCCGCAGTTCAGCCCATGCCGATGCTTTAGGCAAATCTTCATGTTTCATGTAGCCGGCAAGCTGGACAAAGTAAAATGGGAAATCACCGATATCCCAGGCTTTTCTCCAGTCCTGTATTAACTGCGGAAAGAGTGTGCGATATTGGTTCGCACGGTCCGCATTACTTTCTCCCTGATACCAGAGCGCTCCCTTAATGGTGAAATTCAAAAATGGATTTATCATCGCATTAAACAGTACTGTAGGTCGGTTTGGGCCGTCGATAGGTGAGGGCATAGGCAGAATTTTTTTTAAGCCCAGGCCTACATTATATAACCAGTCGCCGTCCAGGGATATCTTTTCTCCGTTTGCAGATACAACAGAGATGATATTGCGGTCACCATAAATACCGCCGCCGCCTGCACCGTCAAAAACCCGGACAGCAATAGTGTTTTCACCAGGTTTCACCAGATCTGCGGGAATTGTATATACCCTTTTCTGGTCATATCCTTTAGTTTCACCTATTTTCGTCCCGTTAAAAAAGGTGACATCATTGTCATCTATCGTTCCTAGATTCAAAGTGATGGTTTTACCCTTCCAGGATTCCGGAATAGTAATTTTTTTACGGAAGTAGACTATACCGTCAAGATCAGGCAGTATAGATTGATCCCATAAAACCGGCAGGTTCATGCTTTTCCAGTCCGAATCATCTGTATCAGCATTAACCCATCGCAGTTTTCCCTGCTGATAACCATTGTCATTTTCTATAACGATTTTGTTCCAGCTGTTTAACTCCTGCTCGAATTCGGCCTGACTTCCTGTTTTAGCTATCTTTTCTACGGCGGCTGCAAAATCCGGACGTGTTTTAAGCGTCGAAGAACTCATCCATGCTTCGGCAATTGTTCCACCCCAGGATGTATGGATCAGTCCGATCGGGATACCTGTCTTCTGATAAACTTCTCTTGCAAAAAAATAGGCTACTGAAGAGAACTCCCCGATATTTTCAGGAGTACATATTGTCCAGCCTCCATTTGCTACTTTAGCGTCGGTTAAAGGGGTGTTGCTTGCAATATGATCAGCCTGCAGTAGGCGGATGTTTTTAAAATCAGCTTTACTGATTTCTTCTTTATAATTTGCGATTTTTCCCCAACCGGCAAGCGGCATTTCCATATTGGATTGACCGGAACAGACCCAAACATCACCTAACATAATATTGGACAGCTTAACTGCAGTGCCATCCGATATTGTAATATTATAAGGTCCGCCATATTTCGGAGTAGGTATCTTTATTTTCCAATTTCCATTTTCATCCGCTTTTACAGTAAAGTTTTTCGGGTTCCAGGCGACATGAATATTAACAGTTTTTCCCGGACTTGCCTGACCCCAGAAGGCTGCATTTGTCTTTTGCTGAATAACCATATTATCGCTGAAAACCGACGGTAATTTGACTTTTGCATTTACATTGCCGGCAGTAAAGACCATACCGGTAATTGCTGCAATTCTGATGTACTTATGGTAATTTGATTTCATTGGAATAATAAAAAAAATGGATTAACCAGGTAGTTAAAAATCACATCTGACGATTTTCGTTCCTTAAGATACAACATTGACGCCATATTTGAGTACCCCGGATCCGATACCGTTATACCGCTGATGGAGGAACTGCGGCATAACGGTATTTTCATTTGTTTACAGGTTTATTTTGGTTTTCTATTAGACAACCTGACTAGTCCCCGATGCTGTAGTAACGATATAAGCATCCAGGTTTAGCTCAAATTCCTTTGAATAACTCGCTGTTATATTGGTAATCAGATCATCCACAGCTTCATTTTTTACAATGTTAATTGTGCAGCCTCCAAAACCTCCGCCCATCATTCTGGCACCAAGTACCGTATCCGTCTGTTTTACTTTTTCTACCAGAAAATCCAGTTCCTTACAGCTCACTTTATACTTATTGCTTAAGCCATCATGCGTCTCAAACATCAATTTTCCCAATGCGGCCAGGTTTCCATCTTTAAGATATTCAGCTGCCTGAATCAAACGAATATTTTCACTGACAACAAATTTGCACTTCTCATATACATCTGCGTCCTTTTCTCTTATACATTGATCCAGCATTTCCAGATCGGCATCTCTTAAACTATTTACTTGCGGATGCTGCTCCTTAATCCATGCCACACCCTGCTCGCACTGTGCCCTTCTTTCATTATAAGCGCTGTCGGCCAATGAGTGCTTTACATTCGTGTTCAGTAAGACGAGCTTGTATCCGTCTAATTTCAATGGAACATAATGATACTCCAGCGACCTGCAGTCCAGTAATATAGCATGATCTTTTTTTCCGAAAACTGAAGCAAACTGATCCATAATTCCACAACTTACGCCGGCAAAAACATGTTCTGCTTTTTGTGCAATCAGTGCTGTGTCCAGTTTGCTGATTGATAAAGAAAAAAGTTGGTCGAGTGCATACGCTGTGGCACATTCGACCGCTGCAGAAGAGGACAGTCCCGCGCCCAAAGGAACGTCACCATCTATGTACAAGTTGAATCCACTGATTTGGTAACCTCTTTTCAGGAGCTGATCCGTCACTCCAAGAATATAGTTTGGCCAGCCTTTTTCTGAAACTTTCAGTTCGTGTAAATTTACTTGATGTGATTGTCCGTAATCTTTTGCAAAGAGATGAACTTCTTCGTCTTCTCTTTTGGACACACCAATGTAAATGGCCTTATCAATTGCGGCAGGCATGACAAATCCGTTGTTATAATCGGTATGTTCTCCGATAATATTTATTCGTCCCGGCGATTTAACCAGAAGAGGAGTAGCGTGATATAGTGCCTGGAATGATTTTTTCAGGTCCTCAACATCTACTTTTATTGTTGTCTGGATGGCGTTGGATAATGTCATGTTATGCTTTCTTTGTTTTAAAATGTTCAGTTGGTAAATCTTTAAGCTGTTTTGCAGCAAATTCAGGCGTAATGTCGCGTTGGGCATTCGCCAGGAGCTCATAACCGACCATGAATTTTTTAACGGTTGCAGAACGCAACAGGGGAGGGTAGAAATGCATATGCCAATGCCATTCCGGATATTCTCCGTTGTTTACAGGCGCCTGGTGCATACCAGCAGAATAGGGAAATGAGGTTTCAAAAAGATTATCATATTTGGTAGTTAATATTTTCAATGCGTCGGCCAGGGCCGCTATTTCCGCCGCTGTGAAATAGTTAATTCCCGTTACATGACGTTTGCTGATAATCATCGTCTCATAAGGCCAGACTGCCCAGAATGGTACCAGTACAACGAAATGGTCATTCTCAAAAAGGATTCGTTCTTGTTTTTTCTGCTCTAATTTCAGATAAGCGGACAGCAAACTTGTCCGGTGAATAGCATAGTAGTTTTTCTGATTTTCGGTTTCCTTGATTATTTCCTGCGGGATGCTGCTCTGTGCCCAGATCTGACCATGCGGGTGCGGGTTACTGCAACCCATTATTTCGCCCTTGTTT
Source organism: Pedobacter antarcticus (assembly GCF_900103515.1). Lineage (NCBI taxonomy): Bacteria > Pseudomonadati > Bacteroidota > Sphingobacteriia > Sphingobacteriales > Sphingobacteriaceae > Pedobacter > Pedobacter antarcticus. The sequence goes on from NZ_FNGZ01000002.1 coordinate 178,474, forward strand.
TCAAAAATCTGAATGTACTTTATCCAGTCATTTGCCGAAAGTTTATTATATTCTTTTTGCCATACGTCCACAACCGAAATAATTTCATCTCGTGTCAATTCCGGCAGGGTAAGATCATGTTTAGGACTAAAGCTTATAACTTTACATAATCCCCTTTCACCTTTTGCGACCAGCAGGTCATCATCATTAAGATTGTCAATCTCTGTATCTTCAAGCAATGCAGCAAAATCATTTTTGAAAACAAAACTCGCTTTGTAATCGGGGTTTATTTCTCCGTCAGCCCTGACATTTCCCGGGCACAGATAACACTTAGGGTCATACTCCGGGCGGTTATCGGGGCTTATATCTTCTATTTTACCTTGCCATGGTCTTTTGGTTCGGTGAGGAGACACCAGGATATGCTCCCCGGTAAGAATATTCAGACGGGTATGCGGGTTTGAGTTAAGATCAAAATTTTGGTTCATCACTATGGGTTATTAAATGGTTAGAAATCGGGGTCAAAATGGTTCCCTTTTGAAGGCAGGAAAATTAGCAATAATTTATTAATTGTAATAGTGACAATTAATAAATTATTATTTTGTCGATATTTGTATTCCCTACCATTTGTGACTATATGAAAGAATACGTTAACCAGCCCCATTATTTAGTAGCAGTAGATTGTATTGTTTTTGGATTTGACGACGGGCAGCTTAAGATCTTATTGGTAAAAAGAGGTCTGGAACCCGAAATCAACAAGTGGAGTCTGATGGGTGGGTTCGTCGGTGCTGAAGAGACGCCCGATGAAGCAGCGAACCGTGTACTGAAGAAATTAACAGGTTTGGAAGGCGTTTATCTGGAGCTCTTAAATATTTATGGAGAACCGGACAGGGACCCGATCGAAAGAACTTTGTCGGTCGGCTACTTTGCACTGATAGATATTCATAAGTACGAAACACAGCTGATCGATAATTACCATGCAGAATGGTTTCCGATAAACGAAATACCTAAGCTTATATTTGATCATAACAGGATGGTTGCTGAAGCGAGAAAGAAATTGAAATTCAAAGCATCTCTTCATCCTATACTTTTTGAGATGCTGCCGAAGAAATTTACGATTCCTCAGCTACAGACGCTGTTTGAGCAGGTGAATGATACAAAAATGGATACCGGTAATTTTAGCAGAAAGGTAACTTCCACAGGACTATTGATCAGGCTTGAAGAAAAAGATAAATCCAATTCTAAAAAAGGAGCTTATTATTTTAAACTGAATAAAAAATCTTACGCCGAATCATTTAATGATTTACTCTCTTTATAATTCGATTTCATCAGAAAAACAACCATTTAAACGGTAAATAAAGTTGTTTAAACGGTTGTTTTTTTAGTCTTTCCCGATTTCGACCTTCTTTTCAATCATGGAGTCTATCCAACCATTTTTTGAGCTGATAAAAATAGCCAGATAGAATAATAATATTCCAACAATTATAATAATCAGTTTATTACGGAATCGTTTATTAGCAAAAAGGCCGGCTGGTTTTTCTTCCATTTCTAAAGGTATAATTAATCACAAATTTAATGCAGAAGTTTGCCGGTAATGGAGCGGTAGCTGGCCATTTTATTGAAAAAATCTCCATATGCGGTGATCTGCTCACTCTCGGCCTGTTGTAACTGTGCCTGTGCATCCAGTAAGTCGGAAATACTGCTTAGGCCGCTGGAGTAATTATCTCTGGTGACAACAAGGTTCTCTGCAGCCTGGACGTAGTTTTCTTTAGCAAAACGAATTTGTTTTTGCGCATCTTCCAGATCATACCAAGACTTCAGTATGCCCACTTTCAACTGATCTTCTCCATCTTTGAACCTGTTGCCGGCAATTTTTTCTGAGATCGTTCTTTGTCTCAGTTTTTGTTTACCCGTACCCCACCAGTCAGATATCGGGACGTTTACTACACCAAAAGCTATCGGCATAAAGGTACTCCCCAAAGAATTACTGATACTTCCCACACGGCCGGCACTGAAGCCCAGAGAAACACTTGGAAGATAGTTAGCCCGGGTCATTTTTGTTTGCAGCTGCTCACTTTCCAATGATTTTTGCAATAACTGGTAGTCGTTATTTGCACTGAGGTCCAGATCAGGGGCCTGCGCGTCAATTGATGGTATCCTGGCTGTGTCCAGGCCGTCTCGCATGACTAATAAAGAATCAAATGGAATACCTATAAAGAAGCAGAAATCAAGGATAGCGACTTTTCGGCCATTATTCAGTTTGCTTTTCTCCAGCAGTAATTTACTGCGTTGCACTTTCACCTTTAACAGATCATTTCTGGCGATTAAACCCGATGCCAGTAAGTCTTCCTGCTGTTTCAGTATTCCATTCAGATAAGTTTCATTGGCAGTCAGCGTCTTATGCTGCTCCTGTAATTTATTCAAGGTCCAGTATTTGTTCTCTGTCTGTAACAGCACAGAATCCCGCGACTGTTTCGCCCGGATTTTATTAACCTCAATCTGCATTGCAGCCAGCTCATTAGCTGTACGTATTTTTCCTCCTGCATATAGAACCTCGGTAGCAGTGACGCCGGCAAAATAGGCATTATTTACGCCTTCAGTTAATAATGGAGGCATAGCACTTATAAAATCCTTAAAGTTATACAAACCAATTCCGGTAGCGCTTACAGAAGGGAGGTAATTTGCAGCAGCTCCTTTTTTACCAGCTTCTGCGGACTGGATTCCGAGTTCACTGTTTTGGATAACCCGGCTATATTCCAATGCGGCTTTTTTACTTTCGTCCAGGCTGATGCTATGGTTTTGCTGTGCCATTGCATGTGCAGATAATAAGAAAAAGAACCCAATATATATGAAACGTATTTCCATGATATTTATTTAATTTTTACAATTCTACTCCGTCAATTCTTTGCTGTGCTGTTGTAGGTTCGCTTCCTTCTGGATATTCGTCTTCCTTTTTGAACATGAGCCAATAAAGAACGGGAAGTACAAATAGCGTAAGCAGCATAGAAACCATTAGTCCAAAGCAAATTACAGTTCCAAGCGGGCCCCATAAAGAAGACCGGCTTACAATCATAGGGATAACGCCGACTGCTGCTGCGGAAGAAGTTAGGAAAATAGGACGCATTCTCCTTTCTGCAGCAGTAATTGCTGCCTGACGTACTGATATTTTTTCCTGGTGCCTGAGTTCGTCAGCAAAGTCTATCAGGATAATACCATTTCTCACCACGATGCCGCATAAAGCAAGCAGGCCGATGAAAGAAGTAAAACCAAAAGGATACTGCAGCAGATGCAATCCTAATGCAGCACCGAAAATACTGAGTGGCATGGTGATGATACTCAATAAAGCATGTTTGATACTTTTAAAATGCCAGATCAGAATTAAGGTAAGCAGGATTATACTCAGGAGTAATGATAATCCCATCGGACCCATATTTTCGTCGGTCATTTGTTTATCTCCGCCATACTCAATATACAGGCCCTCAGGAAGAGGTAACTTATCTACCGAAGGACTAATTTTTGCCAGTACATTTGCAGCAACAGCATCCTTATCAATATCGACCTTGACAGTGAGGGTACGTACTCCATTCCTTCTAACCAGCTGTCCTTCATTCCATTCAGGGGTAATGTCTGCCACTTGTCTGAGCGGAATAGCGGCGCCGGTTACACGTGAAATTACCGATAGATCTCTTAGATCTGCATAGGAAAGTTTATGGCTGTTTTGTTCTTTAATTTTAACGTTAAGACCATATTTACCTTCCCAGACCTGGGTCGCCTGCAGACCTTCCATATTCATAGCAATAGTATTGGCAATATCTGATTTGCTCAGACCCAGGCGCGCCGCTTCATCTTGTTTAATCTCTACATGAATTCCCTCCAATGGCTGCTGATAATCGGTCCTTGTCCAGATAACTTCATCTGTTTTGCGGGCAATTCCGGCAACCTCATTGCCAACTTCTTTCAGCTGCGCGATATTATTTCCTGAAATCCTGACTTCGATAGGAGCTTGGGAGTCGGTCATGACCAGTTGTTTCATCCGTACATAGGCAGAAGGGAACAAATCACTGTATTTCTGCTGGTACTCTTTAAGTATTTCCTCGGTAGTCTTTTCTGTAGTCGTATTAATCAGAATCTGCGCGTAATTTTTTTCTGGCAGATTAGGTGCATACAAACTATGGAATCTCGGAGAACCAGAACCAATAAAGCTGGTATAGTTGACTACCCTTTTGTCCTTTGCCATGATTTTCTCCATGGCTCTTACTACACTGTCGGTCTGTTCTAAACGATACCCTTGTGGCAGGTAAATTTCCATTGCGAACTGATTACGTTCCACCTTAGGGAAAAGTTGCTGCGGAAGCAGGGCCATCAGGAAGATACCGGCGCCAACAGCCAGCACGCCAAAAAGAACAGTAAGTTTCCAGTTGGTAATTGCATTTCCGATGTGATTATTAAAGAATTTCTGTAAACGGTCCAGCATGGAAGGACCCTTAGATTCACTTTTGTTTTCCAGTTCATGTAAACCCTTCTTGATGAAGATGGTATTGAAGTAAGGAACCAACAACATAGATATCAATAATGAAATTGTCAGCGCAATGATAATGGTAATCGGAAAATCACCGACGAAATCTGCGGCAATACCATTCATAAAGAAGATCAGCGGAGCAAAGGTTGCCGATATCGCCAGTGTGGCTGTAAAAACAGAAGGGAAGAGCTCTTTAGCACTATTCCGGGCAGCATCCCAGACGCTGAGCCCATGATCCAGTTTTTCGACGTGATTATCAATTACGACAATGGGATCGTCCACTACAATTCCAAGCACGATAACCAGTGCTGCGAGGGTTACTGTATTTAGTTCTATACCAGCAAGGTACATAATAGCCAATGTAGATGCGATGGTAATGGGGATAGTTGCAGCTGCAACCGAAGCTATCCGGAAAGGTAATAACAGGATAGTGATTACAATTACGCCGATCAGAGCGAATCCAAATTCCTTCATAAAATGACTGATGGATTCGTTGACCACATCAGGCTGATTGGCCAGTTTAGTAACTTTAATATCTGAAGGCAGGGCGCTGATTATTTTATCGAGACGTTCATCGACATCATGTCCAAAATGTACTATGTTTTTGCCACTGGCCATTTCCAGCGAAATAATAATACTTTTAGTACCATTGGTAGTTACGTAAGAATCCGGGTCGTCATATTCTTTTTTAATAGTTGCCACATCACGCAGTCTCACTACGTTTCCCTGATTATCATTTTTGATAATCTGTCTTGCCAGGTCGCTTTCGGAATTAAAGAAAGTCGAGAGATGAATCGGGCGGTCTGTAATCTGCCCGTCCAGGGTGCCGGCCGGGCTGATAGCGCCTGTGTTCTGTAATACCTGCATGATACTTCCTGAAGACAATCCGTAATGTGCCAGCTTGTTGTTGTCTACATAAACGCCTATTTGTTCAGACAGGTTTCCGCTATGGTTTATTTTGGCCACGTTTTCAATCCTTCTCAGGTCGTCTTCAATTTCTTCTACATGCTTCTGAAGATCCTTGTAGGGTCTGGTCGCAGATTCCACGGAGAGCAGGATAGCAGAAGTACTGCCGAAATCACTATTCACCAGAATACCCTTTACTTCCTTTGGCAAGGAGGTTGCCTGGAGAATCAGTACACCGTTTTTGAGTTTATTCCAAAATGATTTAGTATCACTGTCTTTAACCCGGGAGCTAATTTCCACGAAAATGTACATCATTCCATCTTTTGAGTAGGAATAAGTTTTAGTTTTATCTACCTCATTAAAGCCGAAGAGATATTCTTCGACTTTTGTCGTGAGTTGTTCTTCTACCTGTTTAGAGGATGCCCCTGGATAAACGCCTATCACCAGTCCCTGACGAACTGTAAATTCAGGAAACTCATTTCTCGGCATATTGAAAAGAGCGTAGAAACCAAAAACTACCAATACAAAGGCAATAGATAGAGGCACAGCTTTGTGATCCATTGCCCATTCTATTAAATTCTTCTTTTGCTTCATTCTGTTCTGTTAAATTTTGAGCATAAAGCCCGGCGGTAAGCTGGGTTCATCTATTATTATTTCACAATTTCAATAAGCATGCTGTCCAGCAATTTATGATAGCCGCTGACAATAAGCTTTTCCTGAGGCTTCAGGCCGCTTTTGATACCAATTCCATTATCGTACAAAGGTCCGGTTTCTACTATTTTTCTAAGGGCTCTTTTTCCATCAGCAGACGTCACAAAAACAAAGTGTTGCCCGTGCTCGTCAACTTGTAAAGATTGCAGCGGGACAGTGGTCAAAATTCTGGCAGAGCTATCTGCTCCTTTTCCAGGTTCCGATTTTTTATTAAAGGCGATATTGGCGACCATTCCAGGCTTCAACCGGTTCTGGGAGTTTTTTAAAGCAACTTTGGCCGAATAGGCGGGTGAACCCTGTGCAGAACTGATACCGATTTCATCTATTGTGCCGGCGTAACTTTCTGACCCGAGTGAAGGTACAGTTATGTTAACCCTGTCACCTTTTTTGATGCGATCAATTTCTACATCGGGCACAGGTACGTTTACTTTAACTGTAGAAATATCCAGCAGCTGAACTACCGGTGCACCTGGACCTGTAGTATTACCAGCCTCCATTAATTTTGCGCCAATGTATCCGCTTTCCGGAGCATAAATGCTGGTGTAAGAAAGACTTTCTCTGGCGGCCCTTACAGCCGCCTGGGCCTGCTCATACTGCGAGCGTGCTTCCAGCATTTTGATTTCAGCAATACTGCCTTTCTGGAATACCTGATTTATCCTTTCATAATTTTCTTTTGCTAATGTGGCTTGTGCCTGCTGGCCCTGATATTGATTTCTGTAAATCGTTTCGTCAATCTGAGCAATAAGCTGACCTTTACGGACATACTGGCCAACCTCTACCGGTATTTTTGTGATGGTGCCCGATACCTGAAAACTCAGGTTAATAGTTTTATTAGCTGTGACTGAGCCACTGTAGCCAATAGCTTTTGTGCTGTCCGATCCCTCACCCAGGTTAATAACTTTTACTTTCACCGGGATCTCATTTAGCGGTTTTTCTTTTTTGTCGCCTTGACAAGCATAAAAAAAGACTGCAAGCAGGAGCAGTAAACTGACTTTGTGTTTTCGTTGGCTTGTTTTCATGCACATTGAAATTTAATTGTTGACAAAATTGACCTTTATGTCGATGATTAGATAAAAAAATATTATTGCAGACCTTTCACTAAAATATTAATCAGCCAGAAAGAACGGCTTGTTGCATCTTCTATCTTTTCGAAAAGAATAAGTTCTTTCTCCAGACTTCCTATAGCAGTAACTATAGCCAAGGCCAAATAGTCGATGTCGTTGTCATCCATTTTCTTAATTTCCCCATTGCTTACACCAGATCTCAACAAATGTTTAAATACGTTAATTTCAAGGGAAGCCATCTGGCTTTGAAGTTTATATAACAAGATATGATTTCCCTTTAAATCCCGGAGAATGGAAGTGTATTTTTTAGTTAATAATTTTAAGCCGTCAATTTTCGTTTCACTATATTTCTTGAGGTTTTCTTCAAAACTAAGCTGCGCAGAAATTTTTGACTTGGCTTGATGATGAATGATTAAAAATTCGTCAATCGCCATAGCCTCGAAGATTTCTTGTTTATTCTTGAAATAGTGATATAGAGAACTCCTTCCTTTCAATGCGGCTTTGGCGATATCATCCATAGTTACTTTATTGTAACCATCCTTTTTGAAAATGCTTTTAGACGCTTCAACAATATCTCTTCTGATATCTTCTTTTTCGTTTTCCACTCGACAAATGTATGGTTTTTGTCGAAAAACAGAAAATTAGATTTAATCTGCGTTGAATTTATACGCCAGGTCATTGCCATTGACGGCAAACTGTGAAAAGAAAATGTGTAGATATTATATACCTGTTTCCCGTTATAGTATGGAAATACTATAGCGGGAAACAGATTAATATTATTTGGAAATCAACTCAGGTTTTAAAGATACCTTAGATTGCTGATAGGGCGTATAGTATTGCAGATAAAACTGCTTCTTGAAATCTTTGTAAGAACTGACTGCCCCGATTTTATGAAGGAATTTAATATAATACCAGGCCAGGTCTATCTGATGTGGTTTAAAACCACTTCTTGCACTTTTAGGGAACAGATGATGATTGTTGTGCCATTCGCCAGCTACAATACCTGGCCATAACTGATTGATAGAATTGTCATTTTCGGAAAAATCAGTACCTGCTTTTTGCTTGCTTTCACCTTTAGCATGACCTTCGTAATTAAAAGTTCTTACGCCGACAGCCCAAAAACCCGCTGCGCCGAATAGACTGCAGGCGAGTGCATGACCACCAATCAGAAAGAATACACCATACCAAAATGCCCAGTTTAGTAACCAGGACGTTGTGGCAGCTACAGGATTTACATAAGATCCCCAACGCAGGTACTGCTGGTAAGTATTTGCTGTTACACCCGTGTGTTTCATTAGGGCTAGAACTCGTTTAAAATCTGATTCATTCAGATCTTTAGCAATGGGCTGGTGATTTACATCGGCAAGAAAGCAGTAAAGGAAACCTCCGTAAGCATTATAAGGGTCACCCGGTTGATCAGATTTTGCATGATGGACGTGGTGTGAGATCACATATATTTCTTCAGGAATTACATTAATAGTCAAATTCTGCGTAATAAAACGCCAAACCGGATTTCTGAATGTATAAGCCCCGTGTGTACAATAACGATGGTGCCAGATTGTACCATGTGTTCCCATTACTATCATGCTGTATACAAAAGCAGCTAATAAGGTCCACCAGCTCAAAAAGTAAATAACGAAAATAAAAAAGAATGGTATCAGGCACAAAACTTTCAACCAGCTGAAAAACGGCAACCAGTTTTTACGGTCTTTAAAAATATTCAGTCTGGAAAAGAATTCTTTAAAAATTGCGCCTGGCCCTGGTTTAATCAGATTTCCACTCTCATCCTGCCAGCCGTAGGCAGGTCTTTGTAATACATAATCAAGAAAAGGCATGTGTTTTTAGTGTTAAATGTTTGAACGGGAAATTGATTTTAATAAGAATACTGTTTCCGGTTCTGCTTCTGAAAACTAACAAATATATAGATTTAATTGACATGCTTTATTTTTATTAATTCTAAATTGATTCAGTTTTAAGATGAACAGTTTGCCGGGTATGATGGTGCTAATTGTCTATGTCCCAGATAATGGGGCCTTGTATTTTTAAGGTGTTTTTCATTTTGTTCAGGGATACTGTCCAGGATAATTCAGCTTGTATGTACTCAGACATCGCATCGCAGGGGAAATAAAACTCAATGCGATAACTGGTCGTAAAAGTGCCGGTTAAGCGGTCTGTCTGGAAAGTGGTCCGCGGGTGTATAACGTCTATTTCATAAACTCTTGGTGAGCCCGCGTGATTCTTATGATATTCCAATATCATGTCATTCAGGAAGGTTGTTATTTGTTGTTGTTCAAGAAAGACATTAAAGTCGAATTTTTCTCCGGTTAGACTGTCGGATGCTTCAGTTTTTAAAGCTATGGTTATCTCGGGGTTCATCTGTTATTTATCTTTTCCTGGTGCTTGTTTGTCGATCAGACCCTTAAAGTTATGGTCTGGTTTAATATAATCAAAATCCTTCCAGTACTGGTCTGCATAGCGCTCTACTCCGTGCTGGAAAGAATAATTTTCTGGCATTATATTTTTTTTAGCGAAGTTGGATTTAACGGCTGATTCCGGCCGGACGAATAATTCTGCACTCACCAGAAGTTCACCTGCTATTTTCTGTTTTTTAGCTTCGACCTGATGCGTAGTAGCGATCTTATAGAAATAAGGATACCATTTATCTCCGTTCATAGTGTACCTGAGAGAAAGCAATTCATTAGTTTTCTGAAAATGGTAACCAAGGAGCATAAGCAGTGGTCTTTGCACGAATGAAATGTCAGATTTTGCAAAACGCCTGCCTTTATCACTGTAGGAGATTTCAATCGAAGCAACAGCGAAGCTTTTTTTGATAACAATAACAGACCCCTGATACAATGCCTCTTTGACCCCTGTTTTCTGATCAAATTTGATAATATATGCTTCTTCGCCGTCCACTGCAGTATATCCCGCAATTGTATAATTATACCTCGATATATATCGCTCTCCGAAAATAGATCCGGGGTTTTTAAGCAGGTCATTTGCCAGCACGATATACGGTACACCTTTAACCGCCGCATGAAATGGGTTTTCAACAATTCGGTCACCAACTTTTTTAAGGTTTCGCTCTTTATTGATGATAATTCGATTTTTTTCTTTCACGCGCTGGTAACCGGGATTCAGGATCTGCAGGCTCGCTTCCGCAAATGAAAGATAGTTATCATCTATTCTGGCAATTTCCCGGTAGAATCCGGTGGATTCAAAGGCTGTAACCGGATAGTTTTGTGTGATATTACGCATAGCTTTACGGATTATCGCTTCGCCATTAAGTGCAGAGATTTTCACTTCCTGCAACTGACTAACCACACTTTTCATTTTAATCGTAATTGGGTTAGTGAGTTGTTGTATAGGTGTATATAGTGTTTGATAACCAATATAGGAGATTATTAACTGACCTGTCGTCCCGGCCGGAATCCTTAAACTGAAATCTCCATCAGCGTTTGTCATAGACGCAATGCTGCTACCGATTTTCAGATTCACATAAGGCATACTTTTATTTTCTTCATCTACAATTTTCCCTGAAAGCAGATCTGAATTCTGAGCACTGGTGTTTAGAAAAAACAAAGAGAACGAGATGATCATCGGATATTTAGAAACTCGCATTATTGTTTTTTTACTAATATAGTTATCAGGCTAAGAGCAGCATTTTTTTTAACGTTATTTAACCTATTTACCGGATCAAAACAATCATTACGAATTGTATTTATAAATTCGGGAAAATTAGATCCTAAACCTTTAACTTATAAACAATGGATAACGTTCAGATCAGAAAAGACACAGCAGGATGCGAAGATATCATTCATTTAAATAATGCGGGAGCAGCGTTGATGCCGGTATCTGTCGCCAATGCAATTCGTGGATATATCACTATTGAAGAACATATGGGCGGTTACGAAGCTGCAAATGCCAACAGGGAAAAAATAGATGATTTTTATGAGTATGCTGCACGACTGCTACATTGCAACAGCCGCAATATTGCTTTTACTAATAGTGCCACTGATAGCTATAACCGTGCTTTGTCTGCGATACCGTTTCAGAAAGGGGATGTGGTATTATTGACCGAAAATGACTATCCATCTAATTTCCTTGCATTTATTTCTTTGAAGAAACGGTTTGACATTGAACTTATCCAAGTCAAAAATAGCCCTGGAGGGGAAATTGATCTGGAAGACCTGGAAGCCAAACTAAAACAATATCAGCCCAGACTGCTTTCGGTAAGCCATATTCCTACAAGTTCCGGGCTGATACAGCCGCTGGCCGAGATAGCAGAACTAGTCAAAAACCAGGAGACGATCTTTTTATTGGATGCTTGTCAGTCAATGGGGCAAATTGAATTAGATGCGGTAAAAAGTCATGCACATTTTGTGAGCGGAACCTTCAGGAAGTTTTTAAGGGGCCCAAGGGGGGCGGGCATATTATATGTGTCAGATAAAGCCCTTGAGTCTGGTTTGGAACCCTTATTTATCGATATGCGTGGAGCCGAATGGATCGATGATTACGCTTATGTTGCACGTCCGGATGCCAAAAGATTTGAAGACTGGGAAACGGCTTATGCCTTGATGATGGGCGCAACCGAAGCTATCCGGTATGCGCTTGAAGTAGGTATTGCAAATATTGAAGCAAGAAATCAGGAACTGATCAGTTACCTGAAAAAAGAACTGATTAAGTTGCCTGGTATTCAGCTGCAGGACCGCGGGTCCAGACAGTGCAGTATAGTTACCTTTAGCATTGAAAATACTAATGAAGTAGAGCTGAAAAAATATTTATACGGAAATGGAATCAATATCTCTACTACACCACGGGCCGCAGCAATAATAGATTTCCGGGAAAAAGGGATTGACTGGGTTGCCCGCGTATCCCCGCATTATTATAATACAGAGGCAGAAATCGACAGACTTATCAGTGTCCTGAAGGGAATTTAGTCAGAAATTATTATTCATATTTGCAGGCAATAACGAATCGCAGCATGAAATTATTACTGGTAGAAGATGATCTTCGCGTATCCGAACTGGTCAAAAGAGGGCTGGAAGAACAAGGTTTTCAGGTAGAAGTAGCTTTTGACGGTTTAATGGGTAAGAAGATGATGCTGGCAAACCCTTACGACCTGATTATTACAGATCTGGTTTTGCCACATATTAACGGGATAACACTTTGTCAGGAGATCAGGAAAGTATGGCCTGAAATTCCAATTATCATGCTCACCGCTTTAGGTACAACTGATGACAAAGTTGACGGGTTTAACGCAGGTGCAAATGATTACCTCGTCAAGCCCTTTGACTTCAGAGAACTTCATGTACGAATCAAAGCACTTTTACAAAGGTTTGGAAATTCACCTAAAGAAGATTTGTCAAACCTCAGTTATGCAGACCTGGAGATGGATCTGAAGACTAAAACCGTAACCAGGCAGAATAAGGAGATCGGACTCACCCCTAAAGAATTCAGGTTACTGGAATATATGATTCGTAACAGGGAACGTGTCATTACGCGCGTGGAGATTTCGGAAAATGTCTGGGATACAAACTTTGATACGGGGACTAATTTTATTGATGTTTACATTAATTACCTGCGTAAGAAAATTGACAAAGATTTTGAGCCAAAGCTAATTCATACGAAATTGGGTATGGGATTCATTTTTAAAGAGCATTAAAAACCTTAAGTTATGAAGATCCGCTCCAGGCTTACAATGGTTTTTACACTTCTTTTTGCGGTAATCTTTATTGGCTTCGCATTTTTTACCTATTATTCTTCCGCTGCTAACCGGGAAGATGAATATTATAAACGACTGCGTCAGCTGGCCGTTACCAAAACCAACTTGTTGTTGGATGCGAAGGTCGCACCTGGTGTGCTGCAGCTGATCTATAAAAATACGCCCAATAATCTATTTCAGGAAGAGGTTGCTATTTATGATACATCTTTTAATTTGTTATATCATGATGCCGTAGATATCGATAAGATCAAAGAAACCAGGGCGATGATTAACACTATAGTCACAAATGGTGAAATTGAGTTCAAACAGGGGCAACTGCAGGCCGTCGGATTTCTTTATATGTATAAAGGAGATCAGTACGTAATCACTGCGGCAGCCAAAGATGAGTATGGGCTGGCCAAAATGGCTAATTTAAGATTTATTCTTATCCTGGCTACTCTGGGGAGTATTACGTTAACCGTTTTTGCAGGATATTTTTTCGCTAAACAGGCACTTAAACCGGTGGCCGATATGATTGATGATGTGGAAGAACTTAGTGCCAGTAATCTCGATCTCCGGTTAACCATACCTAATAATGGTAAAGATGAGATCGCTGAACTAGCTATTACTTTTAATCAGATGCTGGATCGGTTGGAACACTCATTTTCCTCACAAAAAGAGTTTGTCTCCCATCTTTCTCATGAACTCAGGACGCCATTGGCGACAGTAATTGCCGAACTTGAAATTGCGCTGAATAAAGAAAGAACTGCAGATCAGTACCGCGAATCCATTGTACAAGCTTTAAATGATGCACGCAGACTTACACGACTTTCGACCAGCTTGCTGGATCTGGCTAATGCTAATTATGACCCCACTCAAATTAGTTTTAAAGAGTTAAGGCTCGACGAACTGCTACTGGATGCCCGGCAGGAACTTACGGGCAAACAACCCGGTTATAAAGTCAGTTTGATTTTTGATCACGATGCAGAAGATGATGATCTTATTACCGTTTTAGGAAATGAATACTTGTTAAAGACAGCTTTTATAAATCTGATTGAAAATGGGTGTAAATTTTCTGCGAACCAGGAATCGGTCATATCTATATCCTATGACCTGCATAAAAGTGTGCTGCGCTTTTCTGATACCGGAATTGGCATTCCTGAAGCAGACTTGCCTAATATTTTCCAGCCTTTTTTCCGGGGTTCAAATGAGACCTTCGCAGACGGCAATGGAATTGGACTTGCACTGACCCAGAAGATTATTACTATTCATAATGGAGAAATATCCGTTTTCTCCATAACCGGCGAAGGAACAACCTTCCTTATTGAGCTGCCACACCTGCCAGTGTTAGGAAATCTCCACTTTTAAGCCAATTATAACGGGTTTCTAATTACATTCTAATAGCTTTCTAACGGCCCCTCTAAGGGGCCGTTGCTACTTTTGTGCCACAATAAAAAAGATATATGGATAAGCCTCCGTGTTATACCTGGTCTAAAATTCACTCTCCTTTTTGGGCATAACAATTAGTTATTCCTGAGAAGGAACAACTAATTACAATATGAAATTAATTTTAATAAGCAGTGTATTCATACTGCTCATGGCCTCTTGTGCCCAAAAAAGAGCTGAAGAGAAATTAGAAAATTATACTTTACTAGGTGATACGATTAATATTCCCGAAGCTTCCGGAATCAGAAAAGTACTACAAACAGATACTGTTGCAAGGGATAATTTTCAGTCCAGCCTGCAAGCAGCAGCGACTATTAAAGCTATTCCAAATTTATATGCTGCTGTCGCGCCGCCCTTTTCCGGAAGAATAACCCGGGTGTTTCTAAAACTGGGTATGCAGGTAAAGGCTGGCACCCCATTATTCGAAATAGCTTCCCCGGATTTTATTGATCAACAGAAAAATTTCTATGCGGCAAGGTCTGCTTCTATCGCAGCAGAACTTAATCTCAAAAGGCAGACGGATTTAAAGAATAACGGGGTTGGATCTTCTAAAGACCTGGAAGAAGCACGAAGTTTATTCGAAATCAATCAGAAGGAATATCAGAATCAAAGTGCTGCTTTAAAGATCTATCAGGTAGATCCGGAAAAAATGGTGCTGGGACAGTCACTGGTCATCTATTCGCCCATTACAGGAGATGTCATTTCAAATGAGGTAATCAGCGGTCATTTCCTGAAAAGTGATGAACCTCCACGTGCTGTTATTGCAGACCTCAGCCGGGTATGGGTATCGGCTTCAGTTAAAGAAAAAGATATCAGTCAGGTGCATACAGGCGATGAAATATTAATATCGGTAGCATCCTATCCGGGAAGGAAAATATCAGGCAAAGTTTATCATATCGATGAGCTGGTCGACGACCAGACTCAAAGCATTAACGTGTTAATGAGCTGTGAAAATACAGACCGGGCTTTAAAACCCGGCATGTATGCTACGGCAACTTTTAAAGAAAGTCCCCGTCCGGTTACTGTCATTCCGCTGAAAGCTGTCTTGCAGGACGGGCAAAGACAGTTTGTGTTTGTACAGATCACTCCTTTTAAGTTCATCAGAAGAACTATAGAAACTGGGTCTGAGGTTAAGGGGAAGATCGTAGTACGTACTGGTCTTGAGCCCGGAGAAACGATTATCACGGCAGGTGGATTTTACCTTCAGGAAGCGAAATAGAAACTTAAAAATAAGCAGAAGATGAAAAATATTATACTAACGGCCCTGCAGAAACGCTGGCTCATGCTCGCTTTGTTTTTAATGCTGGGCATATTCGGTTATTATTCCTGGACAAGGCTGGCTATTGAAGCCTATCCGGATATTGCAGATGTAACTTCACAAGTTGTGACACAGGTACCCGGACTTGCAGCTGAAGAAATCGAACAGCAAATCACAATTCCCCTGGAAAGAACATTAAACGGCATGCCCGGGCTGCATGTCATGAGAAGTAAAAGTACGTTTGGACTTTCTGTCATTACTATTGTATTTAAAGATGGTACAGATGACTATTTTGCCCGGGCAAGGATACAGGAGCGGTTAAATGAAGTAACCTTGCCTTACGGTGCAATGCCTGGTCTGGATCCCCTGACTTCACCTACGGGTGAGATCTATCGGTACATTATTGAAGGTAAAGGTCATAGCCTGCGCGAATTAACTGATCTGCAGAACTGGCTGATTATACCCAGGATCAAACAGGTATCCGGTGTCGCAGATGTCACAAATTTTGGCGGGATTACCACCCAGTATCAGGTTGAATTAGACCCTGCAAAGCTGGAGCAGTATCATTTAAGCATAGCTGAAGTACAGGAAACGATTGAAAAGAATAATGCAAATGCAGGCGGCAGCATGCTCAATAGTGGAGAGCAGGCTTACGTAATCAGGGGAATTGGTCTGGTCAGCAGCCTGAAAGATCTCGGGCGCATTGTTGTAAAATCGGATAAAGGTATTCCGGTGCTGCTTAATGAGCTGGGTTCTATCCAATATGGTCAGCTGGAGCGGAAAGGCATACTTGGTTATACAGATCGTAAACGAAATTATAGTGAAAGTATTGAGGGGATCGTTCTGCTATTAAAAGGGGAGAATCCGTCCGAAGTATTGGAGGGTGTAAATCTGGCTGTTGAACAACTTAATGGTGGTTTATTGCCGCCGGATGTGAAGATCCACACTTTTTTAGACCGGACATCGCTGGTCGATACAACATTAAGAACAGTTTCGCATACCCTTTTTGAAGGTATGGCCCTGGTAATTGTCGTGCTCATTATTTTCCTTGGCAGTTGGCGGGGAGCTTTACTTGTAGCTATCACTATTCCGGTTTCACTGCTGATCGCCTTCATTTTGATGAAGCTGACGGATATTCCCGCAAATCTGCTCTCACTGGGTGCTGTAGATTTTGGGATTATAGTAGACGGCGCTATCGTTATGATGGAAACCATCCTGCGCAGAAGGGAAGAAAATCCGGAGGATGAACTACAAGAGAAGCCGGTTGCGCAAATAGCTTTAAGTGTAGCAAAACCGATATTTTTTGCAACAATAATTATCATTACAGCCTATCTGCCATTGTTTGCTTTCGAAAGGGTCGAGAAGAAACTGTTTACGCCGATGGCTTTTACTGTTGGGTATGCTCTGCTGGGTGCACTTTCGGTAGCGCTACTGCTCATCCCCGGACTGGCTTATATCTGTTATCGTAAGCCGCAGAAAATTTATCATAACCGCTGGCTGGAGAAGTTGGGCGCTGCTTATCACAGCCGGATTACTAAAATGCTGCTGTTAAAGAAAAAGATCTTTATCCCGTTAACGATCGTCATGACAGGCGCTGTTATTCTGGGTACAACTGTCGGTCAGGATTTTCTACCGCCGCTGGATGAGGGCTCAATCTGGCTGCAGGTTCAGTTGCCGCCCGGCATTACAATAGCACAATCCCGTGAAATGAGCGACACCCTTAGAAACCGGACTATGAAGCATGCGGAAGTGACTTATATGATGGTACAGGCTGGCAGGAATGACGATGGAACTGATCCATTTACAGCATCACATTTTGAATGCTCTATAGGAATATTGCCTTATAATGAATGGAAACGCGGCAAAACCAAGGCCGATCTTATTGAGGAACTTGCCAGAGACTATGCAGATATGTCTGGGTTTAAGGTTGGCTTTGCCCAGCCGATGATTGATGGCGTAATGGACAAGATCTCAGGTGCACATAGTGAACTGGTGGTGAAGGTTTATGGTGATGATTTCAAGGAAACCCGCAGAATAGCCGAAGGCGTGGAAACTGCATTAAAAACAGTAAAAGGTGCTGTTGATATTGCTATTGATCAGGAACCGCCGCTGCCGCAGTTGCAGATCCACGCGGACCGTGAAAAGATAGCGCGGTATGGGTTGAATATATCCGATGTGAGCGATCTGATAGCTGTTGCACTTGGAGGGAAAGCCATATCAGAAGTTTTTATAGGAGATCGGGTTTATGAGGTAATCTGCCGGTACAAAGAAGATACAAGAGATACACCGGAGAAAATTTCCAACCTGATGCTGACTAATAAAGACGGGGTTAGAATACCATTAGCACAGGTGGCAGATATTCAGCTGAATACCGGGGAGAGTACAATCACCAGAGAAGCCAACAGCAGGCATCTTACTGTAAAACTTAATAAAAGGGGAACAGACCTTAAGACACTGCTGAAGACTGCGCAGGACAAAATTGAAAAAAGTGTCGATTACGATCATCAGCATTATAAAATTGAGTGGGGTGGACAGTTTGAAAATCAGAATCGTGCTTATTCCCGGCTGCTGGTTATTGTTCCACTGGCACTCGCCTTAATGTTTCTGCTGCTATATGCTGCGTTTGGGAAGTTCAGCCATGCGGCATTAATTATGTCTATAGTTCCTTTAGCCCTCTTTGGTGGACTGCTGGCCTTAAATGTCAGGGGAATGACGTTAAACGTATCTTCTGCTGTTGGGTTTATTGCGCTGTTCGGTGTAGCAATCCAGAATGGAGTATTGATGATTTCGCATATCAATACTTTGCGTGTTCAGGGGCTGAAACTTAAAGATGCGGTTACAGGCGGAGCAAGAGATCGTTTCAGACCGGTTCTGATGACCGCAACGGTAGCTGTACTTGGTCTGTTACCAGCCTCTTTTGCAACAGGTATCGGATCCGATGTACAACGTCCGCTGGCGACTGTGATTGTTTACGGACTGCTCTTTTCCACTATACTGACATTATATGCTCTTCCGGCCTTGTATTACCTCATGGAACGTAAGCAGGAAGAGATAGAATCAAAAACAAACATTCAATTAGATCAAACAATAAATGGAAATGAAATTATTTAATATCCGGATAAGCGGTATGATCTGCTTTATATTCCTGATGTCCGGAATGCCTGTTTTTGCTCAGTTGGATGCCGGAGCGCAAAAAAATGAGATTTCCCTTGCTGCATTTCTGGAAAGGGTTAAGACCGGTAACCTGGGGTATGCAGCAGAAAAGTTTAACGTTTCAATTGCCCGGGCAGAAGTATTAGGTGCGAAGGTATTCCCAGATCCGGAGCTTAGTTTCGGGCTGGAAGATGTCGGAGAGCGCCGCATGAAAATGGGTTATGCTTTTAATTCGGGACTAAGTTATAACGTGGAACTGGGTGGTAAGAGAAAGGCAAGGATTAGTATAGCGGAACGGCAGGCGGAGTTGAGTGAATTAATGCTTTCCGACTATTTCAGAAATCTTCAGGCAGAGGCCGCTATAGCTTTCCTGGAAGTTCAGACGCAGCAGGATTTGCTTAAAGTCAAAATGAGTTCCTACGAGAAAATGAAACAGCTCAGCACCGCAGATAGTATACGATTCCGGTTGGGGGCTATTACAGCTGTAGATGCCAGGCAGTCCAGGCTGGAGGCAGCCAGTCAGCTGAATGAGGTATTTCAACAAGAGGCAGACTGGAGAACTGCTTTGGCCGGATTAAATCAAATCAGCGGAACGGCATATGATAAGTCTGGGAATCCTGCAACCGACTTACTCGCATTCGACCGTGAATTTAAATTGCAGGAGCTGATTGTATCTGCATTAAATCAACGGGCAGATTTACAGGCTGCAATAAAAAATAGAGAGTTATCCCAGGGAATGTTACAACTGGCTAAAGCCAATCGGCTTGCCGATCTGGGGATCTCAGCAGGTGTGACTGCCAGTTCCGTAGTTGCGAACAGCGTGGCACCAACACCATCGTCTGGAAGTTTCACGCTGGGAATGACTATTCCACTTAAATTTTCAAACCGCAATAAGGGCGCATTAATTTCTGCTGCTTATCAGGCCGATCAGACGGTTGTGCAATACCGGGAAACGGAATTGCAGATACAGACCGAAGTTACCCAGGCCTATTTTAATTACCTGGCGACAAGTAAACAGGTGAAGCAGTTCTCTTCAGGAATGCTGGAAGATGCACGGGAAGTGAGAGATGGAAAAATTTACAGCTATAAAAGGGGTGAAACCAGTCTGCTTGAAGTATTAAATGCCCAGCGGACTTTCAATGAAGTACAGCAGAATTATCTGGAAACTTTAAAGAATAATGCCGTCGCACTGGTAGGCCTGGAAAAAGCAGCAGGCATGTGGGACCTGAATCTCTAATTATTGCGCATCAAATAAGAATGAAAACACAAAACAGATGAAAATGAAAAAAATAGGGTATATACTGATTTGTATTTTAATAGCAAATCAGGCTATGGCACAAGAAAATTTGGCGGAAATTTATAGGGTAGGGAAGATCAAACTAGCTGTGAAAGCCGGGTTTACAATGTTCAGGGTGAAAGGTAATGGCGTTTCCGAATTATCAGCTGAGGGAAAATCCTCCAATCTCAATGGTTTCTTTACTGGTTTGGAAGGTAATATTGAATTAAATCATTTTTTAGGTCTGCAGCATAGTATTGCAGTTATTCAAAAAGGTGCTTTATTGCAGTTGAAAGATGAGCAAGGTCAGCTGTTTGATAGTAAATACAGAAACACTTACCTGGAAATTTCCCCTGTAAGTTTAACTTTTAACCTCAAGTTGCTGCAATTATATGCAGGGCCGTATTTTTCACTGCTAACGGCCTCTTCAATCCAGCGAAAAAATGGTTCCGGATACTTATATAAAGACAAAAGTGTTTTTGGTGACGCCTCTTCTGAAGGCGGTTATACGCAAAAAATGGATGCTGGTTTTTCTACCGGGATGAATTTTAACTGGAAACAGATCTCCGTCGGGTTCCGGTATGTGCATGGATTGGCACCAGTGATAGAAAATTCGGCGAATATCCATGGACAGGAAAGTATCTATAACCGTGGGCTGGTTTTTAGTACTGGTTACAGCTTCTAAAGCTAAATTGTATATTTGAAGGCTGATTCACAGATCAGTCAAATATATATTCGAATGAGTGAAAGAGAATTTTTAGCCTATTGCCAAAGTCAGGTATCAGGAGATTTAACGGAAGAAGATTTAGTGACCATGCTTACCGCATGGGGGAGTATTAAGTATAGCGAAGGGCATACCCGCGCAATGGAAGAAATGAGGGACGGACAATCTGCTGCAGACTAGTCTTGAAAAAGTAAAGAAGTTTTTTGATGCCATTTTTGTATTTTCAGTAATGGCAGGATATGTGAAGTTTATCGGTATTTTGTCTTTTTTCTTTAGAGCTATTTCTGCAATTGAATGTTTACCTGTATCATGAAGATCACATGCTTTAATGCTAACTGAAGCTTTTCTGGCGATAGGCCCGGTGGTCGCTCTCAGGCAAAGATTTGCATTAGTTGAAAGCACTTTTAATCGAATAATTTAAAGTTTAGTTGCAACAACTAAAGTATTAGCTGATATTTGATCAAAAGAACTAATTAATGGATGTAAAAGATTTGACTAAAGTTGAAAGTCAGTTAATGCAAGTGCTTTGGAAATTAGATAAAGCTTTTGTTAAAGAAATAATCAAAGAGCTACCTGATCCTAAGCCTGCATATAGTACAGTTTCTACCATTATCAGAATTTTAGAAAATAAAGGTGTGATTGGCTATGAGGCTTTCGGCAAAACTCACCGTTATTTTCCGCTTATTACAAAGGAAGAGTATATGCGTCATGAGGCAGATAAATTTCTAGGCAATTACTTTTCAAACTCTGTACAGGATATGTTTTCATTTTTTGTTCGTGAGAAAAAGATTGACTTGAAAGATGCAGAGCAATTACTGAAAATGATAGATAATATCAAAGACTAAGCAGATGGAAATGCAGCTTTATTTTTTTTGGTCGAGTATTTCAATGGCAATATTCTACCTATTTTATTTGTTGTTACTCAGACGTGAGACCTTTTTTCTCGTAAATAGGATTTATTTGTTATCTGCGCTTAGTTTGTCAATCGTGCTTCCATTGATTGATTTTTCCGTCCTAATGCCTTTACCAAAAATGGAATTAATGTTTTCTTCACTACCTATTACTGGGAACGGAAAATTAACAATTGTAGATGAAAAGAATTATAGTTGGTTGTCCACCATTTATTATACCGGTGTTCTGCTAACCTCAATTTGGTTACTGATTAAACTTTTTGGTGTAAAAAGACAGATCAAAAGGGCTGAAAGTGGAAGTGCGTTTTCATTTTGGAAAACCAAAGTAATTGACCAGGATTTATCTAATTTTTCAGCAATTAATGCGCATGAAGATATACATGTGACGCAGTTGCATACACTAGACATTCTATTGATTGAAGTAATAGGCATATTTTTTTGGTTCAACCCACTAATTTATTGTTATTCAAGGAGTCTCAAATTAATTCATGAATATCAAGCGGATGATCATGCCGCGAGTTTTGCAGAAAGCAAGAGACAATACGCTATGATGCTATTTCTACAGAATTTTAAAGCTGGCCCGATCTTGACAAACTCTTTTAACAGTCCGTTCTTACTAGAGGCAAGGATTAAGATGTTGCAGCGTAAAAAATCAAACTCATATCAAGTATTAAAATATATTTTAGTTATGCCCCTGATGGTTTTATTAATCACACTGTGCTCGTTTAGGTCTGGATATTTAAATGGCGGGGGTACAAATATAATTGACAAGGCAGCAACTTTTCAGGGTGGATTTTCCGCTTTTAGCGAATATTTGCTAAAAAATACAAGAAACGATTCTAAAACAAATGGTAGAGTAGTAGTAAGTTTCATTGTAGATATTGAAGGAAAGATCGATGATGCAAGAATTGATAGTAGTTTAAATGAAACCTGCGATAATGAAGCATTACGGGTAATCAAACTTAGTCCGAAATGGATACCAGCGTTAAAAAATGGGAAGAAAATACGCTCAGCTTATCAAATTGGTTTGAATTTTAAGTCTGATAATCAATAGTTTAACATCAATAGCTAATCTATTAGTTGTGAAATCTAATTTATTAGTTGTATAACTAATTTATTAGTTATATGTTTGGTTTTGTAAAAATTCCAAACATTATGCCTTTTAAATCTCTTAAATCTGCAAGTTTATTTTTCCTACCAGGTTTCATTTTGCTGTTTAGCGCAATGTTCGTTAGCGCTCAGGATAACACTGGCACAGTGACAGGAGAAGTAGTGGACGAAAATTCTGTTTCCCTGCCGTTTGTTCAAGTAACTTTAAAAAGCAGTCGGGATTCCACTAAGGTAAAAGCGCTACTTGCAAATGATAAGGGACAGTTTGTTTTTAAAGCCGCGACAGGAAAATATTTCGTTGAGCTAAAAATGATGGGCTATGGAACAGTCTACTCTAAAGTTTTCAATGTTGTCAGTGGGGAAAGCTCGGAACTGGGCAAAATTCAACTAAATCCGATCACTACTCAATTGGCGGGTGTAAATATTTCCGCGGAACTTCCGTTTGTAGAAAGAAGAGCTGATAAGCTTATCGTCAACCTAAATGGACTGGGTTCAGGTGCGCCAATGATGGAGGTAATGAACCAATTGCCAGGTGTTGTCGTTACACCGGATGACCGGATCACCCTGAATGGTAAATCGGTTCAAATCTATATGGATGGGAAAGCGACTACACTATCTTCTGAAGCATTAGCTGGCTTATTAAAAGGAACCTCCTCATCAGCAATTCAAAAAGTTGAACTCATAGCTCAACCTTCAGCCAAATACGATGCCGCAGGAAATGGTGCTATTATTAACATTATCCGAAAACGCAATTATAAAGCAGGATTGAATGGAAATATTTACGTTGGTGGGGGCAACGGAACATTTGGAAAAGCTAATGGAGGTATCAATCTTAACTATAAAGGCAAAGCTTATAATTTACTTTTAAACCTGGATTATAACTATAACAAATACTTTTATAACAGTTATATAGTTTCCACTGTTTTTAATGGGGACATGCCTAGTCAGTACGTTTCTGATGTTAAAAGTGACAGAACTAATGCCAATTACACACCGAATTTAGGAATAGATTTTTACCTCTCTAAACGCACAACCTTATCAGCTTCGGTAAAACCAGGGTTTCAGCATTTTAGTCGTGATGGCGTTGCTGACATCTATTCTACTCAGGCAGGGGTAGCCAGCACTCAATCACAATTTCTTAATAGGGTTGATATTCGGGCAACAAACTTTTCCTCCGGATTACGACTGCAACATCAGATTGATACTGTGGGAAGGGAATTAACAATTGACTTAGATTATTACCGTTATGGAAATTACAACGATCAAAATAATAGATCAATTGCTTTTGATCCTGCATTGGATCTTCCTAGCGTGATAGCTCAAGACCGCGTTTTTGATATCTATGCATTTAAAATGGATTATTCTCATCCATTAAAAAATGGTTACCAACTAGAAATGGGCGTAAAGACAAGTTATGTAAATTCTGATAATTCTAATTTCTATCAGGATCAAAATAGTAGCCAAACTGATCTGTTTAATTATGATGAGAGTATATCTGCAGTATATTTAACTTACGGTCACACGGGAAAAGCATTTTCCTATCTATTAGGTGTTCGAGGTGAGTATACACACGGACAGGGTGAGCAGCAGTTTGGAACAAACCGTTTTACAAGAAGTTATTTTCAGCCATTCCCATCTTTGCATTTTGATTATAAAATTACAAAAAACCAAAATCTTACTTTAGGAATCAATAAAAGGATAGAAATGCCTGGCTATGAAAGTCTGAACCCACTGGTTCGTATCATCAGCAGTAATAATCTACAACAAGGGAATCCGACACTTAAACCTGTAATTGCATATAACGCAGACTTGTGGTATGGCTTTAAGAATGCACTTTTCCTTGGTCTTACCTACAGTTACAGTCTTGATGATTTCACAAGCGTTTCCATTCCTCTTCAAGATGGCATCACAACCACATTGCCCGGCAATGCCGATTATAGTAACTATTATACCCTGCAAGCTATGTATGGCAAGCAAGTGCTGCCTTGGTGGTATACGAGTTCAAATGCTATTCTGTCGAAACGATCTTTTAAAGGTGTAGTTAATGGTAATTTGCTAGAGAGCGATGGCATTGCCAGCTTGTCGGCAACTTCTTATAATAGCTTCTCTTTAAGTAAAAATTTCTCTGTAATGTTTTTATTCAATTACCGAGGAAAAAGCGTGGATAGAACCATTACCAATCAGGCTTTTGCTTACTTAACTGCCGGTGTCCGGCATCAGTTTTTAAATAAACGCGCCTCAGCCCAGCTAAATTTTATGGATGTATTTAAATCATACCGAAATTATTATCAACAAAATAGTGGTACAGTACAGCAGTTATGGAGAAACCAATTTGAAACCAGAATGGCTAAATTAAACTTTAGTTACAACTTTGGTGGCACGATAAAAACTATCAAGAAAAGCAATGGAGCCGAAGATGAGAAAAAGCGTAGCACAGTAAATGAAAACTAAAATTTTCCATTATGTCAAGGATTCTTGTATAGATTGATTGCTACCAGTTATCAGAAAAGGGTAGTATACAAACTTTATTTGAACTACTTATTTTTTACAATTTTCCCTTAAACTATCGCTCTTTTTGAAATGTTCTTCAGATCTATTAATCATTTTTTTTCCCCATGTGATACTAGAAAACAACCCGTCACGATATGCCCATGCATGTAACAATGCTGCCGAAAGATGCCCCACTACCATCAAGAATAGTAACCAGGCCATTACCCTGTGAGCGTCATGCAACAATGCATATAAAAATGGACTTTGCTGGAGGATTGAAGGAAGATTTATACCAGGAAAAAGCTTTACAAGGAAACCTCCAGCGGATAATTGTGCCCATCCTGTCAATGGCAAAGCCAGCATCATAGCGTAAAGTAACCAGTGCAGAGTTCCTGCTGCTGTTGACTGAAAGTTAGATATGCTAGCAGGCATTTTTGGTACTGAAAAACTTAATCTGTTTATAAAACGGATAATTACCAACAGCAGTATAGCAATACCTATAGGCATATGGAGGTCGAGTAACCACGGTCTCCATGTTAAGGAGGTCATCATACCCAAGCCGACAAATATCATGGCCAGTATCATTGCTGCCATCAGCCAGTGCAAAATCCGGGCAGTGGTATTGAAGTGGGTTGGAGGAGCCGAAGGTATATTTTTCTTTCTAGCCATGGTTACTTATTTTTACGATTATCGTTTTGACGTTTGCCTACTGCATCCGTAGCCTTACCATAGCCGATCTCCCGTACACGACTGTTGTGAGAATGAGAATAAATGCCTGCCCGAGCTAGCAATACCGGGTCATCAGAAAGGGTAATCCCTTTTGGTACACGAGTAGGATCAAAGTTAATATCTCTGCAACCACCATTCGCCTGATCAAAAACATGGGACACTTCTAATGTCCCGGCCACTATCTCTCTTCGGCTTTCTGGCCAAACCTGTGAAGGGTCATTTACCGGATCACCTGATTCGGCTAAAGTAACTACCAAATCCCAGTATAGAGGACCTTTTTGAAGCCGCTTTTTCAGATCTTCAAATAGGAAGTCATGGCTGGCCTGTTTACGTTGGCTAACGCTCCAAGACGTGAAAGACGCGTGTGGGCGCATAGACCAGCGTATTGCCTGCTTTTTGCCATTTTCAGCAATCAAAATGAACGAATTAATAACGTTGTATTGTGCTCCGGCAAAACTGCGGGTCCAGGGTGCAGTAGCATCCCATGTTACATATTTCTTTGCTTCTGGATATTCTTTCAAGAAAGCTTTAACTCGTGCTGGATCTGGAGTGCCCGTAGCCGGAGTAGGCTTATATGCATCCATTTGTTTCAGAAAACCTTTTGCATCACGGGTGGCAAAAAAGGGTTCATTATTTAGTTTCATACGCCATTGCTCCCCGTCGTCAGCAGTAAGCATTAAGGCCATACTAACCGTTCGGGTGGAATTATCAGGGGCATAAGGATCAGGACTACCTAATGAGAAACGGCCTACAGCTGGAACTTTCTGCTGGGCAAATACTCTCGCAACAGAAAATGGGACGCCCTTACCGGAGGCACGGAAAGTGCCATCGAAACAGATACCCTTACCATGGGCACGACGGTAGCCTGCCGGAAATGTACTGGGAGTATCCTTTAGGAATGTTTGGGTAGTAGTTCTTCCGCCAACCAGGCCTGCTGACCAGGCAAACGCAAAGAATAATGTACTTGCAATCAGACAAATACCGCAAATTATAAACAGAACCCGCTTTGTTCTGAGATAGGCAATTAATGAAGTCTTTTTCATACTAATGAAATATGATTAGTTGCCGGGACGCAACAGTGAATATTCAGTCTTGAAGTGCAATTTTCCATTTTTTGTTATTTTACATTGCAAAAGTAGAATAACAGAGAGGGCGAAAAAATACACTTTTGCGCTAAAGAAAAGGACTTTACTGCTTTGAGAATTCTTTTGGGGTGAGACCGGTATGTTTTTTTGTAAAACGTGTTAGATAAGCGGGTTCCGCAAATCCCAGATCGTATGCTATTTCCTTCACAGTCTTTTTACCAAGATGCAATTCCTTTCGGATCTCCATAATAATACGATCCTGTATTAGATACTTAATATTTTTATTGGTGATACTATCACAGATCTGATTAAGCTTTTTTGCTGAAATATTTAGCTGTTTAATATAAAAGGTCGTTCCTTTTTCTTTAATGAAATGCGTTTCTATCAAGCTCATCAGTTTTCCAAAAATAGGATAGTCAACATAATCTCTTGGCCCTGGGTTTCCTTCAAAAATAGATGATACGTGAAATAAAAGTGAAAATACATAGCTTTCCATCATTAAAGCTCTATTGTCTGTACTGTACTCTGCTACAAGTAATTCAACAATGTTTCTCATTGTTCTGGCATTTCTACTGTCAAATGATACCAGCTGGTTTATAAAAAAACCATTTAGATAATCAGAACCTATTTTTTGATTTATCCAAAAGAATACATCATTATGGATTAAAATTAAATATCCTTCTTTATCAGTCACGTCAATTTTAATATTCTGGTATGGGTAAATGACTACGGCCTGATTGCAAAACAGTTCGAAATCAGTAAAGTCAATGCTTAAAGTAATGTTTCCGTCTATAGCTGTACTCCATATTAGTTGATGGAAATTAAATCGCTGATAATGATTGAAAGTACCTTCACCTAAGTTCTCCAACTTAAACACCTCTACAAATGGTAATTTTGTAATAGGCTGATTTAAAATGTTATTTTTCAAAATCGATAGTTTACTCAAGATAAATATAGGTTAAAATTTCATTCTCATATTTAAAGCTGACTACTGTAATAGAAAAAGCAAGGCTCAAAAAAATAAGTCGTTTAGAAGCACTTATCCTGCAACGCATTGCCAACTAAGAAAAATTTAAAGAATTCAATTGCTTTATGGTATAACACCACCATGTCGCGATAATGCATTAGTTGTTGCTTATTGCTGCGTTAAATAAATTGTTTAAAGCCTGTATGCAACCTTCAAAAACTCTTAAAGTGTTTCAGGTTTTCTGCCAAGTATATTTTTAAGGTGTTGAGAAGGGAAATCAAATTCCGACTGTGCGATTAACATAAATGTACTTTCCATTGTTAATTTCAAAATATAAACCCTGTATTACTAGACCTTATAAAGGTGAAAAAACGCTAAATTTCGACAGCCATTTCTGTTTATTTATTTCATCTTGTAATGGAATGATTCCTATGGATCAACCACGATTTAGTCTAGAATACTTGCATACATTATAGTTTGCCCTTATCATACCCGCCAGTTTATATATCAATTGACTCTAATATGTTTTAAAGAAAAAATTAATTAAAGTCGATGTCAAGAAGCTGCCAATTTAACATCTTATATATGGAATATCCTACTGAAATGTGCCGTGTGTTTCATTTTGATTAATTTACAAACGACATTCATTTTGTAGTTTATTTCTGTGATTTTTCCCCCAATCAGCAAGTGTATTTACAATGGGAATAATTGTCTTCGCATATTCAGCTGGCTCATAAGTAACGATAACAGGTTTAGCTCCAGCTTCAACTTTACGAACTATAACACCATTTGTTTCCAAATCCTTCAATTCATTTGACAACACCCTGGCAGAAATACCCTCCAGGGCTCGATGTAATTCATTAAAGCGATTATATCCACTAACGATTCCTACTAAAATACGTAATTTCCACTTACCTCCTAGAACATGCAGAGCATCCTCAATAGCATTTAAACTTTGAGAACAAGCTAAACTTTTGAATTCATTTTTATCGTTTTCACTTTCCATATATTTTACGCAACTAACCTCTATGATAGTACTAACCTTTAGGTTACAACTTAATTAATACAAGTGAATATACATAATTTTGCTCTATTAACTGAAGGCTGTTCCTACTGTAAGTAGTGAATAATTCGCATAGCTATGATACTGAAATAAGTGTAAATCATGGCTGCAGATTATCTTTTAACAATGGAATGTTTAAGTTTTGCATAAGTGGTAAACTAATCACAAAATCATAATACTTAATAAAATAAAAATGAATACAACAAAAAAAGTGCTCTTGATCAACACACATTTAACCTACCCTAATCGGTCGGAAGGGCTATTAAATCAGGCATTTCATCAAAAAGCAAAAGACTTTTTCCTGTCAAAGAATTTCGAAGTTTTAGAAACTAAAGTTGAGGATGGATATAATGTGGATATAGAGGTAGAAAAACATCTGGCAGCAGATATCATCATTTTACAGACCCCAATTAATTGGTTTAGTGCGCCTTGGATATATAAAAAATACGTGGATGAGGTTTTTGACGGCGGATTCATTAAAACGACATTCTTTGTAAATGACGGCAGAACACGCCAGGATCCGACCAGACAATATGGAACAGGTGGAAAAATGATGGGAAAGAAATTTATGGTTAGTAGTACATGGAATGCGCCACAGGAAAGTTTTGGCAATAGAGATCAGTTTTTGTATGAGGGTAGAAGTACAACTGACGCCTTAATAAATATTACAACGACTTATCGTTTTTGTGGGGTGGAAATTGTGCCGGATTACAATTGCTTTGATATTTACAAAGATGGCGATATCTCAGGCACCTTAGAAAGGTATCCCGAACATTTAGAAAAAGTTTTTAGTTTGTCTTAGTCAATCAATTCAGTTTTGTACGTAATTAAGATAATTATTAGATTAAGTTATTTCATATGTAGCCGACAAATTCAATGAATGTAGTTATTGGTCATTCATACTCATTATTTTAATTTTAAAGAATGGATTTAAATCAATTAAATATCCATTGATAAACCTACTTAATGCAATAATAGATTCGAAAGGATCAAGTTGGGCACCACGGATACTCTTTATAATCAATGAAGAGGATTTTTTATTGTGCTATTCATACAAGATAAAATATTTCTACCTTGTAGCATACACCACTGTTTTAACGTTTATTGGTTATGAGAAAATTATTAGTTTTATTGACATTAGGCATTGCTTTCAGTAGCTGCAGTACTCCCCGTAAATCCAGTGGCAATGGCCAGATCGAATTGAAAGGTACGATCGAAGCCGCTGGAATGACAACCTACCAGTATGGAACACACACGCTGAAATCGGCAGATAAAACCTATGCTTTACGGAGCAGTGCCGTTGATTTGGGTACTTACGAAGGTAAAAGTGTTACTGTACATGGAACAAAAGTAGAAGGATACCCGGTAGAAAACGGCCCGGATTTTATCAATGTAACAGCTGTAAAACTTCAATAATTGACACCCCATGTAAATCTACCTGTATATATGCTGGTAGATATTGAACTATGGTCTGATGCTATAAAACAGATATAAGTTTCCACAATAACTTGCTCTTTACTAGCAGGTAAAATGAGGGTGTCGATTCCCAGAGCACGTTTGTTGCCAGATGTTTCAAAAATAGCCAGTTCTTTTTCGGGAAGGTAAGCCATAAGCATCACGTGGTCATTGGATCTTGAATTTGATGACTCCGTTGATGTTTCCCATGTGAATTCCAAACCATTTAAAGCGATGTTTACGTTCACAGCAGGCGAATTATCGAGCGTCCCTTCACTCCATATCAATTTACTGTAATCAATAAATTGGTTGGGGTAAACCCCCTGTACTGCTTTATGATTGAAAGAATAGGCGACACAATATGGAGATTTTATCTCCAGCGACGCTATTAATCCAAATCCGGTTTTAAAAAAGGTATTCGCAGCTTTGAGAAAGCTATTCATGAGCTTCATTCGCTGCTGACTGGCTAGTAATGGAATAGATTGCGTCTTTTTTCTGGCGCCGATTGATCTTTTGACCCATTTTCCATTTAGCAGATATACAACCTCATTTCCAGTTTTTCCCGAAAAACCATCGGGTAGGTTTGATTTTAAGATGGCCATATAACTATTGATTAATCAAAATTCTTTTATTGATTTGTAAATTAATCAATTATAAATTAAATTCAAAATTACGCTATCACATTTCTACCTTTTATTTAAAATCTATTAACATTTAGAGTTTGTTTGAAACGGATTTAAAAGGGTATCCATACGGTATTGAGTCGGTGTTGTTATACCATTTCACCGACTCAACACCGTATCAACACCGACTCAATACCCTTTCAACGTACTCTGAAATCAGTTTGAAATAAACAAGTTTCCAGATAGAATTACAGTTTATTTTTCCCGAATTTATGATAGCTTTAATTAACCATTATAAATTTAATCATGAAAAAAAATTCGGTTCTGGCCTGGTCGGCCGTAGTAGCTTTGGGCGGCTTTCTGTTCGGTTTCGACACAGCTGTGATTTCAGGTGCTGAAAAAGCAATCCAGCAATATTGGGATCTCTCTGTTTTTGAACATGGTCTGACAATTTCTATTGCGCTTATCGGTACAGTAATCGGCTCCTTGCTGGGGTCCAGACCCTCAGATCGCTTTGGCAGGAAGAACACGTTGTATTTTGTAGCAATAGTATATTTGCTTTCTTCATTAGGCACTGCAATGGCCGATAACTGGTATATGTTCCTGTTCTTTAGATTTCTAGGTGGGGTAGGTGTGGGTACTTCGTCTGTAACAGCGCCGATTTATATTTCTGAAATTTCACCCGCAGACAGACGTGGTCGTTTGGTGGGGCTGTTTCAGTTTAATGTTGTGTTAGGAATACTCATTTCTTATCTGTCTAATTATCTCATTAGTCTGGCAGGGGAGGAAACCTCCTGGAGGTGGATGCTGGGTGTACAGGCTGTTCCATCTCTAATATTTTTCATCCTGATCGGATTTATTCCGGAAAGTCCGCGGTGGTTAATTCTTAAGAAAGGAGCCACGCAGAAAGCACTGGAAATCCTCAGAATTATTAATCCGAAAAATTGTGAACAGGAGCTGATTGCTATTCAGAACTCTGATCTTGATTCAGGCAACAAGACAAAAAATAAGGAAGGACTCTTTTCTGGAAAATATAACAGGCCCGTTTTACTGGCCATGCTATTTGCTTTTTTTAATCAGGTTTCAGGTATCAATGCCATCATCTATTATGCGCCCAGAATTTTTGAGATGGCCGGACTGGGAGCGCACTCCTCTTTACTGTCTACAGTCGGTATTGGTATTGTGAATTTCTCCTTTACACTGCTGGCCCTTAATTTTATTGATAAAGTTGGGCGCAGGGTGTTAATGCTAATTGGATCTGTGGGGCTTATTGTGACACTATTTTTGGTAGGTTTCACTTTTTATACCGAAAGTTTTGGTGGCATTGCCATTCCGGTTTACATCATGATTTTTATTGCATTTTTCGCCTTTTCTCAAGGTGCAGTAATCTGGGTATTTATTTCAGAAATCTTTCCGAATCAGGTTCGTGCAAAAGGACAGACGCTGGGTAGCTCTACACATTGGATTATGGCCGCACTGATCGCTTTCTATTTCCCCTATCTGTCGGAGACGTTTGGCGGGGCCGTAACCTTTTTCTTCTTCGGTTTTATGATGGTATTGCAGTTGATTTTTGTGTGGAGAATAATGCCGGAGACTAAAGGCAAATCACTAGAGCAGATTGAAAGTAATATAATCCTGCATTAGAGATGCAGGTTAAGCTTTACCTATTATCAGGACTTTCAGCAATAGCTTTTTTTAGGTGCTGCTGCTGAAAGTCTGTTTAGATTACTTATTAACGAATATCCCTCTGAATGCTGATATACATGCATTTCTGATGTCATTAGGCAAAGATTCTTTAACGTAGAACTGTATGCCATCTTCATTATAAAAGTGGCGGTAATAATTTTTAAGCGTGTCGGGTTTTTGACCCGTATGAATATTTTCACGTGCAATTAACCACCTGTTATAGGTGACTTCCACACCTTCCAATGCTTCTTCAAGGTCTTTAATTTTGCCGGAATTTTTATCTTTAAGAATTAAATCACTAAAATCTTTCGCCATATTTCGTTTAATTAATCATCAAAGGTACGCATTATATCACCGGGTTTGCCGGCCTGGCTGGAAAGCTGATAGAAAATAGTATATTATTTATAAAAAAATAGCTGATGTGATAAATAGTTTACACATTTGCCGGATAACATCTCAAGAAACACAAATTGAAACAAACGGATACTAAGCCTGAAGAGCAAAAGCTCAAACGCGGATTGCAAAACAGGCATATACAACTGATCGCTCTGGGTGGTGCGATAGGGACTGGTTTATTTTTAGGTATCGGACCGGCAGCCGTACTCGCAGGACCTTCAGTCATTTTAGGATACGCACTGGCAGGTGTGATTGCATTTTTTATTATGCGTCAGCTGGGTGAAATGGTTGTGGAAGAGCCGGTTTCCGGAAGCTTTAGTCATTTCGCCTATAAATATTGGGGCTCTTTCGCTGGCTTCGCTTCAGGATGGAACTACTGGGTGCTTTATATTCTGGTAAGTATGTCCGAGTTAACTGCGATTGGAATGTATGTTCATTTCTGGTGGCCTGAAATCCCACTCTGGTCTTCCAGTTTATTCTTCTTTCTGGCCATTAATGCTTTAAATCTAACCTCCGTTAAAGTTTACGGAGAGGTTGAATTCTGGTTTTCTATTGTCAAAGTGGTGGCCATTATCGCGATGATACTGTTTGGTATTTATCTTTTGGTGAGTGGTTCTGGTGGCGAACAGGCCACCGTACAGAATTTATGGAATGACGGCGGATTTTTCGCTAAAGGGCTGTTTAGTTCGGACGGTAAAGGGGGATATCAGGGCTTATTTGCCGCTATAGCGATGATCATGTTTTCTTTCGGAGGACTGGAATTAATCGGAATTACTGCTGCTGAGGCAGAAAACCCGGAAACAACTATCCCTAAAGCAACCAATCAGGTGATTTACAGGATTCTTATTTTCTATGTAGGTGCGCTGGTCATTCTATTTTCCCTGTCACCATGGAAGAATATTACCACTGACAGTAGTCCGTTTGTAATGGTGTTTGAGAGTTTGAAAGGTTTTCAGTTCGACCTGATGGGTAAGACGGTTTATTTCACCAGTATTATCGCTAATGTCTTGAACCTGATCGTGCTTACTGCTGCACTTTCTGTGTATAACAGTTGTGTTTACAGTAACAGCAGGATGCTTTACGGCTTGGCGGAACAAGGGAATGCACCGGCATTCTTATCTAAACTCAACAAAAATTCTGTGCCTATTAAAGCGATCCTGGTATCAAGTCTGTTTGCCGCAATCTGTATTATCGTCAATAAAATGATTCCTGATAAGGCCCTGGAGATTTTAATGTCGCTGGTTGTATCTACACTGGTTATTAACTGGCTCATGATTAGTTTTACGCACATGAAGTTCAGAAGAGCAAAAGATGCAGGCGGTATAAAAACCAAATTTCCTTCATTTTTATACCCTTTGTCGAACATTATCTGCCTTATCTTTTTATTCGGAATCCTGATTATTATGTGGATTACAGGAATGAAAATGTCTGTAGAATTAATTCCAGTTTGGCTTATTATGCTATATATATGTTATCTGCTGGTTAACCGCAGTAAGCAAAAAGCAAGGGCAAATGCTGATCGGGCTGAATAAAATACTTTTTTAAGAAATTCATTCTGTGCGGTTTGTTGTAAAACCGCACATATTGTAGACAAAGTCTACAATATTTTTTAACTATTAATCTTTTAAATTACTTAAAACTAACGTTTTATTCGATTTTGGACAAATGGAGCAATAATTGATGCCCTGAATTCTTTATTCACATCTCTTACCTAAGAATTGCGTATCCAAATGAAAAGAAAAATTCTACCGTACATCCTATTTTTGCCCTTACTGGCACTCAGTGCGGATGCATTATTTGCATCTTCCCGGCAAACAGACACGATCCCTCAGAAGACTGATACCGTACCTAAAGCTAAGACGGATACAGTACCCAAAGTCAAGATTGACACGGTTCCTAAAGTTGTAATTTCAAAAGATACAACTCCTGCTCCGAAAACTCCTGCAGACACTATTCCAAAAACAGTACTTAAAACCGATACCGCAGTCAAAGATTCTGCCGCGGCAGCTGCTGCGGTGAAGCCGGCAGTAACTGATACCTCTGCAGTGCCTGGAGCGACAGCGAGTCCCGGGCAGCCCACGGTAACCGGAATGGTAACTGATACGGCCGGCCCCATTGCTGGAGTCATAGTAGCAGTAAAAAACACCCAGATTAAGACGCTAACCAACGCAAAAGGTGAGTATCAGATTGCAGCTCCTGCAAATTCGATACTCACTTTTTCTTTTATGGGCTTTAACACAAAGGAAGAACTTTTAAAGGACCGGAAGAAGGTAGACGTGATAATGGCTACTAAGTCCGAAGCGCTAAAAGAAGTTGAGATAGTTGCAACGGGTTATGGAACAGTTGACCGGGCTAAATTAACCAGTGCAGTATCCAGTATCCGTGCCGACGAAATTAAAAATGAAGTTTTGCCCACGATTAGCCAGGCTATTCAGGGAAAGGCGGGTGGCGTACAGGTTACCCAGAAATCCGGTTCTCCGGGCGGGGGCTTAAGTATCCGCGTAAGGGGTACAACCTCTATTAATGCCAGTTCCGATCCCTTATATGTTGTTGATGGAATTCCTGTGAACAGCACTACGAATTTTACGGGGGGAAGTGATTTCAACTTTGGTGGCGGTACACAGGGAATTAATATCCTGTCTTCTATTAACCCTTCTGATGTTGCATCTGTTGAGGTATTGAAAGATGCCGCTTCTTCATCTATCTATGGAGCGAGAGCTGCAAATGGAGTGGTGTTAATCACGACAAAGAAAGGTGAGCCAGGCCAGAGTAACTTTAGCTTTAATGCTTACGAAGGTTTTTCCCAGGTGCCGAATGAAAGAAAGTACAAATTCATGAATACTGGTGAATATCAGGATTACATGAGAGATTATTATAAATATCTTCCGGATGCAAATGGTAATCCAAGTCCGGTACCTGATGGTATACTAGCCAATCCGGGTACAAATACAGACTGGCAGGATCAGATTTTCAGAACAGCTCCTACACGTAATTATGAACTTTCCGCAAGTGGTGGTTCCGAAAAAACGCAGTATTATACGTCAATTGGCTATATGAGCCAAGGCGGTATAATTAAGGGCTCTGACTTCAGTCGCCTGAGTGCAAGGTTAAACCTCGACCATCAGCATAGTGAAAAACTAAAATTCTCTGCACGTGTTAACCTGACACGCGCCTTAAATAACCGGGTACAGGAAGAGAACTCTAAAGAAGGCTCAACCAAAAATGGTATTCTTGCACCACCAAATCTTCCGGTATTTAATGCTGACGGCAGTTATGCCTATGATCAGGTTAATACCAGCCGCGAGAATCCGCTTGCGATGTTGGAATTACCTGTCAATAAATCGGAGACTTTCCGCGTGCTGACCAGTGTTTCTGCTGAATATAAAATTATACCTGAACTGACTTTAAAAACAAATTTCGGTGCAGATATGAGTTATATCGACGAAACTTTTTTTATGCCGCCTAATGGAATCCGTTCTTTTGCGGCTCAGGGTGGAATTGGAGCCCAAAGAAATACCAGAGATCAATTATGGATCAACGAGACTACTTTAACATATAATAAAGACTTCGGTGATCATCATATCGATGTATTAGCTGGAGCCTCTGTGCAACAGTCTAAAATTCAATTTGTAGATGCCCGCCGTTCTAATTTCCCTTCAAATGATATTGAATATATTTCGGCAGGTGGAACAATAACTGGTGCAAATTCTTATCCTGAAGAATGGAGTATTGCTTCTGCATTCTCAAGGTTAAATTATGATTATAAAGGCAAGTATTTATTTACTGCAAACTTCAGGGCTGATGGTTCATCTCGCTTCGGGTCAAATAGCCGTTATGGTTATTTCCCATCTTTTGCAGGTGCATGGCGACTTTCAGAAGAAGATTTTCTGAAGACAAACACCGTGATCAGCAATCTGAAATTAAGAGCTAGTTGGGGTATCACCGGTAACCAGAACATTCCAAATTATGCCAGTTACTCCTTATATACGGGTAGCAATAATTATATGGGAAATACTGGTTACATACCTAATGTTCTGGGAGATAAAGACCTGAAATGGGAAACAACCAAGCAGACCGATATTGGTGTGGATGTTGGATTGTTTAACAACAGAATTTCAATCCTGGCCGATTATTATATCAAGAATACTTCCGACTTGTTAGTTGGTATCGCAATTCCGACGAGTTCAGGATTTCAGAATAGATTTACGAACGTAGGCGAAATTCAGAATAAAGGATTTGAATTTGAGATTTCAACCAAAAATCTTACCGGTGATTTTAAATGGTCTACATCTTTCAATATGGCATTTAACAAAAATAAAGTTGTTTCATTGCCTGGAGGTGAGTTGTACGGTGGGGTTGGTAACCTGAATATTGCCAGGGAAGGACTCGCTTTAGGTACTTTCTTCGGATGGCAGATGGCCGGTGTAAATACGCAGACCGGTATGATCGATTATGTGAAACAGGATGGTACACTGGGTTCGCCTACAGATCCGGCAGACCGTGTAATCATCGGGGATCCTAATCCGGATTTCTATGGTGGTATTACCAATACATTTCAATACAAGAATTTCGATCTGAATATCATGGGCCAGTTCTCTTACGGTAATGATGTATTTAACTATAACCTGGCATCCGGACTGGATGGAAGTAACAGAAGCAGTAATGGTTTTACGGACTGGAACAGACGCTGGAGAAACCCTGGTGATGTAACTGATATTCCTCGTCCAAGTCCTAATAACTTGGATAACAGTGCTATTTCCAGTCGTTTCGTAGAAGATGGATCGTTTTTCAGAATTAGAAATATCACTTTGGGATATACAT
Organism: Pedobacter antarcticus; assembly: GCF_900103515.1. Taxonomy (NCBI): domain Bacteria; kingdom Pseudomonadati; phylum Bacteroidota; class Sphingobacteriia; order Sphingobacteriales; family Sphingobacteriaceae; genus Pedobacter; species Pedobacter antarcticus. The sequence continues at coordinate 216,547 of NZ_FNGZ01000002.1, forward strand.
TTAGTGAAAAAGCTATGGAACGCCTTAAAGTTAAAGGGCTGCGTGTATATGCTACTGTTCAAAATGCTTTTGTATTTACTAAATACAAAGGATATGATCCTGAAGTAAGTTCTAGTCATGGCGGTGCTAACCAGGGATTGACCTACGGGTACGATTATGGAAGTTATCCGCAGCCAAGGATCTTTACTGCTGGTGTTAATCTAAACTTTTAAGCCTAATTCTAAAAAAAATGAAGACAATTTCTAAATATATATTAATCGCTGTCGCTTTCATGAGTCTTTCATCCTGCAAAAAATTCCTGGAGAATGAGCCGATAGCGCAGGTTACACCGGATAACTTATTCACCAATGAACAGGGCGCACAATCTGCGGTAATGGGCATGTACCGGACCTTACTGAGTTCCAGTTCTTATGGTCAGACCTCGGTAATTGTACCGGAGTTTTCTGCAGGCCATGTGAATCATGTGGCCAGTTTCCCGGAATACATTGAATTTACTGGTAATACAATCAGAATTGATAATCCTTGGATACAGACAACGTGGTCTGCTGCCTACGCTGCTATCAACGCTGCAAATAACATTATCCTGCGGGTAGAGGAAATGCCTGCTGCAGCTATCGGTACAGAGCGGAAAAATCAGTTTATCCGTGAAGCTAAATTTGTTCGTGCACTGAATTATTTTCAGCTGGCACGTACGTTCGGAGACGTTCCTTTAATCACAGCACCGACGGGTGAAACTGACGAACTGAAAGTACCAAGAAGTCCAAAAGCAGATGTTTATAACCAGGTGATTACAGACCTGAAAGAAGCATCTGAACTTCCAAACGCTTATAGTAACAATGCCGAAAGTAAAGGCAGGGCTACAGGATTTGCGGCGAAAGCACTACTAGCCAAAGTTTTCTTATACCATGGTAGTGTAACTAAAGATTATTCTGAAGCTGCCAGATTAGCTAAAGAGGTAATTACAAGCGGGGGATTCTCTCTGCCCGCAGATTATGAAACGATTTGGAAAACAGAAAATACTTCGGAGTCAATCTTTGAATTACAGTTTGACGAGCAGGCAACCAATAATCTGGCTGCAGTGAGTAACCCAAATGCGTCTGTATTATTTTACGCTGCCGGCAAGTCTATTGTAGATCTGTATGATAGCGGAGATAAGAGAAGAGATTTTACTGTGTACAAGAATACAGAAGCCGATCCAAGATATTATATTGGTAAATACAGGATTTTTAGCCCCGCTACGCAGAACTTCCCAGTAATACGGCTGGCAGAAGTTTATCTGATCCATGCAGAGGCACAGGCAAGGGTTGATGGAAACGTTAGTGCCGATGCTTATAATTCCTATAAGACTGTGAGAGACCGGGCTGGTCTTGAAACTCCTGCTGTCGGATCGACCACACTGGATGCTTTTGTGAAAGCCGTACAACTGGAGAAAAGACGTGAGTTGATGTTCGAAGGGGAAACCTGGTTTGATTACTGCAGAACCGGACTCGCACTGACTGAAATTATGAAAAAGCCAGATCCTAATTATTATCTCTACCCGGTGCCTGACGCTGAAAGAAGAAATAATCCGGCTTTAACTCAAAATCCAGGTTATTAAATAGTTTTGTCACAGACAAATTTGGTACAAACGGCTGCAGATATCTGCAGCCGTTTTTTTGTGGGTTTATAATTCTACCAGGTCGTGTTTGAGTGCAAAAAGAACCAGACCTGTACGAGATTTAATATCGAATTTCTGAAATATCTCCTGTCGGTAGTTATCAATTGTATGCGGGCTCAGATTCATATGTTCTGCTATTTCTTTATAGGTATATTCAGAACAGCAGAGTTGTAAGAACCTGATCTCGTTCGGATTCAGCTCGCTGGTTAACGACTGTCCCGCAGTATTGTCCTGAATATTTTTAAGTAGTTTCCCGGAAACCAGATCATTGAGGTAATATCCCTGCTGTTTGATAGTTTTTATTGCATCAACGAGTTCCGTGGTTTTAGATTCCTTAAGCAGGTACCCTCCGGCGCCGCTTTTGAGCATCTTAATTATTGGTTTATCTTCTTCAAACATGCTAAGCGCCAGAATTCGGGTCTGCGGATAGTTTTCTTTGATCCAGGCTGCAGCCTGATAGCCATCGACAATCGGCATACTAATATCCAGGAGAACAACTTCAGGGATCAGGCCTTCAATCATTTTCTGTTTCATTACTGCTCCATTTGGGGCATCAAAAATAATATGGACTTCCCTGAAGTCTGAGAGCAGGCTGATCATTCCCTGGCGGAACAAGTTATGATCGTCAACAATAGCTATGGATATAATCTGATCTTCTGACATTACGTAATTATCTAACAGGGAATAGTGAATGTTATGGTGGTGCCTAATGCTGGGCTAGAGTCTATAAAAGCACTTCCCCCAATCATATTTGCTCTTCTGGTCATGTTACTCAGACCGATACCTTTGTGTGCGGAAGCAATTTCAGCAATGTTAAAGCCAATTCCATTATCTTTAATAACCAAAGTTAAGGTGCTCATTTCGGATTTAACGGTAACAAAAATGGATGTTGCCTGCGCGTGTTTGAGGATGTTATTTAATGTTTCCTGAAATAGCCTGAATACGATGATCAGTTTATCTGGTGGCAGGTTAATTTCAGGGCTTTCTGTGTCGAACGTGATTTTAAACAGTTCTGATTTTTGAACCCATTCCAGTTCAAAAGTGATTGCAGCTATGAGACCGCGGCTGAGTAATTCTTCTCCATGCAGCAGGCGTGATAAAGCTCTTATTTCCTTAACTGATCTTTTTGCGAGCTGTTCGGCTGAGTTGATCTTTGTTGCAGCCTTTTCCTGGTCATTGAGGTTAATGGAGCTTAATGTCGCTATGGTCAAACCCAGTAATTGCCCGATATTGTCATGCAGGTCGACAGCTAAAGTCTGTAAGGTCTGCTCTTTAACTTCTATTTGAGCCTTTAAAAGTTCATTGTCAAAGGTCTTCTTCAATGCTATCGTTTCTTCAATATGATTTTTCTTACGCCGGTTATATAGACTGACATAAATAATAATAAAAATTGGAGCGATCAGAAAAATTACAGTGATTATACTGATTAGGTAGACGATTTCCTTTGATGATATCTGCATATAAAAGCGTATGACCAGCATGAGTATAAAAATACATTGACAATTTTAATCACGTTGTATCTTATAGAATGCGGGAAGGTATAAATGTTATCCTGTAAAAGGTAATCGAAGAAAATATTAATTGCTGTTGTCCCAAAATAATAGAACAGCACACCATTAACCCACCAGAATGGGGCATAAGATCCTAATTTCTCGAAATTAGGATCTTTCAGAATGAGGTAGTAATAATACAAGCTTGCCAGCACAAATGAAATGGATATAAAAGAGGAAGTATTAAAGGCAAACCCCTGAAAACTATCGCTTAATGTTTCCGCGATCCAGAAAATCAGAAAAATGCCGATCCATGCAATCAGCCATTTTATTTTATTTGTATATTTCTGGTACAGGCTGTAAAAGAAATAACTGATGACTATTCCTTCCGGTATCAGAAAGATATTGTAGACAGTCATATTAGGTAGCTTTTGCAGGCGGAGATGGATTCCTGTGAATTCTACAATACAGGTAAGAAAAATATAGCCGTAAAAAATCCACCATGCTGGTTGTTTTTCATTGAAAATAAAGCAGGTGCCTATAATCAGGCAAATCAGCTCAACCACGGTGTTGACGGTGAAATAATTTATTAATGCTGACATTTTATCGGGATATAAGTGTTGCTCCTGTACCATTACAATCGACTGGCGGTGGGCACATTTCACCTTTGTTTTCTGGTTTCGCTGTGATGATAAATCCTTTAAATTCACCATTCAACTTAAAATCTGTATAATAATCCTTGTGTATACTTGCGCTGTCCCTGGTAGAAACCATGATCAATGTATTGTGGTTCCAATACGGTTTTATTGGTACATGCGCATCTGACTTTTCATTATACACACTGTCATAGGCTGCATAATAAAAACGGATTCCGTCACCACCTTCTGCTTCAATCTTCTTAACCAGCGCTTTTAGCCTTTCAATGCCAAACCAGACAGCCCTGGTGTCCTGTATCTTCTTATTTACAGGTTTTCTGTTTACTCCGGCCGGATAAATCGAATCTATATCGATTGCTCGTGGCTCGTAGTTTTTTACGTATTTCTTTGCCTGGGCAACTGTCAGTGTATTATCTGTGCTGTTATCATCGGGATCCGTGTTGTTAGAAGGTTTATCGGAACAGGAACAGAAAAAGCAAAGGCCTGCGATCAGGGCGGAGTAAATAATTTTGAGAGACATTAGAGTTATTATATTTAATTTGAAAATCAATACAAGTTAGCTGTTTTGCAAATTTGTTTTACTGCTATTAATAGATTTTCTTTGTTTTCTTTGAATCGTCCGGGCAGGGTTTTTACCCATTTTTTTACCGGGGAAAAGATCTTCGATCTCTGCTACATATATTTTTACATCGTCCAGCACAAACAAAGGCTGGGGGGATTCATTATTGGTAGGGTTGGAATAAAGAGTGGCCGAAAATACGATCTGTCCATTGTTACACACCGGATTGTTTATAGAAAACCAGTTCAAGATGTTGTCATTTAAGGAGTTGCAGGCAATCCCCGTTCCATCAATATCCTGTTCATCAAAGCTGGTAACGGGAATGAGTGCGATAGGGAGGGTAATGAGCGTATCCTTTTTTTCGCCTGCCGCGATTGTATACCGGTATAAGATTAGGATTTTAAGGAGGGTTGGTGCGATTGTGCCATCCGGAGATGCAATCAGCTTTAAAAGTAGGTCACAAATGAAATTCTTTAACTTTTTGGTCTGACCGGTGGACTGTTTGAGTTGAATGTTTTTTTTCATGTCTGGTTCTCTTTGATTTTAGCAAGCTAAAGATCGTCGCCTTCTTTTAATCTTAACAGGCTGATAACTGCTTTTTTAAAGGTGTTTTTATGCTTGTTTTTATCTTTACTTTGTTGCGAACGTTTATTTTTGAATATGAAAAGGTATTTTTTGAGTTTTCTTTTGACTATTTACAGCTGTTGCATACTGGCTCAACAACCGGCCATTATTCCTCAGCCGGTATCCATACAGGTTCAGGGAAATATGCCGGGATTCCAGCTTCAGGATGGCACGGAGCTGTTTGCAGCCGATTCTCTGGTTAGAAGTTCGGCATTTCTATCTGCTTACCTGAAAAGATACCATCAGCTGAATTTGAAGCCAGCAGCCGCAGAACAAAATGATGATGTTTCCCGCATTATATTAGAAGTAGGTAACATACCGGGTGCCTTTGAAGATCAGTACCAGCTTCAGGTGCAGCCGAAGGTAATTCATATCAGGGGTAATTCTGCGAAGGCTGTTTTTTACGGCGTACAAACGTTAATACAACTATTTCCTCCTGTAGATTCGGCCGAAATATCAATTCCAGCTGTGGAAATAATAGATTATCCGCGTTTCAAGTATCGGGGAATGCACCTCGATGTAAGCCGGCATTTCTTCGATATTACTTTTGTGAAACAATATATTGACTATCTCGCTCTGCATAAGCTAAACTATTTTCATTGGCACCTGACCGATGATCACGGCTGGAGAATAGCTATCGACCAATATCCCAAGTTAACAGAGGTTGGCGCATGGCGTGACGGTACAATCATAGGATTATATCCAGGTACAGGGAATGATGGGATCCGTTACGGTGGCTTTTATACAAAGGATGAGATCAAAGAGGTTATCCGGTATGCGGAAGATCGTTATATAACTGTTGTTCCGGAAATTGAGATGCCGGGACATGCAATGTCTATCCTGGCTGCTTATCCGGAATTCGGTACCAATCCCGGGACTAAGACGCGGGTAGCACAGACCTGGGGAATTTTTAATAAATTTAATAATGTGCTGCAGCCTACTGATCAGACGTTTAAATTTCTGGAAAACGTGCTGGGTGAGGTCATCGAATTATTTCCAGGGCCCTATATCCATATAGGAGGAGACGAATGTGCTAAAATCTGGTGGAAGCAATCTGCGCTGTCTAACCGTATTGTGCAGCAAAACGGGCTTAAAGATATGAATGGATTACAGAGTTACTTTGTAAATAGGATTTCAAAGTATCTGGCTTCAAAGGGTAAAAAAATGATTGGATGGGACGAAATTCTGGACGGCGGACTTGCTCCTGATGCTATTGTAATGAGCTGGAGAGGAGAAGCGGGGGGAATAGCTGCAGCGAAGAAAAAACATCAGGTCATTATGACACCGGAAATGAAGACTTATTTTAATCATGCGCAGTTTCTGAAGGAAGATTCTTTGACAGCCGCGAAATTGACCACATTAGAAACTGTTTATAATTACGACCCAATTCCTGTGGGATTAAATCCGGCAGACGCCGCTTACATTATTGGTGGTCAGGGAAATTTGTGGTCTGAATATATCAGTAATCCTGCTAAAGCCGAATACCAGTTGTTTCCCAGACTGGATGCTTTAAGTGAAGTGCTCTGGAGTCCAAAAGAACAGCGTAATTACACAGATTTTCAGCTCCGTTTAAAAACACAGCTCAAACGATACGAACTAATGGAGATTAATTTCAATAAAAAATATCTGAAGTAAGGGTCCGAAAATATCTGCTAATTGGCTAAATTTCTCTATTGCTAATGTGGTTTAGTTGCTGTAAATTGTTTAGCTATAAGGACATTCTAAAAAAAAATAAATAGCTAATATAATGGATAATAGAAGATCGTTTTTAAAGAAAGCTGGTTTGCTTGGTACTGCTACAGTACTGGCCACGCCTTTATTCAGCGAGGCAATGGAATTATTTAGTCCTGCGCGTAAGGTGCAGGAAATTGGGTTACAGTTATACACTTTAAGGGAGCAGCTTGGTAAAGACCTGAAAGGTACGATAGGTAAGGTTGCTGAAATAGGATACAACCATGTGGAGACTTTTTATAATTATCGTGCCGGTGCTCCGGTTGACCTGTGGGGGCAGAGTGCGGCTGAATTTTCTGCACTGCTAAAGAGTTCAGGCCTCAAGACATATAGTGGGCATTACCAGCTCAATGATTTTCTAAGCCCGGGGAAAGGTGATGACACCGCACTTAAGGCACAGCTGGAAATTGCTTCCGCTTTGGGGCAGCAGTATTTTGTTGTTCCTGTACCACCCATGGGAGCCAGTCTGGATAAAATGACGAGTACCGATTTTAAATTTATGGCTGCCCAGTTGAACAAGGCTGGCGAACTTTCTGCAAAGTCAAAGATAAAAATGGGTTATCATAACCACTTCTGGGAATTTCGCACACTTGAAAATGGTGAAAAGGGTTACGATATCCTTCTGAAGGAAACTGACCCTGCGCTGGTTACTTTTGAAATGGATTTGTTCTGGATAGAAAAGTCCGGTGTATCTCCTGATGCTTATTTTAAAAAGTATCCTGAAAGATTTGCAATGTGGCATGTAAAAGATGTGGATAAAGCCAATACGGCCAAAATCACCGGAGGTAAACTAGATACTACCTCATCTATGGAAGTTTTAAAGGGAATTAGTTATACAGAAGTAGGAACCGGAAGTATTAATTTCAAAGAGATCTTTACGCATCAGCAGCAAGCTGGCTTAAAGCATATTTTTGTTGAACAGGATATGATTAAAATTGATCCTTTCGTAAGTATCACGGATAGCTACAATTTTGTTAAAAAAAACCTGGTTTAAATTCTGAATGAACCGCGTTTACTCTATTTTAAACGCGGTTCATCAATTTATCTGTATACTACTACAAAAAAGTTAACAATGAATGCTGACTAGCGGTGTGTATGTCCCTCCAGACGCGGTTTATTTCCGTTTCCTTCCGCGCCGCTTCTAATCCGCAATATGGATATAAGGTATCAGTTATTTGCCTGGAAATATGGGCAAGTTTACGGCTGCTCAGACTCACTGCATCCAGTAGTTCCTTGTCAATTTTATTCTCTTCTGTTAACTGTAACCAGCTGGCATCAAATGTTGTATAAAAATTTGTTCTGGCTTCCTTTAATGCCTCGCTGCAGCTACTGAGCTCTGTTTCAAAGAATTTAACCTGGTCCTGTGTATATCTTTTTAGTCCTGATCTGGAGCGGAAACTGTCGGCAGCCAGTGTTAAAAAATGTGCAGACATTCCGGCGCTGTTCACCGCAAGGGTAGTTTCGGCCATCTGTAAGAAAGGGTAGTCGAACCCAGGGCTGTTTAGTTTAATGTTTTCGTTGATCTGGAATGTTCTGTTAGCAGGAACCTGAAGATCTTTTACTTCAAATGCATGGCTTCCGGTCGCTACGAGCCCGAAGTATGACCAGCCGGGTACGAGTTCAACTTCTTCTTTTTTAAGTATAAAAGAGCGGATTACCTGGTTTCCGGCGTCATCTTTAAGTGGATTATGGTTGTGGTCGAGTAGCTGACAGTTGGCCGTAAATACCGTGGCGTGTAAAGCTCCACTGGCATATTTCCAATAGCCATTAATTGTATAGCCAGTTTCAGATTCAACTGCCGTCCCACCTACAGCCCCGCTTCCTGCAAAGCAGACTTGAGGGTCAGAAAATATTTCTGCCGCCAGTTCAGGATCTAAGAAACCTGCAAACCAGCCCGCTCCGCTGCATAAAGTTACTGTCCAGGCTAAACTGCCGTCTTCTGCCGCCAATGCCTCTTCCATTCTGAGTATTTCCGGTAACAATAACTGGGGCCCGCCGTATGATGCCGGTAGAAATAGTTTAAACCATTGTTTGGTGTAAGCGAGTTCCAGTATGGCCGGATGAAGTTTACCTTGTTCTTCTGATAGGGCAGCGTATTGGTGTATACAGTCTTTTTCTTCTGTACTAAGCAAGTTAAACATGTGCTGGTTTTGGGGATGAATTCTTCTTTTTGATAATGCCTTTCCACTCTATAAAACCGAAAATGGCCACTATGAATAGTACGGTGGTGAGCACAGCGAACATTGGTAGTTTTTTATGGATAAGCAGCGGGATAGCGAAGAGGTTGGAGATATTTAGAAAGATCCAGTTTTCTATGCGCCTTTTAGCGAGTAACCACATTCCCGCCCATGCAGTAGAGGCAACAAAAGCGTCCCATACCGGAACATCTGAATCTGTAAAATGATTCAATACCAGGTACAGGATAATAAAACCTCCGGCTGAAATGAGTATCGCAGTGGTCAATTCGGCTCTGTTGCTCCAGTCTGCCTGAAGCTGCTGTTGTTGTTTACGACTTCTCCAAAGGATCCATCCATATACACTCATGACAAGGTAATAAGTATTTAAAAGGGTTTCGGCATACAGTTTCGCCTCAAATAGAAGTGTCATAGACAACAGTATGGAGATAATACCTGTAGGGTATAGCCAAATGTTGTTGCGTTTGGCCAGCAGAACCTCTGAGATGCCAAATCCTACCGCAAGATATTCCAGTAAACTGGTTTTCATAAGCTGTTCGAAAAACAGCGACAGCCATTCGTGTAAATTCATGTTTCAATGCATTAGTTTTATTCCAATCATATTAAGGTAAGTTGGAGAACCAATGGCTTACCTTTCCTAACCGGCATTATCCGGTCGAGGTTCTGCGGGTTTGATCTCAGCCTGATAGTAAGGCACCCCGAGGTTTAAGAAATCTTATAATTTCTTCTGGATAAAGGTATAAATGTTTAATGAAACTGGAAAGTGTTCTCTGGAATTTACCTCCGGATGAGATTCTGCAGGCCCTTATTTAGGGCGAAAGAACGTTTTTAAAGCTGAAATAGTCTGTCAATTATTAAAAATTAATCAATAGGCAAACAATTTGGTGTATTCAGGCGTAGTGTTAAAAGCATCTTTTAGCCAATGGTTGGTTTAAAGTATAATCCTAACACTATGAAAAAATTTTCAACTCTTACTCTAGTTGCACTTTTGATTGCAACTTTTTCAGCACATGCCCAAATTCAGAAAGGGAATGTATTCGTCGGCGGTAATTTTGCCAACCTTAATCTTGGTTTAGATAACCCGAGTATTTTCAGTGTTGATATCACACCAAAAGCAGCTTGGTTTATTCAGGATAACGTAGCTGTCGGTGGATACGTGAATCTCGGATTGAAAACTCAGAAAAACAGTGCAACCACTACTAATTACGGAGTGGGTGCTTTAGGTCGTTATTATACGGGTAAAGACGTAGAGGTACTTCGTCACGGACGTTTCTTCGCAGAGGGAACTGTAGGTTTTGGTGGAGTTAACGTAAGTAAAGGTGGTGGTAAGACGAATGGCCTTAACCTTGGTGTGGGTCCAGGTTTTGCATACTTCATTACGCCAAATATCGGATTGGAAACTATGCTGAAATACAATGGTCTGGTCGGCTTTGGTAACTCCACAACTCAAAATAATCTGAACCTTTCTTTCGGACTTCAGATTTATCTACCGGGTGCAGGTACAGCGAATAAAGTTAAAAGAGACGCTGGGATATAATATCATAGCCTCTAAATTAAATAAACAAATAAACCTGTACTGGTAATTCCGGTACAGGTTTATTTATTTAAGACGTATTTGAAAGTCAGGATTTGCCTGCCATCTCAATCTGCATTTCCAATACCTTATCAATAACCATACTGACTGTTCCTAAAATTCCGGCATCGTTGCCCAGCTCGGATAAGATTACTTTGGTGTTTTCTCTAATGGCCGTCATACTGTAAGTATTAACTGAATGGAGTATGGGAATGGTTATATATTGTTTTGCAGCAGCTATTTTACCACCCAGAATAATTACTTCCGGATTAAACAGTTGAATTAAAGTGGCTATTCCCCTGCCAAGACTAACGCCGACCTCCGACAAGATATTGATGGCATATTGATCGCCTTTATTTGCCGCGTCAATAATGATTCTTGGTTCTATGGTCTCGATTTCCTGGTCAGATAATTGATTCAGAATGGACGACTTGCCGGATTGAATTCCTTCTTTTGCCATTCTTGCCAGTGCTATGCCCGAAGCAACTGTTTCCAGGCAGCCGCGTTTACCGCAGTAACAAAGCTTACCATCTTCAACGAAAGGAATATGACCGATTTCTCCGGAGAAACCTTTGGATCCGGACCGCAATTTGCCATCCATAATAATACCCAGACCAATACCCCAGTCCATTAGTACGAGTAATGCATCACTCTTTCCATATGCCAGGCCATACCGGCATTCTGCTATTGTAGCACTTTTTACGTCATTTTGTATAAATACAGGATAACCGAGTTTACGCTGCATTAGTTCCTGCAAGTTATCTTCTGGTCCGGGAATAAGATAGGTGTAATTCTTGCCTGCCCTTGAATCTACAAGACCAGGCATGCTCATTCCAATGCCGATTAATTTACGGTGATCAAATATTGCCGATTTAATTAATAACTCGATTGCTTCAAATAGACTATCCAGTGATTTAAGATCCGGAGTTATTGTAATATCATGTTTTACAGGCCCGGTGATGTAATTACAGTTATTGTCCAGCACGGCCATTCGTACTTTAAATCTTTCTACATCAATGGAAAGAATATAATAGGTGTCGTCTTTTAAGCCAAAAAGTTCTGGTTTTCTTCCGCCTATAGAGGCTCCTTTACCTTTCTTTTCCAGAATATTCTCCTCCTGCAATTCCGACAGCAAGGCCAGGGAGGTGGGAGAGCTAATGCCTAACAAAGTAAAGAGTTCTGCATTAGACTGTGGTCCGAAGTCGAAAATATTACGAATCAGTTTGAGTTTGTATAAATACTTTTTTCTTTCCGTTTTGCTCATCTCCTGAAGTTGTTCTTCATTCATAAGCATGATTTTTCCCTTCGGATTTGATTGCATATGGCGGCGTCAAAATTTTCATCAATATACTAATAAATACAGTTTACTTATATTAAAAATTAACTAAAGTAATAGACTTATAATAAAATTTAATATAACTACTATTTTTAATATCAAAAAATACAAAATTTTAGAAGGAATTAGAATAAATATTAGATAACTTAGTGTTACGGTACCAGCGCGACGAAAATATCCGGAGGATGGGGCATCTAGGGGGATCCCTGAATCCGGCGCTCTGGCTTTTAAAATTCAGACTAATTTTTGATGTAGTGCAGCACATGTTTGTTGTAATACTCTCTCATGCTGAATAGTTCACCTATCAGGAATATTAAAATTGCCGGTACGATCAGATATTCAGAATAATCTGTTCTATAGCAGAGGTAGGTGAAAACTAATATCAGACGTACACATTCTAAATCGTATATCCATCTTCTCTGCTCCATTAATGCCCCGCAGTTTACAAGTGTAATTAATAGGACACTGGCAATGAAAAGATGATCTGGAAGAGACAGTTGCTTGTAAAATGCAGTGATGATTGCCAGAAATATAATGCAGCCTGCGATCTGATAGTTGAGATAGTTGCTAAACCGGAAACGATACTCGGTGTGGTTTTTATGTTGCAGATATTTTCTCTCCAGCTCCGGCCGTATATCCTGATCAAGTAATGCAGGGCTGCCAAAAATAATCTTTAACTTTTCTTTAAAGCCGCCGGTCCGTTTACAGGCCGCTATGATTTCCAGGAAATAATGGAAATGCTGCCATAGAAGGCTGTAACTCTTTACCGGGTGTGTTAATCCGTATTTAGGGGGTTCTTCTTCTTGCATATACGTCCCAAACAGTTTATCCCAAAAGGTAAACACGTCTCCATAGTTCTTGTCGAGATATTTTTCATCGCTGGCATGATGGATCCCATGCAGGGAAGGCGTAATGAGAATATGCTCCAGCCAGCCGAGTTTGCCAATTACCCGGGTATGGGTAAAAAACGAGTAGGCACCGTGTACAATCAGGATAGTGACCACCATGTCCGGATGAAACCCGAGGAAAGGAATGACGCACCAGAATACATTTCTGACCAGAGATTGAAAAACGGTAATCCTGGCGGCGACAGTCAGGTTAAATTCTTCAACTGGTGATGCACAATATGAACTGCCCAAAATAGATTTATTTCATGACTTAACCGATGATACCAATACCAGACCAAATCTGTTACTAAGATCAGGATTGCCCACATCCACCAGGTATCTGGAATTTTGAATAGCGCATAATTAGTGTATATCCACGAAAACACACCGTAGAAGCTGGCTGTTAGAAATAGATTGAGCAAACGTTCTGCAATACCTACACTGATATTGGCAATGGAACTTTCATATTTGAACAGGTGGGGTTTACGAATTTTCTTCGCAAGCAGAAACTCCAGCCAGAAAAAGATAAGAAAAGCGGGGATCGTAAATACAAGAAAATTGAATTGCATCATAAAAATGAATTAAATGGGGATAGATAGATAAGACTACTAAATTAGTAGACTTTATTCTATATCCCAAATATTTCCTCTTTTTGATTCGTTATGATGGTTTTAAAATGGAGATTGTACTTCCAGGACTGGCTTATATTTAACTAGTTCTGCATAGAGGTCGTCTTTTTGAAAGGGCTTACCCAGGATGCCATTCATTCGGTTCTCCTTCACCAGCCGTGTAAGTTCTGCGTCTACAGATCCTGTAAGTGCAATTATAGGGACTTCTGCCTTGCGGTGGTTTTTGAGTTCTCTGATTTTTGCGGCAGCTGTAAATCCGTCCATCACTGGCATCTGTATGTCCATTAGTATAAAGGTGAAATCATTTACAAGATGCAGGTTAATTGCTTCCAACCCATTTTCTGCAATGTATATCGGAATATTCCAGGTGCTGAACAATTTTTTCATCCATAAGACATTCATCGCATTATCTTCTGCAAGCAGAACTTTATGCAGACTTAAATTTTCTTGTAAAAAATCGGGCAACAGATTTGCCGGCTGTTCTAATCTGGTCGCATAGGTGTAAAGAATATCAAATGTAAATTCTGAACCTTTTTCTGTTTCGCTAACAAGGTTTATTTGTGAATGATGAAGTTCAAGTAACCGTTTTACAATCGCAAGCCCCAGGCCTGTCCCTCCAAACTGGCGGGTTGTAGTATTGGATTCCTGAATATAGGGATCGAATATCGATTGTTGCCTGTCCGTACTGATACCGAGTCCGGAATCTTTAATCTTAAACCGGAGCAACGCATCTTTTTCGGAAGATTCGAGTTTAGTTACACTGACATCTATTCCACCTTTAATAGTGAATTTAATGGCATTGCTTATTAGGTTACTGACGATCTGAAGTAATCTGGTTGGGTCTCCCTGGACCTCCTGCTGCCGGAATTCTTCGGGAATAGCTAAGTTCAGATATAGCTCTTTTCTGAGTGCTTCCCGTCTCAGGCCAGCGCATGAACTTTCCATCAGCTGAGAGAGATTAAATGGAATTTCTTCCAATTCCACACTGCCTGACCCTATTTTGTTGAAGTCAAGTATATCGTTAATAAGCGAAAGCAGGCTTTCTGCAGAAAACTTAAGAATGTCAAGATTTTCCTGCTGATCGGCATCTTTATTCTGTGATTTAATTAATCCGGCCATGCCAATTACTGTATTCAGTGGATTTCTTAATTCATGGGAGACGGTAGAGAAAAAGAGAGTTCTCGCCTGATTGGATTTTTTAAGCTCCTGGTTGTATACTTCAAGTTCGGCATTGAGCTCCCTTTGTCTTTCCATATTGGAATACATGATATGGCGATAATAATAATGGGCCATAAAAATGATAATGAAGTTTAATATTATCGTTGGCAGCTGGCTATAGAGTGGCATATAGGCCGGACTTACACTAACTTGAATGTGATTAGTACTGTAACTATACAGAATGACAGGGATTGCTGCCAGTGAAGAATAAATTAATCCCCACCATCCTTTCAGGCCGTAAAAGCTCCACATACAAATCATGAAAATATCCTGCATCAGAATAATGTTCAAGTGGCTGTTAAATAGTAGGATAGATACGTATATAGTGAGTAAGGAACTTATTAATGCGAAATTTATCAGGGTGTCCAGATAGGCTGGCCTTGAAAGAAGTAACTTAAGAATAATGGTTGTGCAGATGAAACCCGCGGCACATAAGAGTATTCCAGGAAGGTTGGACTGTGTGATGAACACAGGAAGAACAATTCCGATTTTTAAATAATTGAATAAGAAGATATAGTAAAAAACCGTGATTCTGGCATGCTTGATAGGATCGTTTATCAGTTGAAGGGTCTTCTTTAAGGACCAGTTAGATAATGGGAGCTTATTTGGCATGGCTGCGGTTTGGGTATAAAGATATTAAAAAGGACTGTCCGCAGACAGTCCTTTTTAATTAGACGTTTTCCATACCATATTGGCGGAGTACATCGTCCGGAACCCCGGTCCATTGATTTGGAACGTTTCCGGCATAGCCAAGATCTTTAACACCTATTTCGCTTGTGAAAAAACCAGTAGCTGTCAGGTTTCTCATTCTGTTAAAGAATGCAACTCCCTGTTCCATACCTGGTTTAGCTTTCTTAGGATACGCAATTGCATCTAACATCTCCAGTTGTTGAGTTTTGGATGCGTCTTTGAAAGTATTCTGGTATAAATTAAGACATTGCAAATCAAGCCATTTAATTCCACCACGCATGGGCGTCTTATGAGATGGGATATCCTTTACAATAAACTCTATAAAATCCGGAACTTTTGCATCAAGTGCTCCTCCTGATTTCTCGTCTTTAGGTATAATGATATCAGCCAGAATGGAAATTGTAGCCATCTCATGCTCGTCGAAAAACTTCTCGGCATGTAATTTCTGGTCTCTTTCTATTTCGAAGGTCTCACGACCCGGCTGTGCGGCAACTTCGCCGTCTTTTAATTCTTCTTTTCCATCTGGACCTGTTTTACATGCTGCCAGTAAAACGGATGTACTGATTGCTGTTAGGCCGATGGCTTTTAGTGATTCACGCCTGTTCATTGCTTTTAGGTTAGAAAATTAATAATGTGTAATCGATCTTAGCTAATGTTCAATTTTTGCTTTTGTGCAAGGATATATTCTGCAGTTCTCATCGATAAAGCAAGAATTGTCCATGTCGCATTTTTGTCACCCTGCTGTACAAATGGAGCTGCATCTACCACAAAAAGATTTTTGCAGTCGTGTGCCTGACACCATTTATTCAATGCAGATTTTTTAGGATCATCGCCCATTCTTACTGTACCAACTTCATGAATGATTTTTCCAGGTGCTTCAAGTCCGTAATTTGTCTCAGGACCATGAATTTTGGAGGTAATAATACCGCCCATTGTATGGAATATCTCCTGGAAAGTTTCCTGCATGTGCTTAGCCTGTTTTACCTCTTCATTTGCCCATTGGTAATTGAAACGTAATACAGGAATACCATATTTATCTACTACACTTGGATCAATTTCACAGTAATTTGACTCTCTTGCTATTGCAGTACCTCTACCAGCCATACCTACTGAAGTTCCGAA
This sequence comes from Pedobacter antarcticus, assembly GCF_900103515.1. Lineage (NCBI taxonomy): Bacteria > Pseudomonadati > Bacteroidota > Sphingobacteriia > Sphingobacteriales > Sphingobacteriaceae > Pedobacter > Pedobacter antarcticus. The sequence continues at coordinate 232,914 of NZ_FNGZ01000002.1, forward strand.
AAAGCGTCTGTAATCATCTTTTAAAGATACACCGTAACCACCAGCTTCTTTCATCTTTCCGTCACGTCCGGGTACTCTGTCATTCATGCCTTCCATACCGAAACCGAATCCGTAACCTGGCATATTCATGCCACCGCCATATTCGATATGGTAACCTCTTGGGAAATCCAGTTTTTTATTATCTAACCACCATGGAGAATAAATGTGTACACTACCTACACCATCTTCGTTATAGCGTTTACGATCCATTAATTGTGGCAGGAAACCGCCCACGCTTGCACCGGTAGAATCATGCAGATACTTACCAACTACATTGCTGCTGTTCGCTAATCCATTCGGATGTGCAGCTGATTTAGAGTTTAGTAATAAACGTGCCGACTCACATGCACTGGCACCAAGGATTACCACTTTACCTCTAACCTGATGTTCTTCTAAATTAGTTTTGTCTACATAAGATACGCCAGTAGCCAGTCCTTCTTTATTTGTCAGGACTTCGCGAACCATTGCATTTGTAATTACAGTTAGATTCCCTGTTTTTACCGCTGGAATTACCAGGCAGGAAGAAGAAGAGAAATCTCCGTAAACTTTACAGCTTCTGCCGCACTGTCCACAGTAGAAACAAGGTGCACGGTCTTTATTATTCGGTAATGCTTCTGTTAACACAGATCCACGTCCCGGAATAACTTTTACACCGTTTTTTCTTGCAGCTTTAGTTATAAATAATTCGTTAAGTCTTGGTTTTGGTGGTTTCATGAAAATTCCGTCCGGTTCACTTTCGATACCTTCTGCAGTACCGTAGATTCCGATCATCCGGTCGATTTTATCATAAAAAGGTTTGATTTCATCGTAGGTAATTGGCCAGTTATCTGTCAGGCCGTCTGTAGGTTTGAAATCTTCAGGTCCCATTCTCAGTGAAATACGACCCCAGTGATTAGTTCTTCCACCCAGCATTCTTGATCTGAACCAGGCAAATTCTGAATCATTTTTTTGCGTATATGGCTCACCGTCGAGTTCCCATCCCCCATAAGAGGCATCGAAATCTCCGAAAGGTCTGGTTGTACCGGCACCACGTCTCGGTGATTCCCAAGGCCATTTCAGTTGTTGCGCGTCTATTCTTGGATCAAAATAGGCACCGGCTTCAAGCATTAGGACTTTTAATCCTGCATGCGCCAGTACGTATCCGGACATGCCGCCCCCGGCACCCGAGCCGACAATAATAGCGTCATACTCGACGTCTGACTTTTTAATTTGAAATTCGTTCATACTCCTGTATTGTTAAAAGGTTTTAGCTCCATTTGGCGGCCGTAATTTAGCATAAATTTTAAATAATTAAAATCGTAATAAAGAGGATACAAACCAAATAAGTCGCATTAATAATAAAAAAGGGCAGGAGAGTTTGAGAAAACAGAAAGATCGGAAACGAAAAAACCTTTTCATTCATCATGAAAAGGCCATTTGATCATTTCACACAACAGTGCCCGTAAGCATTGTTCCGTTAGACGTTTTTATTGTATTTTTTTTAATATATGATTGCAGGGCAAGCTACTATGAATTTCCCACAATCGACAAAAGACAAGAAAGATGTGGTTGTTATAAAGTACCTCCAATAAGCGTATAAATTTTGGAGGTACTTCATTTTAGCAAATAATCAACCCTTTTTTAAGGCTTAATATCCGAATAACTGGTATTTTGATACTTAGCATCGAGATCATCTCTGAACTTTTTTGCTTTATCTACCCATTCGGGCGCTTTGTCTTGTAAATCATCTACGATTGACCTTCCGGTATGATCTTTTTTTGTGATGTATTTAATAGCACCGTATACTGCGGCGCCAATTAATGCTGTTTTTAATAATCCCATATTCATCTGATTGATAAACTTATAACAGGGGATGTATAAAAAAGTTTGGCATCACATTTAAAAATATATATGCCGTTGATTAACCGGAATTGATAATTGGTTCCAGATCTTGTAACTCAGCTTCGGTGAATAATCTGGAATGAATTATAAATGCCATATCCAGAGTTGATTCCAGTGAGAATCCGGCTGCTCTGCCTGGCATCACGTCTAATGTAAGATGGGTATGCTGCCAGTAAGCAAACTGATCAGCAGCCATATAGAAATCACAACTTTCTATTTGTCCTATCTTTACATCGTTGGAACCGATCAGAAACCCACCTTTTTCAAAACAATGCGGATAGGATCCTTCACAGCAGCCTCCGCTCTGATGGAAGAACAGTTCGCCGTATGAATCTTTTAATTGCTGTATAACGGCTGCTGCTGCCGGGGTTACAGCTATTCTTGAGTTGCTCATAATCAGGTCTGTTTAAAATATAAAAACGATGAAATAGTAAAAGGGTACCCAAACAACGGTACCCCTTCATATGATCTAAAAGAAACCAAGTTTTTTCTGGTCGTAGGAGATCAGCATATTTTTGACATGGCGGTAATGATCCAGCATCATTTTATGATTTTCCCTTCCAAATCCAGATTTTTTATAACCACCAAACGGAGCGTGGGCAGGGTAAGCATGGTATTGATTAACCCAAACCCTGCCAGCCTGAATGGCACGCGGCACCTGATATAACTCATGTGCATCGCGTGTCCAGACGCCGGCACCTAAACCATATAGGGTATCGTTGGCAATTTCAATTGCTTCATCTACAGTTTTAAACGTCGTCACACATAATACGGGCCCGAATATTTCTTCCTGGAAGATCCTCATTTTATTGTGCCCTTTGAATATGGTCGGCTGTATATAATAACCTGAAGAAAGTTCACCGGATTGCTGATTGATTTCTCCACCTGTTAATAATTCGGCACCTTCTTCTTTACCAATTTTTATATAAGATAGAATCTTTTGATATTGTTCGTTTGAGGTCTGCGCACCCATCATACTATCTCTGTCCAGGGGATTTCCTGTCTTGATTGCTTCGGTACGTTCGATTACCCTGGCAATGAATTTATCGTAAATACTTTCCTGAATAAGTAATCTTGATGGGCAAGTACAAATTTCACCCTGATTAAGCGCAAACATTACAGCTCCTTCTATAGCTTTGTCGAAAAAGTCATCATCTGCGTCTGCAACAGATTCAAAGAAAATATTAGGGGATTTTCCTCCTAACTCCATTGTGGAAGGGATAATATTTTCGGCAGCATATTGCATAATTAACCTTCCGGAGGTTGTACTGCCAGTAAACGCAACTTTGGAAATCCTGGGAGAAGTAGCGAGTGGCTTACCTACCTCAATTCCATACCCGTTTACAATATTCAGAACCCCGGGTGGCAGAAGTTCTCCTATTAATTCCATTAATATAAGAATGCTCACTGGTGTCTGTTCCGCAGGTTTAACTACTGTACAGCAGCCTGCCGCGAGTGCAGGGGCAATTTTCCAGGTGGCCATTAACAGTGGGAAATTCCATGGGATAATTTGTGCGACTACACCGATAGGCTCTGAGAGGGCAATGCTTACTGTATTTTCATCGTGTTCGGCAATTGTACCTTCGTCTGCACGAATCACTCCCGCAAAATAACGGAAATGATCTGCAACTAATGGAAGGTCTGCGTTTAAGGTTTCCCGAATAGCTTTTCCGTTTTCTATGGTTTCTACAGTTGCGAGGAACTCCAGGTTATCTTCAATTTTCTGTGCAACTTTTAGCAGGATATTGCTTCTGTAAGCTGCAGAACTTTTACCCCAGGTTTTGAAAGCTTCCTGAGCGGCATCAAGAGCCAGTTCAACATCTTCCTTAGAGGAACGGGCAGCTTTGGTGAATACCTGACCATCTACCGGTGAAATATTATCAAAGTATACGCCTTTAACCGGTGGGACAAATTTACCACCTATAAAATTATCATAGTGAGCTTTGAATACTGGTTTTTTGATTTGTTGTTCCATAATTGTATATTTTGGTTATTACAAACCTAAACTGATATCCTATCGTTAGATAGGAGTATAGTTTCAAAGCATAGCATTATCTAACCAAAATTCGATTATCATGCAGCACAGATTAGAACTTATTAATTTAAGCAGGCAGCAGAACCTGCAGACGCTGGTAGAAAACAGGACTGTATATTCTCTGGAACGATGTGAACTTAATGTTTTTGAAACTTATACGGAATCTCTTGAAGTCCCTTTAACATTTAATGATTTGGTTATTACCAGTATGTTACGCGGCAGAAAGGTTATGACTATCCCAGGGCTGGAAAAATTCAATTATTTGCCGGGTGAGACGGTGATAGTTCCCCAGGCGCAGACCATGAATATAGATTTTCCAGATGCAACAGCTACCGATCCTACACAGTGCATTGCATTAGCAATCGACCGCCAGCAGATTCAGCAGACTTTAGATTACCTGAACGAATTTTATCCCAAAGCAGATTCTTCAGAATGCTGGGCTTTGAAAGAGGAAGGCTGTCATTTCGCTAATAGCCAGGAAATTGCCTACCTGATTAATAAGGCTGTTCGGATTTGTTCTGAAAGAAGTATTGAAAAAGATATTCTGGCCGACCTGACGATGAAAGAATTGCTCGTCCGGATTATGCAAAAGCAGAACCTTCGCTCGCTGGTAAGTTCAGCAGGTGCATATGCCTCCAGCCCCCTTGCATTTGTAATTCAGTATATAAAGTCAAACCTTGGAGAGAAAATAAACATGAACATGCTGAGTGAAAAAGCATGTATGAGTAAATCGACATTTTACAGGTTATTTAAAAGAGAACTCGGTATTAGTCCAAATGATTATATCCTGAAAGAAAAGATCAAAAGGGCAAAACAGTTATTGAGTAATCCAAGGTCAAAAATAGCGGCTGTTAGTTATGAATTGGGTTTTAGCGATGCAAATTATTTTATAAGGATTTTCAAAAAGATAGTTGGTATTACGCCAGGTACGTACCAGGTGCAAATTTGCTCTGCCTGCGAATTTGATTTTTAGCAAACCGCTGCTCAATAATTATTATCTTCCGGCAGTTCAAGCTAAATATCAACCAAATATTGTATGAAGTTCCAAAAATGTTATCTAATAACAGGCTGTCTATGGCTGGGCAGCTTTTTTTCTTATGCCCAATCTGATCAGCAAATTCGCTTTAATCAACCTGCCACACATTTTACTGAATCTTTACCCTTAGGAAATGGTCGTCTTGGGGCTATGGTTTTTGGCGGTACAAGTAAAGAAAGAATTGTTTTAAACGAGATTTCAATGTGGTCCGGAGGGGTAGAAGACCCTAATCGTTCAGATGCAGCTGCACATTTACCTGAAATTCGCAGCTACCTGCAGCAAGGGAAAAATAAACAGGCACAGGACATTTTGCAGGAATATTTTGTGAGCGCCGGTAAAGGTTCAGGTTCGTCTCAGGGAGATTCAAAATACGGCTGTTACCAGATTTTATCCGATTTATTCATTGACTGGAAAGACACCACAGCTACAGTAAACAATTATAAAAGAACGTTATTACTTAATAAGGCATCTGCAGTTACAGAATGGGAGCGTAAAGGAGTTAAGTACAAGGAAGAAGTAATCGTTAGCGGTCCTGAGCAGGTTATTTTAGTCAGACTGACTGCGAGTGATGCAAATGCGCTGAACTTTACATTTAATCTCTCCAGAAAAGAAAAGGCGGTTTTTAAAGCCAGAGATAATCAGATTACGATGACCGGACAACTTTCTGGTGGAGATGGAGAGCCTGGTATCCGCTTCTCTGCCGTCGCCCGTGCAATTACAGACAACGGTAAAGTTCGTGCAAAAGGAGATGCTGTTGAAGTTAGTGGCGCAACGACTTGTTTGATTGTAATTAGTGCGGCAACAGACCTGAACTGGCCAAATGTAGAAAAACGGGGTGCTGATCCGGCGATTGCAGTACTTAACAACGTAAATAAAGCTGCGGGAATGAATTGGCAAGTTCTGCAGAAGAATCAGGAGAAGGACTTTCGCGGGTACTATGACCGCTGCACACTTCAGCTTGACGCATCTGGAAAAGATGTCCCTGAGAACTGGTCAACAGGAGACAGACTAAACAATTTTGCTAAAGGTGGTGAGGATACAACTTTACCTGTCCTATATTTTAATTTCGGACGTTATCTTTTAATTTCCAGTTCAAGACCTGGTGGTTTACCGGCGAATTTACAGGGTTTATGGGCAGAGGAATATCAAACTCCATGGAACGGAGATTATCATTTAAATATTAATTTACAGATGAATTACTGGCCCGCTGAGATCACCAATCTTGCAGAGATACACAAGCCTATGATAGAATTCACTAAACAACTGGTGGGACCGGGAACTAAAACTGCAAAGACTTATTATAATACGGAAGGATGGGTTGCTCATGTGATTGCCAATCCTTGGAAGTTCACTGCGCCTGGTGAAGGTGCAGCATGGGGATCGACCCTATCCGGGGGTGCCTGGTTATGTGAACATCTATGGCAGCATTACCAGTTTAATCCAAATTTAGAAACCTTAAAAGAAATTTATCCCGTGCTGAAGGGTGCTGCGCAGTTTTATAAGGGGATACTTATCCGTGATCCTGAGACAGGGTTTTTAGTGACGGCACCTTCCAATTCTCCGGAGAACAGCTACAAAACTGAGGACGGCTTTGTAGGGCAGACCACCATGGGACCGGCAATGGATATGCAGATCGGACGGGAACTTCTGGGAAACACGATTACTGCCGCAAGATTATTGGGAAGGGATCTGAATTGGGCAGACTCCCTGGCGAAAATAGTCAAAGACATGGCACCCAATCAGATCAGTAAAAAAAATGGAGGTATTCAGGAATGGATCAGGGATTATGATGAAGTAGAAATTGAACACAGGCATGTGTCGCAATTATACGGTTTATATCCTTTTGATGAAATAAACGTACTGGAAACCCCGGCTTTAGCAGAAGCAGCTAAAAAGACACTGGAAAGAAGAGGAGATGGCGGGACAGGCTGGTCCAGAGCCTGGAAAATAAATTTCTGGGCCCGGCTGGGGGATGGAGATCATGCGTGGAAAATGTTTAAATCTCTTTTAAATCCATCATATGAAGATCCTGCTAAAAAAATTAAGTCTGTTCCTGGTACTTATGCAAATTTGTTTTGTGCTCATCCACCATTTCAGATTGATGGTAATTTCGGCGGTACAGCTGCCATTGCAGAGATGTTGCTGCAGAGTAATGGGCGAGATGCGGTGATCCGGTTTTTACCGGCATTACCTTCGGCTCAACAGTGGAGTAAGGGAAAGGTAACCGGTATGCGTGCCAGAAATGGATTCACGGTCGATTTTGAATGGGACCGAAGTACATTAAAAAAAGCGCAGGTAATTGCGGGTATTGATGGAATCTGTCAATTGGTATTACCACCAGAAATGGTTATTCTGGACGAAAAGGGAGCGCCTGTACAAATCCAACGAGATACTAATGGGGTTGTGAAATTTAGTACGCTTAAAGGGAAGATTTATCAATTGGTTACCGGGACGTAAACTTTTTCAAACACAGGATGTTAGACTAACAAACAAATAAAATCTCATGAAGAAAATAAGCTTTATTACTTTGTTATTGCTGGCACCTTTTTATTTGCTGGCTCAGGACCTGGCCGAAGCTGAAGTACCCCGGGTTGTGGTTAACGTTTTTCATAAAACTTTCCCAAAAGCCACTAAGGTGGAATGGGAGAAGAAGATTGATGGGTATAATGTTGAATTTGACATTGGCAGAAGAGACCATGAGGCATGGATTAATGATCAGGGGCAGATTGTCAAGCATAAAAAAGAGCTAAGATCTTCTGAGTTACCAAAACCTGTTCGGGATGCAATTGCACAGCAATACAAAGGATTCCGCATTGATGATGCTGATCAGTTTGAAATGGGTAAGAAGTTTTATTATAAGGTTGAACTGAAGAAATCCCCGGAGGAGAGGAAAGTGATTTTCGATCAGGGAGGGAAAGTAAGCGCTGTAAACCTATAAAAAAACAGGGCAGCCAAAATATTGGCTGCCCTGTTTTTTTATAGGTAATTTTTATCCTTTGATAATTGCTGGAATCTCTGCAAAATCGGTAATGGTAAAATCGGCCAGGATTCCGGTTTCGAGGATCTTTTCCGGATCTTCTTCCCATCCCTGACATTTAAGCCATATGACTGGGCATCCGACAGCTTTTGCCGGAACAATATCTTTTCCAAATGTATCTCCGACTACCATGCATTCCTCAGGTGCAAAACCAAGCGCATCTACACCCAGTTGGTAGATTTTCGGATCAGGTTTTCTACAACCGACGACAGCAGATTCTATGACTTCTTTGAATAAATGTAAAATGTCAAAGTCCCGGAGTACGGTATGCAGATTTCCATAAAAATTGGAAACCATAACAAGCGGATATTTTTCAGCAAGTTCTTCCAGAGTCCTTTTGGTTACACTGATCGTGTCGGCTGCAAATTCGTTGCAATGTGCTGCAATCATTTCTATAGCTTCAGGATTCGTTATGAAACCTTGTTCGTTTAAAAATTGAAACTGTTGACCGACCTTCAGGCGCAGGACATCAAGGAAGTTATGTTCTGGTTTAACCATTGCTTTCAATGCCAGACTTCTTTCACCAAATGTATAAGCCTGGGAGAACAAGGTTTCAGGAACTTCAATTCCAAAATGCTGATAGGCATTTTTCAATACCACCGCCCAATGAATTCCATTGGTATCTATTGTTCCGCCGTAATCAAATAAAAGTCCCTTAATCATAAAATATGTTTTATATAGCTATTGTAATTTAGAATCGACTCCTTTTTGTCTGGCCAGTCTGATCCAGATAAAACCGATCATGATCCAGACAATTTCCCGGATTCTCATAATTATACCAATAAAGATACCAGCTTCTGCTGGTAAACCAACTGAACGCAAGGCAAGAGCAAGACCGCCCTCACGTACACCCAGCTGCATTGGGAAAAAGAAAATGATGTTAGCGAAAAGGGAAGACGCAGAACTGATAATTAAAGCTTCCATAATACTCATATTCAGCCCAATGGCAATTGCCGTGAAATAGATCTCAGCACAGGTAATTACACGTGCAAGAATTTCATAGAGCAGTGATTTTAAAAATCGTGATTTACGTTCTGCATATAAAATTCTGATCTGATCGTCCACCTCATGCAGTGACTCTGATTTCTCTTCTAAAAATTTAGTGGCTTTGTGTTTAATAAAAGGCACTTTCTGCAGCATTTTGAACGTACTCACAGTAAAACCTTTTTTATAGATGCTTAGAAACCAGAATGTGATTCCCAACCCGATAAAAAAAGCAATAATACAGCCTGCTAATAAAGTATTATCCAGCGGTACAACTGCAAGAATCAGAAATATAGAAAGCAGCCAGAAAATGATGTGTGAAAATACGTGCATCATACCATATAGCAGAACTGAAGAGGTCGCTTTATGAATACCCAGTGTTTTTTTGAGTTCCATGATCCGGTATGGCTCACCGCCCAGAGCTACAAAGGGCGTAATATAGTTTATAGCATAACCAGTTACCGTGAGGCGGAGAACGGTCAGAAATGGAAGATTTGAATGTGGAAGGGCAGGTTCCTGGATAATCTGGCGGAAGGCCATCGCATTCAGGATATAAATAAGTAGCCAGCTACCGATAATCGGGAAAAACCAGAAGCCTGTTTTTTCTATATCACTCACAATTTCTGCGAGTCCCAATTTATAGATCATGTACCCCAGGGTAAAGATACCCAGGATCATAAAAATGAGCTTATATAATTTACTGTTCATTAAGCAATGGCTGATAAACGCTGATAAAAATTACCACTAATCTTTTCCTGACGTCTTACCATATAAATTAAGATTGTATTCAGAACAAGCAGGTCAAAAACAAAATATAACCAGGTCTGGTCAATAAACAACCACAGGAAAAGGAAAATAACCCTTGTGTTAAACTGTATAATATTCGTTAGCCTCATTAAAGGTTTATTCTGTGCATTAAAGGCCTGAAGCTCCTGAGCAGGAATTTTCATATCGAATTTAGACTTCATCAATGCAAGTAACCTTTGCAGTTTTGGAGAGCAATTTTCCTGCAAACGGGTATAACCCATGTACCCTCTGGCTACAAAATTCAGAAAGAAATTAGTATTTGCCTTATTCAGATCATATTCTTTTTGCAGATCTGCGGAGTTATCCAGTTCACTGCCGCTTACGCCTTTAATAAAATAAAGATGGATATTCCTGTAATAGTCTGCCATCGCAGATTGAAATATGTGAGATACTCCTGCACCGATTCCCAGCACCCAGACCCAGGCCGGCCACCCAGCATCCATTAATCTCAGGCAAAGTGCAATGTGGATAGATGTAAACCAGAAATCGCCTGCAAAACCATCCAAAATACGACCTAGTCTGCTTTTGTTATTTGTTATTCTTGCCAGCTGACCATCAGCACTGTCCAAAGAGTTTGCAAAAACAAGCAGGAGCATACCGATTACATTCAGCCACAGCTCAGGGAAATAAAATAAAATACCTGCACCGACTCCGAAGAAAATACTGATAATCGTTACCGCATTAGGAGTAATCCCGAGTTTTGCACAAAGTAGTGCTATACGATAGCCTATAGGCCGGTAGAAATAGATATCTATTTTCTCTTCAGTATCATTCGATTTCAAAGTGCTCTCAAAGGAAACGTCAGGTTGCACTGGTGGTATTTGTTGAGCTTTCATTAAAGATGTGCTATAAAATTATCATACAAGCATTGCGCAATGTGTGGTGCTGCGATATCCCTGCACGGTGCAAAGCTAGGCCAGTCATTGAAATCAATGATGTGGAACTTGCCTTCGCGGTCGACAATGGCATCACCGCCATAAATATAGATATTTAAGCCAATAGCCGCAGCATCAGCTGCTTGCATTAATGTATCAAGGTTAAAAGGATAATGTGCAGTAGCTGAGTTTATTTGCTCATAGCTGCTGTATTTATGATGATTATGATCGTAAGGGTAAAAATGGTGGAAGAACTGTGAACCCCTGATTCCATAAAACTTCACGAGATCACCTGGCAGATTCTGGGAAATAACAGCATCAGGAATTCCTCTGAGATTAAATTCCTTCAGGATATACCGGCCTTGCTCTTCCGACTCAACGTAGGTAACGTCTTCTTTGTGAATTGCATGAAAATCACCTCTTTTGATCCAGTAACCTTCACCCGGTAAATCTGTAAATGCATCATCTCCGGGCTCATCTGTCAAGACAATTCTGCTTTTAGGATAAGGGATATTGTTTGCAATTAGTGCATTGGTCATATTGGTGCGGAAACAGTTTTCAATCCCATATCCGGAATTAATAACGATTTTTCCACTTTCTTCCAATGACTTTAGCTTTTCGACCACAACAATTTCTCTGGCCATCGCGAAAATGAAACGCTCTTGTACATCGGTCATTTCCATCAAATCGTTTTCAGTACAGATATTAACCGTGCAACCCATTTTTTCAAGTGCCGTTACTGTAAGGTTAAAGATCGCCTCATCATTACCGATATGGTTTGGAGAGAATTTACTACCACGTTTGACGCCCAGTAAAGTTATTGGTTGTATATGCACTGCTTAGGATTGGATTTCTGTTAAAAACTGTTCGGCTTTGGTAATATCGGAAAGATGATCTACATCCATGATCTTGCTGAAATTATAAGCTTTAAGCTGTAAACCACTTTCGATCATTAAACGTTGAAAGTTTCTCATCCGGTTTAGATTTTTGTCTATCGCGGTCGATACTGTGCTGATCGCCGATTGGCGAAGGCAGTAAATTCCACCTGAAACTGAAGGTGAAAATGAAACCGGGGCGTCTGTAATCTGGCTGATTAGCGACTTTTCATCGAAATCGACATAAAGGGGGCTTTCATCATCAATAAAGGTTGTTACAGCCAGAGAACCGTCTAATTGCCCGTTTTCACGGAAGTCCTGGATATAACCTGCAAATTCTTCCGGATCGAAAATAGTATCTGTCGTACTCAGGCAAACTTCGTTAACTTCAGGGGAAGCCTGTAAAAGTTCGTGAAAACTATGTAAGGAACTTGGGGTAGTTTTAGTGATGATCTGTAAAGGAACCGGCAAGCTCAGCTGTTGCAAATGCGCAGCAAGTTCTAACGAGGATTCGTTGATAATGACAGCAATTGAGCTGGCGTTATTTGCCAGAAAAATGCGGATCAGGCGGTCAATCATCATCTCACCGTTAATCTTTACCATTGGTTTTAATCCCATATAGCCTTCATTGGAGAGGCGGGAACCTTCTCCTGCGGCGATTATTGCAAATAACATAAGTCTTTCTAAAAATAATTTTTGGCAGTAAACGTTATTTAATGACTAATAAATAGATAAAATAAGCAATTTACAGCACACCAGCGATTTCTGTTTCTCGAAAAAAGCTAAAATATGAGGCAAAGGTAATAAAGGTGGCCCATAAATTTGACTGAAAACATAAAATAGTCAGTCATGTTTCAATGCGGATAAATTTATGGCAATTTAACGACAAATTAACGTGCGTATTTTTTGACTAGATCGTCAATGATGGATGCGGTCTCATCCGGGAATTCCAATTGATGTTGTTGAGATTCTTTTACCCATTTAAGAATTACAGGCAGCCAGTCGTGATTACTGCCCCAGATTACAGGAATGCCAAACTGTTTAAGTGCATAAGCATTACACTGCTGCTCATATTGAAATTTCATGGGTACCACTAGAAGCTTCTTGCCTAAAAAGAGCGCTTCTGCCGGCCCTTCAAAACCACCACCTGTCAGAAAGCCTGTACAGCTCGCTAAACTCTTGTTAAAAGCGGCGTTCTGTATCGGAAATACGCTGACATTTCCATCTGAGTAAGCACTGGAAATATGTTTAGAGAAGATCTCCCACTTTACGTCAGGTATTTGTTTTAAAACAGGTACCAGCCATTTATCGGCGATCGAAGGCAGATATACGGTGTAATGGCCGAGATCTGATATCTCTAAACGCCGGATTTCCGAGCGTATAACCGGCGTATAAATAAATTGGTCGTAACGTTTAAAATGAAAACCAATATAGTGGCTGGCGGGGGCGTAATACTTCATGACCAGTTGCGCCCAGTCGATGCTTTTGGATTTAGGTACCAGGGGAGACTGAAAAGCGGCCTGATGGCTGAGACCCACACTTTCTATACCCTGTAATTTACAGGCCCAGGCGGAAACCGGTTCGAAATCATTAATAATCAGATTATAGTCTTTCAATGGAAGGCTTTGCATGTCTCGGAAAAACCTGCGCAGGTTCATTGATTTCCAGGTTTCCCAATGATGTACACCACCTTTCCGGCCAAAAACAAAACTGAAGCCATGAAAGCGGTATTTTACCTCCTGATCCAGCTGCATATCTGCCTGAGTACCGCTTACCAGCAAATCGACCGTCCCGTATTTCTGCAATAGAGGAACGATTTCTCTGGCCCGGCTAATATGACCGTTTCCGGTTGCCTGAATGGCGTACAATATTTTCATCCGCGCCGAATATCTGTAAATTTTATGCTTCTGACAATTAGAAATTGAAAAGAGCCAGAATTTTAGTACCCGGCAGTGGCAACCATTGCGTTCAGCTCATCCTCCATTTTCAGATAACATTCGAGTAAACGGATCTGATTGGCAGCTCTGTTTAAATTGTGACCCGGATAACGTGATCCATAATAAACATCTTCACTTAAATAGTCCGTCAGGAAGCGGATGGCCTGCATATAAATGAGGAATTTTCCGGAATAGATGAAATATTCCTGTTCTTCAGCAGTTAAGACATTACCCATTTCCGACATATAACCCGCATAGATGGCTTTGAAGAACGCTTTGCGGACGTTTATCTGACTGAGATCTGTCTCTTCTTCGTTAGCAGAAGAAAGGTAGGTACGCATCATATCTCCAACATCACTTATAAAGTATCCGGGCATAACAGTATCAAGATCTATCACGCACATTCCTTTGTTTTGCTGATTGAGCAACACATTATTAATTTTAGTATCATGATGAACTACCCGCACCGGAATCAGATTTTCACTGACGATTTTCTCATAAGTGTCTACAATATCGCGATGATCCTGGATAAAGCTGATCAGGTTTGAAGAACGGGCCTTTCTTTCTGCAGAAGCATTTTCCAGCGCGGTATTAAATTGCTGGTAGCGTAAACTAAGATTGTGAAAATCGGGGAGTGTGATTTTTAACTGGCTGACGTCAAAATCCTGCAGCACGCGGGAAAATTTACCAAATTGGGCAGCACCTTCAAAAGCCTCTTCCGGTTGAGTAAGCACATTTAAACTATGGGAGTTTTCTACGAAGGGGAAAAGCCTGAAATAGCCTTCTTCGGTATGAACCAAGGATTCACCAATTAGCGTAGGTAATGGAGAAATGAACAGATATTCGGGATTGTTCTTCTCCAGATATAGCCGAAGTTTATTCAGGTTCTCATCTATATCCTCCGGGGTTTTAAAAACAGATGCATTAACCTGCTGCAGAATATAGTTTCCGGCTACCGTTTTTATTTTCCAGGTTTTATTGATTAATCCATCACCAAATAATTGAATTTGCGAATTTGAAAGATGATTTCCGTATTGGGCTAATATTTGGTTATGCATATAGATTTAGGAATGATTGTTCATAAAGACATCAAACCAAACTTAAACAATTTCGTTAGGAGATTTTTGTGCAAACGGTTGTGTAATTATTTATTTTTACCTGTTACCAACTCAGATTCTACAACTACTTTATACCAGGCCTGTTCTGTGCTGTTATCTGGTTTAGGGCTGTTAATCAGATCGAGAAGAATATCTGCAGCCTTTTGACCTTGTTTAAATGGAAATTGTTCTACCGAGGCAATCGGTGTGTTTTCCATGTATTCTATAATAGGCAGGTTAGCATAACTTACAAATTCAATGTCCTTATTGATCTTCAGGTTCTGTGAGCGTGCATAACGCATGGCGAAGAGTGCGACATAGTCGTTAAAGGTAACAACAGCAGTAGGTTTACGTTTATGGTGAATAAATGTATTCATTGCCTGAATGGTATCTTCTTCTGTCAGGGCTGTATGAATCATTAATGAAGGATCATATTTAAGGCGGTGCGAAGTCATCGCTTTGATATATCCGTTTTTACGTTCTGCACTGGAGGTCATATTGGTCGGACCATTGATCATCCCAATAGTCCTGTGCCCTTTTTTCAGCAGGAAGCTCACTGCCTCGTAAGTTCCGGTTTCCAGGTTAGATGCTACGGAGTGAATGTTTTTTATGGCAGGGATACGATCGAAAAACACAATCGGAATCTGCAATCGGTTCAGTGCTTCAAAATGATCAAAATTTATGGTTGTTTTTGCTACTGAAATCAATAAACCGTCAACCCTTTGTGTTTTCATTTTCTCCAGTAATACTTTTTCCAGATCGGCATCGTCATGAGACTGGGCCAGCAGCACAGTATAATTACGTTTATAGGCAATTTCTTCAATCCCGCTGATTGCAGCAGAAAAAAAAGATTCAGAGAGTTCAGGCAAAATAACGCCAATAGTATGCGATTTTCCTTGAAGAAACTGGATTGCACGTTGATTTGGTTCGTAATTTAATTCTTTAGCTATTTTCCTGACCCGCATTTTTGTAGTTAGGCCAATACTGGGATGGTCATTTAGAGCGCGGGAAACTGTACTTACTGAAATGTCCAGTAATTTAGCAATTTCTTTAATGGTTGTTGGTTTAACCGACATGTATGCAAGTTGCGATTATCTTTTAATATTAAATAATTATTAACAAAAAAGGAGGCTTACCGGTTGGTAAGCCTCCTTTTTTTCTATCAGTGCAAATTTACCGGAGCAGGCTGAAGTCTATTTCCGGGGGATGGACTGCATTGCGTGGGAGGGTGAAAATTTCATTCAAAGGTACTCCCGGACTAAAAAATCCTCCGTTTTGAAGAAAAAATCCATTCTTGCTTAAACCACCGGCATAATCGATCCGATATGCTCTTTTGGCAATGTCATCTCCGCTGAATTTGGCTTTGGATAATGAAATCCAATGACCAGATTTGTCTCTGATCCATTGATTGCTGTAAACCGCTTTTCTCGTCTGGTCACCCATTTCCGGGTCGAAATTTTCTAAAAAGGAGTGGAGCCTGGTAAGATATGTTTGCGTCTGCGGTCTGCGGAAACTGGCAATGAGCATCCACTCTGCGTCAGCTGGTTTAAAATAGGAAGTGTAAACTGTAGAATTTGTCGCTTTATCGGGGACCGCGCTGGTCAGAAATGCATATTTCTTTCCTGCCTTCCATGGATAGACCAGAAAACTCTGACCACCAGATCCTTCATCCCCAAATTCACCTGCCTGCACATTTTTGCCTTTTCTAAGCATCAGTATCTTTTGATCGTCGGGAATTGCAGAAGGGTCATCGGTATGGAAGGGGCTCCAAATGGAGAACAGCACCCGTCTCTCGGCTTTAGAATTAACCTGTATCCCAAAATAACCTTCTCCAAAACCATTGGCCATAAAATATGAGCCAACCGGGTCTTTCCCTTCAGATACCGTAATCTCATTATAGAACCAGGAAATATCTTGTTTGACTAACGTTTCCGGTACGTCGTAATTTAAATGTACAGAAGGCCCGCGTCTTCCCCAGTAAAATCTGTTGTCCTGATTATCTTTTACATAATTGGTTTGTACCTCAGCGGGCAGATCGTTCAGATGAACAGCTCGTGCAATACCCAGATTGCCAGACTTTTTAATTAGTTCTATAGTGGAATAGCCAGAACGGTCGAACTGAAATGTACCTGCATCTATCATTTGCGGAGCATTTCCAGTCAGTTTTAAAGTACGTGACTTATTCCCTGCTTTGATTACGATTTCAGCATCTCCATCTGGTATGATGTCAAGGCTTATTCTGCTTTTGGTTGGTTTTGAAAGGTTAAAGTAGATGCGGACGGAATTATCTTTCTTCCAGCTGTTTCCGGCATCTGGAATAATTACCGGCTGCTGTCTGATAGCAGCCGGTAAATTTATTCCTGAAACGAGTAAGGCTAATAAGATTATAATCAGTTTGCTCTGTTTTTTATTTTTCATAGCGAAGGTGTCAATCAAAGAACCCCGCATTTGTTTGCGGGGTTCTGCTTATTAGGGGTTTTGAACTAAGTTAGGGTTAACAACCATATCATTTTCGGGAATAAAGTAAATTACCCGGGGGCTGGTGTATTTAATTTCCTGCTGCGTTTCTCCTGATGGCAGATGCGTACCCGGATAGTTTCTATACATGGTTTGCTTATTTCTGAACACGTCAAATTTGCGCTGTGACTCAAAAGCAAACTCCAGTCTTCGTTCATCTAGAATAATATCCAGTACGTTAGTATAGCCCTGCATATTGCTGGTAGAGAACAGAGAATTACCACTCAATCCTGCTCTTTGTCTGATGGTATTAACATCATCCAGTGCTTCCTGGATTCTTCCCATCTGATAGGCGGCTTCTGCCCTGGTGAGGTACATTTCGGCTAGTCTGAGCACCACAGGCGAACTCAGTGTCTCATAACCATTTTGAAAGGAATACTTGTTAATGAAATATTTAGCGTATCCATTCCTTTTTTGAAGAATCGGATTGCCTTGTGCATCTTTTTTGATATTACCATTAGCATCTTTTTCATATTGAGGAACCACAAATGAGTTTCTTACATCTTCAGGGTGTTTATTTAATAGCTCTCTATAAGTCTGAGAGGCGTACATTTCTCCGTAACCCAAATCACCTCCCCAGTACATGGAACCTATTGCGTCATCCAGACGGTCATCGGTGAGTACATGTTTGATAGCAAAAATTGTCTCTGAATTCTCTTCGGGAGATTTAGTGAAATACTTTGGATATTCACCAGTAGAGACCAGGTTGTACCGTTGGGTTTTGATCACTTTATCTGAATATTCCCACGCTTTCTGATAATCTCCCATATAGAGATATACCCGGCTCAGCATCGCCGTAGCAACCTCCTTTGATGCGAAATTATTTATTTTAGTACTGTTCATCAGTCCTTCTGCTTTAAGCAGATCTGACAAGACAAGCTGATAAACATCCTTGACCTTGGATCTTGCAGGAAGTTCTTTAACATCTGTATTAGTTTTTATCATTACCCCGAGCGATTCGCCCTGATCATCGGTATATGGTCTGCCAAAAAGTTTAACCAGATCAAAATGGACCATGGCCCGCAGAAAGTAATTCTCACCCAGGAGCTGGTTTCTTACCGGATCGTCACTTTCAGCAACTTTTTCGATGACCACGTTGGTGCCGTAAATAGCTTGGTAGGCCTTTCTCCAGATATTGGCGACATTCCCCTGGTTTTTTTGATGTTGATAGTTATAAGCAAAAAATAAAGGGTCAGTTGTTGTGCCGCTCAGTGAAACGTTATCACTGGCATATTCAGAAAGGATATGATAATTTCTTACGTAATACGCATCTTTTATGTAATTGTAAGTTCCTATCGTTGCTGATTGTAGTCCTTCGAGCGTGCTGACAACGGTTTCATTAATTATACCGCTGTAGGGTGGGAGCTCAAGGTCTTTTTTACAGGAGCCGAAAGTGCAGATCAGCGCCATTGCTATACATATTTTATAATTAGCTTTCATTTTCTTAGATTTTTTGTAGCCTGATTAGAAGTTTAAATTAACACCGAACATTACTTTTTTGCTGATCGGATATCTGAATCCGCTTACTCCGCTGTTTGCTGTATTTGGTTCCAGGTCTGATACCTCAGGGTCCATTCCAGAGAATTTAGTTAGTGTGAGCAGATTGTCACCACTTACAAATACGCGCAGGTTTGACAGATTTAATTTTTTAGTGACACTTTCCGGGAAATTATACGCAAAAGTCACATTCCGCAGACGCAGGTAAGATCCGTCTTCCAAATATCTGGATGAAGGTTTGTAGGAAAGTTTGTTTCCGTTTACAACTGCTTTTGGATGAGTAGCTATGTCGCCGGCTTTTTCCCAACGGTTCCAGTCATCCTTTAATACCATACTGTTATACTGTGGGTAGGCACCGTCTGCATCGAATAACTCCCTGCTCGAATTGTAGATCTTACTTCCGGACACGAAATTGAAAAACGCATTCAGACTAAAGTTTTTATAAGAAAATTCATTCCCCATACCTCCTGTGAAATTCGGGGTAGATGTTCCTACATATCTTCTGTCTGCAGCATTATAGTCGTTCGTGGTTGTCGTAGAAACACTGCCATCGGCCTCAGTTTTGCTTTTGTACCACAGCGGTTCACCATTATCAGGATTAACACCTGCCCATTCGCGCATGAACCATGAATTCATATCCTGACCGACGGCAATTCTCTGATTAGTGAATTTATCGATAGGCTGGTCCTGGTATAATTTGCCGACTTTGTTCTTATTGAATCCAATGTTGAAGGTCGTATTCCATTTGAAAGCTCCCGTCAGGTTAATTGTATTCAGCTCAATATCAATACCACGGTTTCTAACGGTACCGATGTTCTGTGTCAGCTGATAAAAACCTGATGCGCTTGACAAAGGAACCTCAATAATCAAATCTTTATTGGTACGCTGATATACATCGACGTTCAGTTCTATTCTATTCCAGAAACCGATATTCATACCTGCGTTAATTGTAGTGGGTGTTTCCCAGGTCAGGTTTGGATTTCCCTGCGACGAGGGATAGCCGCCAGGAATATTATTGTATTGCACATTAAAGGTATACAGAGGTAAGGAACCGTAATCTGCAGTTGGTGTATTTCCGGTAACTCCATAACTGGCACGTAGTTTCAGATTGGTAATTGTTTTGGATTTGAAGAAGCTTTCATTGGAAATAAGCCAGCCACCCGCAAAACTGTAGAATAAGCCGTACATATGATTTCTTCCAAATTTGGAACTTCCATCATTTCTAAGTGATACAGTTCCGAAATAACGATTATCGTAATTATAATCTCCCATGAACAATTCAGAGACATAACGGCTTTTCGATTTTGAGCCATTTAAGGATTTTGGAGTAGCAGTTGCATCCAGGATTTCCAGACCCGGTTGAATACCGTATCCGATACCGGTCATGTTATCGGTGTAGTTTTGTTGATATTCAAATCCTGCTATCCCGGAAATATGGTGTTTGCCCAGATCAAATGCCGTATTAAACAGGTTAGAGGTAATTACCGAATTTGAGTAGCCGTAAATATTCTTTAATTCTCCGGAATTAGCTTTCCCTGTCGGTGTGCGGGCGTCTGTCAGGACTTCGCTCCTTGAATTACTCGTAGTATATCTGTTAGAGGTAGTAAAATTCAGGTATTTATTGATTTTATACTCTAATTTTAAATCGCCGGAAAGGTTTTGTGTACGTTCATTATCCACATTATAATCACTGAGGTACACAAAATTACTATGATCCCTTCCGAACCATTGTGTTTCCTGATCTACATATTTCGGAGAACCATCGGCATTAAATGGATTATCCCAGGGCATATTAGTTGCACTTTGATATAAGGCACCGGTCTGATCATTGGTCTTTTTACCAAATCCTGCATTAATCCTTGTAGTTACCTTCAGGCGGTCGTTGATCTGATGATCTAAATTTACCCTGAAATTGATGTTGTTGACACCCGTGTTGATTAATGTTCCTTGTTCATCATAATAATTGGCACCGATATAAAAATGTGTTCGGCTGTCTCCGCCTGAGATATTAATATTCTGATTATTTGTATAGGCCGTACGGAATGCCAGGTCTCTCCAATCTGTATTACCCGCTGTTTCCGGGATTAAATTGCTGAGATAGGCTGCACTTTGAAGCGGTAATCCTTTAGTGGTTAAAAAAGCATCTATCTGATCCTGACTTGGATTAGGATTGGTGGCGGAAAGCTGTTTGATATACGAAGACCGCTTAGCATCATAATCATTACTGTAAAGATAGGTGCTGTAGTCTTTAAGCTGCTGCCCGTTCATTAAATTGAAATTACCCTGGGAAGCAGTATTTACACCGTACGTGCCACTGTAATTTATCTGTGTTTTACCGCTTTTACCTTGTTTAGTGGTAATTACAATAACACCATTTGCGGCTCTTGAACCATAAAGACCGGTAGCTGCGGCATCTTTCAATACAGTAACTGACTCAATATCCCTTGGGTTTGCCGAACCTCCGATTACACCATCTACTACCGTTAATGGTTCTGCTCCGGCACTTATTGTACCTGTACCCCGGATACGAATACTAGTTGCCGCACCTGGCTGGCCAGAGGCCGAAGTTACAACGACACCAGCTGCTTTACCTTGCAATAAATTACTTGTGCTATTGCTGGTTACATCATTTAGTTGTTTAGCGGTAACTGTCGAAACTGAGCTGACAATCTGGGACTTACTTTTAGAGGTATAACCGACCACGACAACTTCATCCATTTGCTGCGCATCTGGCTCAAGAATCACCTGGACAGATGATTTACCTAATATTTTGATTTCCTGATTCAGATAACCAATATAGCTGAATTCCAATATGCCGTCGGCGGCTGTACTGATGGCGAATTTTCCGTTTCCATCGGTTATGGCTCCGCCGCCGGCTTTTTTGACTTTAATGGAAACACCGGGCATAGCCAGGCCCTTTTCGTCTTTTACTGTACCAGTTACAGTATGCTGTGCAAATGCAGCGCGGCTAAAAAACAGAAGTAATAGAAATAGTCCGGTTTTGAGGCCGGCGGAGGAAACTTTGATTTGTTTTCTCAATTCTGACAAGATGATCCTATCCAAGATCTTGTTGTTGATTTGGTAAATTTTAGGCATGCAATGATTTTAAATGGTTAGCAATTCAATTTTTAAAGCTTTGGTTCAGGAGCTTGTAAATTGAAGATAGGAGGCGTTATGCAAGCTTTAAGCATTTCAAAATGTCTAAATCAACGCAAACGTTTGATTAGATAAAGGCGGGAAAATTTCATAATGCTTTCTGTGACTAGTTTTGCTTGTTAATTACTAAATAATTGATTATTAGATAATTGTGTATTTTAGTTTGAGGAATTTAAGTTTCGGATTCAGGTTCGTGCAAACAGTCGTTTCCTCATTTTATACTTCGCCTAGTTTATGCAAACGTTTGATAATTTATTTATCAAACGTTTGCGCTGATTATTCGATTTTTAGCGTTGCGGGCATGGGGGGAATTTTTATACCTTGTCATCACCAAATGAATGAACATGGAACGCAGAGAACTTTTTACACGCATTTTTGGCTCTCAACCTGCAAAAGTGCCGGTAACCAAGGAGCCAGATCCGGTCTTGGCGACTCCGGATTATCTGAATAAAGAAGAAGTAGAAGTTTACGACAATACCTGGTACGATATACCTGAAAGTGAGATTTTTACTGCTTCAACAGTTAGCTCTTTTGGACTGGAATACAGGATGGAGGTTGTACCTGAAAGGATTCAGGAGAGTGCTTTATTTACCATGTATTTTAAGCCTTCCGGTGAAAAAGCTGCAGAACCAATCAGTTTCGGAATGAACGAGAATTATAGTCTTTTTATAAATGAAGAAACAGACAGCCGCCAGACGGATGCCGATAGTCTGTTTGGAGCTGTACAGCTTGTGCTGACGGTTAGTCCCCAGGCAGAAGGAAGGGCTTATGTCAGCATAAAACTTATCGATCATTACGGGTTAACGCTGGCTACATTAAAATCGTTAAAATTTATGCTTTCTGACTGGGATGGTGAATTTTCGTCCGGACCGGGTCTATCGTTAAAGCATCCTGTGGCGCCAGGTTGGAAAATCAGGATGTTACAAATCAAAGGTTATCAGAATAAACAAAACAATCTTATATAATTTTTATAGCTGAAAATATAACTATGAACAGACGAGAATTTGTGGCTACAACCGGTCTTACAGCTGCCGCACTGACGATGATGCCCGAACAGACACTTTTTGCGAATTATGCGGGTGAGAAAGTTAAAATCGCAATGATAGGTGTTGGTCTGCGTGGGCAAAACCACCTGGATCTATTATTGAAAAGGGATGATGTAGAACTTGTTGCAATCTGCGATGTAGAACCACGCATGCTGGAGATGGCTAAAAAGCTAATTACCAAAAGTGGTAAGCCGATGCCCAAAATCTATACAGGTGATAATAATGCCTGGAAAGATATGCTCCAGTTCAAGGGATTAAAGTCTGTTATTATTTCAACTCCTTGGGAATGGCATAAATCAATGATCATTGGCTCACTGGAAGCTGGCTTAAAATATGTTGCAACCGAGGTTATGCTTGGTATCACTTTGCAGGATCACTGGGATGTAGTACACGCAGCAGAGAAACACCAGGCGCATGTGATGATGCTGGAGAATGTTTGTTACCGCAGAGATGTCCTTGCGGTTTTAAATATGGTGAGACAAGACGTTTTCGGTGAGATACTGCACCTTCAAGGTGGCTATCAGCACGATCTGAGAGAAGTAAAGTTTAATGATGGGATCAAGCCTTACGGGGGTGGTGTCGAATTTAATGAAAAAGGATTTTCTGAGGCGAAATGGAGAACGAATCATTCTGTTCACCGGAATGGTGAGCTTTACCCTACACATGGTATCGGTCCTGTCGCACAGTGCATAAATATTAACAGGGGAAACAGGTTTTTGAAAATCAACTCTTTTGCAACCAAAGCAAGAGGCCTGCATAAATATATTGTTGATAAGGGCGGTGAAAGTCATCCTAATGCAAAAGTGAATTTCAGATTGGGCGATATCGTAACTACCACATTAGATTGTGCAAACGGGGAAACAATTATACTACAACATGATACCAATTCTCCAAGGCCCTATTCTTTAGGGTTCCGTGTACAAGGAACTAATGGCTTATGGATGGATCTGAACAACAGTATTTATGTGGAAGGACAGAGCAAGCCCCATAAATGGGATGATGCAAATGCATGGCTGGAAAAATATGATCATCCGCTTTGGAAGAAATATGGTAACGACGCACAGGGTGCCGGACATGGTGGTATGGACTTTTTCGTAATACATGCTTTTATTGAGTCTGTTAAGCGGAATACTGAAACGCCTATGGATGTTTATGACGCCGCTGCATGGAGCGCCATTACGCCATTAAGCGAGCAGTCTATTGAGCTTGGTAATGAAACACTGGATTTTCCGGATTTCAGCGGTGGTAAATGGATGACCAGAAAACCTGTATTTGCGCTAAACGACGATTATTAAAATTTATTTTTGACTTTGGAGGCAGGGATCGCAAGATACCCTGCTTTTTTTTTGACAAAATTATAAGTGTCGGCATAAGATAGAGAGTGTTTCGCCATTGTATCAGATTTCGTTTATATAATCTTCATGCCTCCTTCGTTTTTCGTTCGATTTCGATTGAAGGAACAACGAAGGAAGTCCGAACAAACTCCGAAGGAAGTGTGAAGTAAATGTTGGCGAAACCAGAGTATGATACGGTTAACCTTTAGTTAAAAACCAAGGCAACGTTTAATTTTATAATTCCATTTTCTGAGTTATAAACGTCTTTATTCTTTATGGGAATTTTATATTTGTGATGAATCGCCGGATATTTCGATTCCACGGTTAATTGCCTGTTTATGAAATCTTACTTTCCCGCATTGTGGTCAGTACCTTCTCTGCGTATATTTTTTCGCTGGTTACTCCTGATTTGCTGTATTTCGGTTACGACAGGTTTAATAGTGTCACTCTTTCTGATTTTGCTCCATAGGGTGACGCTGTTCAGGTTCTCACATCCATGGCTGCTTTATTTTTTACCATTTGCCGGGGTAGTGATTCATTATATTTATCAGACTGTTGGTAAATCTTCAGAGAAGGGGAATGATCTCATTCTGGAAGAAATTCATCGCCCGGTAGGGAGTATGACCTGGAAAATGGCCCCTGTAATTCTGATCAGTACTTTAATAACACATCTTTTTGGTGGTTCAGCTGGCCGTGAAGGAACGGCAGTACAAATAGGCGGAAGTATCGCATCGGTTTTTGGGAAATGGTTTAATATGTCCGGAAGGGATACCAAAACGGTGCTGATCGCCGGGATCGCGGCCGGTTTTGGAGCTGTATTTGGAACGCCGTTTACCGGGGCTATCTTTGCGATTGAGGTGCTTACATTTGGTAAGATCCACTATAAACATTTCCCTGCAGCTTTATTAGCCAGTATGGCCGGACATTTTACAGTAATGACTTTACACGTGCATCATACCGGCTATCTGGTAAATAATCTTCCGGTTGAATTCTATTACTTATCGGGCAGACTTGCATTTAGCTGGTTGCTTTTGGGGAAGGTAATGCTGGCTGCTGTCGCTTTTGGAATGGTGAGTATGTTATTCATTAAACTGGGGCATGGTATTAAGCAACTGATCACCGGCGTAGTGCAAAGAAAATGGCTGATACCTTTGCTAGGTGGGTTTGTAATAATCGCATTGACATTAATTTTGGGTAAACCAGATTTTCTGGGATTGGGGATAGAATCAGCTTATCCGGGTGCAGTGACTTTGCCCTCCGCATTTTTACCTGGCGGGGCAGATACTTGGAGCTGGTTATGGAAGACAATTTATACAGCAATTACACTTGCGACCGGTTTCAAAGGGGGAGAGGTCACGCCATTATTCTATATCGGAGCGACTCTCGGTCATACGCTTGCGCAGGTATTACAGGCGCCGGAAAGCCTTTTTGCAGCGATCGGGTTTATAGCTGTTTTTGCAGGCGCAACGAAAACGCCACTCGCCTGTACTGTTATGGGACTTGAATTATTCGGAGGGGCATATGTGGTTTTTTTTGCCACAGGTTGCTTCATAGCTTTTTTGTGCAGTGGCAGAACAGGTATTTATAAAGCGCAACGGAATAGACTGGCTGGCAAATACTCTTGAAAGCAGGCTTATGCAGAACGGGTATAAATTTCTACATTATGGCCTTTTACATCCCGTAATTATGGCGGAATATTTTTGTTTTCAGCTAGATCTGATGAAAATACCTACGGGCTGAAATAGCAAAAATATGCCGGTCTAAAACAGGCACCGGCCTGATGATTTTATTTAATTGTGATCTTAAAATTATTGATTTTATAAGCACCGCCTTCTAAAGAACTCAATTCATTAGAAATCATTCTGCCGTAGGCATCGAAAACTACAAGCCTGACCTTTTGCTGCTTTTTAGTGTTTATTATGGTTTTAAGGTCTATGTCGGACACGTAACTGAATTTAATGTCCTGATTATCGGTAATGTCGAAACTTTGTGAATTATTTAAAACTGTATAATTAAACTGACATTCTGAACATTCTACACGGATTACCCCGTCTTTTGAGAACACTACATTAGATAGGGGGTCCATCGTGGAATCTTTTTTACAACTAGTAAAAAGTAAAGGTATAAGCAAGCTGATGAGTATAAATTTACAGTTATTCATATAACTGTTAAGGCAGGAATAATGCCATTATACTAGCTTCTATTGCCAGCCAGTTTTTTGAGGTCTATGAGTTGAAGAGGTTTCTTCATGAGCTTGATAACATGGGGGTTAGCTTGAGCACGCTGTATATCTCCGAAGTCGAGTGTCGAAGACAACATAGCAACTGCACATTTTTCTTTAAAGGCTGAAGGGAATTTTTTATAGTGTTCAAGGAATTCGAAGCCATCCATCTCCGGCATTTGTATGTCAAGCAGAATAAGGGTGGGTAGCTTATCGGCCTGATTCGCTGATGAGCTAAAATAGTGAAGTGCTTCCTGGCCTGATTTGCAGGCTATAATCTCGGAAAACATACCGGTTATTTCAATGAGTTTACTATTGATTTTCAGATCAATAATATTATCATCAACAAGCATAATTATTGGTTTTGTATTCAGATTAGCTGGCATTTGGGATATTAATTTTAAATGTCGTACCCTGATTAACTGCTGAACTGACGCTGATCGTACCGCCTATTTTATTCAAGGCCTCTTTAACGATAAACAGGCCTAATCCACTTCCCCTATTGTTTTTAGCTTTAAAAAACTGAGTAAATATTTTATCCAGGTGTTCATTCAGTATACCTAAGCCATTGTCTTTGATAATAATCTCGGCAGAAATCATAGAAACGTGGATAGAGATATCAACCAGTTTCGCGCCAGCTTCCTCTTTTTGATATTTAATAGCATTTGAAATCAGATTGCCCAAAATAACTTCTATCCGGAAGGTGTCTCCATAAAAAGGTTCCGTCTGGTTAATGCTCACATTAAATTTGGTGTCTGGCTCATTCGGTGAGTATTCCTGAATAATTTCTTCTACCAGCTTCGGGAAATTAATTTCGGCTTTATCGGAAAGATTTTTATTGTTTTTATAATATTGGAGTGTTTTCTGAATATAGTAATCAAGTTTTACTGAACAGGATTCTATAAGCTCCCAGTACTCGCCGCTGGAATTAAAAAGACCTTCCATTTTAACCAGGTTTACGATGCCAATTACGGAGACCAGAGGTGCACGGAGTTCGTGGGATATGCTGTAAATAAAACGGTTTAATTCGTCATTTGTCTTCTCAAGCTCCCTTACCTTATTACGCAGATCTATCTTCGCTTTATAGGCGTCATGAGCGTTCTTTATAGAATTATGAAGTTCAAGGTCGTTCCAGGGCTTGGTAATGTATCTGTAGATATCTCCATGGTTGATTGCGTCTGCAAGGGCCGTTATATCGGTATAACCAGTTAAAAGAATGCGAATAGGGTCGGGGTAGTTTTTGGAGATACTTTTAAAGAACTCGACTCCGGTTGTCTCCGGCATTTTCTGATCAGCAATAATTACCTCTACAGAGATATTTTGGAGAATCTTCAGGCCTTCGGCCGCAGAAATCGCTGTGTAGATTTCATACTGCCGTCTGAAACTTGCTTTAAATGCGAGTAAATTATTTTCCTCGTCATCGATATACAAAACTTTTACCGGAGAGCTGGTCATATTAAACTATGTTTACAGGCAATGTGATTATAAATTCAGTACCAGAATTTAGGCTTGTGATCACTTCGATATTTCCCTTGTGTTTCTCAATAATACTAAAAACTATTGACAAACCTAGGCCTGTTCCCTCTCCAACCTCTTTAGTGGTGAAAAAAGGTTCAAATATCTTCTGTTTAATCTCTTCTGTCATTCCGGGGCCTGTATCACGAATACTGATTTGAATTGAATCTCCCATGTCTTTTGTCGCGATAAAAAGTTGCTCTTTCCTTGGATTGTCTTTTTTCGTTTTAATAGCCTGAATAGCATTAGTAATCAGATTCATAAAAACCTGGTTAATCTTGCCAGGAAGGCATTCAACCTGAGGTAGAGCTTGCAAATCTTTAATTACTTCAATGTTTTCAGGAATAGTGCTTCTTAGTAAAATGAGCGTTGATTCCAGACCTTCATTAATATCTACTGGTTTAGTGTCGCTTTCATCCAGTCTGCTGAAGTTTTTCAGGCTTCTGATTATTTCTGCCGTCCGGTTAGCTCCGTCGCCAATACCTGATAGTAAAGAATTAATCTCCGTTTTAATATATTCAAGGTCTATCTGTCTTTTGAAACTGGCGACTTCATCTAGTTGCAAGACAATATCTTTATCAGGATCAATTTGTTCATATTTAGCAATCACATCATAAAGATCTTCAATGTCCATTCTCAATGGTTTTATATTGGATGTGACAAAATTTATAGGATTATTAATCTCATGGGCGATACCTGCTGTTAACTGTCCTAGGCCAGCCATTTTTTCTGCGTCCACTAACTGCGATTGTGCTTCTTTGAGGTCTTTTAATGTATCGTTCAGAGCGTAGTTAGATTTCTGCAATTCTTCAGTTCGTATGTTAACCTGCGTCTCCAATTCTATGTTCTGCTCCCTGATAAGACGTTCATTTTCCTTGGATACTTGCAGCGCATGTTCCTGTGATTGTTCTTTATCTTTGCGATAGATATTAATCTTGTCGGCCAGTGCGAATGAGAGTAATGTGATCTGTATAACTGAGCCAATCTCCAGAATGTAAGAGGTGAACATGTTGTAAGGAACAATATTGAAATTCCGCAATACAAAGATCACCACAGCAAGCAGGAAGATTGTATAAGCTATCAGGAAAAACAATGCGGGTCTGGATCCTTTTCTTCTGATGGCATTCGCCACAAAGAGAAAATAAAGGGATCCCAGCAATGCAAGGGTCTGGAGCGACTTGATACTTTGGGTATGATATCCGCTAAACCATACCGATAATGTAATAACATACAGTCCGATGAAAAATAATATTCCATTATGCAGGCCCGGTGTGTTCTTTTTGGTTTGAAGAAAACGAATAAGAAAAAGAGCGGTAGTAATTCCAGAGAAAAAAGGTACAAGAACAGAGCTATTTATAGCCAGCCATGGACTGTCCGGCCACAGATATTTAAATGCGTATCCCTGAAAAGTTGCCTGTGTCAAGCCTACGAAAAAGATGTAGATGATGTAGTATAAATAACTGGAATCTTTAACCGTAAAACTTATAAACAGGTTATAAAAGATCATAATGAGGATAATCCCCGCATACAGACCAAAAAGAATATTCCTGTTATTGTCATCTACAAGTATGCTTCTGGAGGTTCCCAGATAGACAGGAAGCTGAATCTGATCGGTTGAACTTACCTGTACATAAAATGTCTTTTGACCACCCAGCGGAATACTTACGGGGAAAAGGTAATTGGCATTAAGAACGAGCCGGTCACTGAATTTTTTGTACTTTCCAAGGTGTACAGATTCCGTAAATCCATTCTTTTCCTGTTGATAAAGAACAAGGCTGTCTAATGCGGGTTGTGCAATGACCAGCATCAGATCTTTCGATTTACTGGTGTTCTGCACTGTAAAACGGATCCATACACGGTCTGAAGTAATCCCCATGTTAGGAACGGCCTGGTCTAGATAGTTAAATTTTTCTTTGAGGACTTTATCGAAACTTAACGTACAACCTGGGTCACGAAAAAGAAAGATACCTTTCTCCATCCGCAGGATGCGCTGATCATCAGAGAATTTTAAAATGCTGTCCTGACCGGAAGCGGCAATGGCAGATTGACCGGATATCAGCAGGATAAAACAGATCAGTATTCTTTTAAACAGGGTCATTCAAGTTTGGAATGGTTAAATTATATTCTAACTGATAAATACCTTTTGGTCCTCTCTCTTCGAGCACCTGACTTGGATTGTCCCTGAGTGATAGTATCTTGATCCGCTCAGACTCATCAGCGTTACTCAGATCTTCGGGATTCCGTAACCGCATTGCAGTAGCCACCAGATCATCTTTTGGATAGTAAAACAAGCCATTATTACCTAAAGTGGTTTCTACGACACAGCCAACTCTTTTACCCATACGTACAGTTGCCGGGGCACAGAGTACGAAAAGACTGACAACCTGTAATTTAGCGGCTAATACCGAACCAACACGCGCCAATACGTGGCTTCCGATTCCCATTCCGGCTACTTCTCTGGAATTCCACAATCCACAAAGTTCACAGGTACCACCACGGTCCTCATCTTCTTTGATCATATCGTAGACCTTCGGGTCATATTTCCCGATAGCGCTTGCTATAGGCAGGTCGTACTTATCGGATTTGAGCTGTATCCTTGCCCCACCGTAAACAAATTTTGTTTCTTTATCTTCAACCAGAATTACCATAGTTTTCGGATCGTCTACCCAATCTTGTCTGTTGGAGGTAATCTGTGTGATTCCGTAAATTTCCAGTAGTCTTTTGTGGCCAACAATAAATTTTGAGCATGCCTCGGGATCGTCCGGCGCTCGGAATGTTCTGATATGTATCATTGCTTGCCAGTTTTTATTTTATAGTGTTTTTATCTTCTTGAACCAGTTCGTCAAAATCTACAAAAAACCTCCCCGAAACTGAAAATTGCTGAAGTAATATTTTTCTGCTGACATCTGTAATCATCGCTCCGCCTAAAGTTACAGCAGAGGCCAGCTGTGGCCAGCCTACTATAGTTTTATTCATCTCACTCACAGATCTCAGCATAGCGGGTGAGAGGTTTTCAAAACCAATTATCCGGGCCAGGTATTCGATTTTTTCAGGTATAGTTAGTGTTCTAAGTTTATCCGTCAGTTCCTCCTCAGAATAGGCCTCCAGTTCCGGAACCTTACCATGAAAGATTGGTCGTTCAGGTTCCAGGTCAAAACGTTCAACGTCAAGCATGCCCTTGTCATTAGTGTCCATAATTACCGGGATGCCCAATGATTTGGCTTTAATACGACTGAGTATTTTGATGTCTATTCCATCACATTCTTCTACCAGAATATCGAGCTTGCCATCTTCTGTAAAGAAGCTGTTGATATTTTGGGCGTTTACACCGGATGTAAAGCACTTAACGTCAATAAACGGGTCTAATTCTGCAATTTGACGAGCCGCTACAATGGCTTTATTCAAACCTAATTCTGCAACACCGACCTTTATGCGGTTCATATTGCTGAGTTCAATCTCGTCAAAATCTGCCAGGCGTAGTTCTCCGCAGGTTCGTTCTGTAGCCAGTGTTAAAGCAATACTCTGCCCAACGGAGAGACCAATAATACCAATCTTCTTATTCCTGAGTATCTGAATTTCTTCTGGTGTGATTTTATAAATATTTCTGCTTGTCCGGACAAATACAAATTCCTCTTCGTCTAGTAGGTGGACAAGTTTTTTTGACCATGGATAATATACCCAGACGCCATAAGATTTTAAATCCTTTCCGGCATGTTCGCTGATTAGAATCGCAGTTGCAGCTGCATCTGGTCTTTGCGTAGGATGCTGTAACCGAATTAATTCAGTTAACTGGGTATAAATTGTATCGTAAATGAGAATGTCCGGATTATTTTTAATCAGGGCATGAAGCTTTCTTTCATCTTCCAGATCATGGATTCTATAATATACCGGGCGATATATGGATGAATTTCCTGAAGCATTAATACTGGACTGTAAAATATCCATGAGCTGAATTGTTAACTTTTTTGTAAAAATGGTCAATTATTATGTGGAAATATTTTTTATCCGAAATTAGTTTTTTTGAATTTATAAAAGCAATATATTTAACAAAAAAATCCAATAAATACAGATGAATTCCGAAACCCTTATAAATGTCCTTTATGTGGACGATGAAGTTCATAATTTAAACTCTTTTAAAGCCGGGTTTCGAAGGAAATTCAACGTATTTACAGCAGAATCTGCGGTTGAAGGGCGGAAAATTCTTGAAAAAGAACTCATCCATGTGATTATTACTGATCAGCGGATGCCTGTAACGACAGGAATTGAATTTTTGGAGTCTATTATTCCCGACTTTCCAGACCCTATCAGGATATTATTGACGGGGTATGCTGATATCAATGCCGTAATTGATGCAATTAATAAGGGACAGGTATATAAATATATTCAAAAACCCTGGATGGATGAAGATTTGAGAATTAATATCGAAAAGGCATTTGAGATTTATTCCCTGAGGAAAGAGAACAGAGAACTTACTGAGGCTTTACTGGTAGCCAATAATCAACTTGAGTTTCTGCTCCGACAAAATTTGCTTTCTTAGAAAAGATCTGCAGATAAGGCTTTATCTGCAGATCGAAGAATTATAGTTCTTTACGTAACCTGGCAACCGGAATATTCATTTGCTCACGGTACTTGGCAACTGTTCTCCTTGCAATATTATATCCCTGTTCTTTTAAGATTTCAGTAAGCTTCTCATCGGCCAGTGGTTTGCGCTTATCTTCATTTCCTATACAGTCTTCCAGAATCTTTTTGACTTCTTTATTGGAAACCTCTTCTCCGCTTTCTGTCTGAATAGCTTCTGAAAAGAATGATTTTAATAAAAACGTACCAAACTCTGTTTGTACATATTTTGAATTAGCTACTCTGGACACCGTAGAGATATCCATGTCAATTTTGTCAGCAATATCTTTCAGAATCATTGGACGCATTTTACGTTCGTCGCCCGTGAGTAAGTATTCGTATTGGTACTGCATAATTGCATTCATGGTTTTAAGCAACGTCTGCTGACGTTGTTTAATCGCATCGATGAACCATTTAGCTGAATCTAGTTTCTGCTTTACAAACTGTACTGCCTCTTTAAGCTTTTTGTCTTTTTGAGCAGCTTTGTCATAATGCTCAAACATATCAATATAAGAGCGGCTAACACGGAGTTCCGGCGCATTCTTAGAATTAAGTGTCAGAATAAGGACAGCGTCATTATTGGAGATATGAAAATCAGGTATAACCTGTAATTGTTTAGTAGTAACCTGGTTGGAATCTCCGGGTTTGGGATTTAAACGTAAGATTTCTGTGATTATTTCTTTAAGATCTTCGCTATTCAGGCCAAGTGATTTTTCGAGTTTGTCGTAATGTTTTCTGGTAAATTCGTCCAGGTAATTCTCAACGATCATAATTGCTTTCTGTATGATCAGATTATTTGGATCTTTCCGTTTTAACTGCAACGTAAGGCATTCCTGAAGGTCTCTGGCCGCTATACCCGGTGGATCGAAGCTTTGGATTACTTTAAGCATTTCCAATACATCTTCTTCTTCTACCATCGCATTTTGAGAAAAAGCAAGATCGTCAATCATGGAAGTAATTGGTCTTCTCAGATATCCGTCGTCGTCAAGGCTACCGATAATTTGTTTTCCTATAATAAAGTCCTGGTCTGAAAGTGGAACCAAATCAAGCTGTTCCTGTAAACTTTCGAAAAACGTACTTTCTATAGCGATAGGCGTTTCTTTCTTCTCCTCATCATCATCATTATTATTGTAGGATGTGCTGTAATCATTAGTATTGTCATCCTGTAAATAATCATCTACGTTAAACTCATCCGTGTTTTCTTCTTTCGCAGAAGGATCAAATTCTTCCGGAGAATCATTCAGATCGTCATATTCACTTTTTGGTTCTTCTGCGATCATCAGACTTGGGTCTTCCAGTGCAGGATTTTCTTCCAGTTCTTCTTTAATACGGGTATCCAGCGCGACTGTGGGCACCTGCAGCAATTTGATGAACTGAATTTGCTGTGGAGAGAGTTTCTGAAGTAATTTTTGTTGTAAATGTTGTTTAAGCATGTTTTGTAGACCAGGTATTTTGACCCGTTTCAAAAATAAGCATTTGCTTTAGATATAAACTATAGGATCCATCTATTATTGTAACTTGATGCGGGATTGTGACAAAAATGTATTTGTTTCTTAATAATTTTATTATTTTTATTAAAATTGAACACATTACTAATCTACTATTTATGAGTTTCGTTAAAGAATTTAAGGAGTTTGCTGTAAAAGGCAATGTTATCGATCTAGCAGTCGGTGTTATCATTGGAGGTGCATTTGGTAAAATCGTTACTTCCATGGTTAACGATTTAATTATGCCGCCGATCAGCTTGCTAATAGGGGATAAGGGATTCACCAACTTCTACCTGCCGTTAAATGATAAAGTCCGCGAATTCGTCGCAGGTAATCCTAACGCGTCTTTGGAAGATGCAAAAAAAGCAGGCCCTGTTTTCGCCTGGGGAAACTTTGCAACTGAGGTGATCAATTTCGTTATTCTTGCGTTTATTATCTTTTTAATGGTTAAAGCAATTAATACAATGAAACGTAAGCAAGAGGCACAGCCTGTAGCTGCACCAGCGCCTACTAAAGAAGAAACACTACTGACTGAAATCAGAGACTTACTGAAAGTAAGAAATTAGCATCAAGATATTTAGGTGGATAAAATTTATCCACCTATTTTTTTTCGGGCACCTGTGGTGTTATTAGAATAAAATCAGCCAGATGACGAAATGTTTTCCAGTCAGCATCTTCTGCAGCTGCAAATGAAGATATGGTCAGCACTTTAAGTTTTGGTGCATATCTTTTTAAAGGAAATAATAAGCCTAGCTTTTCGTCGCTGTGAAAACGGCCGTTAATCTGTAAAATCTTTCTTTCCGGGTATTGTTTAGCATAATTACTAATCGCCCAGGCCATAGCGGCATCCCATAAGTTCTGAGTTTGATATATTTTCATATTCCCCATACCGTGTCCGCCTAATGTTTCTATAAATTTATCATAGTATCTTCCTGTAGCTGTGTCTAAAGGAAGGGGGGGCAATAATTTCTTTGAAGGTTCTGGGAAATCCTGCAACTTACTCAATCCAAAAAAAGTCACAGCGTTACTG
Organism: Pedobacter antarcticus; assembly: GCF_900103515.1. Classification (NCBI taxonomy): domain Bacteria; kingdom Pseudomonadati; phylum Bacteroidota; class Sphingobacteriia; order Sphingobacteriales; family Sphingobacteriaceae; genus Pedobacter; species Pedobacter antarcticus. Next base: position 267,937 of record NZ_FNGZ01000002.1, read on the forward strand.
TAGCGGGTGGCCACATTTCCACCAATCACATCTGTTTTGTTCTGTTTCGCTATTTCGATCATCGGCCTGTAGTCCGCATAATTGTTCCAGGCACGCGCTTCTTTAATAAAATTCTTTTCGGAGATCAGAGAAGACAGGTACTCATTTATGGTCAGCTGCACATCGGTAGCGAACATTTCCATTGTGAGTGCAGTTTGCGGATAGGCTGCGATCATCTTAGTTAAGATTTCGGCCTGAAGGCTATGAGCTGTCGAATCATTATGTTCCTCCCCGAACACCAATACATCAGTATTCTTCATTCGCTTTACAATGTCATCAGTAGTAATTGATTTGCCGGATTTGCTGTCGTATAAACGATAACCTTCCGCTCCTGAATTCGATTCCGGATGTCTGTCGCTGTTTTGTTGTGCAGACAGGAATAGGGGATATACTAATATCGCGAGCAGGTAGCTGTAAATTCTCATGTTGTTTTTGGCATTTAAATTAGGTTCCGCAGACCAGCGGTCAGGGATTGTGCGAAAATTACACATTTTTTTTTACCGGTAAAATATCGGGATTTACCGGTAAAATACGACTTTAGATAGACAACCCATTTCCTGCTGTCAAAATGAATGTACTTTAGCTTTACAATCGATAATTTGAAAACATTCTTATGAAAAATTCATATAAATCTGACAAACATACCAACAGAATGTGGAGTGGATTAATCCTGCTGCTGGTCGGGTTGTTTTTCTTAAGCCGGAACTTTGGCTTCTTCCTTCCGCAATGGTTATTTAGCTGGCACGTGATCTTAATGGTTATTGGAATTATAGTAGGTGCTAAACGCAATTTTATAGGAGGAGGATGGCTGGTTATGGTTTTAATTGGCGGGTTCTTTACTTTACAGCGATTTAGCGACCTGAACTTTTCAACCTACTATTTTCCAGGGATATTTATTATTCTGGGTCTGTATTTGATTTTAAGTCCATCTCGTAGATTGAAGAAAAATAATCCTTTCGGCGATAGACCTTCGGCTGATTTTAAAGGAGATCCTTTGGTAAATCCTGTTTCTGACGATGCGGGTACCCAAGATGATCAGCACGGGTTTTCTTCAGGTGCCCCGACTAATAATACAGGTGACGTTATTGATCTGGTAAATGTTTTTAGTGGAAGTAAGCAGCAGTTTTATTCGAAAAACTTATTGGGAGGAGAAGTCGTTGTCGTATTTAGTGGTGCAGAACTTAATTTTATCCAGTCGGATTTCGAAAACACAATAGCTATAGAAATTACGGCAATATTCGGCGGGGTTAAATTAATTATTCCGCCTCACTGGGTGGTTAAATCTGAGGTCACGCCTATCTTTGGTGGTTTGAATGACCGCAGGGCAGTAGTTACCCATATCGAAGGGAATCCGAAAGTTCTGGTCATCAGAGGGACTGCTTTATTAGGTGGAATTGATATCAGTAATTTTTAAAACGAATTATGACCAGAAACCCTTTATCCAGCACAGTCGTTAAGAGAAATGCGTTGATATTGTACGTATGTTGGGCGGCAGGTTTCTCACTTATCTTTTATTATGCGCTGAATCTGAACTGGTATGCGGCTATAACAGATAGTATATTGACTGCATCTTTCTTACTGGCCAGCTGTATTGTAGTGAGTACCATAACACGTTATTACAAGCCGGCTGATGATGCACTGTTTTTTGTGTTGATTATTTCAGCCGTGCTGTCTTCTTTAATAACTTTAGGGAGTAATTATATTCTTAGTTATATTTTTGATTCGTATAATAGTTATTTGTATTTCCTTGAATTTACTTTATTATTCCGCGCTGTTATTCTATTTGTATTTCTCGCCTGGTGTACTTTCTCAAATATGCTCTGGTACCGGTTAGAGGAACAGTCAGAAATGCAGCAACGTCTGTTTGCTGCACAGAACCTGGCTAAAGAAGCAGAGCTAAATAAACTCCGGCACCAGCTGCAGCCTCATTTCTTATTTAACAGTTTGAATTCAGTATATGCACTCACTATAGTCAATCCAAAAGAGGCTGGTCTGATGATCACTAAGCTGGCATCTTTTTTACGGGGAACACTTAAAAGGGATGATGATGTCTGGGTTACAGTGGCAGAAGAAATGGAATATATTCAACTTTATCTTGATATCGAAAAAGTTAGATTTAGTCACAGGTTGAATCTGAATATTCATATGGATGAATCTACCTTAAATATGATGCTGCCAGGTACTTTGTTACAGCCTATAGTTGAAAATGCCATCAAATTTGGATTATACAACACGTCTGGTCCGGTCTTAATTTCCATTCAGATCAGTGAGGAGAATCAACAGCTTAAAATCAGAGTAGAAAATCCTTACGACCCGGAACTAAAAAGTTCAGGAGGAACAGGTTTTGGCCTTTCTGCTATTAAAAGAAGATTATATTTACTCTTTGCCGATCAGACATTGTTAAAAACCGAAAGTCTGGACGGGAATTTATATCGTACTACGCTCCAAATACCTCAAAATTATGATCAGAACTATACTCATTGACGATGAACCTCTTGCCCGTGATGTTGTAAAGCACTATCTGCAGCAGTTTCCTGATATAACCGTCATTGCGGAATGTAGTGACGGTTTTGAGGGGTTAAAGGCGATACAACAATTAAAACCAGATTTTATCTTCCTGGATATTCAGATGCCTAAAATAAATGGTTTTGAGATGCTGGAACTGGTTGATAATCCCCCCGCTGTTATATTCACAACGGCTTTTGACACCTATGCAATTCGTGCGTTTGAAGTGAATGCGGTGGATTATCTGCTGAAACCTATTGAGCCGGAAAGATTCGAGCAGGCCATGTCACGTTTACCAGGTAAACTTAACCAGCCTGAAGGGACAGAAGAACTGTTGAATACAGCAAGCCTGAGTCCTGCACAGCAAAATAGGGTTGTGGTTAAGAGTAATGGCAGTATAAAAATTATTCCAGTTGAAGCTGTTCATTATCTCGAAGCTGACGATGACCAGGTGAAGTTAAATACAGCCGAGGGGATTTTCTACAAAAATAAAACCATGAGTTTTTTTGAGCAATCTCTAGACTCTGGAATGTTTATCAGAATTCACCGTTCCTATCTGATTAACCTCTCTCAAGTCAATAAAATTGAACTGAAAGAGAAAGATAGTTATATTGTGCTGCTTAAGAACGGAATCTGGCTCCCTGTAAGTAAAACAGGTTATGCAAGGCTCAAAGCAGCTCTTGGAATCTAAATTATGCGGTGTTGTTTAATAAGTTTCAAAGGGCAGTAATGAATGTTTAATGCGAAATAAATAAAACATTTGAGATGTATTTGCAATTGAGGAAAAATCACATTATATTTGCACCTCTCAATAAAAAAAATTATAGTTAAGATATCATACAGTTATGAAAAGAACATTCCAACCTTCGCAAAGAAAGAGAAGAAACAAACACGGCTTCCGCGAAAGAATGGCTACAGCAAACGGTAGAAGAGTATTAGCTTCTCGTCGTGCAAAAGGAAGAAAAAAATTATCAGTTTCTGACGAACGTCGTCACAAAGCATAATTTTGATTGCTGCACGTAAGTGCTGGCAGATCATTTCTGCGAATTCGCAATCAAAAAAATGAAAAAATTCACTAAAGAAGAACGGTTATGCAGCAGAAGTCTATTAGACCTGTTGTTTAAGAACGGTTCTTCTTTTTTATTATACCCGTTCCGGGTATCTTACCTGCTTATTCCGGGTAAAAAAGTATCGCCTGCCCAAGTGGTAATTAACGTTTCTAAAAAGCGTTTCCGGCGTGCACACGACCGAAATCTGATTAAACGCAGAATGCGCGAAGCGTATCGTTTAATTAAGTCGGAAAAGCTGTATTCTTATCTGGATAATCCTGAACAATCTCTATTGTTATCATTGCAATTTATTGGCAAAGAACACCTTGAATTTTCTTTTATGCAGAAAAAGATGGAATCTGCTTTTAAAAAGCTCAACTTAGCACTCCAGGATGAGACTCTTTAACCGTATTTTCTCGTGGTTTTTTCTACTGCTGATCCGTTTATATCAGGTGCTTTTATCGCCTTTACTCGGAGCAAGTTGCAGATTTACGCCAACCTGCTCTCAGTATGGTATAGAGGCGATCAAAAAACACGGCCCCTTTAAAGGAGGCTGGCTTACTTTAAAGAGGATTGGACGTTGTCATCCCTGGGGGAGTCATGGTCATGATCCTGTTCCATAATTCAAATTTTATCAATCTTTTATGGCCACCATACTTCAAATTGAAACTGCTACTCAGGTATGCTCCGTTGCATTATCAGTCGATGGACAGACTACGTACCTTAAAGAAATAGCCGCTCAAAATATCCATGCTTCCAGTCTTACACTTTTTATACAGGACGTTATGCAAAGGTCAGGCTTGGATTTTAATGCATTGGATGCAGTTGCTGTAAGTAAAGGACCTGGTTCGTATACTGGTTTACGTATTGGGGTGTCTACTGCAAAAGGCCTGTGTTTTGCGCTTGATAAACCATTAATTGCCGTCGATACGCTAAAAATGATGGCCAGTGGATTTATAAAACAACATGCTGGTTATACGGGGCTGGTGTGCCCCATGATAGATGCGAGGAGAATGGAAGTCTTTACCGCGCTTTATAGTGTGAATCTTGACTGTGTACTGCCTGTGGAAGCTAAGATCGTCGACGAACAAAGTTACAGGCATGAATTACATCAGGATATCACTTTTATCGGCGACGGCGCAATGAAATGTGCCGATATCCTGGCACATAACCACGCACATTTTAATAGTGATAATTTTAACAGCGCCGGCGCAATGAGTCAATTGGCATTTGATGCTTTTCAGCTGCAGCGTTTTGAAGATCTGGCTTATTTCGAGCCTTTTTACTTGAAAGATTTTATGATCACCCAGCCTAAAAAGAAAATCTAATCAATTCATCAGTAAAAAGAATCTTAGTGTCAGTTAAAGCTGGTCACTATTTTGGGTTGAATAGTTGTTCAGGTGTATTAATCATGAAATTTGTTTGAAAACGGCCTTTATCTCCATTTAACTGCAATAGAATTGAGCTGAAAGCGCGGAAGCCTTGTTGTGACAGAAAATGTTTGTAAAAGGGGGTGAATAATGTTTTTCTGGCTAATTCTGTAGAATTTTCGGGGTTAAGATAAAAACTGATTCCAGCTGTTTTGGAAAGCTGGTTATAAAGTGCTGTATATTCTTTTGTATTCATAAGCAGGTTATCTGATTTGTATTTTCTTAATATATCCTGCAGCGTTGATGGCTGGTTGGCTACAATCAGATTATTGTCTATAATGGTATAGTATGGTGTATCAAAAGGGCGCATCGGATCGCCGAAATACGCAAATAACAGGCCCGGACTTTTTAACTGCTGAATCTCATTATCATAAGGTACACTGATATCTAATAATAATTGACCTACCATATCTCCGTTACTCAAATTAATTGCACCTAGATTTTCTCCGGTTTTTAGTTGAAAAGTTATAAGTTGATCTTTAAAGTAAACCGGGAATATCTTATTCGGATCCAACCGGTAGGTTTGTTTAATTTCGTTCAGAATTCTACTGATCTGCTGATCCTTTTTTTGAGAGGAAAAAATTCTATCCAAGGCAGGTTTAAATTTGCTTTGATAATCGGGGATACTATATAACCTGTAATTTGATGTATTGTCCGGGAGGATCTGGTCAATGGTGATTCTGGCCGGCTGCATCTCAGAAAAGATATGTAAATACTGATCCTGTTCGGAAACTTTAGTACTTCCATTTAGAAAGATGCGTTCCTTGCTAAAATTATAATTCAGGGTTGCAAATGATTCAAGTTGGTTGAGAATAGCCAGATTACCTGATAATTTTCCCGGTAATACCGCACTTAGTAGTTCTGGTATTTTGCTAAAGTCTACATATAGGTTACCAAGGCTGTTTTGCCTGAGCTTTCCTGCAGACCGGATATAATTAACAAAAGCTTGTGACTTTTTCAAGGGCATTAGTTCCAGACTTTTTTCAATAGGTTCTCTGGCTTCAGAAATCAGAATTAAACTTTTATCAATACCGAGGTAAAAACTAATGCTATCAGTCAGATTAATATGATACAGTTCTTTTTCTTGTCTTACCTTTATTCCTCCCTTTTTCAATGCCTCAAGTAATTGCTGTTTTTGAGCATCCTGCTGAAGCTGCGTACTAATCATATAACTTATCTTCTTGCCTGGACCAGGGACAAAACTGATTAGAATATCGCTATTGGCTAATAAACTGTTTATGGCTGGCTGATCTGCTATTTTATCTTTAAGTAATAGTAATTGTTCTGACTTTTCTTTGCCTAACAGTTGTAGAAAAAGGTCCTGGCCTTTTAGGATATCAAAGATGCGCTGGTCATTATAAACAGAAAAGACAAGACCTGAATTTGCGGTGGCTGCAAAAAGGCTGTTTTCCTGATAATCACTTCCTGTATTGAGTTTGGAAAAATAAAAATAAGCCATTCCAAACATTGCAATGCATAAAACAATAAGAATAAAGTATATTTTTTTCAATGTATTTGGGTGTTATGGGCGACAGGGCTATCCTGAGTTGCTGTTCTAGCAAATTTAATTTAATTAGTTCGATTACTAACGAAATGCAAGCAGGTTTCTTAATTTTGTAGAAGGTAGAACTTAAATTAAACAATGAACAGACGTATAATTTTAACGGCTTCTTTTTTTGGAGCAGTCGCGGTAATCCTTGGTGCATTCGGTGCACATAGTCTTAAGAATTTATTATCTGCAGATGCGATTTCAATCTGGACTAAGGGAATTGAATACCAGTTTTATCATACTTTTGCATTATTGTTTCTTTCTACTTTCGGACGCTTCCGTTCCAGACTTGTTGACTTTTCTTATCTATGCTTTTCTTTAGGTATCGTGCTTTTTTCAGGATCACTTTATTTACTGGCAACCCGGGAGGTTACCCAATTAAGCTGGGTCGGTATACTTGGCCCAATAACTCCTTTAGGTGGTTTATTTCTGATAGCCGGTTGGGTCTTGTTATTTTTTGCTGCTTTAAAAAATCGCTAAATGGGAGAAATGACAGAACTTGATTTTGAGGAACGGAATACCTTATTTGTCGAAGTTATTCTCCCGCTGTCGCTTTCTAAAAATTACATTTACCGCGTTCCATTTGAACTGAATGACCATGCTGAGTGCGGTAAACGGGTAATCGTTCAGTTCGGGAAAAATAAAATTTATACAGCACTGATCAAAAGAATCAGTCGCGATGCACCAGAGCTTTACCAGGCGAAGTATATTCTTGATGTCATTGATGAGTTTCCGATTGTTAATGCTGCCCAGTTCCGTTTCTGGGACTGGATGACGTCATATTATCTGTGTAATGAGGGCGATGTGATGTCTGCGGCGCTGCCTGCTGGATTAAAACTCGCTAGCGAGACCATTATCGTCCTAAAGGAAGAGATGAGCTTGGATACGCTTGAAATCAATGAGAAAGAAAACACTTTGCTCACCGCATTAGTTAAACACAAAAAGCTTACCGTCGATCAGATCTCTTCTTTAATGGGGCAAAAATCTGTTTTTCCATTAATTCGTGGTTTGTTAGAGAAGGAAGTCGTTTTTATCGCGGAGGAAGTGATTGAAAAGTATAAGCCTTTACTCAAATCCTATATTGAGCTGGAACCATTTTACAGGGAAGAGGAAAATTACCGTTCCCTGTTTGAGATCCTTGAAAAAGCACCCCGGCAACTGGACGCATTTCTTAAGTATACTCAGCTTTCCAGAGCGGGGCAGATTGTCTCCCGGCAACAGCTGCTGGAAGAAAGCGGTTGTGGGCAGGCGGCATTAAAAACGCTGATCGATAAAGGTATTTTTCAGGTCTTTAAAAAGAAAGTGAGCCGTTTGAGAGATGAAAATGATGAGTCTATTCTCAATTTCGAACTGAGCCCAGCACAGCAGAAAGCGCATGACGAGATTCAGCAGTCATTTTTGGAGAAAGACGTCGTACTGCTTCACGGAATCACGGCATCCGGCAAGACTCAGGTTTATATTAGAATGATAGAAAAGGCTATCGCTGAGCAAGGGCAAGTTTTATTCCTGCTGCCTGAAATTGCACTGACAACCCAGATTGTAGAAAGAATTAAACGTTATTTCGGTGACACGATTGGAGTTTATCATTCTAAATTTAATGATAATGAGCGTGTGGAAATCTGGAATCGTGTATTGAATGGAAACTATAAAATAGTGCTCGGTGCGCGCTCTGCAGTTTTTCTTCCTTTCAATAACCTTAAGCTTATCGTTGTAGATGAGGAACATGAAGCTTCGTATAAGCAGAATGAACCTTCTCCACGTTATCAGGCCAGAGATGCAGCAGTATACCTGGCTCATCTCCATAAAGCTAAAATCGTTCTGGGATCGGCAACGCCTGCTATTGAAAGTTATTATAATGCGCTGCAAGGCAAATATGGCCTTGTAACACTGCATGAAAGGTTCGGAGGGGTTGAGCTTCCCGTTCAACAAGTTATTGGAATTGCTGAACAGACGAAGAAGAAAAAGATGGTTTCTTATTTTTCTACGACGCTGCTGGATGATATTACTTCGACTTTAGAGAAGAAGGAGCAGGTTATTTTATTTCAAAACAGAAGAGGCTACGCAACTATTCTGATCTGTAAAACCTGTGGTTTTGCTCCTAAATGTGTGAACTGTGATGTCAGCCTTACTTTTCATAAGAGCAGCGGTAAACTTCATTGCCATTACTGCGGATATCAGGAGAACAGTATGAATATCTGCCCTGCCTGCGGTTCTGTACACATAGAACAGAAAGGTTTCGGTACCGAGCGGGTAGAGGAGGAGCTTAGTCTATTGCTGCCGGAAGCTAAAATTGCCAGACTGGATGTGGACAGCACGAGAACAAAAAATAGTCTTCAAAAGATTATAACAGATTTTCAGGATAAAAAGACTGATATTCTTATCGGTACTCAAATGGTCGCCAAGGGTCTTGATTTTGATAATGTGACGTTAATTGGCGTTATCAATGCTGATACTTTACTGAATTTTCCCGATTTCCGAGCATTTGAACGAAGTTATCAACTGCTGGCACAGGTTGCCGGGAGGGCAGGAAGAAGGGATACTCAGGGGAAGGTGTGCATCCAGGCATATGATGCAGACCACCGTATTATTAAGCAGGTTGTTGCCAATGATTATATCGGAATGTACGAAGACGAAATTGCAGAACGCAAGGCGTTCAATTACCCGCCTTTCAGCAGGATGATTTTCATTAATATGAAGCATAAAGATCCTAATGTTTTGAATGCTGCATCTATGCGTTTTGCAACTATGCTCAGGGTTACACTGGCAGATCGTGTTTTGGGACCTGAGCAGCCGCTGGTTTCCAGAATCAGGAATTACTATATCCGTCAATTAATTATCAAAGCAGATAAATCGACAGCAATTCAAAAAGTTAAGTCTGTGCTTAAGCAAACTATTCACGATTTTAACACTGAAAATAGTTTTAAAGGTGTTATTATTCAAATTGATGTAGACCCTTATTAAGGCATTTGTTTTTTTATGGCACTGAATATTATCTGCAGTAAATTGGACCCGTTCACGGAATTAAAACTGGAATAATACCTTAAAATTCGGGTTCAATAGCGTATTTTTGAAATGCGATGGCATATAAGTTTGTAGATAATTACCGGGAGCGGGGAGCGAGAAAAAAATTGGTAGAGCATTTAAAAGCCCGAGGAATTGCAGATACACGTGTACTTCAGGCAATAGGTAAAGTTCCCCGGCACTTTTTTTTCGATGAAACTTTCTGGAATCAGGCTTATAAAGATATCGCGTTCCCAATTGGTGATGGTCAAACCATTTCTCAGCCCTATACTGTAGCCTATCAAAGTGAATTATTGCATATCAGCAAAGGAGATAAAGTCTTGGAAATAGGTACCGGTTCTGGATATCAAACCTGTATTTTAATGGAATTAGGCGCAGAAGTGTATACGATTGAAAGACAGGAAGGCATTTATAACCACACAATTAAAGTGCTGCCAGGTATGGGATATCCCGCCCACTTCTTCTTTGGTGACGGTTCAATGGGGATTGCCAGCCATGCTCCTTATCATAAAATAATAGTTACAGCCGGAGCCCCCTTTGTACCTGAAGTTTTATTGAAGCAATTGAAAATAGGCGGAATTCTCGTTATCCCTGTCGGTGATGAAAATGCACAGGTAATGGTTACTGTGATTCGAATCAGTGAAACTGAATACGAGAAATTTGAACTGGATACATTCCGGTTTGTACCTTTAGTGGGAGACCAGGCCTGGTAATTAAACCTTTAATGCCCGGTCCATTTCTCTTTTTGACTCTCTGTCTTTAATACTGTCTCTTTTATCGAATTCTTTTTTACCCTGTGCGAGTGCTATCTCTATTTTGGCAAACCCACGTTCGTTGGTAAATATTCTCAGCGGGACGATAGTGTATCCCTTCTCCTCACTTCTGAACTTTAATTTTTTTAGTTCTTTCTTCTGCAGTAATAAGATCCTGTCCCTTTTAATATCATGATGATGGAAAGAACTATGGCTGTATTCTGAAATATGCAGGTTTCTAACGTATAATACATTTCCAATGAACATGCAGAAAGCATCGGTCATATTCGCTTTACCTTGCCGGATTGCTTTAATTTCCGTTCCAAGTAAAGCCAGGCCTGCATTATATTTCTCTACAATATGATAGTCAAAATAAGCGCGTTTATTTTTTATTTGTATGTCGTTCTTCATAGAATTAGCGAATATCAGAAAGAAATGCCGGTTTACGACAGATTTAGCTGAAAATACATGATGATTATTATCGAATTACCAACACTGGTACACCGATTTTATGCCTTACTGCATCAACAGTAGTGCCGAAAATCAAATCTTTTAATCCTTTATGTCCATGTGCACCCATTACTAATAATTCCAGCTCCTGTTTATTAGTGATTTCTGCAATTGCTTTTGCCGGGCTTCCATAGCCGATATATGGAAATGCTTTATAACCTAGTTTTTCCAGGTTTGCACAGTATTTCTCCAGATTCTCAGCATCAAGTTGTGTTTCATGGTCCATAGCCGACGTACCGTGATATCTGGCTGCGGCGGTCTCTACAATATGGATAAGGTGATAGCTAGCCATTTTACCTCCCTGCTTTAAAGCCTGTTGAATAGTGTTGCGGTCATTTTTAGAGAAATCTACTGTGATTCCAATTTTCTGGTAAGGTTTAATTTGTGTGTCTGGTATGTCCAGCGCGATCCCGTGTGGAATATTGTGGGAGTCTTCTCTATTCTTTTTGATGAAAGGATATATAAATATATATACCAAAAGTAAGGCGATGATAACAGCTACCGGTACGATTAGCGCATAAATATACCAGTTATTGATTTCCTTGCCCCATCCTGAGATCTCCTCAATTACAAGCTGTATGTTCAGTGCTACAATGATTAGCGCACTGGTCCAGGCGAGAATTTTTACCCACGTTTTTATAGCGAAACCTTTCATCTCTTTCTTGTCAGAGGTGAAATGAATTAATGGGATTACAGCAAATCCTAATTGTAAACTAAGCACCACCTGACTAAGTATCAATAGTCCGCTTAAAGCGTCATTTCCAAAATATAAGATGGTAAAGAAGGCGGGAATTATGGCTAGTAAACGTGTAATCAACCTGCGTAACCAGGGTTGGATCCGCAAATTAAGGTGTCCTTCCATCACGATCTGCCCAGCAAGTGTGCCTGTCACAGTTGAGCTCTGTCCAGCGGCAATTAATGCTATGGCAAAAAGAGCAGGTGCCACATTTCCAAAGATATGGCCTAGAAGTTTATGTGCGTCTTGAATCTCCGCAACTTCATGCAGTCCATTTTTGTAAAAAGCCGCCGCTGCCAGAATAAGTATAGCCGCGTTGACGAAGAATGCAAGATTTAATGCAACTGCAGTGTCAATAAAGTTGAATTTCAATGCCTCTTTTATACCTTCAAAATCTCTTTTGAAGTTCCTGGTTTGTACCAAAGAAGAATGGAGATAGAGATTATGCGGCATTACAGTTGCGCCGATAATACCAATGGCGATATATAAAGCATCACCTGAAAGCACAGAAGGTTCCAAACCTTTAACTATCTCCTTTAAAGAGGGTTCTACGATGAACATTTCAACCAGAAATGAAAGACCGACGATAAATACCATTGATACGATGAAAGCTTCCATTTTCCTCATCCCTTTATTCATCAGAAAAAGGAGTAAGACAGTATCAAATATGGTAATACTGATACCCCAGATTAAAGGCAGTCCAAAAAGCAGGTTAAGTCCGATGGCCATACCTATTATTTCTGCAAGATCACAGGCGATGATTGCCGTTTGCGCCAACCCAAAAAGCGGTATATTAACCCATTTTGGATAGGCATTCCTTGACGCCTGGGCGAGGTCAAGACCTCTTACTATCCCAAGTCTCGCGCTGAGCGACTGCAGTAAGAGCGCAATCAGGTTGGACATTAGCAACACCCAGATTAACTGGTAACCATATTTACTTCCCCCAGCAATATCTGTCGCCCAGTTTCCAGGATCCATATATCCGACACTGACAAGGTAAGCCGGACCAATAAAAGAGAGTATTCTTCTCCATCCTTTTCTTTTTCCTGTATCTACACTCTGATGTACTTCGCTTAATGATTCAGATTTTTTCATTAATTATCTATTGATTTTTAGTGCTGACAAGAATATGTTGTGCAACTTTTCTGCTTATACTTATTTTTTTTCCGGAGCAGTCCAGTTCCAATGTACCGTCATAGCTGGTAATTCCTTCTATTAATAATGATTCCCCAATGGTAAGTCCAAGTTTTTCAAGATGTTTAAGATAGGGCGAAGAATGCTCTGTAACGCCGATTATAACAGCATTGATATTTTCAGGGAGCTCCAGCAAGCCTGTTTGTACTGCGATCTCGAATTCGCCTGAACTATCAGGAATGAGGTCGCCATGGGGGTCTCGTTTCGGATAATTCAGAAACTTATCAAGGCGCTCAATCAATGGCTGATAACCAACGTGCTCCAATTCTTCGGCAATATCATGTACTTCATCCCATCCAAAATTGAGCTTTTCTACCAAAAACACTTCCCACAGACGGTGTCTCCGGATAATCTGTATTGCTATTAATTTCCCTTGCTCAGTTAGCGTAACGCCTTGATAACGGATATAATTGATCAGTTTTTTGTCTGCAAGTTTTTTGAGCATGTCAGTTACTGACGCTGCCCTTGTATTCAATTTGCCCGCAATTGCATTGGTCTGAACAGGCATTTCCTGCACCTGATACAGGTGAAAGATTACTTTCAGATAGTTTTCCTCTGTAAATGAGTGCATTTTGTATACCTAATTTTAAATTTAGATAAATCTAAAAAAAATTCTAAAAAATAATGCATAATTATATTCTTAATTTTTAGAATTAAATTTGGTAATTAAACAGTTGTTGTTCTACCTTTACGCTTAAGATCAATTATACAAATGGCAACAGAATTAGATAAGATAGACTTTAAAATACTTAGACTCTTACAAGAGAACGGGAGGATTACCAACTTGCTGCTATCCCAGGAAATAGGATTATCTCCGGCACCAACACTGGAAAGGGTTAGAAAGCTGGAGATGTCTGGGTTTATAAAGAGTTATCATGCCTTGGTTGATGAAGAAAAGTTAGGACTTGGTATTAAAACGTTTATTCAAGTCCAACTCGATTTTCACAAGAATAATACTATTCAGATTTTCCTTGATGAGGTAAACCTGATTAAAGAAATTACAGAATGTCATCACGTGACCGGGCAGGCAGATTTCTTGCTTAAAGTTTATGTAAGTGATATTAAAGCTTACGAGAGACTAATTATGGATAAAATCAGTAAAATTAGCGTCGTGAAGACTTTTCAGACGATGATGATTATGTCCACGACAAAGAAAGAACCTATCGTCCCTCTGGAATATTAGATATAGACACAGTTAAAACAAAAAGCCTGTTAACTGGCAGATCACACGATCTGCCAGTTAACAGGCTTTTTGTTTTTAGATATAAGATATGCGTTGGTTTTTGAAAAAGGACTGCTTCCGAAAAATCCGGTATATGAGGAGAAAGGGGAAGGGTGAGGAGCTTTAAGAATCAGATGTTTTTGGCTATCAATTAATAACTCTTTTTGCTGAGCGTACTTACCCCACAGTATAAACACCAGACCGTCTCTATCTTTTGATAGCTTATTTATTGCCTGGTCAGTAAATGCCTCCCAACCTTTACCTTGATGTGACCCTGGTTGATGCGCTCTAACGGTAAGTGTCGCATTTAATAATAATACTCCTTCAGCGGCCCAATGACTCAGATCGCCATGATCCGGAGTTACGAAACCCGGAATATCAGTTTCGAGTTCTTTGTAGATGTTTCTTAATGAGGGAGGAATTTTGATGCCTTTGTTAACAGAAAAGGAAAGTCCATGCGCTTGTTTTTCTCCATGGTAAGGATCCTGTCCTAGAATCACGACCTTTACTTTGTCGAAAGGTGTTTCATTAAACGCATTAAAGATCTGGGAGTTGGGCGGGTAAATTTGCTGATTACTTTCTTTTTCAGAAAGGAGAAAGGTTTTCAGATTTTGCATATATGGTTTGCTGAATTCGTCCTCCAGTTCTGCCTGCCATCCTGATTCTAATTTTGCTGCCATATTCATTCTATTTTTTTATGAGTGCTAACAAATCGTGTTCTAATGAGATCTCTGGTATTTCTGTGATACGTCCAAGTTCGGAACCGTCAGTGTTTGTCAGGATAAACACCGGGATTCTTGTAAAGTTAGGCACTTCTTTCATTTCTTCACCGGGCGACTTTTCCTGATCTACACTGATTATTGTCAGCTGGTCATAGGGGAAACCGGCATGATCAATAACTTTAAGAAATCTTGGAAGCTCCCTTTGGCAGTCGCTGCACCAGGTTCCCAGGATAATAGTTATTTTCTTATTTAATAATAGTGGATGTAAATGTTCAATGATTACCGCCTCGGGACGATAAGCTGGGTATTCAGCTATATAGCTAGCTTGCATGTCAGGAATCGAGAATAGGTCGTCCGGATGGTGTATGTAGGGCATAATATTATATTATGAATGCGCTCAGGTTCAAAAAATCCTGGTAAAGATATTAAATAGAGAGCCAATAGTTTTTTTGTTTAAATATTATTTAATATCTGATTTTTGGTATATAAACACGATATTTGCAGCAAAAATATAATTAAAAAAGATATGCCAAACATAGTCAGACTAATAGCGGGATTTGTAATATTCGGAAGTGCAGTAGCACTGATGTTTTTCGGATTCTGGGGATGGGGAATTTTAGCCGTCTTCATTAGTATCCTTATTATTATTACTTTCTTTTACAATGAAAACATGCTGTTAGCGCAATGGTTTTTAAGAAAAGACGATATGCCGAAGGCTGAAGCCTTTTTAAGAAGAATTACTAACTATGAAACGCAGCTTTTCAGAGCTCAACATGGCTATTATAATCTGTTAATTGGATTAATCGAATCGAGAAAAGCACCAATGCAGTCTGAGAAATACTTCAAGAAAGCATTAACTCTTGGTATGCAGATGGACCATAATATCGCTTTAGCTAAATTAAGCCTGGCAGGTATTTCAATGGGTAAAAGAAATAAAAGAGAAGCTCAAATGTATCTGACGGAAGCAAAGAAAGCAGACAAGAATAAACTACTGGCCGATCAGATTAAACAAATGAAAGATCAGCTAGGAATGCTGGATAAACAACAGCAGGTTAGATACAGATAGAAAAATATTAAAGACAAATAAAAAAAGCCACATCATCATGTGGCTTTTTTTATTTGTCTTCCAGGTTATCATATGAATCATTTGAATGATATTCATTCCTGATGATCATATCGTCATCCATCGGATCGGTATTCTTTCGGAAAAAGAATTGCTCCGCCTGTATTCTTTTAATTAACTGTCTCACTAAACTAAGATCATAGGACTCTTTGTTTAATTTTATACAGTATTCGCTTTCTGTTATTTCGAGGCTTGTCTGATTCATAATTTATAAAAATTAACTGCGATAAAAATAAAAAAGGCCCGCTGTATTTACGTACAACGGGCCATTAAGTTTATAACAATTTTATGTTAAATCAGTCCTAATTCTTTTCGAACCAGCTTGTTACCTCTTCTTTTGAAGGCATAGGAGTTTCGATTTTCAATTTTTTTCTCATTCCACCCAGGTCATTAAACACCTTGTTCGCATTTGCAGCGGCCAGATCTTCTAATGTATTGACGCCCATTTTTCTAAGAACAACTACCCATTCAGCAGGAATACCAGCATTTACAAAATCTTCATCAGATGTAATTTTCGCTTTCTTTTCAGGTCTCATCTGAGGGAAGAAAAGAACCTCTTGAATTGTCGATTGATTAGTCATCAACATGACCAGCCTGTCAATTCCGAAACCTAAGCCCGATGTAGGGGGCATACCATACTCCAATGCGCGGATAAAATCATCATCCATAGCCATAGCTTCGTCATCGCCTCTCGCTGCTAGTTTTAGTTGTTCTTCAAAACGCTCTTTCTGATCAATAGGGTCATTAAGCTCCGAATAAGCATTGGCAATTTCCTTACCGTTGACAAATAGCTCAAATCTTTCAACAAGACCTTCCTTACTACGGTGCTTTTTCGCTAAAGGTGTCATCTCAAGAGGGTAATCCGTGATGTATGTAGGCTGGATCAGATTCGCTTCTACTTTCTCGCTGAACAGTTCGTCAATCAATTTACCCCGTCCCATTGAACTGTTTACTTCGATACCAAAACTAGTACAGGTTTCTTTGATCTCAGCTTCCGTCATTTCAGAAACATCTACTCCGGTATACTTCTGTATAGATTCATACATTGTAAGTTTTTCGTAAGGACCAGTAAAGTTAATCTCATGCTGCCCAACTTTAACTTTTCCTGACCCATGTATAGCTATCGCTACCTTCTCCAGGCATTCTTCTACCATACCCATCATCCATATATAATCCTTATAAGCCACATAGATTTCCATTGCGGTATATTCAGGATTATGTGTACGGTCCATACCTTCGTTACGGAACATTTTGCCAAATTCATAAACCCCGTCAAAACCGGCAACAATTAATCTTTTCAGATAAAGTTCGTTGGCAATCCTCAGGAAAAGAGGCATGTCTAATGTATTGTGGTATGTTTCAAAAGGTCTTGCTGCTGCACCACCGTGGATCTGCTGGAGAATAGGTGTTTCGACCTCCATCCAGCCCTGCTGATCAAAATAGTTTCGCATGGTATTGATAACCTTGGACCGGTTAATGAAAATCTGTTTAAAGCCAGGGTTTACGGTAAGGTCAACGTAACGTTGTCTGTAACGTAATTCAGGATCAGTAAATCCATCATATATATTGCCTTCTTCATCTCTTTTAACTACAGGCAAAGGCTTCAGTGATTTTGAGAGCAGTGTGAAAGCCGTAACGTGAACAGAGATCTCACCGGTTTGTGTCGTAAAGACGTATCCTTTAATCCCGATGAAGTCACCCAGGTCAAGAAGTTTTTTAAATACAGTGTTGTAGATTGTCTTATCCTCACCAGGACATAATTCATCCCTCTTCAGATATACCTGAATACGGCCAGTCGAGTCTTGTATCTCTACAAAAGCTGCACTGCCCATAATTCTGCGGGTCATAATTCTTCCAGCGAAACTAACCTTCTGGTAAGCATCCTTATTATTTTCATAATTCGCTAAAATGTCAGCTGCATTGGTATTGATCTCGTAACCCTCAGCAGGATAGGGGTCAATGCCCAGTTCACGTAGCTGGGTAAGCGCATTTCTACGCAGTATTTCTTGTTCTGATAATCCTGTACTCATATATGTTCAATATTCGGCTTAAGCCGGAAATTAGATTCTATCCTGATCTGATGATCAGTTATCTTGCAAAAATAGTAAAATTGAGGGGTTTTACAGCAAATTCTATTCACTCTCAACAGCCGATGAATATAGCTCATTGATTGGCGCAGCATAAATCTTTTCGACAACTTTACGTTTAATTTTCATAGTCGGTGTAATTTCACCTGCATCCATACTGAAAGGGTTTCTTTTAAGCAGGAATTGTTTGATTCTCTCGAATTTAGCCAGGCCTTCAGACAGCTTTTTGATATCTTCTTTAATCCAGTTCAGTATTTCTGGATTTGAAATAAATGCTTCAGGGTCTTCAAAAAAAGACTCGGAAAGGTGGAATTTCCCAGTCATAGCCTCCTTGTTTGGGATTATTATGGCTGTTAGATATTCCCTTTTATCACCTATCAGAAAGATCTGTTCGATTTTAAGACTTCGCAGATAAATATTCTCCACCGGAGTAGGATAAACATTTTTTCCGTAAGCATTAACAATCATATTTTTCAGCCGGTCAGTAATTTGCAGATTACCTTTGTAGAAACGTCCGATATCGCCAGTATGAAACCAGTTATGTTTGTCAATAGCCTCTGCAGTTTCGGCCGGTTTGTTAAAATAACCTTGCATTACGCAATGTCCACGAACAATAATTTCGCCCTCTTCTGAAATATATTCGGGGTTAAAACTTTCATGTGTTTGTATATTGAGTATTTCTTTAGTGTCCACATTTTGTATACCTATCTCGATTCCAGGAATTACCCGGCCAACTGTACCGTATACCTGACGGTGATATTCTGTAACTGACATAACTGGTGAAGTCTCGGTAAGGCCGAAACCTTCGAGTATCTTTATACCCAGATTGCCAAAAAACTCTCCGACAGTTTTAGGTAAAGCTGCTCCACCTGAAATCATGAATTTAAGTCTTCCTCCAGTTTTTTCTTTAATCTTGCTGAAGACCAGTTTGTCGGCAAGAAACTGTTCTGCAGCTAATACTAAACCAGGTGATTTACCAGCCTCCATTTTTTCCCTGTATCGCTTGCCTATTTCCAGTGCCCAGATAAATATTTTAGATTTCATCCCGCCGGCAGATGTTCCGCTTTGAATAGCTTTGTCGTGAATTCTTTCCAGTAACCTGGGTACGCAGCTCATGACTGTAGGCCTCACCTCGGCCATGTTTTTAGCTAGTAGTTCAAGGCTCTGGGCGTAGGCAATCTTACAACCCTGAGCACAGCATACATGGTAGGTTGCAGTTCTTTCAAAAACGTGTGATAGGGGTAAGAAAGATAAGAAGGTTTCAGTTTTATCAATCACCGGGATCTGCTGTAGACATACTTTTACATTTTCTACAAAATTACTATGTGAGAGCATTACGCCTTTTGGTGTGCCGGTGGTTCCTGAAGTATATATTAATGAAGAAATATCCTTAGGTAAAACTTCATTTCTACGTGTTGTTATCTGATCTTGATATTTCTTAATCAGGCTGTAACCATCAGAAAGTACAGATTCGAAACTAAAAATGGCCGTATTAAGATCTTCCGGTAAAGTGATTTTCGTGAAGTCATTAAAAACTGGGATGATAAACTCAAGCATTTTGCAGTTGCCTGCGATCTTAAGCACCTTTTTATAAAGAAAAGGATTACCCACCAAAATAGCCCGGATACCAGAATCGTTAATAATATATTCCACTTCCTGTTCAGACAAAGTAGGGTAGATGGATACATTGATTGCTCCAATCTGTTGAATACCCTGGTCGTAATACACATAATCAGGTCCATTTTCAATCATCAGCCCCATCCTGTCACCCTTCGCAATACCTTTTTCAAGAAAGAATGCAGCTACTGCATCTGCTTTGGCAAGGGTTTGTGCAAATGAAATATTCTCCCATTCGTCGCCTTTTTTGTGAATCAGAAAAGTTGTTTCAGGCGGATGGATATTTTCTACCACATTCCTTAGAAGAGTTGGGATTGTTGAAGACTCGTTAAATGATACCATGATATTTTATTTTGGGAAGGCAATAATAAAGTTTTTTAGCCTAATTACACAATATCCTGATCCTGGGGATAAATCAGAATTTAAGTCAAAAAAAAAGACACCTGAAGGTGCCCTTTTTCTAAAAAAAAAATAATTGATTTAAACAGAAAAACTTTCGCCGCAAGCACACGAGCGGCTCGCATTCGGATTGTTAAAGTTGAAGCCCTTTCCATTCAGACCATCAGAGAAGTCAAGTTCAGTGCCTGCCAGGTATAAAAATGACTTCATATCCAGGGCAACGCGAACACCTTTGTCTTCAAAAAACTGATCTCCGGTTTGCTCTTCATTATCAAAATCCATATTGTATGATAATCCTGAACATCCTCCGCCTTTTACAGATACCCGTAAAAAATAAGTAGTGTCCATTTGAGATTCCTGCATTAACTCATCAATTTTGCTTTTTGCTTTTGCGGTTATTGTGATCATATGCTTTTTTATTAATCAGGCCTGCGCTACTAACGTAGGTCTGTGTCCTTAATTAATTGTATAATATTTTCTGCCGTTTAATGGTGTGATTTTGGCATTGCAATTGGCTCCATGCCATTTTTAACACGATAATCGTTAATAGCCGACTTAATTGCGTCTTCAGCAAGAACTGAACAGTGAATTTTTACCGGAGGAAGAGCTAGTTCTTCAACAATATCCATATTGTCAATTGTTAAAGCTTCATCAACCGTTTTACCTTTTAACCATTCAGTCGCGAGAGATGATGAGGCAATTGCTGAGCCACATCCAAACGTTTTGAACTTAGCATCGGTAATTACGTTATTTTCATCCACTTCAATTTGCAGACGCATAACATCACCACATTCAGGTGCGCCGACTAAACCAGTACCTACTGATTTGCTGTCTTTATTTAAAGTACCAACATTGCGGGGGTTGGTATAGTGCTCCATTACTTTTTCTGAGTACGCCATTATGTTTGTCGTCTAAACTCCTTCCCGGAGTTGGGTTATATGATGAATAATTTAAACTGGGTTTGCGAATTAATGCTCAGCCCATTCAATTTTACTTAAGTCTATTCCTTCCTTAAACATTTCCCATAAGGGAGAAAGGTTTCTCAGATGGTCAACTGCTTTTCTGGTGTTTTCGATAGCATAGTCGATTTCTTCCTCGGTAGTGAACCTGCCTAACCCAAAACGGATCGAAGAATGTGCCAGGTCATCAGAAAGACCTAAACTTTTTAATACATATGAAGGCTCAAGAGAAGCAGAAGTACAGGCAGAACCTGAAGATACAGCAAGATCCTTCATCGCCATCATTAATCCTTCGCCCTCTACATATTTAAATGAAATATTAGCAACATGTGGTAGACGGTGCTGTGTGTTACCGTTTACATAACTTTCTTCCATTTGGGAAAGCGCACCTTCCAGTTTATCACGAAGGCCGGAAAGACGTTTAGCTTCCTCGTCCATTTCCAGTCTGCAAAGCTCACAGGCCTTACCAAGGCCGACAATACCCGGTACGTTTAATGTTCCCGAACGCATACCACGTTCGTGACCGCCTCCGTCCATTTGAGCTGTAACCTTAACCCTTGGGTTTTTGCGGCGTACATATAGTGCACCAACACCTTTCGGTCCGTACATTTTATGTGCTGAGAAAGCAAGTAGATCAATACCATCAGCATTTACATCAACTGGTATTTTACCAACAGCCTGTGTAGCATCGGTCATGAATAATGCGCCGTATTTATGAGCAATGGCAGAGATTTCTTTTATAGGCTGAACTACACCTATTTCATTATTACCATACATAATAGTAACAAGAATAGTCTGTTCAGTCATTGCTGCTTCCAATTCAGCAAGGTCAATTAATCCATCTTCCTTTACATTCAGGTAAGTTACCCTTGCACCTGCTTTTTCCAGGTGTTTACAAGTATCCAGTACTGCCTTATGTTCAGTAGTGGCAGTAATAATATGATTGCCTTTTTCTGAATACATTTCAAATACCCCCTTAATACCAAGGTTATCGGCTTCTGTTGCACCTGAAGTAAAGATGATTTCTTTTTCAGTGCAGCCGATTAATTTGGCAGCCTGCTCACGGGCGTAGTCAACACCTTCTTCTGCAACCCAGCCAAAAGCGTGGTTACGGCTCGCTGCATTGCCGAATTTGCTGGTTAAATAAGGTAACATTGCTTCAAGTACACGCGGATCGAGCGGAGTTGTAGCGTTATTATCAAGGTAAATAGGAAGTTCCATTGTATGTAATTTATTCTTTTTAATATACAAATGTACTAAAAAAGATTGCCAAGTTGGTTAATTATCACGGGGTAATGGCAGGCCCCGAAAGACATTTTGACATTAGGTTTACGTAACGCACAGGAGAGTTTAGTGGTTCGGGCAGCTATGGCTTCCGGTTTTTTTTATTTGACCTGATTAGCCGATATTTGGTGCTAAATTTCAAATTTACCATAATGAAGGATCAGGGAGAATTAAGCCAGTTACTGAACAAGGACTTTGAGTTAGACGGAACGCTTACTGAAGAAGAACTGAGAAATAAGTTGATTCATGCATTTTCATGGATGCTGGACAACGATATATCTAAAATGATGCAGATTCTGTATCGTGCAGATGTAGACGAAGAACGATTGAAATCTTTACTAATCAGCAGTTCGCACTTGCCTTCTGCAGAAGTGATTGCGGATGAATACCTTAACAGGCAACGCCGTAAAATTGAAACCCGGAAAATGTACAGTACATAATTTTTCATTATCCCTTGTATTTGAAAAATATAATCTGGATATTTGCATCCTTCAAAATAAGCGACAATTAAGTATAAATTCATATGAAAAAAGATCTTCACCCATCAAACTATAGATTCGTAGTATTTAAAGATATGTCTAACGAATACGCATTCTTAACAAAATCTTGCGTTGAAACAAAAGAAACTGTTACTTGGGAAGATGGTAACGAATACCCACTCTACAAATTAGAGATTTCACATACTTCTCACCCATTTTACACTGGTAAAATGAAATTGGTAGATACTGCGGGCCGTATTGATAAATTCAAAACCCGTTACGCTAAGAAATAAATTTCCTGAACAAGGAAACTATTTAAAGTCCCGATGCTATTGCTTCGGGACTTTTTTTATTTTTGTCAATTATTGATGTGTCAATTTACGCTCAGACACTTATTCTAATTTAGTATGAATGAATAAAAATAGCAGAGACAATCATACTTTCCTTCAATTTGAAAATCTAAATGGACCTACATTAGATGCTGTTGAGCTACGTCTATTTCACTCTACCCGCCACTTACAAAAAAGAATCAATGTACATCCCGCAGGATGTGCACAGTTTAAATTAATAAATACGAATGAGAATTAATCTTTTTGATGATCGTACTGCATTTTCTTTACGTCCACTAACTTTTACCAGACCAGTTGCAGACTTACGGATTGGTATTTTGACTATCGCTGAGAAGTGGGGTAAATACAGTTCTGAAGCATATGGTTTTATGACTGCAGATTATCTTCAGTCCAAATACCCTGCGCTGCAAGATGCTGATACTTATATAAATGGGGCATTATGTCCTGACAATTATGTTTTTAATGCGATCTCTGCGCTAAGATCAGGAGAATCACTTTTGTCGGGCAACCTTATTTTAGCTTTTAAGACTGCTTCTGGTGAAAAAGTAAGCCTGAAAGGAGTAGAAGGTTTCAAACCGAAGGAGTTTACAGGAACTGTAACCTATATACAGTATCCCGAGGATATCTTCCGTCATAACGATGCGCAGTTGCGCGCAGACTTCAAGCTGCTGACTGACGGTAGAGGATCTGCTGAATTGAGCAGTACTAATACCATTCTTGGCGATCAATTCTTTGCCGAAGAGGGTGCAATCGCCGAGTGTTCAACTTTTAATACCCGTACCGGACCAATTTATCTCGGTAAGAATACACAGGTTTGGGAAGGTAGTCACATTCGGGGTTCATTTGCACTTTGTGAAGAATCTCAGGTTAAAATGGGGAGTAAGATTTACGGGCAAACAACTATAGGTCCGTTCAGCCGGGTCGGCGGTGAGATTAATAATGCTGTCATTTGGGGATATTCTTCCAAAGGGCATGAAGGTTATTTAGGTAATTCCGTACTCGGGCAATGGTGTAATATCGGTGCAGACAGCAATAACTCTAACCTTAAAAACACCTATGGTGATGTTAAATTATGGGATTATGAGTTGGATACATTTCGGAATACCGGATTGCAATTTTGTGGGTTGATCATGGGAGATCATGCTAAATGCGGAATTAACACAATGTTTAATACGGGTACTATAGCCGGTGTCAGTGCAAATATCTTTGGAAGCGGTTATCCCAGGAATTTTATTCCAGATTTTTCATGGGGTGGAGCGCACGGTTTTGATACTTATAAACTGGAAAAAATGCTGGAGACTACAGAGAAGGTTTTTTCACGTAGGAATATGGAGTTTAGTCAGGTCGAAAAGGATATTTTAAGTGCCGTATACGAACAAACAATGATTTACAGACACTTTTAAGAAATACTTTTGTAGTTTTATACTTTATAAGTAAACCATTAACCCGCTATTAATTAATAATACCAGGTTAATATTTTCGTTAATGATTCAGACAATAAAACCAGAATAAGAAACATATAATATGAGAAAGAAAATAGTAGCAGGCAATTGGAAAATGAACACTGATGATGAAGAAGGATTAAGCCTTTTCTCGGAAATTGTGAACATGGTCAGAGATGAAAAGAAAGGCGATCAGATTGCTATCATCTGTGCTCCGTTTACACATTTGAAAAGCCTGGTTCAGTTAGGTTCTGAAACCGTTAAAATTGGGGCGCAAAATTGTCATCAAAAAGAAAGCGGCGCTTATACAGGTGAGATTTCAGCAAAAATGATTCGCTCTATCGGCTGTGAGTATGTAATTATCGGACACTCAGAACGTCGTCAGTATTTTGCTGAAAGCGATGAGCTTCTTGCTGAGAAAACCAAAATAGCGTTAGCTAATGGCCTTACACCACTTTTCTGCATTGGCGAAACACTTGATGAAAGAAATAATGGAAACTTTTTTGAAATCCTTAGAGCTCAGTTAGATAATGGAATCTTTGGCTTGGATACTGAAGACTTTTCTAAAGTAATCATTGCCTATGAACCAGTTTGGGCTATTGGAACAGGATTGACCGCTACTGCTGAGCAGGCGCAGGAAGTACATGAATTTATCCGTGCAGAGGTATCCGGTAAATACGGAGAGGATGTTGCAGAAGAAACTTCAATTCTTTACGGTGGAAGTTGTAATCCGAAAAATGCGGCTGAACTGTTTGCTCAAAAAGATATTGATGGCGGGCTGATCGGCGGAGCTTCTTTGAAGTCGCGTGATTTTACTGATATCGTTAAAACTTTCAACGCTTAATGCAATATTTACAAATAACTTTTAGTTTTGAAACCATTGAAGAATATCAGCAGGATCTACTAATCGCTGATCTTTCGGACATTGGTTTCAATACTTTTGAAGATACTGAAAACGGATTTTCTGCTTACATAGATCAAGCGTCCTTTAATGAGGAAGCATTTCAGGCTTTACTTCAAGAAATAGATGAAACGTTACCTTACAGCTATTCTTCTCAGGAAATAGCAGCCGAGAACTGGAATGAAGAGTGGGAGAAAAACTTTGAACCTCTAATTGTTAGTAACGCCTGTTATGTGCGGGCTACTTTTCACCAACCGCGTCCTGAGTTTCCTTTTGAAATTATTATCGATCCAAAGATGGCTTTTGGAACTGGTCATCATCAGACTACTACAATGATGATGGAGTATATCCTTGAAGCTGATATGGGCGGTAAAGTTGTACTTGATATGGGATGTGGGACAGGAATTCTTGCTATACTGGCGGCAAAAAAGAATGCTGCTAAATTAACAGCAATTGATTATGATGAAGTTTGCTATGCCAGTACTATAGAGAATACCCAATTAAATAATATTCCGGGTATGGAAATTCTATGTGGTGGTAAAGAAGTAATTCCTGCAGTAAAATATGATACTATTTTAGCGAATATAAACCGTAATATCCTGCTGGATCAGATTCCTGTATATACGAGAGTTCTTAAAAACGGCGGTGATATCTATTTTAGTGGATTCTACGAAGAAACAGATTTGAAGATGATTACTGATGCTTGTGCATTATC
Organism: Pedobacter antarcticus; assembly: GCF_900103515.1. NCBI lineage: Bacteria > Pseudomonadati > Bacteroidota > Sphingobacteriia > Sphingobacteriales > Sphingobacteriaceae > Pedobacter > Pedobacter antarcticus. The sequence goes on from NZ_FNGZ01000002.1 coordinate 294,022, forward strand.
TGGCATCCTTTATCATTCACATAAGAAGATTGATAACTGGGTTGCCGCCCATTTTAAAAAGATATAATAACAGTTTATATTTAAACTTTAGATGCGAATACATTTTATAGCTATCGGAGGAAGCGCCATGCATAACCTGGCGATAGCGTTACATAAAAAAGGTATGCTGGTGACTGGCTCAGATGATTTTATCTTTGAGCCATCAGCCAGCCGGCTTGCACGCTATGGACTTTTTCCTTCGGAATCAGGTTGGCGGCCGGAAGTGATTAACCGGCAGTTGGATGCTGTTATTCTAGGGATGCATGCCCGTGCGGATAATCCAGAATTACTTAGAGCACAAGAATTGGGTTTACGTATCTATTCTTATCCTGAGTATATCTATGAGCAGTCAAAAGATAAGTTTCGTGTAGTAATCGGCGGGAGTCATGGGAAGACAACTATAACTTCAATGATCCTCCATGTGTTGAATTATTATAATCATGAAATAGATTATCTTGTTGGTGCGCAGCTGGAAGGCTTTGATACCATGGTGAAGTTGACTGATAGCGCACCCGTTATCATTATTGAAGGTGATGAATACCTGTCTTCAGCTATTGACAGAAGACCAAAATTTCACCTTTACAATGCAAATCTTGCTGTAATTAGTGGTGTAGCCTGGGATCATGTTAATGTTTTTCCTACATTCGAGAATTATTTGACTCAGTTTTCTATATTTATAGATACTATCATGCCGGACGGGGAGCTTATCTTTTGCGAGGATGATGCAGAACTGGTTAAAATGGTTAACGAAAAAAAGAATTTAAAGGCAACAGGTTATCAGATTCCGTTACATGTAATAGAGAAGGGAATTACTCATCTTGAACCCGGACACCACGAATTGAAAATATTTGGAAACCATAATCTGATGAATTTGAGTGCTGCGCGACAGGTTTGTGAAAGATTAGGCATAAGTATACCCGAGTTTAATGAAGCGATAAAATCCTTCAAAGGAGCGTCTAAAAGGCTTGAATTGCTGTTCTCAGATGAAAATACGAATGTCTATAAAGACTTTGCACATTCACCATCTAAATTAAAAGCAACAATTGAGGCAGTAAAGACACAATTTGAGGAAAGAAAATTAGTAGCTTGCATAGAATTGCATACTTTTAGTAGTTTAAATAAAAAATTTCTACTTCAATATCATGATACGATGTTTAATGCAGATAATCCTATCGTATATATTGATAAAAAAACATTTGAACAAAAAAATATTATACCATTCAGCGAAACAGATATCAAGAATGCATTTAATGACAAAAGGATTACCTATTTTGATAATGCAGATAATTTAGCGCAATACCTTCTGGAGCTGGATTTTAGCCATACTAACCTGTTGTTAATGAGTTCAGGTAACTACGGTGGGATGGATCTGGGGAAGTTGGCACGTGAGTTGAATAATAATTAAGAAAAAAACACACCTAAATTTTATAAAAATGAACATCATCGGTAAAAACATCAGACAACTCCGTCAGAAAAATGGATGGAGTCAGGGCGAAGTAGCTAAAAGATTGAATATTTCTATTCCTGCTTTTTCTAAAATAGAAACAGGAATCACAGATATCAATATTTCCAGACTTGCTCAGATTGCAAATCTTTTCGAGGTTTCTACAATGGATATCATCTCCAAAGAAGGAGAAAATCCACAATCAGTAAATTTTGAAGAGATTAATAATCTTAAATCAAAGTTATCACTCAGAGAAGAGGAAATTATTAAACTTCAGAAGAAGGTGATTGATCTTTATGAAGAAATCAGAGAGAGATAAGACTCATTAGAATAATTTACGCAATGTCAGGTGCCGCTTTCCAAAAGTGGCACCTGTTGCTTCATGAATAGATAACATCTTATCATTGAAGTCACCTACCCAGGAAAGCTCCAGCTCGTCGTATTGTTCCATTGGCAGAACATATTCTTTAAGTTTGATGAACAGCGCCGATTCAAGACCATGCTTTTGATAAGCTGTTTTTGTCCCCATCACTATTGCACGCATTCTGTTCACACCTTTCCATCTCCGGTAAACAAATTTGATTTTCTCTAATAACCCTAGTTTCCCGTTAAATCCTTTGATCAGCTGGTTAGCATCAGGGATGATAACTACAAATGAAGCTGGTTCTCCGTTGATGTAAGCAAACCAAATTAGTTTTTCGTCCATGATTGCCTCCATCTGTTTGAAGCTTGCTAATAGCGTCTCTTTTTTGATCGGAACAAAATTATCAAAATCCTTCCACCCATCATTATAGATCTCCATCAGATCGTTCACGTATTTTTCCGGATTTTTCGTTGAAAAGCTCTCAAAAGTATAACCAGGTTTATTAGCTACCCAATTTGCTATTTTGGTAAATCTTTCGGGAAATGGTTTTCTGACAGCGAGGTGGTTTGTAATCTGCTGATATTCGGTTGTAAAGCCATAATTATCAAAAAATGCCTGATAGTACGAAGGGTTATAATTCATACCATAGGATGGTGGCGTAAATCCTTCGACCAGTAAACCCCAGAAAGTATCATTTTCACCGAAGTTAATTGGCCCGTCCATAGCTTTCATCCCCTGACTGATCAGCCAGTCTTTGGCGGCGTCAAATAAAGTGAATGCAGCTTTTTCGTCATTTATACATTCGAAAAATCCCATACCACCGGTAGGCTGGTCATACTGGAATGCCTTTTTATCATTCACAAATGCGGCAATCCGTCCGATAGTTTTTCCCTGATCATCCTGTAAAATCCATCTGGTACATTTACCATGTTTGAAAAATGGATTTTTTTGCGGGTTAAAAGTCTTTTCCACGTCCTGTTCCAGCGGGCAGATCCAATTTTCATCACCGGCGTAAATAAGGTGGGGGACTTTTAAGAATTCTTTTTTTAACTGGCTATCGGAAACGGGTAGAATTTGCATTTAGGGTCGGGAAATTGAAATAAAAAAGCACCTTGTTGAAGATGCTCTATGTAGTGAACTGCATTTACTTAGTAATTGTCATCATCGTCGTCTGTACCAAATTCGTCAAACCCGTCAAGGTCGTCCAGCGGCAGATCGAATTCATCATCATCGTCGTCAAATGAATTTTTGTTCCCTTTTGGGGCTAAAGAAATTTCATCAGTCATTTCCTTGTCCTCTGCCCGCTCAATTGGGCCCTTTTTTACGGATTTTTTTGGAGTTGCCATTTGTCTAAAATAAAGTTGCCTGAGTTTGTGATTTAATAAAAATAACAAAAATCTTTCTAGTTAGCCTGGACGCTGCTTTTGCCGGACTTTTGCCAAATCAAAATTAGAACAAAAAGCATTTTAAAAAAAATTCTTTTTTCTAAAATATTGAAGCGGAATACAAGTGGTTGCTAAACAGAATAAAAGAATTTTGCGCAAAAAAAAAGTGGTAAAGGCTACTACTTTACCACTTTTAACACACAAATGAAACCTGAATTGAGATAAGTTTTAGGTTAGATTAAAAATATCTTTGATCAATTCTCTAAGAACGTTTTTTACAAACTTTGTTTGCTTTAATATCTATAACAAGTTTAATGCAAATTAAGATCGAAAGAAAGTATACTTAGTAAGTGGTAGTTATTTTTGAGTAAACGGTATAATGCTAATCAATTGGCAGTAAAACAGACACAATAGTGCCTGAAATACCGTTCTGCCTGATCTCAATTTGTATAGGATTTGCCTCAATTTGGTTAATCAGATTAATTCTTTCCTGTGTGAGCACCATTCCTTTACTCTGGTGTGAACCTCTTTTTTGCTGAAGAGAGTTGTCAATCCCTATACCATCGTCGATAATTTCAATAAGTAAATGCACAGGGTCTCTGCGACTCATAATGATCTCTATTTTCCCACCGTTCTCTTTAGGCATTAATCCATGCCATATCGCATTTTCTATATAGGGCTGCAGAATCATGGATGGAATTCTTGTGTCATCCTGGTCAATCTCCGGGTCAATTTTCAGTGTATAATTAAATTTATCCCCGAATCTTTTCTTTTCCAGACTTAAATAAAGCCCAAGATATTCCAGTTCTTCTTCCAGTGAAATAAAGCTCCGCGTACAGATATCCAGATTTTTCCTGATCAATCTGGCAAAACCTGTCAGGATCTTATTAGCCGAAGAAGTGTCTTTTGTATTGATGTAGTGCTGGATTGAATTCATGACATTGAAAACGAAATGTGGGTTCATCATAGCCTGAAGAGCCTGCTGTTCCAACATCAAAATCCTGTTTTTGAGTACAAGCTGCTGCTGTTCTTTATTTTTCTGCTGTCTGGTTACATATACGGCGATTTTATAAAAACTAAAACTTGCCAGCAGAAGGAGCAGCGCCATAAACCAGAAAGACTGCCAGAAGTGTTCTTCCTGGGTAAAAGTTACGACAGTAGGTGTGCTCCATGCACTATTACCAGTTTTTGCACTCAGTTCAAACTGGTAGTTTCCAGGTTCCAGAGAAGAAATCTCCAGTCTCCGGCTTTTAGTCTCAGTCCATGGATTTGACGTTTTTAGCCGGTACCGGTAAAGGATATTACTGTTCTGAAAATCAAGAGCACTAAAATAGAAACTGATACTATTGTCTCCGGGTTTTAGTACAAAGCCGGTAGAGTCGGGCGTAAGCTCTTTATTTTTACTGGAAATAGAGGAAATCAGGACTTTTGGGGTTTCGCGTGTTTTGTCAAAAGGCGTATTGGCAAAATAAACCAGTCCGCGATTTGTTGCAAACCAGACAGTATCCTTTTCAATGAGCATGTCGTTCACATCATTGCTGAGCAGGCTGTTTGTATATTCGAAGGATTCGATCCGATGACTCCCGCCTTCTTCAATTCTGTTGATACCGTTATTGGTGATAACCCAGATATACCCGTCACGTACCGAAAGCTTTTTACAGATGTTATTTGCCAGTCCGTTTAACCTTGTCAATTGCCTGCTCAATTTTCCATTTTGGTAGAAGAGCATTCCATAACCGTCTGTAGCTAATACTATTGTGCCGTCAGCCAATTGTGCGATATCGTTAATTCTTTTGGTGAGCAGCGGATGATTCAGGTAATGGCGTATGAGTTTTCCATCTTTGATCTGGGAGAGCCCCTGAAGGTTGGAAAACCAAAGCTCATTATTTTTGCCATAATATACCCGGTAAGCTCTTCCGGCAAAAAAATTCTTTCCCTGTATATAATCTGCAGAACTAAACGAAAAATTGGTTCCTGGTTTCTGCAGCACAAGTACTCCGGAAGACATGGCCATTGCAATCTGATGATCAGGACCGATAGTAAAGCTTTTCAGTCCGACATTCGTATTATTGTTCTGCACTATTCCAGCCATCTGTTCCGAAGCGGAACCTTTCAGCGGGATTTTCCCGATTCCAAATTCAGCCGAGAAAACCATGGCGTCACGGGCAGAATTTAATTTTAATTCCTTTATGCTACTATACTTTTCATGATCCTGAAGTGTGAAATGCCTTAACCCAAAAGCAGGCCGGTCCAGCAAGTTAATGATACCGTTTTCCATTCCCATCCAGATCCGGTTACTGTTATCTGATGCCAGGCTCTTGATCGTATTTTGACTAAGCCCCTGATGGCTATCCAGCATATATATCCTTCTGGATTTTTTAGGCAGCATATAAAGCCCGTTATTTGTGGTGAACCACATGTTTTCTTTGTTATCTTTAATTACCTGACTAGTGGTTACCTGCGGCAGGTAATGGGTTTTAGTTCCGTCACTTTCCAGATGATATACGCCGGAGCGGTTAGCCAGCCAAAGTTCGTTCCCATTTTCGGCATAGAAGTAACCGGCGTTGTCTGCTATCAGCGAACGGTCTATTCTAAGGGTAAGTTGCTGCTTATCACCATCGACGAAATTAAGACCACGATAATCCAGAAAAAGCATGGTGTGATCTGCATTACTAGCTGCTGTTTTATAAGAAACTGCCCGTAAATGCTGCTTGCTTTTATGAAAAGTTTTGCCGTCAAAATAGCGGAGACAATGACTGCTCGCTGCCCATACAATACCAGATTTATCTTCGTAGACGACGGTGTTGATAAATTGACTTTTCGGATCAGCAGAGCTGAAACGTTTTACTGTTTTTCCATCCCAGCGAACCAGTAGATTTTTGTTTGTTCCAAACCAGAGATGACCTTTACGATCTTCATAAAAGGAAATTACAACGCCTGTAAAACGCAGCTTTTTAAGTAATTTGTTATTTTGTTCGTTATAAATACGGCCCTTGTAGAAATAACTCAATTGGCCGTTGAGTGCGGAGAACCATATTTTTCCGCTGCTGTCTTCATTAAGTCTGATTATCTGATTGTCCGGCAGGCCGTCTTCAATAGAAAATGTCTCAAACACCTTACCATCAAAACGACTTACTCCGGCATCAGTTGCAGCCCATATATATCCTTTGCTATCCTGGAGAGTAAAATAACAGTTGTTGCTGGGTAACCCGTCTGCAGTGCTGTAATGTTTAATATAAGTATGCTGCGCAGTTATTTGCTGCACATTCCCAAATAGCAGGAACAGTAGGAAAACCAGAACCAGGTTATTGCTATTTCTCGCCTGAACTGGTACTGAATAACTTAACTTTTTCCATGAAAATGCTGGCTCGTCTGCGGGATACGGCAATTTTTTCTCCATTTTTTAATAATAGTTCAAGACCATTTTTAGAATTATATTCCTTGAGATAATTCAGGTTGACGATACTTGATTTATGTATTCTGACAAACTGATCGTCCGGAAGGATCTCTTCGAACTCTTTAAGGACGCGCGATACAGTGATCTGATCGCGGTGATTAAAATGAAAAACAGAATAATTGCTGTCAGCTTCAATTCTGATGATTTCATCGACGTCGATTAACGTATATCCCTGACCGTTAGCCAGACTGAGTTTTCGAATACCCATACGGTCAGAAAGACTTCCCCTGAGCGTCTGGAGCCGCTCAGCATGATTCTGATCTTTTCCCTTCTCGCTTGTCAGGTTTTCTGCTTTTCTCACTGCAGCCTTCAGTTCATCGATATCAATGGGTTTGAGCAAATAATCCAATGCACTTGCCTTAATGGCTTTTAAGGCATACTGATCATAAGCCGTGGTGAAAATGACGCGTGCATGTAAAGAACTGGCATCCGGAATTAATTCGAAACCATTCAATCCAGGCATAGCAATATCAAGGAAAATCAAGTCTACCTCGCAGGTATTCAATAAGGTTCTGGCTTCTTCAACGGATTTTGCAATACCGCAAATATGGACATTTTCACAATTCTCCTGCAGCAGGAAATAAAGTGAAGAACGCGCAAATTCTTCATCGTCTACTATAATTACATTCAGCACTGGTTTCATTTTATGTATTGGTGAAATTATTAAAAAAACAGGTGACTCAAGAATTTTTCTCGATTTGGTAAAACCAAAGTAAAATTTTCTCCGTATGTGGGGATATAAGCAAACCAATTACCTATACCGTACTAAAACTTAATCTTATGAAAAATTCACTTATTGAACCACAGGAGAATCCTTCGCAGGGGAGTGATATCCTGAACGCCAGCTTTAAACGCCGGTCATTTTTACAATATGCAGGGGCAGGTCTTGCAGGTGTCGCGCTCATTGCTGCTGGCTGTAAAAAGGAACAGGTTTCTCACGATATGGGAGAAGGAGTCGACCTGGGCAGCGGAGATATTGGCATTTTGAACTATGCCTATGCACTCGAACAATTAGAAGCAGCTTTCTACGCTGCAGTAATTCAAAATCCATATGCAAATATGCCTGCTAACGAACTGGCTTTGTTAACAGATATCAGAGATCATGAACTAGCTCACCGCGAGTTCTTTAAAGCAGCGTTGAGCACCAAAGCAATTCCAGCGCTGGAAGTTAATTTCAGTAGCATCAATTTTAGTTCCAGAGACAGTGTGCTGGGTACAGCGAAAGTGTTTGAAGATCTGGGTGTTTCGGCCTATAATGGGGCAGGTAAGCTGATACAATCTAAAGAATATTTGCTGCTTGCAGGTAAAATTGTTTCTGTCGAAGCACGTCATGCGGCGCTAATTCGCGATTTACTCGAAAATGGAAGTTTTGCTAATTCGGAAGTAATCGATATGAATGGGCTTGATAAAGCACGAACACCTAAAGAGGTTTTAACTATGGCACAGTCATTTATTAAAACTACAATTAACGCATCCAGTTTACCATCTTAATTTAAAAGTTATGAATATCGTTAACATATTAGAAGAAATTGAAAAAGTGGATGCAGAAGTGTATGAACGCTTAAATCCGCGCCGGGCCGCTATGAAACAATTTTTCAACTTCGGTTCAAAGGTTGCTGTTGCGGCTGTACCATTGGCTTTGGGGTCGATGTTTAAAAAAGCTTATGGACAAACAAGTACAGCTGTGGCTGTAGAAGAAGTCCTTAATTTCGCGCTGACACTGGAATATCTTGAATACTATTTTTATCAGAAAGGTGCGGACACAGCAGGGCTAATTCCTGCAGGAAGCCCGGCTGTTGGTGCTATAAATACCATCCGTGACCATGAACAGGCGCATGTAAATCTATTAAAAACTGCGATAACCGGTTTGGGTAAAACCCCTGTGGCATTTACCGCAGGACAGTTCGACTATACTGCTAAAGGTACATTTCCAACCGTATTCTCAAATTATCCAACTTTTCTGGCTGTTGCCCAGGCATTTGAAGATACGGGGGTGAGGGCCTACAAGGGTCAAGCAGGGAATCTGATTGGTACTCCCGGCGTTTTGCAAACTGCGTTGCAGATTCACTCAGTGGAAGCCAGACATGCATCTCATATCCGTCAAATGCGTAAAGCTCCGGCAGGAGGTGGCGTAAGTGCATTAAAACCATGGATTACAGGTGCGAATGATAGCGGTGTGCCTCAGGTAGATCCTGTTTACAAAGGAGAAGATAATCTGATACAAGGTGGGGTTAATATTACTTCGCTGGGATTTAGTACAAATGCATCAACTGAAGCTTTTGATGAGCCATTGACTATGGCTGAAGTGAAAGCAATAGCAGGTCTTTTTATCCGTTAAATAATATTGGTTTCAGGTTTAGGGAGAGGGTGGTTGCTTTTTGCGGCCACCCTCTGTTTTTATTAGTAATTGATTACCTGTTCTTCCAGATGTTCAGGAAGATCCCTGTAATTATATTTTTGGCCGCGGAGTTGCGGCTCGAAGCCCGCCTCTCTGATTGCTTCCTGAATTCCCTTTGCTGTGAAACGGTGTGGAGCACCTGCTGCGGAAACAACATTCTCCTCAATCATAATGGACCCAAAATCATTTGCCCCGGCATGCAGACATAACTGGGCAACGTTTTTACCCACGGTCAACCAGGATGCCTGAATGTTTTTGATATTAGGCAGCATAATTCTGCTTAGCGCGAGCATACGGATGTATTCATCACCTGAGACGTCATTCGTAATTCCACGAAGACGTTTTAATAAAGTGCCATCATCCTGGAAAGGCCATGGTATAAAAGCAAGGAAACCGTTGGCATCTGCAGGTTTCTCCTGTTGAACTTCCCTGATCCAGACCAGGTGCTCAAACCTTTCTTCAATAGTTTCCACATGACCGAACATCATAGTTGCGGAAGTGGTGATGTCCAGCTGATGGGCAGCACGCATTACATCCAGCCATTCCTTGCCGCCACATTTACCTTTTGAGATTAATCTTCTTACCCTATCATTCAGGATTTCGGCACCGGCGCCAGGTAAAGAATCCATTCCGGCTTCTTTAAGCGCTCTTAATACTTCAGTATGACTTATTTTTCCAAGTTTCGCAATATGTGCAATTTCCGGTGGGCCTAAAGCATGCAGTTTAAGATCTGGATAAAGTTCCTTCAGTTTCCTGAAAAGATCTGCGTAAAAATCCAGGCCAAGGTCGGGATGATGTCCGCCTTGCAGCAGTAACTGGTCTCCACCAAGACGGAAGGTCTCTTCGATTTTGACTTTATAAGTTTCTATATCGGTAATATAACTATCTTCATGACCAGGTCTTCTGAAAAAGTTACAGAACTTACAATTGGCAATACAGACATTAGTAGTATTCACATTCCTGTCAATCTGCCAGGTAACTTTCCCGCTGGGAACCTGTTTTTTTCTCAGTTCATTGGCAACGAATGCCAGCTCGGCTGTAGCAGCATTGTGGTAAAGATAAACACCTTCTTCCTGGCTTAAAAAGTCAAATTTAAGGGCTCTCTCCAATAATTCGGCAGTATTCATAGCACAAAGATACCATAAGTTACGCTGTTTTTATTTCATCATATTCTCACATTTACGTTTAAATTCATATTTCCTATATTTGGCGCAACTAAAGAATTTTATGGTAGATTTTAACCGTTTTACACTAGCCAATGGTTTACGTGTGCTGGTACATGAAGATGATACAACGCCAATGGCGGTACTAAATATCCTGTATGACGTAGGTGCTCGGGATGAGGAAGAAGGCAAAACCGGATTCGCACATCTCTTTGAACACCTGATGTTTGGAGGATCAGTAAATATTCCCGTATATGATGAACCGCTGCAAAGGGTGGGCGGTGAAAACAATGCTTTTACGAGCAATGATATCACTAATTATTATATCACTTTGCCGGCAACGAATATAGAAACAGCTTTTTGGCTGGAAAGTGACAGAATGCTGAGCCTCGCCTTTTCTGAAAAGAGCCTGGAGACTCAGCGTAATGTAGTTTGTGAAGAATTTAAGCAACGCTATCTGAACCAACCCTATGGCGATGTCTGGCTAAAACTCCGGCCGCTTGCCTATACAACCCATCCGTATCGCTGGGCAACAATAGGACAGGATCTGGCTCAGATTGAAAATGCGAAGATGGAAGACGTAAAAGCTTTCTTTCATAAGCATTATAATCCCTTGAATGCGATTCTTGTTGTAGGTGGAAATGTTAAAACGGCAGATATCAAGGAAATGGCAGAGAAATGGTTTGGACCAATTCCTTCCGGAACTGCTTATGAACGCAGATTGCCTGCAGAACCTCAGCAGACCGAAGCAAGAAGCCAGACAGTCCATGCTGAAGTTCCGTTGAATGGATTATATATGGCATTTAAAATGCCTGCAAGACGAGATCCGGAATACCAGGTTTTTGACTTGCTTTCAGATGTGCTCTCTCAGGGACATTCGGCCCGGCTTTATCAGCGTCTGTTAAAAGACCAGCAGTTATTCAGTGATATCCATGCTTATATTACTAGTAGCCTTGATGAAGGATTGTTTGTCATAGAAGGTAAGTTAAGTGAGGGAGTTAGTATGGAAGATGCTGAAAAAGCAGTATGGAAAGAACTTCAGGAGATTGCCAGCCAGCCGGTTACGGTAGATGAACTGACTAAAGTGAAAAATAAATCTGAATCAATTATGGTATTCGCCGAGATGAGTTTACTGGATAAAGCGATGAATCTGGCTTATTACGAATTGCTTGGTGATGCTAACGGTCTGAACACCGAAATTGATAAATACCTGGCGGTAGAAGCAGCCGCTATACAAAATGCCGCTGCCCGGACTTTTATTCCGGCTCAATGCTCAATTTTATACTATTTAACTGCAAAAGATGCTTAACAGAACGCTGATACCTGAATCGAGACAGGTAAACGAAATTAATTTTATTGCGCCTGCGCAGCAGCAACTGGACAACGGAATCAAAGTGTTTACGCTTAATGCCGGTAAACAAGAACTGGTACGTATTGAGTTTGTCCTGGAAAACGTAAACTGGGATCCATCTAAACCTCTACAGTCAAATGCAGTAAACCACTTGATTAATAATGGCACAAATACACTTACTGCCGCACAAATAGCTGATCAGGTAGATTATTATGGCGCTTTCCTGCAGACAGAATATGGAGCCGATCAGTCAACAATAAAGGTTTACACTCTAACCAAGCACCTGAAATCTGTTTTGCCGATTCTGTGGTCAATTTTAAATGACAGCATTTTCCCACAACAGGAGCTGGATATCTTTAAACTAAATCAGCAGCAATCTTTAAAAGTCAGTCTTCAGAAAAATGATTTTCTGGCCAGAAAGAACTTTGCTGCGGTATTATTTGGGAATACAACTTACGGTTCTGGAATCTCACTGGAAGACTATCAAGCTATTCAGAGAGAAGACCTGCTGGGCTATTTCCGCGCGGGATATCAGCCTGCAAACTGTACCGTTTTTGTGGCTGGTAAATTTGAGCAGCCTGAGTTTGACCTGTTGAATGCAGTCTTTGGTCAGGAGTGGAGCAATAACGAAAAGGCTGTTGTGAATCATTTTGAATTCCCGGATCATCAGAAGGGAGACCTTTTTATAGAGCGTCCGGAAGCTATTCAGTCTGCAATAAGAATGGGTACGCTAACCGTTAACAGAACACATCCGGATTTCGCCGGGTTTCAGGTACTGAACTGCCTGCTGGGCGGATATTTCGGTTCCAGGCTAATGGCGAACATCCGTGAAGATAAGGGGTATACTTATGGCATTGGATCTGCCGTAGTATCAATGAAGCACTCTGGTTATTTCTTTATAGCTACTGAAGTAGGGGCTGATGTTTGCGGTAAGGCGATGGAAGAAATAGAAAAAGAGATCGGCCTTTTGCAAAATGAGCTCATTCCTGCCGGAGAGCTGGATCTGGTTCGTAACTATATGCTGGGATCCATGCTGGGCAGTCTTGAAAATGCGTTCTCGCATGCTGACAAGTTTAAAAATATCTACTTCTCCGGGTTAGATTATTCTTACTATGATGATTATATCAAGACTGTAAAGAATATCAGCTCCCTGGAATTACAGGAGCTGGCTAAACGTTACCTGAATACAGATAACTTTATTAAGGTTATTGTAGGTAAGAAATAAAAAAAGAGCTGTATTGGTTTTTAGATTTTAACCAATACAGCTTTTTGTTTATCCGCCTGATAGATCTGCTTGTAGAAATCTACAAGGGCATTATATTGAGATGCAGGATAGATGTTGTTCCTGATCAGTAATTTTCGTGTATAGATCAATTCATTACCCTTTTGAACGATTTTAGCGGAATAGGTTCCAAAAGGGCTTTTCAACTCAATATCTTTAGGAATAAATTCTGCTGCAAAGCCGCCCGGCAGTTTGAAATGTATTTCATCAGTATCTTCATAGCCGTAAGGGAGGGAAAAAGAAGTCTTACGGTCAACTATTTTTTGAGGAACAGCTTCTTTTTTGTTTAACAGGTTCAAGGCGAGGAATATTTTGCCACCACCGGTTGTTGTCAGTTGGCTGCTTTTTAAGCTTATACTCTCATTGATCACAGGTAAATTTTTGTCAGCTTGCTGATAGTTGAAATTACTGATTTCAAGATTAGGTATACTGAGTTCCTGAATAATTTGTCTACGCCGGTTTAAAGGCTCCTCGAGCATTTTATGCAGGTTGGCTTCATATTGTGCATAAGAATACGATGTATTGATCTTTATATCTGCAGCTCCGGATTCACTTAATACAACCTCCGTTATTCTGCGTTGCGTGTTGTTTTCAGGTTTAAAAACAGGCGTACCTACCAGTTCGCCACCACCGGATTTTACCAATAGTACCTGGCGGCCCGCATTCGCATAGCCGATATATCCGGCTGGATTATAATTGCTGGTACATTCGAGCCAGGTTGTGTCCTGTTTACCCGGCACGCAAAGAATCATGTGGTTGGCCTGTGTAAAGCTTGAGAATTTGCTATCCAATGAAGGACGGCCCGAACCCAGTATGACAAGATTTGAAGATATACCTGCTACTTCAAGCATAGATTTCATATAATTGGACAGTGCTTTACAATCACCGTAATTAACGGCCGCGACTTTCTCGGCAGCAATCGGTTTGAAACCACCTATTCCAAGCTGGATACCTACATACCTGGTATTGGATTGCAGGTATTGGTAAAGAAGCGCAATTTTTTCCTGATCATTTCTGGCACCGGCTATCAATGAACGGATCTTTATTTTAGTTTTTTCAGGTAGTAATTGTCCGTTCTGGTTTAGCTGATCAATCCATGAGCCCATATTTTCCCAGGTTTTAATGGTGCCTTTAGAACGGTCAAAATCAAATTGATCCGGAGAAAGTTTTACCCAGGGAGTAATTGTTGCTATTCCGGTACTATAGGGTTCATAAATGACGGCCGGAATCTGGGAACTGCTCCAGCTATAACTGTTCTTCTGATCTTTCTGCAAAGAATCTGTTTTAAGTCCGTTACTTGTTTTGTAACGAAAAGTTAACCGCTGCGGGATTTGAAATGTATAACTGGATTTTTCTATTGCTTGTCCAAAGTTACTTACAGGCTGCCATCCCGGAAATGTCAGGTAGCCATCAAAAGTTCTTTCGAAGCTGTAAGCAATGGTATAAGGGTAGGTTGAATGGAGGAATGTGAGTTGCTTTTTACGGTATTGATCAAACAAAGTTCCCTCGCTGGTTAAACTCTGATCTTTAAAATCAGCAGCTTTATAGGCTTTAACCAATATCCCTTTAGCATCATAAAGTGATGCTTTAAGATTGCTCAATACGGTAAATGGATCGTAATATTCAGATATCGACGCTGCGTAGTCTCCCTGGGCGTTTAAAATTGTTATCACGACGCTATAGGTTTGAACGAGTGATCTGTCATTTTTAACCACTACGTTTTGTTCTTCATTGCGGACTACCACAGCGGCATTTTTTAATAGATCTGCGGGAATATTACTACTATCATAGTTTTGCTGGGCGTGTATCGTACCGGCAAATAATAGCCAGCAGATTAAACTTAATTTATAGGTGCTAATCATTTCCTGAATACGATTTGTTCTGCCTGTTTACGAAGTACGTTTTTAAATAACTCTCTCAGATCGTAATATTCTTCAGCACTGAATACAGTTTTAGTAATGTTAAGTTTACTGTTTACCATAATCTTATTTCCCTCACTAATAAAGATCATAGTAAACATACCTGCGTTATCGGGTAATTTAAATGCTTCATTTTTAGGTAATGTTTCCAGCTTATATTCTTCCGGAAACTCCAGCACAAGTTTGTAGTATAATTCCCAGGGATACGCGAAATCCACGGGGAACTTACGGTCTTCCAGAAGAAATGGGTTTTCCTCAAAACTATGCTGAAGAACTGGTTTGAAATACACCAGATTTCCAGCTTCATCCATCGTGTCTTCCAATGTAATTTTCATTCGTTCATCCACCGGAAGATCCGGATTCTCAAGATTGGAGATCTGATAATCTGAAATTTCGATACCGGGTTTTTTGGCTTTTAAATTTTTTATATAATCACTTTCAGAGGCTGTTCGCTGGTATTCTTGTCGTCTTTCCAGTGCGTCGTACCCCGTATTCAGAAGGAATAAATCGCCACTTAATAAATGATTTTTATCGAGTTTAAGGCTGTAAAAAATGGTGCTTTTACTTACACTGGGTGGCTCAATCTCTATCCAGCTTCCATCAGTTGCATTTAGATCTATTTTTAGTCCCATATGATTGAGATACTGGTAGCCGATAATGTCCGTAGAATTGTTTTTATCCGTGGCATCGAGTAAAATATCCCTGTCATTTAAGCGAACTGAGACAATTACGCCATTGAACGATGTCGTCATCGGAGTACCCGGATGTTTTCCATTTTTACGTGTACTAACAAGTACTGGAGAAGCATCGAATCCTGCTGTGTTTAAAAAGCTGAGCAGAATAAGGTTTATTTCAGCAGAATTACCCGATTTCTTCTCCATTACACTTTTTGGACTACTATCTACAGTGTAGTTATTATATTTTCCATCCCACTTCAATTTGTTTTTAACCTGATTAAATATTTTTAACATTTTTAATTCTGGTTCCAAAGTGTTTTCAGGTATTTCAATTGCATCTTTTGGATAGTTTTTACGGTTAAGGTAGCCGCCAAATTTATCATGGTCCATTAGTTCTTTAATTATCTTCGGCCAGGTAGTCGTGTATTCTTTATAACCTGATCCAGGGAACTGGGTTGAAGAGAGCTCAAATCTAATTTGAGTAATATAATCATTAAGTGTAGTGATGTAATTTTCAAATTTAATTGCCGGAATGTTCTTAGCGTAATATTTGACTTTCCTCATATTCGCATCAAAATTTCCGGATTTTGATTTCAATGTTGCAGGTGCATAGTAGTTCCGGATAGTTATTTTCGCGATGTCAGTTTCAATCGGAACATATCCTGTCCGTAGAACTTTATAAGAATAAAATTCGGGTAGTGATATCGTGAAAGACGAATACAAACAAGGATAACTGCCTTGAAAAGACCAGCCGTCCAGTGTGAAAAGAAATTCGGAGGAGGTTTTGTATCTAAATTCTATAATGGAACCTTCTTTTACATTAGGCAGCGTGAATTTGTTAATCGTGTAATTTTTATCGTAGACCTGAGTAAATTTCGCATCTTTATTCAGTGTACTGGTTTCGATTTTTCCGTTGACCAGATTATAAGTATTTGCCGTCAGAGTTTCCAACTTCTCCTGCATCCCATTATTCCGGTAAAGTGTAATATCCTGATCTGCGAGATCATAGCCACTTTTGTTTATAATTCTGTATCTGGCGTGACGTTCAAATACGTATACGAAATCACCTGTTGCGGAACTGATTTCGAAACTTCCGGTACCAACATCGAATAATTTAACGGCAGCAGCTGCAGAATCCGGGCCGTCAGCAGTCGTTGTGAATTCTTTTAGCGCAACAGTTCCGTATTTAGAGAGCATGGCCTCAGGTTTGGTTTGAGCATTTGTAGTGTGGATTATTGCCAGTATAAATAGCAATAGGTGTATTTTTTTAAGCATGCGTAAAATTTAGATAGGACAATATTAATTCTTATTCGTTAAATAAAATTAATATTTAAACTTTTTTATTTCTTTTTAAGTCTTTAATGAGGATTAGCTAATTCATCGCTAATTAATTGCTGTTTTGTCAGCATCTTCTCATATTAGAAATGATTCATAAAAACACTTTCAGGTCTGCGGTAATTTATGTAGTTTTGCCCGGCAAATAATAACTCCTAAATTATTTGCTATGCAACTCGATCCCCAAAAATTTATTGCTGAAGGACTAACATACGATGACGTATTATTGGTTCCAGCCTATTCAGAAGTGCTTCCGCGTGATGTAAATACCGAAAGTTTCCTGACCAAAAATATCAAAATAAATGTACCCGTAGTTTCTGCTGCAATGGATACAGTAACGGAAGCAAAACTTGCTATCGCTATTGCCCAGGCTGGAGGAATTGGTATGCTTCATAAGAATATGAGCATTGAGCGTCAGGCAGAAGAAGTCCGTAAAGTTAAGCGTTCCGAAAGTGGAATGATACAGGACCCGATCACTCTGCATGCAGACGCCGTCGTGGCAGATGCTTCTAAATTGATGAATGAATATAAAATCGGTGGTATTCCAATTATTGATAACGATCATAAATTAGTTGGTATCATTACTAACCGTGACCTGCGTTTCCAGAAAGATATGCAGCGTAAGATCGGTGAGGTCATGACAAAAGATAATCTGATTACTGCGCCGGAAGGAACGACACTATTGCAGGCCGAAGAAATTCTTCAGCACCACAAGATTGAAAAGTTACCTGTATTGAGTAAAGAGGGGCTGTTGTCAGGATTAATTACTTTTAAAGATATTCAGAAATATAAAAATTACCCTAAGGCCTGTAAAGATGCCAGAGGCCGCCTTCGTGTAGGTGCTGCTGTTGGCGTTGCTGCAGATAATATTGACAGGGTGGCTGCATTGGTTAAAGCTGGTGTGGACGTTGTTACTGTAGATACTGCACATGGGCACTCTAAAGGGGTAATAGACATGGTGAAGGCCATTAAAGCCAGATTCCCTGATCTTGATGTGATTGCTGGAAATATTGCAACTGCAGATGCAGCAAGAGCATTGGCAGCAGCTGGTGCCGATGCTGTAAAAGTAGGTATCGGACCAGGTTCAATCTGTACAACCAGAATCATAGCCGGTGTGGGAGTACCTCAGCTATATGCAGTTTACGAATGTGCCAAAGCTCTGGAAGGTACCGGAATTCCGGTTATTGCAGACGGTGGTATCAAACAAACAGGAGATATCGTCAAAGCATTGGCAGCAGGGGCAAGTTCAATCATGGCAGGTTCATTGTTCGCTGGTGTTGAGGAGTCGCCAGGAGAAACCATTATCTATGAAGGACGTAAATTTAAGTCTTACCGTGGTATGGGATCAGTAGAGGCTATGCAGCATGGTTCTAAAGACCGTTATTTCCAGGATGAAGAAGATGTAGTCACGAAATTAGTTCCTGAAGGTATTGTAGGTCGTGTACCTTATAAAGGGACCCTGGCAGAAGTTATTTATCAGTACGTGGGCGGTCTGCGTGCAGGAATGCATTACTGTGGTGCTGCAACCATCCCAGAACTTCAACAGGCCAAGTTTGTGAGAATCACTGCAGCTGGTATGCGTGAAAGCCATCCACACGATATCTCTATCACAAAAGAAGCACCTAACTATTCTCGTTAAACGCGTTTAGATTTTGAATATAAAGATCATTCTGGTAGATCCAATTCTACTGGAATGATCTTTTTTTTTACTTTTTTATTTTTAAAAATTAATATTTTTATTCTGATATATGACAATGAAATCGATTTGTGTTTACTGTGGGGCATATTTTAATGATGATCCTGTTTTACTTGCGGCTGTTCAAAATCTGGCTGAAGCTATGACTTCCAGAAATATTAAGCTTGTTTATGGCGGAGGAAGTGTGGGTGTAATGGGCTTAATTGCCGGAGAGGTTTTAAAACGAGATGGTTATGTAACCGGAGTAATCCCACAGTTCCTACTGGATCTGGAAGTCGGTAACATGGAGGTGAATGAACTCATTGTAACAGCGAATATGCATGAGAGAAAGCAGAAAATGGCCGATCTTGCAGATGGATTTGTGATTCTCCCGGGCGGTTATGGCACGCTGGAAGAATTTTTTGAGGTTTTAACCTGGTTACAGCTAGGGCTGCATCAGAAGGCAATTGGAATTTTAAATGTAGGCGGGTATTATGATCATCTGCTGGCTCAGCTTGATACGATGGTCGCACAGGGAATGCTCAAACAGACAAATCGGGATCTTGTTCAGGCAAGTGACGATCCAGAGCTCTTGATAGAACTGATGCACGCATTTAGAGCTGAGAAAGATGAAAACTGGTTTAAAGACAGGAATCTGAGCTAATCTTGCGCTTTGGTCGCAGGCAGGTTAGAATTTGCAATTTGGAAGCTTTTGATTTTCTGTTGATTTTGTTCGGTGTTGGTATACCCTTGCGATACCCTTGATATACCGTTGGGATACCCTTGGTATACCCCTTTGGGTAAAGGAAGGGTATCCCAAGGGTATATCAACGGTATATCAACCTGGAAGAATAACGCTATAGATTCGGGCGGAAATAAATTTCAAACCTTAAGATGTCTATAGCAAGCCAATTAAGATATATGGTGTAAAACATACAATAAGGGCTTTTTTGCAGTTTAAAATTCCTCTGGTTTTTTTTAAAATCTGCAGGAAAAATTTATCTTGCCAGAATGGATATCGAATTCAATACGAACGAGGATAAAAATAAACAATTGCTAACCTTCTTACACGCCCGTCTGCAAAAAATTGCCGAGGGTGGCGGGGCGAAAAATGCAGCGAAGCAAAAAGAAAAAGGGAAAATGCTTGCCAGAGAACGCGTTTCTTATCTGATAGATAAGGATTCTGAATTCCTGGAAATCGGAGCATTTGCTGCCGATGGTATGTATAAAGAACAGGGTGGTTGTCCTGCTGCAGGTGTGGTGTGCGGAATAGGATATGTATCCGGCAGGCAGTGCATGATTATAGCTAACGATGCAACTGTTAAAGCTGGTGCATGGTTTCCAATGACGGCTAAAAAGAATCTTCGCGCGCAGGAAATTGCGATGGAGAATCGTTTACCGGTAATTTACCTGGTAGATAGTGCAGGAGTATACCTGCCCATGCAGGATGAAATTTTTCCCGATAAAGAACATTTTGGCCGAATGTTTAGAAATAATGCAATGATGTCTGCAGAGGGCATTGTGCAGATCTCTGCAATTATGGGATCCTGTGTCGCGGGCGGGGCTTATCTGCCGATTATGAGCGACGAAGCCATGATTGTAGATAAAACAGGTTCAGTTTTTCTGGCTGGATCTTATCTGGTTAAATCTGCAATAGGAGAAGATATTGATAATGAAACCCTGGGCGGGGCAACCACGCATTGCGAGATTTCAGGTGTTACAGATTATAAACACCCCGATGATCAGCACTGTCTGGATAGTATCCGCCAGCTGATGAGTATGCTGGGCGCGCCGGAGCAGGCTGGATTTAGCCGGATTGAATCTGCAGAACCCAAAGCAGACCCTAAAGAGATTTACGGCATACTCCCTGAAAACAGGGAGAAACAATATGACATGCATGAACTGATCTATCGACTGGTAGATGATTCGGCCCTGGAAGAATATAAGAAAGACTACGGTAAAAGTATTATCTGTGGTTTGGCCAGAATTGACGGCTGGGCAGTTGGCATAGTTGCTAATCAGCGGAAGGTAGTGAAGTCTAAAAAAGGTGAAATGCAGTTTGGTGGAGTGATTTATTCGGATAGTGCAGACAAAGCTGCCCGGTTTATCATGAACTGTAATCAGAAGAAAATACCGCTGGTGTTTTTGCAGGACGTAACTGGCTTTATGGTTGGCAGCCGTTCTGAGCAGGGAGGTATTATAAAAGATGGCGCAAAAATGGTCAATGCTGTGGCAAATTCAGTCGTACCTAAATTTACCATCGTCATTGGTAATTCTTATGGGGCCGGAAATTATGCGATGTGTGGAAAAGCGTATGATCCGAGGTTAATTTATGCTTGGCCTACAGCCAGAATTGCAGTAATGGGAGGTTCTCAGGCTGCAAAAACATTGTTACAAATTCAGGCTGCCTCGCTGAAAGCCCGGGGCGAGACTATTACACCGGAAAAAGAGGCTGAAATGCTTAAAGAAATATCAGACAGGTATGATAATCAGACTACTCCGGAATACGCGGCTGCAAGATTATGGGTAGATGGTATTATTGACCCGCTGGAAACAAGGAAGGTAATTTCGATGGGAATTGAAGCTGCTAATCAGGCTCCTGTAAAAAGAGCGTTTAATGTCGGGATTATCCAGACATAGTTGCTAAATTTGATTTAATCAATGCTGCTATCCATGAAAAAGGTCTGGTGTTTTCTAGTTTTGCTATCTGTCTATTCAGTTACCTATGCACAGGTTAAAAATGTCTGGCTCAATGCAAAGGACGAAGTGATTGCCGACTCCGCTCAGGCTGTTACCTATGCCGTTTATGGTAAGCTATCTGGAGACAGTGTGTACACGTTTAAAAAATTCGATTTCGATGGGATTCTGCTTGCGTCGGGCTCCTTCCGCCAGGATAGTCTGGTCGAGCCACACGGGCAGTTTATTTATTATAACTGGATCACGCCAGATAATAATTATACCAATGATAGCTTTGAGATTAACGGGCGGGAACGTTTTATTGAACTGGTTGGCAATTACCGCAATGGGTTGAGGCAGGGGCGCTGGATAAGTTATTACACGGATAAAAAAATTAAACAGGTGATCACATTCGATCGGGGTATACTGCATGGTGCATATCAGTATTTTGCACCCAACGGCAAGCTCATTGCACAGGGTTTGTATGCATCAGGTAAAAAAAATGGAACCTGGATACTGAACGGAGGCAAACAGGAAGACGAATATGAAAACGATAAGCTCATTTCCAGTCTAAAAGGCCGTAAACTACAGCAAAAACAAGCTGAAAGACAACGAATTCAACAGTAGCGGCGGGTTTGCTCATCCCATTTTAAAGCCGTAAATTTGCATTTCAAAAATCCGGTTCCGGTCTCACCGGTGCAGGATATCTTATAAAATATAATCATGAATAATTCCCTAGAAACAGAACACGTACAATGCCTGATTATAGGTTCAGGACCTGCCGGATACACTGCAGCAATTTATGCAGCAAGAGCA
Organism: Pedobacter antarcticus; assembly: GCF_900103515.1. Taxonomy (NCBI): domain Bacteria; kingdom Pseudomonadati; phylum Bacteroidota; class Sphingobacteriia; order Sphingobacteriales; family Sphingobacteriaceae; genus Pedobacter; species Pedobacter antarcticus. Next base: position 316,003 of record NZ_FNGZ01000002.1, read on the forward strand.
GACCTGAAACCAGTTCTATATACCGGTATGGAAGCCGGAGGTCAATTGACCCAAACTACAGATGTTGATAATTTCCCTGGTTATCCGAATGGGGTAATGGGACCTGAAATGATGGAAGATTTCCGGAAGCAGGCAGAGCGTTTCGGAACTGATATTCGGTTTGGTTATGTAAGCTCAGTTGATTTTTCTTCTACACCACACCGTGTGGTAGTCGACGAGATTAAAACGATCACAGCCGATACAGTAATTATTTCTACAGGTGCAACCGCAAAATGGCTTGGCCTGCCTTCTGAACAAAAATATAATGGCTTTGGCGTTTCTGCCTGTGCAGTATGCGACGGATTTTTCTTTAAGGGCCAGGATATTGCAATCGTGGGTGCAGGAGACACCGCTGCTGAAGAAGCAACCTATCTTGCCAAGCTTTGTAAAAAAGTTTATATGCTGGTCAGAAGAGATGAGTTCAGGGCTTCCAAAGCAATGGTACACCGCGTATTAAATACGCCTAATATCGAAGTTATTTACAACTCGGAAGCTACGGAAGTACTTGGAAACGGTAAAAATGTAACCGGAATTAAGGTTTTAAATAATCAAACCGGTGCGGAACAGGAATTGGCTGTAGAAGGCTTTTTCGTAGCTATCGGGCATCAGCCTAACACTGCGATCTTTAAGGATTGGCTGGATATGGATGGAACTGGTTATCTGAAAACTATTCCTGGTTCTACTAAAACTAATGTTGAAGGTGTATTCGCTTGTGGAGACGTTCAGGATCATTATTACCGTCAGGCTGTTACAGCAGCTGGTTCTGGTTGTATGGCTGCACTGGATGCAGAACGTTATCTGGCAGCTAAAGAAGCTGTTTAAAATTATATAAATACAGTTCTACAGGCATATCTAATTTTGGATATGCCTTTTTTTTTGTGGTTATTTCCCGCTGTAGATTTATGCGGATCAAATTTGGCCTGACCACTCATTATGACTAATTTTAATTTCTAACGGACCTTATTAAGCTCGTTCCGGTAATAAAAAAAAATAAACTCAATGAAAATAAAAAGTATTCTGACTGGCTCTATGCTAGTATGTACGGTTTGGAGCGTCAATGCGCAGACAGACAAAAATCTGGGAATAATTCCTGCACCTGTTGCTGTTTCTGTACAGACAGGTTCTTTTATTCTTGATAAAACTGTCGTTCTAGTTCAGGGAGATGCTGCAAATGCAGCTACAGCGGATATACTTAATGCATATATCGCCGCCAAAGGTGGCTTTGCCCTGCGTCCTGTAGCTGCTGTACCGAAGGGTAGTAAAGCTATTATTTTAAGCTCCAAAGGGGCAGCAGAATTACCTGAAGAAGGTTATAAAATTGTTGTGGGGAAAGGGCAGATTGAGATAACTGGTAAAGGTGCCGGACTTTTTTATGGCGTGCAGACACTGATGCAGATGATACCAGAAAAAACGGGGCAGGAGCTGATTATTCCTGCTGCCAGAATTGAAGACTATCCAAGATTTAAATATCGGGGAATGATGCTGGATGTAGCAAGGCATGCTTTTCCAGTTTCTTTTATTAAAAAATATATAGATCTGCTGGCTCAGTATAAAATGAATACTTTTCACTGGCATCTGACAGATGACCAGGGCTGGAGAATTGAGATTAAGAAATATCCTAAACTTACCGGCATAGGTTCCTCAAGAAACGGAACGATAGTCGGTCATCATCCCGGGGTGGCAAATGATGGCATCGTTTACAAACATTTTTATACGCAGGACGAGATAAAGGATGTTGTCGCTTATGCGGCACGTAAGTTTATTAATGTAATTCCTGAGATTGAACTTCCCGGACATAGCTCGGCTGCAATCGCTGCCTATCCACAGCTAAGTGCGTTTCCGGACCGAGATACTTTTATTGATGCTAATACTCCTTGGGCAGGTTCCAGAAAAGGTAAGCAGGTGCAGCAGACCTGGGGCGTTTTTGATGACGTATATGTGCCCACTGACGCTACTTTTAAATTCCTGGAGGATGTGCTGGACGAGGTTATTACATTATTTCCTTCCCGTTATATTCATATCGGGGGAGATGAGAGTCCAAAAACCTATTGGAAGGAGTCTGCGTTTTGCCAACAGTTGATTAAAGAAAAAGGGTTGAAAGATGAACATGAGCTGCAGAGTTATTTTATTCAGCGTATCGAAAAACATGTGAATAGCAAAGGCCGTTCGATTATAGGATGGGATGAAATTCTGGAGGGCGGGCTGGCACCTAATGCTACAGTGATGTCCTGGAGAGGATTACAGGGTGGAATAGCAGCAGCGAAACAGCACCACGATGTGATTATGACTCCTTCAAGCGATGGTTTGTATTTTGATCACGCGCAGTCAGCTTCTGCAGACGAGCCAACTAATATAGGTGGTTTAAATCCTTATACACGTGTATACGCTTATAATCCCATACCTGCAGAACTTACCGCCGATGAACAGAAATATATTTTGGGCGTTCAGGCGAATTTATGGACAGAATATGTGAAGACTCCGGAGAAGGTTGAATATATGATTTTGCCTAAGCTTTTTGCGCTTTCAGAGACAGCATGGACTCAGCAGGACAAGAAAGATTTGCAAAATTTTGCTGAAGAAAGGCTGCCTTATCATTTAGCTCGCCTGGATCTGACAGGTACTAATTTTTGGGTACCTACGCCGATTGGACAACCGCTTCAGGCGGTGGAGGGTGAAGTAATTGATATGCCATTGAAAGTACCTGTTAAAGGGGCTAAAATTTATTTTACACTTGATGGAACACGTCCAAATGCATTAGCGGCTCCTTATATAACAGGTTTAAAGGTTAAAGTCCCGGCGGGAAAATCGCTTGTTTTTAAAACAATTGTAATTACACCGCAAGGAAAAAGTTCTGTTGTTACAGAGACCAAGTTGACAAATCAGGTAAAATAACATAAATTGCTTCGCTAAACCCGATCAGCATGAAACCTACTAAATATATTTTACAGCAGTCTGTGTTTATAGCAGGACTCTTATTTTTATTGGCCTGTCGTCACGAATCACCTGCAACCCAGGAAAAGTCAGCTCATACAAATGCTACAGAAAAAGCTGCGAAGGCGGGGCAATTCTCTTTTTATAAAGATATAGAAGTTAAGCCAGGAATGCATTTCGAAATTATAAGCTGGGGAAAAGGAGTGGACAGTGTTGGTGGTTACCAAATATTAATGTCCGATTCGACAAAAAATAATTTTCGTTCTCTGGCTGTGGAAAGGGAGGGAGTTATTACAGATGTTTGGAATATGGATCTTGATAATGATGGCAATCCGGAACTCTATATCGAATTATTGAGCAAACAAAATGTAAAGGATCTGCAGGTGTATGAATATCAGAACAATAGTTTCAATAAAATAAACTTTCCGCCATTGAGTGCAAGAGCTAAAAAGAACTATACAGGTGGTGACAAGTTTTTTATTAAGAATGGAGATCTCTTTAGAACCTATCCTTATATCGCAGATTCTTCCGATACAACAGCTGTTAAAGGAGCACTTAAAACACTGGTTTATCAGCTGCGTGGTAATTCATTTTCAGTAGATGAGATTAAAGTAGACTAGTCTGCTTTAATCTCATGATTTGTTAGCTTTTAGATTAAAGAACAATCCTGGTTAATCTATTTGTGCGCTGATTCTTTCGAATTTTTCTATTAGCAGCTCCAGTCGTTCTTTTTCTCTTTTGAGGAATGCTTTTCTTAAATAGGTTGCGCAGAAAACCATCCAGCAGAAAGAGAATACTATAATTGCAAGCTGCGTCCAGGGCTCCATACGTTCAAATGTTTCCATGAAATATAGGATCATTCCTGCAGAGATTGCCATTGGATAAAACCAATAAAGTCTGGTATAGAGCTGATAACGGCTGAACTGATATTCTTTCAGTCTTTCAATAAAAGATGACGGATTAATCGTGAAATCCTGTTTTGAAAGGATTGCATGCTCTCTGTAAAGTAGTAATGTATATATGGCTACTGTTAGCAAAATGATTCCGACACCAAGCATGGCCGTCCATGATTTGAAGTCATAAGTTAATAATAAGGTCGCAATTGCTGCAAGCGAAATGAGCATTCCCGCTATATTCAGCAAAGACTTCCGCCGGATAGCATTAACCTCCAGTTTTGCCTGTTTAAGCATTTCTTCCGCAGAGATACCGGGCTCTGGGGAATGTGATTGCCAAAGGGATTTTATATGATCAAATTCGTGCATGATGATTGTATAATTCTGTAAGTTTTTGTTTAATCCTGTGAATTTTTACCCTGAGGTTTCCTTCACTGATTCCTGATATCTCCGCAATTTCTGCGTAAGGAAGTTCATCCAGTACCATCGTTATGATTAGCCTGTCGTGTTCTTCCAGTTTTGCAATGGACTGGTATAAGAGCGCTACCTGTTCATTTTTTTCTGTGTATTCTTCAATACGGTTTTCGATAATGTGATCTGTCAGCTCATCTTTGGCCTGTCGTTTTTCTGAGCGTAACCAGGTTAGGCAGGTATTAACCGCAATGCGGTATATCCAGGTAGAAATCAACGACTTCTCCCGGAACTTATCCAGGTTTTGCCAGACTTTCAGGAAGGTTTCCTGCAGCAGATCATTCGCCGCGTCAGCGTCACCTGTATATCCATAACACAGGTGAAAAATTTTCTTCGAATTCTTGTCGAAAATCTGCTTAAATAAGAGGTCTTTCTGGTCCAATCTTCTTTAATTTTTGGGTTTTGACTTCATTGTCGAAATATTGTTACAGCTGTGCTATTTATTTTACGCTTCCTAAATAAGTTAATTGTTGTAGTTTTACTCCGCGAAAACACAAAAAGAAACAATATAATGTCAAAAAACAACCGGTTAACTTTTTTTATATTTTTAGCACTGATTCTTGGTGTGATTTTAGGCTACATACTCAACATTAATTCTTTTGATGAATACAATAGTAGAATAGCTACCGCCGATGTGAAGCTTAATGACATAGATTTGAAGTTAAGCCAGCTAAAAGACTCTTCTGCGGTAAATTATAAAAGCCTGATAGCAGAAAAAAGCAGCGTCGTGAATATCATTCATGAAACTGAAATTCTTCGGGAAAAGAAACTGGAACCGCTAACGCTGCTTAGTGATATTTTCCTCCGCCTGATTAAAATGATTGTTGCTCCGCTGGTATTTGCGACCCTGGTAGTAGGTGTTGCAAAAGTCGGCGATATTAAAGCTGTTGGCCGTATTGGTGGTAAAACCATGTTATGGTTCCTCTCCGCATCGCTCATGTCGCTTGTACTTGGCCTGATCATGGTGAACATATTCAAACCTGGAGAAGCAATGAACCTGCCTTTACCTGCAAGCAATGTAGATACTGGTATTCAAAAGGTGGCTTTGTCAATGAAGGACTTTATTTCTCATATCGTGCCTAAAAGTATGGCAGAAGCTATGGCCACAAATGAAATCCTTCAGATCGTAGTATTCTCCCTTTTCTTTGGGGTAGCAACTGCTGCAATTGGCGAGAAAGGAAAAATTATCATTGAATTTTTTGATGCGGTTGCACATGTTATCTTAAAAGTAACGGGTTATGTAATGAACTTTGCACCTTTTGCAGTATTTGGGGCAATGGGCGCGATTGTAGCTAAGCAGGGTTTAAGTGTCTTGTCTACATATGCTTTATTTATAGGTGAGTTCTACGGAAGTATGTTATTGCTTTGGTTCTTACTGGTTATGATAGGGTACCTGATTCTCAAGGGGAGGGTGTTTAATCTGATGAGCAGAATGAAAGAGCCTATCCTTGTGGCTTTCAGTACTGCGAGCAGCGAGGCCGCCTACCCGAAAACGATGTTGCAACTGGAGCGTTTTGGCTGTAAGGATAAAATTGTAAGTTTCGTATTACCGCTCGGGTATTCCTTTAACCTGGATGGTTCTATGCTTTATATGACCTTTGCCTCCTTGTTCATTGCGCAGTCATACGGTATTGATTTATCAGCTCAGCAGCAAATAACTATGTTATTGATTCTAATGCTAACCAGTAAAGGAATTGCGGGTGTGCCAAGAGCTTCATTAGTGGTAATTGCAGGTACGATCGCAACTTTCAATATTCCTGAAGCCGGACTGGCCTTATTGATCGGTATTGATCCGCTGCTGGACATGGGAAGGTCTGCAACCAATGTAATCGGTAATAGTATCGCAACAGCAGTAGTGAGTAAGTGGGAAGGTGAGCTTACAGGTCCATTAGATTAGGATTTTTCTTCGGGATACTATTGTATATTTGCAGCCATTATGAGTACTAAAGCAAAAAAAATATTTTTACTGTTAACGATTGTCATTCCTTTCCTGGCTTATTGCGTTATTTACTACACCCCGATTATACGCAATGCGCCGTTCAGATCGGACGAATTTGTGTCTTTCCAATTTAAATGGGGCCCGGGTAATGTAATGGAAAATAGCTACGACTCTGCTACGGGGAAATACGAGTATCTGAATGCCAGTGATTCACTGATGCGTACGAATGTTAAGCTCCGTCAGAATGATATTATTTATCTGCATAACAAAGCAAATGAACTGGGCTTCTGGAATTTTCCTGACGTTATAGCTAATGCTGGTACAAATCTGAAGACTTCCAAGGTACTGCGCTACGAAATGCAGTTTAACTATAAAAGGAAAAGTAAAAAGGTGATTCTGGTAGCAGATTATCAGGATATTCCTAAACTTCGGGATGTATCAAACCAAATGAAAACTTTGCTTGTTCAGACGATTAGTGATGCGGAACAGCGTTACGGAAAACAACAAAGCAGTGTTACAGAAAACAACAAATAGATTTCTGTTAAACAAATTGATTAGAATTATGCAATCACTATGATTTTAGAAATATAAATTATATATTTGCACCTCAATAAAAAAATAAACAATTTAAAATACTAATTATTTAACAATGTACGCAATAGTAAATATAGCAGGACAGCAATTCAAAGTTGCAAAAGACCAGCACCTTTTTGTACACCGTTTGCAAGGAGATGAAGGCGCTAGTATTGAATTTGACAATGTATTGTTGGTTGAAGACGGAGGCAAAATCTCTGTTGGTGCCCCTTCACTAGCAGGTGCAGTCGTTTCAGCTAAAATCGTGTCTCATTTAAAAGGCGATAAAGTGATCGTTTTCAAAAAGAAACGTAGAAAAGGTTACAAAAAGAAAAATGGCCACCGCCAGTATTTCACCAAAATCCAGATTTCTGGTATCAGTTTATAATTAGTTGTTAAACAAAAATTGCAGTTTTATAGCTGTTAATTGATAAAATATAAAACAAAATGGCACATAAAAAAGGAGCCGGTAGTTCCAGGAACGGACGTGAGTCGCATAGTAAACGCTTAGGTATCAAAGTTTTTGGTGGTCAACAAGCTATTGCCGGAAATATCTTAGTTCGTCAACGCGGAACTAAACACCACCCTGATAAAGGAGTTGGTATTGGTAAGGATCATACTTTATTTGCTTTGGTAGATGGAACTGTGATCTTCAAAAAGAAACAAGATAACAAATCTTATGTTTCTATTTTACCTGCGGAAGTTGTTACAGAAGTTGTAGAAAAAGCTGCTCCGGTAGCTGAAGCAGCTGCAAAAAAAGCACCAGTTAAGAAAGCAGCTAAACCTGCTGCTGAGACTGATGCAACTGCAGAATAATAGCTTATATATAATAATATTAAAAAAGCCATCCGATCCGGGTGGCTTTTTTTTGTTTATACTTAATCTGTTATTCCAAGCTTAATCCGGATTTGTAATAGCTGTTTCTCCAATCTTTTAAGGTTAAATGAGAAATCATGCAGCGTAGCCTGAAGGTCTTTAATTATAGCAGCTTCAGCAGTCTGAACTGAGATTGATGAAGTACCATGCAGCAACCAGGTATAGCTCTTCTGATAGTGTAATGAGATTGCTTGTAAAGTATTGTAGCTAGGATATTGATTGCCCAGTTCAATTTGTGAATAGTTGCTTCTGGATAGGTTCAGAATTGCCGCGACTTCCGATTGTGCATATGCTTTCTCTAGTCTCAGTGACTTAATTCGGTTACCTAATAATTTCTTTGACAGTATTTCTTGCATTAGTACGTAAATTTTTGTTGGTTTGTGGAATTCTCCCTAGTTGGGGAAAATGCAATTATCAAACCATTTTTGTCTTTAATGGTCTGCTTGTTTTTGGGATCGTAATATTTAATCTTTAAAATTTCTATCAATTAATAAGTGATTAAGGTATGGCACGCTTGTATTTATGTCACCACAATGGATTTCTGCTATGAAGCTTGAGCAATACTGTGCACCTTACGAAAAAAATTCTTTTTTTATTTTTGATAATAAATTACAGCTGCTTTCTTTTCACATAGAAAAGCAGGATCACGTCATTCATTTTCTTGAAAAATATCCCAAGACTGGGGAAAATGTTGTGGAAATTCTTGCTCATAAGTTTTTGGAAAGATTCAGATCGCTTGCGGCCGCCTGCCTGGGCGGAAGCGGACTAAGCCTGGAGTATCATTTTAAAACCCCAGGTAACGATGACGGAATTCTTCAGGTGATATTTACACCATTGCTGCTTGAGTCCGGGAAACATTATTTTTCTTGTATGATTAGCGGCAATATCGGATATCCGGATCAGGTGAGATTATTAGATCAGTATGCCCATATGGCGTCTCATGACCTGCGTGCGCCTATCACCAACATCTTGAGTTTGTCTAATCTGATGCATTTGCCTGAAATGGAACAGTATGACCGTTCGGCTATAATGGGAATTTTAGACGATATTAATTATCAGGCCGAGAAGCTGGATCATATTATCGGCGTATTGAATAAGATGAAATACCGGGAACCGGAACTGGTTGCATATAAGAATGATACAGAGCGGAGAGACCTGAATCATATTATGCTGCTGGATGATGACATGCTAACGAATAAACTGCATGATATGATTATCTCCAGGTACTACAAGCACAAAAAGATTGTACAGTTTGATTGCGCAAAGGCAGCTCTGCAGTATCTCAGAGAGCATACACCAGAGTTAATCCTGCTGGATCTGAATATGCCGGAAATTGACGGTTGGTCTTTTCTAAATATTCTTCAGGAGCACGGCATTGGTATCGATGTCGTAATTGTTTCCTCTACAATCAATCCTTCGGAGCGCGTTAAGGCACTTTCTTATCCACAGGTTAAAGACTTTCTGACAAAGCCTTTAACCTACGATAAAATTAAACATCTGCTAACTGAGTAAGTTTAGTGTTCGCGATTCATCAACAATTTTGCCAGCGCTGTTAATTCTGCTTTTCTTGCTGTATCAACGTTAACACGCGCTAAAGCTTCAAAAGCAATATCCAGGCTTTTCTGCATTTCTGAAGCAGCGATATTTCTGATATCGTATTGATTATACAAGTCGGTAATTGACCGGATTTTAGATGGATAGTCTGATTGCACACTCAATTCTTCCAGAGCGGTCAGATCTGCTGCTACTGCGATCTCTTTCAACTTAAGCAACATAAAGGTCTGTTTATTACTGATAATATCACCACCAACCTGCTTTCCAAATTTTAGCGGGTCTCCGTAGACATCGAGAATGTCATCCTGTAGCTGAAACGCAATTCCAAAGTTCTCTCCAAACTTGTACAGTAAATCGGCATCTTCAGCATCTGCACCTGCTACAATAGCCCCTAATTTCATTGCGCCACCAACTAGCACAGCAGTTTTAAGGCGTATCATATTTAGATATTCAGGAATGGTGACATCTTTCCGTTGTTCGAACTCCATATCGAGTTGCTGTCCTTCGCAAACGCCCTGTGCGGTTAGGTTAAAACACGCTAATGCATCTTTTAAGACTTCTATAGGGAGCTTTGTCAGATGTTTATTGGCCTCCACCATCATGACATCTCCACTGAGGATAGCATTATTTACGCCCCATTTAATATGCACAGTATCCTGGCCACGTCTCAATGGCGCATTATCCATAATGTCATCATGAATAAGGGTAAAGTTATGAAAGGTCTCTATAGCGAGCGCAGCTTCAATAGCTTCTTTCAAAAGATCTGTATTGAACAATTCTGTGGAGAGAATCAACAAAGCGGGACGTATTCTTTTTCCGCCCAGTTTCATGATATAACTGATAGGCTCATATAAACGTGACGGATGGGCCGGATATTCGACTTTGCTGACAGCGTTTTCTATTAATTGTTGTAGTTCAGAAATAGTATGCATTTTTGTGTATTGCTTATCTGTGTATTGCTTTTTATCTGGGTATTCTTTCTAATTCTTTAATGGCTTCCTGCTCCTTTACTGTGCGGATAATTCCTGGATTTTTTTGCCAGAACTCCGGGTCTGTATGCATTGAACGGATAAGGGACTGATCATTAATGTCTGGTCTCACGTCTTCGAGTGCCGCGGCAGGAAATGTATTAGGTAATGTCGTTAGGAATAACGTGTTGTAAAGTTCTGTATCCTGAGTGCCAAAACCCATTACCTTTAATCTGTTGATCAGGCTGAAGGTTGCATATTCCAGTACGTTATCTCCCTGGTCATTCAAATGGAATTGTGCCGAAAACCTGGTTTCCTTGTTCTTAATTGACATAGGGCCGGAACTGGTAAATTTCATGTCCCTGATTATGCCGTCTATCATCACAATATCGTTAGTTACCGTATTGATATAATAATCTCCTTCGAAGCGGACGTCCTTAACACCGGTACGGGGAATACAATTGATTCTGGCTATCTCCTGACCATCTTTTTCTGTGGTTCCGGTTAGCTTAAATGTATAGAGTGAATCGGCACTTTTACGCAGTGGTTTAAGCAGCAGGTTATTGGGGAGGTATCCGGAGAAGATCAGGGTGCTGAAGCTGAAATTAGTATAGTTAATTCCTTTGCCGGCAGCAAGCCGCCTGCTTTCTGTTGGGTTCCATTTTAAAAGCCCATAAGCTGTCCAGCTCGCGTCAAACCAGATCTCCTGCAGATAGGCAGGCTTTCCCGCCTGATAAGCAGTCTGCCGTAGAAAAGCTTTTCCGGGAAAAGTCTTTTTGTAGTTTTCCATTGCTTTTTTTGCAGCCTCCTGTATAATAGCAAGCGCTGGGTTGCCAACTTTTGCTTCCGGAAGTTCAAAGGTTTTGGGGATAAGCTGGATGTTTACAGCTGATGATTGTTTTTCTATCGTCAGCGTTCTGGTCTGATAACCCAGATGAGATACCTGCAGTGTGATGGGCAGGTTAGACAAGCTCAGTTCAAATTCACCTGTTTCATTACTTAATGTTTGCAAAGAAGCTGCGGCAGTAACCGTCGAAAAGGCAATTGGCTTTCCTGTTTCGGCATCCGTTACATGTCCGCCGATTATTTGCTGGGCGCAGACTTCGGATGCACAGCAAATAATCAGAAAACAAAGGAATTTGGGTAAAGTCATAAATTTAGTCCTGAAGCAGGGTAAAATCAATCTGTCTTTTAGACAGGTCTACTCTTTTCACCTTGACGTTAACTTCATCTCCTAATTGATATTTTTTCTTTTTGCGCTGTCCCACTATACAGTAGTTTTTTTCGTCCAGAACATAGAAGTCATCAGCTATATCTTTCAGGCGGATCATTCCTTCACACTTGTTCTCCAGCAGTTCGACATACATTCCCCACTCCGTAACACCAGAAATTAATCCGCGATAGGTGCTGCCTATATTTTCCTCCAGATATTCAACCTGCTTGTACTTAATCGAAGCACGTTCGGCATCTGCGGCGCGTTTTTCCATCGCTGAGGAATGAGAAGCCGCAATTTCATATTCCTCTTCATTGGCGGAACGTTCTCCGTTCAGGTACGCAGCTAGCAGGCGGTGTACCATCACGTCCGGGTAACGCCTGATAGGAGAGGTGAAGTGCGTGTAATGATCAAAAGCCAATCCGTAATGACTTGTCTTTTTCGTGGTGTAAACTGCTTTCGCCATAGAGCGGATAGCCAGCTGTGTTAATACATTTTGTTCTTTTTTGCCTTCGACATCTTCCATCAGGAAGTTTAGCGATTTGGCAATGTCTTTATCTGTTTTAGTATTTATCTTGTAACCGAATCTGGCAGCAAACAACGCGAAATTACCCAGGTTTTCCAGGTTCGGAGAATCATGTGAACGGTATATAAACGTGTATTTGCTCTTGCCTTTTCCTTTTTTAGCAATAAACTCTGCTACCTTCTTATTCGCCAGCAACATGAAATCTTCGATCAGTTTGTGCGCATCTTTACGTTCCTTTACGTAAACGCCTACGGGTTTTCCTGTCTCATCTAATTTGAATTTTACCTCAGTGCTTTCAAAACTGATCGCTCCGTTTTTGAACTTACGGTCTCTCAGAATATAAGCGAGTTCGTTTAGTTTCAGAATCTCTTCTGCATGGTCTCCTGCTTTATTCTCTATAACTTCCTGAGCTTCTTCATAACTAAAACGCCTGTCTGAATGTATGGCTGTCCTGCCAAACCATTCGTTTAGTATATTGGCGTTTTCATCCAGTTCAAAGACTGCTGCAAAACACAGTTTGTCTTCATTAGGTCTGAGGGAACAAACTCCGTTGCTTAATTTTTCCGGTAGCATTGGAATAACCCTGTCAACCAGATAAACTGAGGTCGCACGGCTGTAAGCTTCTTTGTCTAAAGCAGATTGAGGCGTTACGTAGTGTGACACATCTGCGATATGTATACCGATTTCATAATTACCGTTTTCCAGTTTTTTAAAGGAAATGGCATCATCAAAGTCTTTGGCATCTGCCGGGTCAATTGTGAAGGTGAGCGTTTCTCTAAAATCCCGCCTGTCTTTCAAGTCTTCAGGACTCAACGTTTCAGGAATGGCTTCTGCTTCTGTTTCGACTTCTTTTGGGAATGAAAGTGGGAATCCATACTGGGCAAGAATAGCATTCATCTCCGTGTTGTTCTCTCCCTGTGTACCCAGAATGTTGATAATCTTACCAATTGGGTTCTTCGCCGCTTCCGGCCAGTCTGTAATCGATACCTGTACCTTCTGCCCACTTTTAGCGCCCGCGAGGTCGGTCAGGGGAATGAAAATATCGTGCTGCATCTTTTTGTCGTCTACTGTAACGAACGCAAAACGGTCTGATATTTTAATAACTCCTATGAAGTCCGTTCTCAGACGTTCTATAATTTCAACTACCTCTCCTTCGTTTTTCCGCCCGCTTTTCTTGGCATAGATATAGACCTTTACTTTGTCTCCATGCAATGCATTATGTAGTTTTCTGGCCGAAACAAATACATCTTTTTCGAATTCGTCATCGGGAATGATAAATGCTGCGCCATCGGCAGTCAGGTCTACTTTTCCAGTTATGAAGGTTTTGAGTTCTTTTAACCGGAACTTACCTTTTTGAGGTTCACTGAAGATGCCTCTGCGCGCTTCCTCTTTAAGGATTTCCAAAATGGTCTCCCTTGATTCGTCGTCTTTTATATTCAGCTTGGCTGAAACCTGTTTGTAGTTCAGGGCTTCATTATTGCTATTCTCTAAAACATCACTGATTAACTGCGTTAATACTACCTTTATCTGAGAAGATTTTTTTTTTGCCATAGGATTATTGTCAATATTCCGAAGGTAACAAATTGTATTGACTATCCGGGGGTTAATAGCCTTTAATTTGGTTGTAGACGCCCTTTTGCCGGTTGAAATTTGAATACCGCACAATTTTACGGAGATTTAACGGGATCTATATTGACCTATGTTATGATTGTAGAAGATAAAAGCCGTAAAAGAACAAATGAACTGGTAATGATTGCTTTGAAGACGCTGATCCTATGCGTACTGATCTATCTGCTGAATGAGTACACCGAATTTGCTGACAAATATCCAAAGTTGACTGTGAGTGCAAAAGCACTGGTTATTTTCCTTGGACCGAGTCTGGCAGTTTCCTTTATCCGACAGGTTATTATTTACTGGTACATCAAAAAGCATGGTCTACCGCCTAATATCAAGGATAATTTTATTCTCGGAATTAACCGGATAGTCTCTATTCTGAATACAGTTTTTGGAATTGTAGCAATGATGATCTTCCTGGGTACTGACCCCCTTAAATTTCTGACCAGCATAACGATCGTTGCTGCCGCCATTGCTGTGACTTTCAAAGATTATATCAATAATATGATCAACGGGCTAATCATCATGTTTTCAGACCGTCTGTCCCTGGGAGATCATATCCGTGTCAATGATACGGAGGGTAAAATACTGGATATCACTTTAATCAACGTGATCCTGCAAAATGAAGATAATGATATGGTCATGGTACCGAATTCTGTAGTTTTTAGTTCTGTAATCGTTAATCAGAGTAAACAGAATATTAAAAAACTGAGTATCGAGTTTGAAATGGCATTGTCCTATGGTTATTTGCCTGCGCACCTGGAAGAAATATTGTCTGCATCTGTAAAAAGCTATGATGATTATATTGTTCGTGACGGACTGACGATTAAAACTCTTGCTGTGGGTAAGGATACTGTTCGTTTCAAAGTCCAGGTACTGCTTAACAGATATGACAAAATAAAAGAAAGAGAAATTCGCAGGGCTCTAAATACAGCTATTATCCGTTTATCTTTGCCCGCCCAGTAATTGTCATTCAGCGTATTTAGATCGTTTCTCTTTAGGTTTTTGTGGTATTAATACTAAAAAACAGGCCTTACTTTCTTTACATTGTCTTATTTTTGTACTATGGAAAGAGAAATTCTGGATACGAAACGAAAGGCCCTTAACATTAATTTATGCCCCGAAATCTACGGAACTTTTGCGGAGATTGGCGCAGGGCAGGAAGTGGCCCGGAATTTCTTCACCGCTGGCGCAGCGTCTGGAACAGTCGCTAAAACGATGTCTGCTTATGACATGACTTTTAGTGATGCGATCTATGGTGCCGAAGAAAGTGGCCGTTACGTGAGTCAGTCGCGGTTACAGAAAATGTTAAACCATGAATTCGATCTGCTCCGGGAAAGACTAACCGGTGAAAAATACAAATCCAGAACCTTCTTTGCTTTTGCCGATACCGTAACTACACTGAATTACAATAAATCCAATGATCCTCATGGATGGATCGGAATTAAATTTCAGACCGAACCAGGGGGCGAGCCAAATGAAATATTTTTTCATGTCCGTTTGCTTGATACTGATGCCGCTTTACAACAGAATGTGCTAGGTATAATTGGAGTAAATCTGGTCTATGCCGCGTTTAATTACTATGCGGATCCTAAAAGAATGATTGAATCTCTTGCAGATAACCTGACTATAGGTTCTGTTGAAATCGACCTTATTTCTGTAAACGGGCCTGCGTTTGAATCCATTAATAATATCTTGCTGAATCTTTATCTGATAGTGAAGGACTTTTCTGACGCTGCCATTTTCGATTCCAGAGGGAATCCTTGTCTGCCGAAAGATCTTTTATATAAAAAAGACATTATGATCCTGCGGACTAAATATGCGCAAAAATCATTGCCCAACTTCAGTATGTTCAATAAGGCTGTAGATCAGTTTAGAAGAACAGAAGATGTACAGAAAGATAACCTGAGCGTATTGATTGAAGTCCTACTTTCAAATGTATTAACTGCCGACGACGAAAAACCGGAAGCTATTGATTTACATGCCGTGGCGAAAAGGGCGGAAGAGATGTGCGGAACCGGTAACCTGGTTATTGTTTCAAACTTTGCAAGGCATAATAAACTGGCTAAATACTTTGACCGCTGTAAGCCTAAAAGTGTTGGTATTTCTACGAATATCAACAACCTGAAGTTTGTTTTTAATTCACACAACTTTGGTGGTAGTTATTCCAGCCAGCTAATGGCGTACGTTAGCGACATGTTCAGTAAAAATGTAAAACTTTTTGCTTATCCCTTTCTTGATAAAGAATCTGGACGCGTGATAACTACGGCAAACATGCCGGTAACACCCGAAGCTAAACCTTTATTTGATTTCCTGATTTTGAACGGCTATATTACAGACATTAAAGACTATAGCGAAACTGACGTTAAAACGGTCTGATGAATCTGTTTAAATTTGATTCGTTCAGATCGTGCTGATGATTCAGTTCAATCAAATTTGATATGAAAAAAATAATTGCTTTGCTGATGCCGATGGCGTTTGCCGTCTCAACTTCTACAGTCCATGCACAGGTTAAGTCCAGTGGAAACCCAGTCTTTCCTGGTTGGTACGCTGATCCTGATGCAGCCGTTTTCGACAAAACTTACTGGATATATCCAACATTTTCTGCGCCTTACAAGGATCAGGTCTTTTTGGATGCTTTCAGTTCCAAAGATCTGGTAAATTGGAAAAAGCATCCGCGGATTCTGGATACCGCCGGTGTTAAATGGGCTAAAAAGGCCGTCTGGGCGCCTGCTATTGTTAAAAAAGATAAAGACTATTTTTTGTTCTTCGGTGCTAATGATATTCAAAGTGATCAGGAAACGGGTGGTATTGGTGTAGCTGTTGCCAAACGTCCTGAAGGTCCATATAAGGATCATATAGGAAAACCACTGGTAGATAAATTTCATAATGGTGCACAGCCAATTGACCAGTTTGTGTTTAAAGATAAAGACGGGCAATATTACCTGATTTACGGAGGCTGGAAACATTGCAATATTGCCAAACTCAGCGATGATTTTAAATCCCTGGTTCCTTTCGCCGATGGTGAAACATACAAAGAAATAACTCCAGATAGCTATGTGGAAGGTCCATATATGTTCATGCGTAACGGAAAGTATTATTTTATGTGGTCTGAGGGGGGCTGGACAGGGCCTGATTATTCTGTGGCCTATGCAATATCGGATTCTCCCATGGGACCTTTCAAAAGGATTGGAAAGATTTTAAAGCAAGATCCGGCAATTGCCAGGGGAGCAGGGCATCATTCTGTTATTCACAATGAGAAAAAGGATCTCTGGTATATCGTTTATCATCGCAGGCCACTAACTGAAACCGATGGTAACCATAGAGAAACCAGTATCGATGTAATGTCTTTCGATGAGAACGGACTAATTCGCCCCGTAGTAATTACTAAAGAAGGGGTTGCTGCACAGAAATTATAACCGGATAGCGATTCCGTTAATTAAAAGGGAAGACAATTAATTGTCTTCCCTTTTTTCGTATGGGTTTGAAATGACTATCGCCATTTGGTTATCAGGGGTCTCTAGCGGCTTAAAACCAAACTGACTGTAAAGTCCATGGGCATCACGGGTAGATAGCTGATAGCGGCGTAAGTTCTGGAGATCGGGATGAAACAGCATAAGCGACATCAATTGTTTCATCAATCCTTTCCCACGATATTCCTCTTCTGTATATACATCCGCCAAATAGGCAAATGTGGTTTTATCGGTAATCCAACGCGCAAATCCAATTTGTTTACTGTCCTGATAAATGCCGAAACATAGCGACCCGTCTATTGCACGCATTACGGTTTCGAAAGGAATTTCTCTGGCCCAGTAGGATTGGGTGCTCAAATAATGATGCACTGCAGCAATATCTATGCGGGCAGGATCATCTGAAAAAATAAAACCGTTTGCAGCTATTTCCATTGCATTAGATTTTAAGGCACATTCTGATCTATAGGATGTGCTTTTGAGGGAAAGAAAAGTCTAATTATCGTTAGTTACGCATGTTGATATACTGGAGTGGCTGTCCGAAGTTTTCTCCTTTGCAAAGCGTAATTACTTTTTGAAGGTCGTCAATACTTTTGCTTTGTACGCGCAGCTGATCATCCATAACTGAGGCTTGTACCTTGAGTCCGCTGGCTTTGATCTTCGCGACTATTTTCTTTGCAGTTTCTTTGTCGATTCCTTCTTTAATACTAATCTCTTTACGGATCATATTTCCAGACGCATATTGCTCTTTGCCAAAGTCAAGGCTTTCCGGATCCAGATTTTGTTTGACCATACGAGATATAATCGCATCCTGAATAGCTTTTAAACGCATATCGTCTTCAGTTACGATAGTGATGACATTAGTTTTTTTATCATGGTCAACTGTGCTATTAGAACTTGAAAAGTCATAACGGTTAAGAATTTCTTTCTTTGCGTTGTTCATCGCATTGTCTAATGTCTGCGCGTCAATTTTACTTACAATATCAAAAGTGGGCATGATTATAGCTTTAAAATAAAAATTATGTTAAATTTAGTTATATATTGGATTTAACCTCAGGCTAAAATACAGATGATGAAAACCAAGCAGTCAAAAGTGCAAAAAAAAGTTGCTAAAAAAGCAGTTAAAAAAGATTTAGAACAAAGTTTGACCCAGAAAATTCTTGAAGTCGTAATTCATTTGGGACATGACGCGGGTAAAATAGGTACGAGTATCTCCAGAACAGCAAAGGATGCTGCGGCTAAAATAGCGAGAAAGATCAAAGCAGATCCTAAGGTTAAAAAGGTAAAGAAAGATGTTAAAAAAGCGAAAAACGAGGTCAATAAGGCTAAGGCAAAATCGCTGAAAAAGACAAAGTCAGTTGCAGATAAAGTTTCTAAGAATACTTATAAGGTTGCTAAAAAAGCCGCCGGAAAAACTAAGGCGACTGCACGTAGTGTCGAAGTGCCTGTAATCGAATCAGAGGCTAAAGCTGCTGATCTTTTGAATAAGCAGAAAGCTAAACTGAAGAAAGAGGCGGCAATCGCTAAAGACAAAATTACGGAGGCTGTGGAACCCGTTAAGCGTACGCTAGTTAAAGCTGTTGCTAAAGGTAAACAACCTGTTTCCAAGGCTGTGTCAGCGACAGCAGCTAGCTCCTCGAAAGCTGCAAATACAGTTAAAAAAGACAATGCAACTGCCCAAAAAACGCCAGTACGTAAAACAGCTGCAGCTGGAAAGTCGGCTTCTTCGAAAACAGATAAGACAGAGTCTTCTGATACGTCAGAATAATCAATAAAGTATTTCTGATTGTAGCGTTCTCTACTTAATGCCAATATTTCAATTTGATCAGTTCTTCCTGTGAAGCCAGATCTGATCAATTGAATGGCTATTAATATAACTTGATTAAATTGTTCCGGATCTGCGTGTTAAGTAATTGTTTGCTAATGTTTACTTAACATTGAATTAACAGTAAATCCGCAGATTTGATCTGATCCGGTTTTCCAGGAAATATTGATGTTAACCCATGACAAAGAAGAAGATCCCATTTTTAAACAGAGAAATCAGCTGGTTATATTTCAATGAACGGGTATTGCAGGAGGCCGCAGATGAAACTGTTCCCCTGATTGAAAGAATTAAATTCCTATCTATTTTTTCATCCAACCTGGAAGAGTTTTATCGTGTAAGAGTCGCGACAATGTCCAGGCTTTCTGATCTGAATGACAAAGCAAAAGAGTTATTAGGGTTTAATCCTAAGAAGGTCTTGAATGAAATTAAAAATATTGTTATTAAACAAGAACGTAAGTTCGAACAACTATTCCAGGCGACATTAATCAATGAACTGGCACAGAACAGAATCTTCATTCTGAATGATACGCAGTTAAATGTAGCCCGGGGCGCATTTGTTAAAGAGCATTTTCGCGATAAAATCCTATCTAATCTGGTGCCTATTATGATAGACCCCGAAAAGAGCTTCCCTGAACTTAAGGACCGTAATTTATACTTTTTTGTGCGTCTAAGGAAGACGAGCGGTAAAAAGACAGAAAAGTTCGCTCTAATCGAACTACCAAATGATTTGCCCAGATTCCTGGTTTTACCCGAAACTAATGGACTTAAATTTATTATTCTTGCAGAAGACATTATAAAATATTGTCTTGATGATATCTTTTATGTGTTCACTTATGATGAAATGGATGCTTATACAATTCAGCTCACGCGTGATGCTGAGTTGGATATCGACAAGAATATAAGTGAGAAATTTATTGATGAGTTAAAGGCCAGTCTTGATAAAAGAAAGAAAGGTAAACCGATGCGCCTTCTGTACGACACACAGATGCCTTTTGATATGTTGGGGATACTCATCTCCAAGTTGAAAATAGAAGCCGAGAGTTTAATTCCCGGTAACCGGTATCATCGTTTTGGTGACTTCATCCGCTTTCCGAATGTAGGCGATAAAAGCCTGGAGTATGCACCACAGGTTCCTTTGAAGGTTGTAGGTCTGCATCGTACCCAAAGTATTTTTAATAAACTTAAAGAGCGTGATTATTTAATTAACCTGCCTTATCAATCCTACGATTATATCATTTTATTTTTGAGGGAAGCGGCTATTGATCCCCAGGTAACGGCTATAAATATTACACTTTACCGCCTGGCTGAGAACTCGAGAGTTATTAACGCGTTAATCAATGCAGCGAAAAATGGTAAGAAGGTGAATTGTCTGGTAGAGCTTAAAGCACGGTTTGATGAACAAGCCAATATTTATTGGACGAGTAAGCTGGAAGAGGAAGGAGTACAGGTTAATTATGGTTTAACAGATTATAAAGTTCATTCTAAGATCTGTTTAGTTACCCGCATGGAAAAAGGCAGAGCTGTCTATTATGCAAATCTTGCCACAGGAAACTTCAATGAGAAAACGGCAAGACTCTACGGCGACCACAGTATTTTTACTGCTAAGAAGGAAATTACAACTGATCTGATAAAACTCTTTGCTGCACTGAATAAAAAGACGGTGGCTTCCGGGTTTAAACATCTAATTGTTTCACCTATAGAATCAAGAAGTAAATTCTACAAATTGATTGACAGGGAAATACGTATAGCCAAATCGGGTAAATCTGCCTACCTTATTTTTAAAGTGAACAGCCTGGCAGACGAGGGAATTGTATCAAAATTATATGACGCCAGTAATGCAGGAGTTAAAATACGGTTGATTGTAAGAGGAATTTGCTGTCTTGTGCCTGGCATTAAAGGTTTTAGCGAAAATATTACCGTAATCAGTATCGTAGATAAGTTTCTCGAACATGCACGTGTATTTATATTCGGCAACAATGGAAAGGAGGAGATGTTTCTTTCTTCTGCTGACCTGATGAGCAGAAATTTTGAGCATAGGGTGGAAGTTGGCTTTCCTGTATTGGACAAAGAAGTTAGGCAGGAAATCAGAGATATTATAGAGTTTCAGCTGCAGGATAACGTTAAAGCCAGAGATATCAACCGGTTGAATACAAATAAGTATCATAAAAACCGGTTAGTTACTAAAGTACGCGCACAGGTGCAGACTTATAATTATTTAAAAAATAAACATCATTAAAATATATGCTCAGATACGCCGCGATTGATGTGGGGTCAAATGCAGTAAGACTGCTTATTGCTGACATCACGCAAAATGAAAATGGGTACTCCTTTAAAAAGAATACTTTAGTCCGGGTCCCGCTTCGTCTTGGTGATGATGCTTTTCTGGAGCAAAAAATTTCGAAGAAAAAATCGGGAGATCTGGTTAAAACAATGATCGCATTTAAGAACCTGATGGAGGTATATCAGGTATCTGCATACCTCGCGTGTGCAACGTCCTCTATGCGGGAGGCTACTAATGGGGCGGAAATCATAGAGATAATCCGGGAGAAAGCAGATTTGAACCTTGAAATCATAGAAGGCCAGCGTGAAGCAAACATTATCTATGCGAATCATATCGAAGATAGTCTGGATATTCGGAAAAACTATCTTTATATAGATGTTGGCGGTGGTAGTACTGAATTGTCCGTCTTTGTTAACAAGATTCCTGTAGCATCCAAATCTTTTAATATTGGGACTATCCGGATACTGGATAATCAGGATAAGGAAGAGACCTGGGAAGAAATGAAAGCATGGCTTAGGGAACATACCAGTGATTATAAAAACCTCGCAGGCATTGGTACAGGTGGAAATATCAATAAGATCTACCGGATGGCCAATGAAAAAGACGGTGTCCCCTTGAGTTTTCTAAAGCTCAAATCCATTTATAATCAACTGAATATCCTTTCTCTGAAAGAAAGAATCCAGATCTATGGATTAAATCCAGACCGGGCTGACGTTATTATTCCGGCCAGTGAAATTTTTATAACCATTATGAAGTGGACCGGAATCAAACAGATTTATGTGCCCAGAGTGGGTATGGTAGATGGTATAATTAATTTGCTGATCGCGGAGAATTTGGATTAAGAATAAACAACCGGTCAATTGGGAGCGAGGGCTCTAAAAACAAGGGTTGAATATTAGATAAATATTCAACCCTTGTTTATTAAAATACTAGTCCTGCATCTTCGCGGTCACCATTCCAGATATATTTCCTTTCGAAACGATTTCTCCGGCTTCGTTTTTCATCAACACATTACAATTCAGTTTCTTAAACCTGAAATAAACCTTCTCGGCTATAACTGTTACCTTTTCACCTGGAAAAACTGGTTTCATGAAATCCATTGCTGTTGATGTGAGCATGACATGTGCCTTCATCTCCGTATTCTGTTGACCATAAAGGTAAATGCCCAGGCACACTAAGCCTATTTGTGCCATAGTCTCTGTTAAAATTACTCCGGGAGTAACAGGAGCATCCTTGAAATGCCCTTTATAAAAATCAAGGTCTTTTGAGTAAGTGAAAGTTCCTGTTGAGCCGTTCTCATCAATTTGGAGTAGCTCATCTACAAATAGAAATGGTTTGCTGTATGGTAATTTACTGAGAATGTCCTGTGTTGTCATGTGATTAGATTTAAAAAAAGCCCCGCACAAGTGAATCTGCGGGGCTGTAATGCTATAGGTTATAATTAGCTGTCTAGTAAAGATGCTGCTTCATCATCAAGGAACCAGGTTAATTTCCCATCAATAGGTATAATTAGCTGTGAAGGATATAACTCGGGGTTCTTATCGGTATCTTCAATTACATGTTTAAGCGCTTCCGCTTTAGCTTCTCCGAAAACAAGGAAAGCAATGTTTTTTGCCTTATTAATTAAAGGCGCAGTGAATGTGATCCTATAAGTCGACAGTTTCTCGACATATACGGCTTCTACGCCAACTTCTTTGCTTTTTAAAGCGGTTGTTCCAGGGAAAAGCGATGCTGTATGTGCATCATCTCCCATGCCAAGAAGTATAAGATCAAAACTTAAATCTGAACCGTTAAAATGGTCTGCGATTGCTTTATAATAGTCAGCAGCAGCTTGCTCGGGCTCTAGTGTTGTATCGACAAAGAAGATATGTTCTGCAGGTATATTTAATGGATCCAACAAAGTCTTTCTGGCCATTAATCCGTTGTAACTCTCATGTCCTGGTGGCACATTACGTTCATCACCGATAAAGAAATAGACCTTAGTCCAGTCAATGGTCTCGCGGTAAGTAGTGGCAAGTAAGTGGTACAAGTCTTTTGGTGAATTGCCACCGGTTAACACGAAGTTAAAACAGTTCTGCTGCTCTAAAGCAGTTTTGGCTGTCGCTATAACATACTCTGCAAGATCATGTATTAACTCGTTTTTAGCTTTATAAATCAGTAAACTCATTAATCTTTATTTTTTAAGGGTAAAGTAAACCAATGGAATCCATCTCTCGCAATCAGTGCTTCAGCATCCTCGGGGCCCCATGAATCTGCAGGGTAGTTCGGGAAGCTCAGGGAAGTTTTACTTTCCCATGCATTGATTACCGGCATTAATAACTCCCATGCACTTTCTACCTGGTCAGCACGCATGAATTGTGTCTGATCGGCTATCATTACGTCAAGTAATAAAGTTTCGTACGCTTCAGGAGCCTGGGACTCATAAGTACCTTTGTAGTCGAAAACCATATCCACAGGATTAAGTACCATATCCAGTCCAGGTCTTTTTGCCTGAACCTGAAGACGGATACTCATTTCCGGCTGAATACTTATGATCAATCTGTTTTGTTGCCAGTGCTCAGTTACGCCAGTCGGGAAGATCTGATGAGGGACATCTTTAAACTGAATTGTAATCAGTGAAGAAGTTTGGAAAAGACGTTTACCGGTACGCACGTAAAACGGAATTCCCTGCCAGCGCCAGTTATCCACGAAGAATTTTGCAGCTGCAAAAGTCTCTGTGTTTGAGTGGTCATCAACATCCTTTTCTGAACGGTAACCCGGAACCTCTTTGCCTTCAACCCATCCTTTTGAATACTGACCTCTTACGGTGCTCATTCTAATATCTTCAGGACCAAAAGGGCGCATGGCTTTCAACACGTCAACCTTTTTATTCCGGATCTCATCTGCATCAAAATTGATGGGTGTTTCCATACCAATTAAGCAAAGTAATTGCAGGATATGATTTTGAATCATATCACGTAATGCACCCGCGCCGTCATAATATCCACCACGATCACCAACACCTAGCTGCTCAGTAACAGAAATCTGAACATGATCAATATATGTTCTGTTCCAAAGCGGCTCGAGGAATGAGTTCGCAAAACGGAATGCCATGATATTCTGAACTGTTTCTTTGCCCAGATAATGATCAATTCTATAGATTTGTTTTTCTGTAAAAATACCAGTCAGTAATTTATTCAGTTCTTTAGCAGAATCCAGATCATGTCCGAAAGGTTTTTCAATTACAATACGGCAATTGTCTTCATTACCAGCAAGGTCGTACTTAGCCAGACATTCCGCGATAAGAGGGAATAGATTAGGTGCTACTGCCAGGTAATAAATTACCTGTGTTTTAGGCCCGTATTCCTTTTTAATCTTTTCAATACTCGTCTTTAGCACCTGAAATGTCTCAGGGGCAGATACATCTACAGAGTTATAATAAACATTCTGTGCAAATTCATCCCATTTAGCCTGCTTAACTTTACCCGCTCTGGAAAATTGATTAACACCATCCATAATGGTATTGCGAAACTGCTCATCAGTCAGCTTCTTTCTTGCGGTACCGATAATTGCATAATCCTTTGGCATAAAACCATCAGCATATAAATTATAGATAGCAGGCGCAAGTTTGCGCATATTCAGATCACCAGTGCCACCGAAAATGACAAAGATGGTTGGGTTGAGGCATTTACTAGTTTTCATTAGAATAATCTTTTATAGGTTAAGACAAAACAGGATTCCAGATTGCATGGAATGTACCTTCTTCGTCTGTACGTTCAAATTGGTGTGCACCGAAGAAATCCCTCTGTGCCTGAATTAGGTTTGAAGGCATTCTTGCAGTACGCAAACTGTCAAAATAAGCCAGGGCAGAAGAGTAGGCAGGAGTTGCCAGTCCGGTTTGTACGGTATGACTTACCACAGACCTCATTCCTGGCAGAATTTCCTGCATTTTAGCTGCTATACCAGCATCAGCATACAGATGCTCCAGTTCAGGCTGGGTACTGTATGCCTGATAAATATCTTCGAGTAATTCTGCACGGATTATACAGCCTCCACGCCAGATCTTCGCAATTTCATGCAGGTTCAGATCGTATTCGTAAGTTGCCGAAGCCTGCCATAATAAATGCAGTCCCTGTGCGTAAGATGTAATAACGGAGAAATATAAAGCCTGTTCAAGCTCAATTATGAATTGTGCCTTGTTCTCAGCTGTAGGTTTTTGTTCAGGATAGATTTCAGCTAATTGAACCCTTAGTTTTTTATATTTAGATAAATCACGTGTAGTAACCGCTTCATTAATCGTTGGAATTGGTAACTGCAGGTCCATTGAAACCTGCGAAGTCCATTTTCCGGTACCTTTAGACTTAGCTTCATCCTTGATATAATCCAGCAGGAAACCACCGGTTTTTGGATCTTTAACTTTGAAAATGTCCCGGGTAACTTCAAGAAGGAAAGATTGCAGACGGCCATTATTCCATTCTTCGAACACACTGTAGATTTCCTCATTTGAATAATCCAGTGCGTTTTTAAGAATGTCATAGGTTTCTGCGAGTAGCTGCATCATAGCGTACTCAATTCCATTATGTACCATTTTAACGAAGTGCCCGGAAGCTCCAGGGCCAATATAAGTAACACAAGGATCGCCGTTTACTTTTGCAGAAACAGCTTCCAGAATCGCTTTCATTTCGCCATAAGCTGTCTTATCGCCGCCAGGCATAATGCTCGGGCCGAATCTCGCACCTTCTTCACCGCCAGAAATCCCCATTCCAAAGAAATGCAGGCCTTTATCAGAAAGCTCTAAAGCTCTTCTGCTGGTATCAGTAAAATGGGAGTTTCCACTATCTATAATAATATCGCCTTTAGTTAGTAAGGGAGAAAGTTCCTGTATAACACTGTCTACAATTGGGCCAGCGGGAACAAGTAACATAATTCTTCTTGGTAACTCCAGGCTCTGCACAAAATCTTCCAGTGAAGCAAAAGCTTCCAGGTTATGCTTTGATCCGTCTTCACGAAGTTTGGTAATCATTTTTGGGTCCTTGTCGTAGCCAGTAACCGCGAAGCCGTTATCGGCCATATTTAATAAAAGGTTACGACCCATTGTACCGAGGCCGATCATCCCTAATGTATATTTACTTTCCATTTTGTGTGTGTGATTTAGGATAAGTGGTAAAGATGTGGTATTTCTCAGAAGCGTCCCATAATTTGGCGCCACCTTTGATACCGTCCCTGTTAGAGACAACGTGTATATTTGAATCCAGTTCAAAGTTTATATGTTTGGCATTTCCGCCACCCAGATAAAGCTCATCATAATTGAAAACCGTTTTATAGATTCCGATTATTCGCTGAAGCCTCTCATTCCATTTCTTTTCGCCTTCTTTAACAAAGGCTTTATCACCAATATAGTCGTCGTAATCTTTGTTCTTGGATACCGGAAGATGGGCAAGCTCCAGATGGGGCAGCAATTCACCGTCGTAAGTAAGCGAGGTGCCGAAACCGGTGCCTAATGTCAGGACAATTTCAAAACCTTTACCCTTTACTACACCCAGTGCTTGCTGATCGGCATCGTTAATGAGACGTACAGGTTTATCAAACAAATCACTTATCGTCTGTGCCAGCGGATAGTCCGGCCATTTACTTTTGGCAAGATTGACACCCGTTTTTACGATTCCACATTTAACATATCCTGGAAAACCAATAGCAATTTTGCTGAAAGGCGTAAGATCTGCAACAAGCTTAGAAATTACTTCTATTAAATCCTCTGGAGTCGCGTCTTTTGGAGTGGGCAGTTTTGTATATTCGGAGAACAATTCGCCATCTTTTGTCAGTATGCAAGCTTTAACGCTCGTTCCGCCGATATCAAGAGATAAAATATTTGTAGTGCTTTGTTCTTTTGTTGTGTTGGACATATAGCATGTTTAAAGAGGATTGCTCCAAATATATAATATTCCAAATTAACAAATTTCCAACCATAATAAATCCTTAAACCTGCTAAATTCTCGAATTAACCTGCCGAATTAAAGATTTAGCAACAGAGATAAGCCCGTACAGGCGGTATGCAGATTTAATTTGATGATAAGATGACGATTTCTTTATACAGTCAGGGTTGATACCTTCCTGCCATATCTATCTTATCAGAAAGCGATATTCCTCCAGGGTTGCAACCTGGAAGTCCCTCAGGAACAGGTTGTTTTAAGTTGTCGAAATAATCCTTCCAGACAGGAAAGAAAGAATTAGACCCAGGAACCTTATAAGTCATCGGCTGAAGCTCAAAGACCGGTTCACCACGATTTGCAGATAGAAAAGCATCATAAATCAACTCAGAACAATAATATTTACCATTTTGATAAAGAAAAGCATCGTCATATGGGGTGCCTAACTGGTCCAGTGAGAAATGGGCAGCCGCAGGGATGAGCCGCTGATATTCCTGTTTTAACCGGCCCGTGTAAACTGGGTTTGCAGAACGTTTCAGGAAGTCAGATATAGAACTTAGATGAACATCTTTGCCAATTGCTTCTACGATCATGAGGCTATCCTGCTGCAGAATTACCATACCCATATGATTAAACTTTTGCCCCTGGTAGCCGGACGTGACCGCAAGTATAGCATCACATAAAGGACCACACGAAATCTGCTGGAAAAGAAAATCCCCTTCTTTCAGTATTGTTTTTTCCTGAGCAGAACCTTTGTTTGTGCTGAATATTAACAGCAGGGCGAATACCAGGTAGATAGGTGATCTGAAGATCATTTTGTAATAGAATTAAAAGGTGTAAGTATTTAATGTATAATCAGCAGGAGGAAGAAAGAACTTTTCAGGGATGTCCAGTTTTTCTATCCGCTGGGCTTTAATACCTATTTCAAGATTACCACTTTTTGTAGTAATAGCCAGGGCACATCCCGGGACGGCTTTCAGATAGCTGTATTTTTGCCAGTAAAGAGTAGGAAGCTCAGTGGTGTACCATACATTAATTTTATATTCCTCTTTCTCGGGATGCTGAAAGACTGCTTTTTTGCAATGCATACCTGCTATAGTCATTGTGTCTGCTGTCAGATGAATCCGCAGGTCATCTGTACTGAGGACGGCGACACTGTCTCCCAACTCCTGAATTTGCAGATTGGGCATTTCAGCCGGATAGCTGGTAACCGTTTTTTCCAGGGTGTCCAACATGTAGCTTAAGGTGTCCCTTTTATCGGCAAGTGTTATGCCACCACCTAGCCCCATTTGCTCCACCCGGATATAGGTATTGCTAATATAACAAGTCAGCGGAGATTCCCCTTCCGCACTTCCCGAAAGGGCAGCAGAAAGCTTGAGTAGCAGATCTTTTTCAGTATCACCAGGGGTATCTTTACTTTCTATAGCAGGAGTACCATAATCCAGGTTATAACTGATTTTCCAGGAGGGAATCAGATTTGTCTCACTCTTTTGCTGCGCTGGTGAAGAAAAGTAAAAGAGAAGAAGAAATGTGCTGAGTACTAAATTTTTCAAGGATAAAATATTTAATCTGCAATATTACAAAAAAGGCCGGATGAGTTTCCATCCAGCCTGTATCTGTATACAGATTTTTTATTGACCTGCGCGGGCCTGTTGCATAGGATTAGATCCTACTGACTGGCCTCTGGCCGCTGCACTTTTTTGTTTGAATAAATCAAATTTAGAAGCTTTTGCTTTACCGCCCCAGGTATTGTTACTTTCGTCGATATCTGCAGTTTCGCGCATAGGGTCGAGCTGAATAGACGCAATCTCCTGATCAAGGACATAGAATTTTGAGGCCTTCTGCTCATCCAGACGCCAGATTTGTGCAGGGATCCGGTCCATCATTTTGCTGCCGTCTGCAAAAGTAAATTCTACGATGACAGGCATGACAAGGCCACCCTTGTTGCTAAAAGACAATTCGTAGAAGAATTTACCTGCATACTTCGCTTTATCTTCCTCACTCAATGTTTCATAGGGGAATGGGATTTCGCGCTTACGTTCCGTATCGTCAACTTTTTCAAGACCACGGTCATATCTCCAGTAGAAATCCTGTGTTTTTTTATCACGGTCTGTGTAGAAGCTAATCTTCTTGTCTTCACGGTTTCTAATTTTGGAAATATCTTCGAAAACATTTACCTGCGGACGGTCTAGTTTAACCATTTTAACGTTTGGTGAGCCAGGTTTTGCATTCACATCCGCTTTAGCAAATTTAACTTCATCAAGAGCAATGTCGCATGGGTCGGTGCCGTAGAACCATCCTCTCCAGAACCAATCCAGATCTTCACCACTTGCATCCTCCATGGTACGGAAGAAATCTGCTGGAGTCGGGTGTTTGAAAGCCCATCGCTTTGCATATTGTTTAAAAGCGTAGTCGAACAACTCCCTGCCCATAATAGTTTCCCTCAGGATATTTAAACCCGTAGCCGGCTTAGAATAAGCATTTGGGCCAAAGCGAACAATGTTTTCGGAATTGGTCATAATTGGTTCCAGCTGATCTTTTGGTAATTTCATATAATCAACTATCGTGTAGGCAGGGCCTTTTTTAACTGGAAATTTATTATCCCAAAGTTCCTCTGTAAGATATTCAAGGAAAGAGTTTAAGCCTTCATCCATCCAGCTCCACTGACGCTCGTCGCTGTTAACGATCATCGGGAAGAAGTTATGCCCCACTTCATGAATAATTACACCGAGCATTCCATTTTTGGAACTTTCGCTGTAGGTGCCGTCTTTTTCTGTTCTGCCGTAGTTAAAACAGATCATTGGATATTCCATTCCGTTGGCCGCCTCTACGCTTTGTGCAACAGGGTATGGATAAGGGAAAGTGAAATCCGAATATGTTTTTACGGTATGGGCAATAGCTTTTGTCGAATAAGGTTTATATAAATTATAGGCTTCCTTACCATAGAAACTCATACACATTACAGACTTACCCTCTACAGGCTGTGCCATGGCATCCCATATAAATTTACGTGAAGAAGTCCAGGCAAAATCCCTGACATCATTAGCCTGGAATACCCAGGTTTTAGTAGCCTTGTTTTTTACACCTTCAGCTTTTTTAGCCTCGTCGAGCGTTACAATTTCTACAGGTTCCTTCGCTGTTTTTGCCTGATTATATCTGGAGAGTTGTGCAGGATTCAGCACGCCGGAGTAATTCATACATTCACCGGTACCACCAACAATATGATCTGCAGGAACTGTAATCTGCACTTTATAATTACCAAAAGTTAAGGCAAACTCGCCTCTACCTGTGAACTGATGATGCTGCCAACCCTGAAAATCACTATAAACGCATAATCTAGGGAACCATTGAGCCATCGTAAACAAATAGTTCCCATCTTCAGGGAAATACTCGTAACCACCACGGCCGCCCTCAACCATGCGGTCACTAATTTTATACTTCCAGTTCACATTAAACACAAACTGCTGGCCAGGTTTTAACGGTACCGGCAGATCCACCCGCATCATTGTTTTGTTAATTGTATAGCTGATATCCTTACCTGCAGCATCAGTAATCTTTTGTATTTGGATCCCAAGACCATTATCAGTCTGTGTGATTACTGCTTTTTCTATAGCCCGGGTTGTGGTCATTTCAGGCATGTTCGTACTGCTTTGATAATTTGCGTTACGCAGATTATTATGCTCATTTTCGTCCAGCTGCAGCCAGATATAGGAAAGCTCGTCAGGGGAGTGGTTAAAATAAGTAACCTTTTCAGAACCGGTAAGGATCTGATTCACTTCATCTAATGAACATTTAATATCATAATCGGCCCTTTGCTGCCAATATTTTGCACCAGGAGCGCCACTTGCCGTACGCTGTTCATTTGGCGTGGTTAGTATAGTACCCAGCTGTTCAAATTTGTTTCCGTGATTACTGCCGGGATTATTCTGAATATTCTGAGCATTGGCATACTGCAGAGAAGAGCCAAGCAGGAGCAGCGCGGTTAAAGATTTGTTCATTTGAAGATTTATGTTGAAAGTCTAAATTTAAACCGTTTTTTTGTATTCGAAAAATTAAATGTTTCTATGTTATTAATCGTCAGGCAATGTCTGCTAATTTGTTACATGTTCTTCAATTTAAATGCTGAAGCGCCTCTAAATAAAGGAGCTGCAGCCTTGCGGCATCCGTTGCACCTGAGTTCTACAGAAATCAACCAAAATATAAAAACCGGAAGACTGGAAATCAGCTGCAGAATTTTCACCGACGATTTTGAAGATATTCTGAGCAGGAATTATAAAATAAAAGCAGATCTGATCAAGCCTGTAAGGCACAAGGATATGGATGCGGTAGTCGGAAAATACCTGCTTGCACATTTACAGCTGGCAGCAAATGCCACGAATATTAAGCTTAACTATATTGGCTATGAAAACGACAACGAAGCCGTCATCGTTTATTTGGAGTCAGAACCTGTAAAAAATATCCGGTCGCTGGAAACAAGCAGCACTATTCTATACGACCTTTTCAATGATCAGGTTAATATCTTCCATATCACTTGTCAGGGTAAACGTAAAAGTGCTAAACTTGATTATCCTTCTAAAAAACTACTCACAACATTCTGATAAACCGAGCAAAAAATCACGTTATTTCGCTTCAAGCCCTGGTCACCAAATTAAATTATCGCTGCTACAAGCGTTATTTTTGAAAATAAATCAAACGCAACGTTAATGTTTACAGGGTGTTAGCGTTTTTTGACAGTTCGCTGATGCTCAATATTCAAATTACTTTTACATTTGCTTAACGCTGTTAAATAGTTTATCACTTTAATCATATAAGGACAAACTTAATTATGGGAAGCAAAGAAAGAATTCAAAGAATTAAGGAAGAAACCAGATCAAATATCCTGGACGCTGCTTTGCAGATTGTCAGGGAAGATGGCTGGCAGGCCTTAAGTATGCGAAAAATTGCAGATAAGATTGAATACACTGCTCCTATAATTTATGAATACTTCGCTAATAAAGAGGGGATACTATTTGAACTAACCCGGATCGGGCATCAGTTACTTTTGCAGGATGTTCGGAGTGCGAAAGCTGCTCAGACGGAACCAGACTTACAATTGGAAGCTATCTGGATGGCTTACTGGAATTTTGCATTTTCACAGACACAGTTATATCAGTTAATGTACGGTGTTGATATGGTCTGTTGTGAGCAGAAGAAAGCGCTTCCTGAAGCAATAGCATCCGCAAAAATAATTAACGATACAATTTCCGAACTGATGGTTAAACCAACGCCGGATATGATCTGTAGAAAATATTATACATTCTGGTCTATCATTCATGGACTGATTTCCATTAACCTTTTAAATAAAGGTACCGGAGATGAAATGAACCAGCATATTTTAAAGGATGCTATTCATGGAATTATTAATACTATAAACGACTAAAAATTTTTTACCCAAATATCTAACGCTGTTAAATAAACTTATGAGCTTAAATGCTTTTGGGAGTCAATTAACAGTTTTTTTACCGCTAATCACTTAACGACGTTAAATAACTTTACTTCGATAGAATGTCTCCTTAATCCTCTTTTTCTTCCACTATTTTTTATCCATTCACTTAACACTGTTAAACAGTTAATCATTGTTATGAAATCTTCAATTTTACTTATAGCATTATTTATTGCCGGTTGTTCAGGCAACCAGCAAAACAACGCACCGGCACCTGCACAGGCATTTCCGGTAATTACATTAAACGAATCCGATGAAACCACCTATGTGGAATATCCGGCTTCAGTTCAGGGGGTCTCAGATATAGATATCCGCCCTCAGGTATCCGGAATCCTTGACAAAATTTATGTCGCAGAAGGTGCGAGGGTAACAAAAGGGCAACCCTTATTTCAAATTAGCCCTTTACCTTTCCGGGAAGCATTAAACACTGCTAAAGCAACTTACCAGGCCGCAGAAGCAGCATTGGTCAGTGCAAAGCTAGAAGTTGAAAAGCTAAAACCACTGGTGAGCAATCAGGTTGTTTCAGACTTTCAATTAAAAACAGCGATGGCTGCCGAACAATTAGCCAAAGCTAATACGGAACAAGCAAGAGCAGGCGTTGAAGCCGCCAAAATCAATCTTGGTTATACCACTATCGCAGCGCCGGTTTCGGGTTTCATTGGCAGATTGCCGAAAAAACAAGGAAGTTTGGTAGGTGTAAGCGATGCAATGGCCTTAACTACGATCTCCGATGCGCATGAGGTTTATGCTTACTTCTCTTTAGGTGAAGATGATTATATAGACTTTAACTCTAAATATCAGGGAAAAGACGCAGCAGAACGTTTTAAAAATATGCCAAAGGTGTCACTGATTCTGGCAGATAAATCTGCCTATACAAGCCAGGGTAGAATTGATATGGTAGATGGACAGTTTAACCGACAAACAGGATCCATTACACTGAGAGCTACTTTTCCAAACGAAGCGGGTGTGTTGAAATCGGGAAATACCGGGCGCATTAGATTAGGTAAGAAGCATGGTTACACGGTAATGGTGCCTCAGGCTTCTACTGTTGAAGTACAGGACAAATTGTTCGTATTCACGGTCGATGCCAAAAACCAGGTTAGCAAGCAACCAATTCAGATAATTGGAGCCAGCGGAACAAATTATCTCGTCCAGTCCGGTCTGAAAAAAGGAGACAGAATCGTCTTCGACGGCATTGACAAACTCAAAGAAGGAGATCATATCCAACCGGAACAAGTCTCCAAAGACAAACAAACCGCATTGAATTAATTCACGAAATTATGTTTAAGAAATTTATAGACAGACCTGTTCTTGCAACAGTAATCTCGATTCTGCTGGTTATACTCGGTATACTGGGTTTAAGCAGATTACCCTTGCAGCAGTTTCCGGATATTGCCCCCCCGGCCGTACAGGTAACTGCCTTGTATCCCGGTGCGAATGCGGAGACTGTGCTGCGGTCTGTGGCACCCTCGTTGGAAGAATCTATCAACGGGGTTGAAAATATGAGCTATATGAGCTCAACAGCGAGTAACGATGGTTCCCTGGTTATTACTGTTTATTTTAAGCTGGGTACAGATCCGGATCAAGCTGCGGTTAACGTACAGAACCGGGTTTCACAAGCGACCAGTCAGCTTCCTGCAGAAGTAATTCAGGCTGGTGTGACCACGGCAAAACAACAGAACAGTTTGATCATGGTACTCGATATGTATACCGAGAATGAGCAAAGCTACGATCAGACATTCCTGGCCAATTATGCAGCAATCAACCTTGTTCCCGAAATTAAACGGATTCCTGGAGTAGGGCAGGCAGCAATTTTTGGCGGTAATAAAGACTACTCTATGCGTGTATGGTTAAACCCTGCACAAATGTCTACTTATCAGCTTACTCCTAACGAAGTAATGGCGGCGATTAAAGACAAAAACTTAGAAGCTGCACCGGGTAAATTTGGTGAGAGCAGTAAGAATGCCTTTGAATATGTAATTAAGTATAAAGGGAAATTAAATAAACCCGAAGAATACGAAAATATGATTATCCGGGCAAATTCCGATGGCTCATTCCTGCGCTTAAGGGATGTTGCGAGAGTAGAATTTGGTGCTTACACTTACGGTAGCCAGACCCGTATAAACGGTAAAGCCGGTATGAATATCGGTATTCAGCAATTAAGTGGTTCCAATGCGAATGAGATTCAGATCGCAATTATGGAATTCATGAAAAAAGCAGAAAAAGATTTTCCAAAAGGCGTAAAGTATGATATCCTTTATAGTACAAAAGTAGCACTGGATCAAAGTATAAATCAGGTAATTCATACACTGATAGAAGCTTTTATCCTGGTATTCATTGTAGTTTTCTTGTTCCTTCAGGATTTCCGATCCACGCTGATTCCGGCTATTGCAGTGCCGGTAGCGATATTGGGAACTTTCTTCCTGATGCAAGTATTTGGTTTCTCTATCAATTTGCTGACACTCTTTGCCCTGGTACTTGCTATTGGTATTGTGGTCGATGATGCGATTGTCGTCGTCGAGGCCGTGCATGCGAAAATGGAGCATCAGCATCTTGCACCTAAAGCGGCGACAGTATCTGCTATGCATGAAATTACCGGTGCGATTATTTCCATAACATTGGTTATGAGTGCGGTATTCTTACCTGTCGGTTTTATGGAAGGGTCTACAGGATTATTCTACCGGCAGTTTGCATTTACACTGGCAATTGCGATTGTAATTTCTGCGATTAACGCGTTAACATTGAGCCCCGCTTTATGTGCGCTGTTCTTAAAACATCAGGTTAAAGGTGGTGAGGTAGAAAATCCAAACTTTAAAACCAGGTTCTTCAACTCATTTAACGCTGGATTTGATACGATGACCAACCGTTATATGAAAAGTCTTCAATTCCTGATCAGAGCCAAGTGGGTAAGTATGGGCGGTCTGGCTATTGTTATTCTGGCGACGATCTGGATGGTTAGAAAGACTCCTACAGGGTTTATTCCTTCAGAAGATCAGGGCTTTATTGCTATTTCGATGACTATGCCAGCCGGTGCTTCATTGGATAGGTCTGCAGCAGCCATGAAAGAAGCTGAAGACCTTTTGAGACCGTTAGAGTTCACTAAATTATATAACTCTCTGGCAGGTTTTAACTTGCTTACAAGTTCTACCAGTCCATCCGCAGGCGCTTCATTCATCTTATTGAAACCGACTGAAGAACGTGGTAAAGTCAAAGATATCAATGAGATTATGGGTATTGTGAATGCTAAATTAGCATTAATTAAGGGCGCCAGTTTCTTTGTGTTTACTTTCCCAACGGTTCCTGGTTTTAGTAATGTCGACGGATTAGATATGGTTCTGCAGGATAAAACTGGTGGAAAACTGGACAAATTCAGTAAAGTAGGTAATCATTTTATTGCTGAACTGATGAAGCGTCCTGAGATTGCTGTAGCCTTCACTTCATTTAAGGCAGATTATCCGCAATTGGAGCTGCATCTGGATGAAGCTAAAGCTGAGCAGTTAAATGTATCGGTTAAAGAAGTACTGCAAACTATGCAGACTTATTTTGGTTCATCACAAGCCTCCGACTTCAACCGTTTCGGTAAATATTATCGTGTTATGGTGCAGGCAGATATTGCAGATCGTGCAGATCCATCAGCGCTAGATGGTGTATTTGTTAAAAACAGAGATGGTGAGCCCGTTCCTGTAAGTACATTGGTTCGTTTGGAAAGGGTATATGGCACCGAGACTGCATCCAGATATAACATGTTTAATTCAATCGGTATAAATGCGATTGCCAAACCAGGCTACAGTTCAGGTGATGCTATCCGTGCAGTTGAAGAAGTAGCAGCGAAGGAACTGCCATCTGGTTTCGCCTATGAATTTTCTGGTCTGACCAGAGAGGAGATCAGTTCAGGTGGACAGTCAGTAATTATCTTCCTGTTATGTCTTGTATTCGTTTACTTCTTGTTATCGGCTCAATACGAAAGTTACATCCTGCCTTTGGCGGTTATCCTTTCTATCCCAACAGGTGTATTCGGTGTATTTGTCGCTATCGGATTAACAGGTATTGCCAATAACATCTATGTACAGGTAGCCTTGGTTATGCTAATCGGTTTGCTCGCCAAAAATGCGATTCTGATTATAGAGTTCGCTGTTCAGCGTAGAAAAGCAGGTAAATCATTAGTATCAGCGGCTCTTGAAGCGGCGAAACTCAGGTTGAGGCCAATTATCATGACTTCACTCGCATTTATTGCCGGTATGGTACCGATGATGCAGGCAACCGGTCCATCGGCTCTTGGAAATCACTCTATTAGTATAGGTGCAGCCGGAGGGATGTTGAGTGGGGTAATCTTCGGTCTGTTAATCATCCCGGTTTTATTTGTCATTTTTCAATTCCTGCATGAAAAGGTCAGCGGAAAAGCAGACCATATCAGTTCGGAAACTTTAGCTATTAAACATCCATAATATGAAACTGTATTCAAAATATACCCTTTTTGTATTGACCGCAGTACTTTTGCTGGCTAGTTGCAAAGTGTCACGCGATGTCGCGCTGCCTGAGCATACCACTCCCGCACAATTTCAGGGCGCAGACAGTTCACAGGTTTCCGGTATAGCATCATTGTCTTATACCGAAATCTTTAATGAACCTGAATTGCTGTCGCTGATTGATACGGCAATCAAAAAGAATTACGATTTGCAAATTGCCATGAAAAATATGGAGGCTGCCGGCATCTTGCTGAAACAGCAGTCCTTCAGAAATATTCCTCAATTGAGTTTACAGGTTAATGCGAACACCAGCAGACCCTCAGACCATAGTCTGAATGGCGTAACGATGTCGCAGTTTATCGGTAGTTCACACATTGAAGATTATAACCTGGCAGCAGGTCTGAGCTGGGAAGCAGATATCTGGGGTAAATTATCTCAGCAAAAAAATGCCGCTGCAGCTACTTATCTGCAATCTGCAGAAGCAAGAAAAGCAGTACAGACCAGGCTTGTTTCCCAGGTTGCAACGATTTATTACAACCTGCTGATGCTGGATACACAATTAGAAACTGCCCGCAAAAATCTGGCACTTAATACCAATACATTACGGATTATTAAGATGAAGTTTGAAGCAGGGCAGCTTACTTCATTAGCTGTTCAGCAGGCGGCAGATCAGCAATTAACGGCTTCGGCACTTATCCCGAATCTGGAACAACAAGCTGCACTGGCAGAAAATGCATTGCATGTACTTACTGGTCGTTTCCCTGGTAAAATGAACAGGATAAACAGATTAGAAAATATTCCTGTGGACAGTAGTAAAGTGACTGGTGTTCCTGCCGAAATGTTAAGCCTTCGTCCGGATGTGAAACAAGCGGAACTAGAGCTTGTTAAAGCGAATGCAAAAGCAGGATATACTAAAGCAAGCATGTATCCTTCACTCGTTTTGAGTGCAAACGGAGGTCTGAATTCCTTTAAGGCGAGTAACTGGTTAAACATACCGGCTTCCTTATTCGGAAACCTGGCAGGCGGATTAACCCAGCCCATTTTTCAACGCAGAGAACTGAAAACACAGTATGAACTGGCACTGAAAGACAGGGAAGCCGTAGTACTTAAATTCAGAAGTACCGTACTGGAAGCTGTTGCCGAAGTTACCGATGAATTGGTGAAAACAGACAAACTGCAGCAGCAATACCAATTAACTGCACAGCGTGTAGGCTTAGCCAGGGTAGCGTTGAAAAATGCAGATCTATTATTTAACAGCGGTAAAGCAGATTACCTGGAAGTGATTAATGCTCAGCGAAATGCATTGCAGAGTGAATTGGAATTGGCTAGTCTTAAAATGGCCCGCTTACAGGCACATATTGGTTTATACCGAGCCTTGGGTGGAGGCTGGAAATAAGCCAGATCACAAATGAAAACAAAAACCGGATGCAGTAGAAGCATCCGGTTTTTTTGTTTTATGGAACACTTTTTGAACAAAGCTTCTGAAAATGAGCTATGGAGCCAAAAACTACTTTTGAAAATAATCCACCAAAATCCAGAAGCAAAATCTGGATTACCATAACTCTGGTTATGCTCGTCGTGTTATCGGGATTTTTATATTACCGTTATTATTTTGTTTTCGGTGAAGGAGTCAAAGCCGGACAGCTTAATTATTTCGTTAAAAAAGGATACCTGTTTAAAACTAGTGAGGGGCGTTTGATCCAGACTGGTATTCGTTCCCAGGCACCCGGAAATATCGCTTCAAATGAATTCATGTTTTCGGTATCAGACCAGAAAGTTGCCGATCAGCTAAATAACAGCGCAGGCGCAGATTTAGAATTACATTATAAAGAGTATCTGAATCCATTGCCCTGGAGAGGCGTAAGCGAATATGTGGTTGACAGTGTAATTTCTATAAACCGAAAATAGATATAAGCTTTTGCGGCGGTCATTGTCTGTCTGATTAATTCCTTAAATTAGCCTCGACAATGAGAATTCTGCACACTGCCGATTGGCATTTAGGAAAAAGACTGGAACAGAGTGAACGTACAGATGAGCATCAGGCTTTTCTGGACTGGCTTATCCTTACACTGGATGCGCAGCGCATCGACGTTTTAATTATTGCAGGTGATATTTTTGATACTGGCAGCCCCTCAAATACGGCTTTGGAGCTTTACTACGCATTTTTACGTAAGGTAAAAGATACCTGCTGTGAAGAGGTCATTATTATAGGAGGAAACCACGATTCAATTAGTACGCTCAATGCGCCTCAATCACTCCTCAAATACTTTAATGTACATATTGTCGGAGGAGTTCCGGAAGAGTTCACAGACCAGATTATTCAAATTAATAATGAAGCAGGCGAACCCGCGCTTCTGGTTTGTGCTGCGCCATTTCTCAGAGACCGTGACATCCGGTTGTCCATTGCTGGTGAAACGACACTGGAGCGTGAACAGAGACTTAAACAGGGAATAACCGACCACTATCACCGCTTTATCCCCCATATTACCCCGTTTAAAAACCAGGGAATACCAGTAATTGCTACTGGACACTTATTTGCCGCGGGCTCCAGTACATCAGACAGTGAAAAAGAAATTCATGTAGGTAATCTTGGACAGGTTGGTGCAGACCAGTTTCCTGAAGCATTTGATTATGTGGCGCTGGGCCATATACACCGGCCGCAAAAAATAAATCAGGTAAATCATATCCGGTATTCTGGTTCGCCAATTCCTTTGAGTTTTTCCGAAACCTCTGACCGTAAGATCGTCATAGTTATTGAATTTGAAGGCCCGGCTCTAACCGTCATCGAAGAAATAGAAGTACCGTGTACCCGAAGATTACTACGCATTAAAGGAGATTTAGTGCATGTAAAAAATAAGTTGACCCAGGTAGAGAA
Organism: Pedobacter antarcticus; assembly: GCF_900103515.1. Classification (NCBI taxonomy): domain Bacteria; kingdom Pseudomonadati; phylum Bacteroidota; class Sphingobacteriia; order Sphingobacteriales; family Sphingobacteriaceae; genus Pedobacter; species Pedobacter antarcticus. Next base: position 355,905 of record NZ_FNGZ01000002.1, read on the forward strand.
TACGGTTGCACTTTTTCCGGCCTGGATTGAAATTCAAGTGGAAACAAACTCTTTTATTTATGAACTGGAAGATGAACTTCAGACACTGATAGCTGGAAACAGTCATATAGAGCGCTTGTTTATTCGCCAGGTAAGAACTGGAGCAATGAAGAACCTCAACGAACAAACTGAAGAGCTCGCAGCACTGAACGAACTGAATCCCGAAACTGTTTTCGAAAGAAAATGTGAATCTGCTTATCCGGGAGAAGATCATACCGGGCTGCTGGATACATTCAAACAGGTGATGTCCTATATGCAGGAAAAAGAACAGGAGTAAGGAAACCGAAAAAAGAAAGATCCCCCAATGAAAATTACTGCTATCAGATTTCTTAACCTCAATTCGCTAAAAGGAACGCATGAGATCCGTTTTGACCAGTTTCCTTTGGACCAGGCGGGTATTTTTGCCATAACCGGACCTACCGGTGCCGGTAAAACTACGCTTTTAGACGCCATTACAGTAGCACTTTATGGCCGCGTCCACCGGCATCAGAAAGATGCATTCGAAATCATGACCCGGCATACTGCAGAATCCTATGCAGAGGTCGAATTTGAAGTACAACAAGTGCTTTACAGATCAAGATGGTCGGTTAGGCGGGCGAGAGGAAAAGCAGACGGACAATTGCAGACGCCAAAGATGGAAGTGGCAGAAGTAGAAAGCGGAAAAATAATTGCCGAACATCCCTTACAGGAAGTAAAAGATATCATTGTTAAGATCTGCGGATTAGATTACAGCCAGTTTTTGCGTGCTGTGATTTTATCGCAGGGAGATTTTACGAGGTTCCTCAAAGCCGATGAAAATGATAGGAGTGAATTACTGGAGAAAATTACCGATACCGGTATTTACTCCGAAATTTCCATCGCGGCTTTTGAAAAAGCCAGGACTGAAAGAGTAAAATTAGAACAGTTGCAGCAGCAGCTTTCCTATGTAAACCTCTTAAGTGCAGAAAGCAGGGCAGAATATACGACGGCATTGGAGCACACTTTAAAACAGGAGATACAACATAAAAAAGCGCTGAATTCGACCCGGATACAACTTGAGTGGCTTAATCAACTCGACAAACTGACCCTGCGGCAAAAAGAACAGTTCAATCTGCTTGAACAAGCAAAGGAAAGATTAAAAATAAATGAGCCTGACTTTGTACGGTTAAAAAAGCATGAAGGAGCATTACGTCACAAACCCTCTTTAATGGTACTGCAGAGTGTTTCCACTCAACTATCAGCTATGGAACAGGAACTGGATCAGTCAGCGCTCAATTTACCTGCATTAAATCAGGAACAAGCAGTACTTTCTGAGATCCTGGTTCGCAAGAGTGAAGAACTGGTGGTGTTGCAGACCGAGCAATCACGGTTAGAACCTATTATCGAAGAGGTTTTTAAACTAGACACGGCTATCGGTCACGCTTTAAAACAGAGTGATTTGTCTGCTGCCGGTTTTAATCAAATACTTTCTGAACGAAACAATCTTCAGTTGCAGGCGGAGCAAATTACTGCGCAACTGGAAGATATTAAAGCTGCGGCAGAACAAATTAAAGAATGGCTTCAGGCTAATCAGGCCGATCAAGGGCTCGACCAGGCACTTGGGATTTGTAAACAGTTACAGGACCAGTTATCTAAAAATCAGCATCAAATCACCTCCCTTGAACAGCGGCGCTCTGATCAGCAAAAAGAACTTCAAGAACAGCAAGTTGCTGCTTCTGCATTACAATCAGGACTTCAGGATCTCGCAGGTGGCGAGCAGGAACTAATTGGAGGGCTTAACAAGATGCAGGCAAACCTGACTAATCTGATCGCAGACTTTTCAATTGAACAAAGGGAAGAAGAACTGCGCAAGCTTCCTTTAATTATTGAGCTCGTCGGGCAGCAGGTAAAACTTGCGGCTTCCATTCTTAAAAATGAAGAAGAAGCTGTACAGTTGGAAGTACTACAGAACGGATATGAAAAACAGGTTTCAGAATTGCACAGGCGTTCTCAGGATGCGGAAAAAGAAACTTCAAAAGCACAGGAACTTTTGGAGTCTCTGCAGGCAATCTATGAACTAGAGGTAAAGGTCCAGGAATTTGAGCCGGCCAGGCAATTACTGCAAGCCGAACAACCCTGTCCTTTATGCGGCTCCCTTGACCATCCTTTTGTAAACGGTCATTATATTGGTAAGGTGAGCGATGCTTTATCCCGGAGAAATCAGCAGCAGGAACAAACGAATAGATTCCGGCAGCAACATTCCGCTATCGGTTTAGAATTAAATACCAGGCAGCTTGAACTGAAGAACACAGCAACGCAGCTGTTAAATTGTAAAAATACCTTAGCAGCTAATCTGCGGGAGTTTCAGGAAATTAATCTGCGTTTACCAAAACCATTAGATTACAAGCGAATATCAATCATAGAAGCTGTAAGCCGGAAAAAACAACAAGAGCAGCAGGAACAGGCTTCCGAACTTGCTCAGATTAGAGTGCAGCAACAGGAGATAAAAGCCCAGGAACTCCTGATTGTCCAGCATAAAGAACAATATACTATAACGCAGAATAAGCTGGCCCAAACTAATCTTAAGATTAAATATCTAACAGACAGGGAGGAAGAATGTAGTAAAGAATTAAAGCAGAGCCGAATCCAGCTTGATGAGTATTTACAGGGAATACAGGCGCTGGTTAAGCCATTTGGATTAAGTGCCGATACTGCATCTGCAGGAGAACTGATACCGAAGATGGAAGAACGCCTGCAGTATTTTACGCGCAAGGGCCAGGAATACCAACAAATTCAGCAAAAATTAGGTCAGCTGGAAAGTACTGCGCTCCATATGGCATCTGTGCTGCTGGAAAAAAACAGAAATCTGGAACTGGCCAACGATCAGATGATCAATGACAAACTCAGCCTGGATAAATTGAGAAGCGGGCGAGTCGCACTATTTGGCCAGGGCGATCCTGTGGCAGAACGAGAAAAGGCCAGGAATACTTTGAAATCATATCAGCAGGAATATGAAGAATTTCAAACTTCGGTACGTGCTAAACAAGATGCTCTGCGTCTGCTGGAAGACCGGACTGCAAATCTGAAAAAGACTGCCGGGGCATTAAAAGATAATTATCAAAAGCAAACAGCAGCATTTTTAACCATCCTTGCCGAAGATGATATTGATTCGGTAGCTGCGCTGGAGTCTCTTTTTCTGTCTGAAGAAGAGGCATCGGCATTGCAGCATCTTATTCGGGACTTACAACAGCAAATTTCAAATATGGAAGGTATGTTGCGGGCTACTCAAGAGGAGCTGGAATTGGAGAAGGCCAAAGAATTAACTGCGCATGATAAAGAGTTTATAATACCTCAATTACAGCAACAGGAGGAAAGTCTGATCCAAATTCTGGAAGAGAAATTTAAGGTCAACCGCATCCTGTCAGACGATGATGAAATGAAAGCAAAACATGCTTCCGTTGTATTACAAATGGAGCATCAAACATCGGAAACAGAACGCTTTGCGAAACTTTCTTCACTAATCGGGTCTGCTGATGGTAAGCGGTTCAGCAGATTTGCTCAGGGACTAACGCTGGCCCGTCTGACTGCATTAGCTAACAGGCATCTTTTGCGGTTAAGTGATCGCTATCAGATTCTGAAAACTCCGGAGCGAGATCTGGACTTGCAGATCACAGACAGCTATCAGGCCGACGTTGTTCGGCCGATGACTACTTTGTCCGGAGGAGAAAGCTTCCTTGTGAGTTTGAGTCTTGCCTTGGGTTTGTCCGATCTGGCGAGTAAAAAAGTACAGATCAATTCCTTATTTATAGACGAGGGCTTTGGAACACTGGATGCAGAAACACTGGATATAGCCATTACTGCGCTGGAGAACTTACAGGCAAATGGAAAAAGTATCGGCATAATTTCCCATGTTGAAGCACTGAAGGAAAGGATCAATACGCAGATCAGATTAACCAAAATGCCTGGTGGCAGCAGCCGGATCAGTATCACTAGCGGAGGAAGGATTTAAAGCTAAATCCTTCCTGCTAATTCCGTGTTTTTTCCGGTGAGTGTACTGTCTTTATCAGATAGTACTGCATTTGCAGCCAGATGTGAATTAAGATATTTGGAGGCATAGGACTGGGCACTTCCATTAATAAAAATAACGGTTTTTCCTGCTATGGTATTAATAACCTGGTCACTTAGCTCTGCTGGTACTGCAGGGCAACCATGACTGCGGCCAAGCCTGCCCAGTTCATTAATAGTTGCCTGGCTCACATAAGGAGCCCCATGTACTACAATGGCGCGTTTTCTGGCATTAGCATTATAACCTTCGTCCATACCATCTAATCTTAATGAACGTCCGTGTTTGCCCCTGTAAATTTCGGCAGTCACATAAAAACCAAGACTACTTTCGTTGGAATCGTTCGTATCCGAGAAACGGGTGGCTAAATCTCCACCACTTTTTTCACCATGTGCCACCCAGGTATGGAGCAATAAAGAGTCTGTTTCCAGATCTATAATCCAGAGCCGTTTTTTCGTGCTGTTCTGATCAAAATCTGCAATTGTCAGAATTGATTTCCCGTTGCCAGCTTTACCTGTATTTTTAAGATTGTAATATCCAGTAAGTGCTTTTTGAAATACTTCTTCACTTAATCCCGCATCCTGAAGGTGAATACTTTTGTACTTATTAGCTACATAGGTTTGATAAAGTGCATCCTCTGTAATAGTTTTAACCTGAAATTTAGGTTGAACTGGAGAAACCCAGCTGATAACTGAAAAAGCAATGGCTACTAATAACATGCCGGCTACGCCTAAAAGGTGTTTTTTCATTAGCAATTATTTGGTTTTTGTTGAACTTTCTTTTGTTTAATGTTTAACCAATATAACGAAATTAATACAGTTCAAAATTTGATACGTCCGATAATTACGTGGAAATGACCGATATAACCTGATGAAATTTGTTTTAAATTGAACTGATTGTCCATTAAGACGTGATTTTGACGACATTTCTTGAAATGTATATTTTTTGTTTTTTTTTCTTGCCGGATCGCGGTTGCTTCAGATATCCGAGTTTTATCCGCTCATCGGCAAATTGCAAAACTTAAACAAAACCACCTTATTAACACTGTTTAGGCATCGGCAGATACACTTGGTAAATGGATTGAAATAACTGACCAAAACCAATGAGTATAGAAGGCTTATTCCAGTAAACCATGTTTTTTTATAACATCTTGTTGATCTTGATTTAATATTGAGAATCTACTTTTGTGATAGATAATATTTGGTTAGTATTTTCTAAAGTTTAGGTTTAGTTGATTGAAATAACCCGGGTGGATGTCCGGGTTTTTTGCTTTTAATAACCTTTTTTTATTTCCCCTTTTTATTTTTATACTGTCCTTGGTTGGTATACCCTTGCCATACCCTTCCTTTACCCTTGCGATACCCAATGGGTAAAGGAAGGGTATCCCAACGGTATGGCAAGGGTAAAGCAAGGGTATATCAACACCGAAGAGAATCAACAGAAAATTAAAAGCTCCCATATTGGAAATATTAACCTGTTTGCGCCTATCTCAACTCTAAAGCACCAAATAAATTTAATTGATATTTTGTTATACACTGATATACAGCGTGTATGCGGATTATCGTAATTTTTTGATTTAAAACTACTATTTCTATATAGAATCTATATATTTGTTATTGCGGGGTAAAAACCGCAGAACAAAACAACCTATAACCAAGATTTATTGACATGCAGAGTTTTAGAACGGAGCTGGAAAATCCGGTAGTCGAAAAAGATATTATCGATCTTGAACAGAAGATCCGTGCCTTCAGAGAAGGAAAAATCCATGATGAAAAATTCCGTAGTCTTCGTCTGGCCAGAGGTGTGTACGGGCAAAGACAGCCGGGTGTACAGATGGTCAGGATTAAGTTACCCTTCGGTAAAGTTACCTTTAAACAGCTTTTAAGGATAGCAGATGTTTCCGATGAATATGGAAGTGGAAATCTCCACCTCACGACACGCCAGGATATTCAGATTCATTATGTCAGTTTGGACAGGACTCCGCAATTATGGGCAGAGCTGGAACGTGACGATATTACTTTAAGGGAAGCCTGTGGTAATACGGTCAGAAATGTAACTTCTTCCCCAGACGCAGGAATCAATCCTGATGAGCTGTTCGACGTGTCTCCCTATGCGCAGGCTACGTTTGCGTATTTCTTGCGTAATCCGGTTTGTCAGGAGATGGGTAGAAAGATTAAAATTTCTTTTTCAGCCAACGCTAAAGATACCGCCTTTAGCTATATTCATGATCTGGGTTTTATACCTAAACTGGATGATCAGGGAAACAGGGGCTTTAAAGTTATGTTTGCCGGAGGTTTAGGTGCACAGCCATTTCTGGCAAGTGTGGTAAAGACATTTTTACTGGAAGACCAGCTCATTCCCTATACAGAATCTGTACTACGCGTTTTTGACCGTTATGGAGAGCGCAGTAACAGGAATAAAGCAAGAATGAAATATCTGGTTCAGAAGTTAGGCCTGGAAGAAGTAACCAGACTGATCGAGGAAGAAGTAATTGCTAATAAATCCAGAACATATCCGATTAATCGTGATTTAGTACCATTACCAGAAGCCCCGCCTGAAATTGCGCTGGATGCAGAATTGAAACCTGCAGATCCGGTTCATTATCAGCAATGGCTGGACACGAATGTTTTCCAGCAGAAGCAAGCTAATTTTTACGGAGTTTATTTAAAAATACCAGTAGGGGATATTAAAACCGACCGTGCCAGATTACTGGTAGAAGCAATCAGGCCTTATGTGGCAGATGAAATCAGGATCACGCAAAATCAGGGATTGCTGCTCAAATTCGTAAGAGCAAATGGTTTGCTGCCACTGTACAATAATCTGCTGGAATTAGGTTTTGCTGTTAGTGGTTTTGATAGCCTTGCCGATGTAACTACCTGCCCCGGAACAGACACTTGTAACCTGGGCATAGCCAATAGCATGTCATTGGCAGTCGTACTGGAAACAGTGATACAGGATGAATTTCCAGATTTGATTTATGATAAAGACATTAAAATAAAAATAAGTGGTTGTATGAACTCCTGCGGACAGCATGGACTTGCACATATTGGCTTTCACGGAAGCTCAGTAAAAGCAAATGGCCAGGTCGTACCAGCAGTTCAGGTCATGCTTGGTGGCGGAACAGTTGGAGATGGAGAAGGGCGTGTGGCAGAACGTGTCATTAAAGTGCCTACCAAGCGTGCTCAATACGTTTTAAGAACTATTCTGGAAGACTACCAGCTACACGCTGCCGGTAAAAGTTTCCATGAATATTATGACTTCAGTGGCAAAGATTATTTCTATCAGTTGTTAAAACCACTTGCAGATCTAACTACACTTACTCCAGAAGAATATGTAGACTGGGGACATGAAGAAACCTTTCAAACTGCCGTTGGAGTTGGAGAATGTGCGGGAGTAATTGTTGATCTGGTTGCGACACTATTATTTGAAGGAGAAGAAAAACTACTTTGGGCTAGAGAAGCATTTGAAGCTGGAGCTTGGTCAGATGCAATTTATCATGCCTATAGTGTTTATGTGAACACAGCCAAGGCGTTATTACTCGATAAAGGAATCAGTGCGAGTACACAAATCGGTGTCATTCGCGAATTTGATACAAATTTTGTCATTACCGGAGAGGTGAAGCTGGAAGGCACTTTCTCAGATCTGGTACTGCAGATAAATAAAAATGAGCCAGGTGTAGAATTTGCGGCAGCCTACTTAAAAGGAGCAGGTGAATTTTATCAGGAATTAAGAGCGAAAAGGGAGGCGCAGGTTAAAGCATGAAATTAGACAGTCAAAGACAAATTCCGGAACCCAGGATTACCCTGGTGGGTGCAGGTCCCGGAGATCCGGATCTGATTACCATGAAAGGTGCAAAAGCACTGGGAGATGCAGATGTAATTCTTTACGATGCACTCGTCAATGAAGATCTGCTCGATTATGCAAAACCAGGTGCAGTTAAGGTATTCGTAGGAAAAAGATCTGGGCAACATTCCAGTACGCAGCAGGAAATTAATCAGCTGATGGTAGATTATGCTTTAAACTACGGGCATGTGGTTAGGCTGAAAGGTGGAGATCCCTTTGTTTTCGGACGTGGATATGAGGAAATGAATTTCGCTGCAGGTTATAATATACCGGTTAAAATAGTACCTGGCTTATCCAGCTCCATTGCAGTTCCTGGATTACAGCAGATTCCTGTTACACACCGTGGTTTGAGTGAAAGCTTTTGGGTGGTAACAGGCACAACAGCGTCAGGAGCGATGTCTAACGATTTATATGAAGCTGTCCGGACTAAAGCAACGGTTGTAGTGCTTATGGGAATGAATAAACTGAAAGAAATTGTCAGGTTATACCAACAGGAAGGCAAAAGCAGACTACCCGTAGCTATAATTCAAAATGGAAGTACCGATTTGGAGAAATGTGCTGTAGGTATTGTAGATACAATCCTGGAAGTAGCGGAAGAAAAACGCATTGCGGCTCCTGCGATTATTGTATTGGGCGAAGTTGTGTCTCTGCATCCGGATTTTCAGCCAATCAGAGATTTCTTCGAAACCATTCAAACAGAAATCAATTAAAATATGCCGCAGGGTAACCAATTATTTCCTGTATTTCTGAAATTAAACCAAATGCAGACGCTGGTCATAGGGGCCGGCCCTGTAGGTCTGGAGAAACTCCAGGCCGTGGTCAGGCAGAGTGAACAGGCGCGAATTAAGGTAGTTGCAGCCGAGATTTCTGACGAAGTGTATGCTTTTGTAAAAGAATATCCACAGATTATTCTGGAACATAAAAATTATGAAGCTGCAGACCTGGCAGGAGTAGACCTGGTTATTGCAGCGACGAATAACCCGGCGCTCAACTTAAGAATAGTTGAAGATGGGCATCATGCGCGTCTTCTGGTAAATATTGCAGACAAACCAGAACTCTGTGATTTTTACCTAGGTTCGATAGTGAAAAAAGGCGACTTAAAAATTGCGATCTCTACCAATGGAAAGTCTCCGACCATAGCGAAAAGACTAAAAGAATTATTTCAAGAACATCTACCTGACGGATTAGATATAACACTGCAGCAAATGAGTAAATTTCGTCAAACCCTGGATGGAGATTTTCAGGACAAAGTGCAAAAGTTAAACGAAGTGAGTGCCGTTTTGGTGAGACCCGCGGCTAAGCCACCGTCTTTTCCATTTTTTAAATGGCTGGTATGGTTAACTATTATGTTATCACTGGCGATCCTGGTGGCAATCTTTTGGCACCGGGAACCGGAGTTTCAGGAGTATCTGATCAATATAGATCCTATATTTTACTGGTTTTTACTCGGCGGATTCATCTTTGCCATGGTTGATGGTGCTATTGGTATGTCTTATGGAGTAACCTCAACTGCATTTTCACTTTCTATGGGGCTACCACCAGCTTCGGCGAGTATGGCCGTTCATTTATCAGAAGTGCTAAGCAATGGAATCGCTGGTTGGATGCATTACAGAATGGGGAATATTAACTGGAAATTATTTCGCCTGTTAATTATCCCCGGTGTAATCGGAGCTGTTGGTGGCGCATTTCTACTCTCTTCCCTGGAACATTACAGTGCCTATACCAAACCGTTGGTCTCGGTGTATACATTAATTCTGGGTGGAGTGATCTTGTCAAAAGCATTCAAGAAACCTGGTAAACGCAAGAATGGAAAGATAAAACAGATTGTTCCATTAGGGTTCTTCGGTGGTTTTATTGATGCTGTTGGTGGTGGTGGATGGGGCTCTATAGTGTTATCCAGTCTAATAGCAGGTGGTAGAAATGCCAGGTTTTCTCTGGGAACAGTGAAGATCACCCGTTTTTTTATCGCATTGATGAGCTCATTGACTTTTATCACCATGTTAAAATATGTTCATTGGGAAGCGGTCGGAGGATTAATTATCGGGAGTGCACTGGCAGCGCCTATTGCTGCTAAAGTTTCCAACCGGATCTCGGTAAAGAGTATTATGGTGGCAGTAGGTATCATAGTGATCCTTGTGAGCTTAAGAAGCGTAATTATGTTTATTTTAAAAGTATTATAATATGAAAGCACTACTGGAAGAAATTGCTGCGGAACTGGAACGCAAAGATCCGGTATCGGCTATCAGTTTGCTGGCAGACAGATTTCCGGGAAAGATTACTTTTTCTACCAGTTTCGGCTGGGAAGACCAGGTAATTACCGATTTTATTTTCAAGAATCAATTGCCCGTAAGCGTGTTTTCACTGGAAACCGGCCGCTTATTTCCGGAAACCTATTATGTATGGAACAGAACGCTGGAGAGATATAATCAGCCGATCCATACTTATTATCCGGATGCAGCGGAACTGGAAAAAATGGTAAGCACCAAAGGGCCTTCGAGTTTTTATACTTCGGTAGAAAACCGGAAGGAATGTTGTGCGATCCGTAAAATGGGTCCCTTGAAACGGGCGCTTGCAGGGCAGCAATGCTGGATTACGGGTATTCGGGCAGAGCAGTCAGTTAACCGGACGGATATGAGTAACCTGGAATGGGACGAACAGAATCAGCTGATTAAGTTTCATCCGGTTTTTAATTGGACACTGGAAGATTTGAAAGCTTATATCCGTGAAAATAATATTATCTATAATCCGCTCCATGATAAAGGATTTCCGAGTATCGGCTGTGCACCCTGTACCAGGGCTGTACAGGAAGGAGAAGATTTCCGTGCAGGGAGATGGTGGTGGGAAGATCAGTCGAAGAAAGAATGTGGTTTGCACGCCACAAAATAATTTGTAAAAGAACATGCAAGCACAAAAATTAGATTATTTAGATGAACTGGAGGCAGAAGCGATTCATATTCTGCGGGAAGTTGCCGGGCAGTTTGAAAAACCTGCACTCTTGTTTTCAGGTGGAAAAGATTCTATAACACTGGTAAGGCTAGCTGAAAAAGCTTTCCGTCCAGGTAAGTTTCCGTTCCCGCTGGTACATATTGATACCGGACACAATTTTGAAGAAACTATTATTTACCGTGATCAAATGGTCGAACGTCTGGGCGAAAAACTCATAGTCGGGTACGTGCAGGATGCTATAGATCAGGGAAAAGTTTTGGAGCAAAAAGGGAAAAATGCCAGCAGGAATGCATTACAGACGGTTACCCTATTGGATACCATTGCAGAACATGGTTTTGATGCCTGTATAGGTGGTGCCAGAAGGGACGAAGAGAAAGCCAGAGCCAAGGAAAGAATATTTTCCGTGCGTGATGAATTCGGACAATGGGATCCAAAAAGACAGCGTCCTGAACTGTGGAATATTTATAACGGTAGGATTCAGAAAGGTGAAAATGTAAGGGTTTTTCCTATCAGCAACTGGACAGAGTTGGATGTGTGGAATTATATCCGGCGTGAAAAAATGGATCTTCCGAGTATCTATTTCGCACATCAGCGGGATTGTATCACCAGAAATGGCCAGTTAATGGCTGCCTCACCTTATTTAAATATGGATGAGGAAGATTTGATTGTGAGCCGCAAGGTTCGTTTCAGGACAGTGGGAGATATGAGCTGTACAGCAGCAGTAGCATCAGAAGCAGACCAGATTGATGACATTATTGCAGAGATAAGCGCATCAAAAATTAGTGAAAGAGGGGCCAGACTGGACGATAAAGTATCAGAAGCAGCGATGGAAGACCGCAAAAAAGGAGGGTATTTTTAATGGATATATTAAAGTTTTTTACAGCCGGAAGCGTTGACGATGGCAAAAGCACATTAATCGGGCGGTTATTATACGACACCAATTCGATTCTTGCAGATCAATTGGAAGCATTGCAGGCTTCGAACAGGAAAAATGACGACGGTACTATCGACCTTGCGATTCTTACGGATGGACTTCGTGCCGAACGGGAGCAGGGTATTACGATAGACGTGGCTTATAAGTACTTCCAGACCGAAAAGCGTAAGTTTATAATTGCTGATACACCGGGGCACATCCAATATACCAGAAATATGGTTACCGGAGCCTCTACTGCCAAACTAGCGATTATTTTGATAGATGCCCGAAAAGGTGTTGTCGAACAGACTATAAGACACTCTTATTTGGTATCTCTGCTAGGCGTGTCCGAGCTTGCCGTTTGTATTAATAAGATGGATATGGTTGATTATAGTGAAACTGTATTCCTGGAAATCACGGAAGCGTATGAAGCCCTGGCTGCCAAACTAAACCTTAATAAAGTAAACTTTATTCCGGTAAGCGCTTTAAAAGGAGATAATATTGTCCATCGCTCCGACCATATGCCATGGTATGATGGTTCCAGTCTACTCTATTTTTTGGAAAACGTCGAAGTAACTGGTCATTTGCCTTCAGTATATGCACGAATGCCCGTTCAATGGGTAATCCGTCCGCAGACTGAAGATCTGCATGATTATAGGGGGTATGCCGGTCGAATCCTAAGCGGAACCTTTAAAAAAGGCGATGCGGTGACTGTTATGCCTTCAGGCCAACAGTCTGTAATCGACCGGATAGAAGTGTTTGATAAGGAGCCAGAGCAAGCATTGACTGGCATGTCTGTTACACTTCATCTTAAAGATCAGGTAGACATCAGCAGGGGAGATGTTTTGGTCAGTTCTGCCAGACTTACTCAGCAGACCAAAAATATTGCTGCAGATTTATGCTGGATGGATCAGAAACAGCTCGATCACTCTTTAACTTACCTGCTGCAGCATAACAGTAAAATCACGAAATGCAAGATTGCCGATATCCAGTATAAAGTTGATATCAACACCATGAAAAAAGAAGGAGCTGATACTTTTCATCTGAATGATATCGGGAGGGTCGAACTTAAAACGGCAGACGAATTGGCATTTGACTGGTATGATGAAAATCCAGCAAATGGCGCAGCCATTTTGATTGATAGCAGAACTAACCTTACCGTAGCTGCACTGATGTTTAGAGAGGCAGTTTAATCAGGAGAATATATGTTGCATAAAAAAACAGGCTTAAGGCCTGTTTTTTTATGCAACATATATTCTCTACTTTGCCGGAAGCCCGGAATTTATCGGGACGATAAATGATAGCTATCGGATGAAGAAATCAGACATATATGAAATAGCGATCAGAATTTTAGGTTTATACCTGATTACAATACTGATCACGCAATTCCGGGATGTACTGATGTTCGCCAGTATTGTTATACAGAACCCGAACCATAGCGAACAGCCTGGAGAAATAGATCAATGGCCAATTTTTATAATTACTATCGCCAGTTTTATCTTACTGTCTATTTTTGCAGCCTTACTGATCTTCAAAGCGAAGGACATCACAAATCGGATTTGCCGCAAGGAAGACATGGAAGTGGAAACAGGTGCCGGAATGGAACGAAAAACAATTTACGAGATCGCATTGACTTTGCTCGGTTTGATTACCATTGTCCAGGCCTTGCCCGAATTTCTTTTTAAATTCAGACAACATTTGCAGTTGATACAGGGCGGGCAGGCCAATAGAGATGGCGAAATACAGCTTCTGGTTATTTTGGGACTCAAACTGGTCATTGGGGTACTATCGGTTGTATATGCAAAAGCGATTTCAGTCGCTCTTGGAAAGAAATGATTTGGTATTCTAACTCTAATTTCTATCTTTAAATCCGCAATTTCCTTGCAGGTAGACATTTAAAATATTCATGAAAGCTACACCGCAGCAGCAAGCACAAAAAACACCCGGTATATTTAGTCTGCTCAGGCCATACAGTGGCTTAATAGGTTTACTCATACTATTTGCCTTGATTAGTAATGGTTTAAACCTCTGGCTTCCGCGTTTAATCGGACAGGGGATAGATGCGTTTGAACATCATTCTTTTTCGTTCCCGAATATGATCGTCAGTTTCGTATCGGTCGCATTTGTAATTTTCGTGTTCAGTTTACTGCAGGGAGTCGTTCAGACTTATGCGTCTGAGAAAGTAGCCCGTGATCTAAGGACACGGATCGCTGAACGGATTTCAGTGCAGAACTTTACATTTATTGAAAATACAACCCCCGCCAAATTACTTACCAATCTCACTTCCGACGTAGATTCTATTAAGCTCTTTGTTTCGCAGGCAATTGTTTCCATTGTTTCCTCGCTTTTTATTATCATCGGGGCAAGCGTTTTACTGCTAAGCATAAACTGGAAATTAGGTTTAATGATTATTGCCATTATTCCTATTATAGGCGGAGCATTTTACCTTGTACTGAGAAGGGTTAAAGTTTTGTTTAAAAGGAGTCGTGAAGTAATAGACTGGCTTAACAAAGTTATTAACGAAAGTATTTTAGGAGCGGCACTCATCCGGGTGATCAATTCACAATTCCTGGAATATGAAAAGTTCTTTAAGGCTAGTCAGGAATCGAGAGATATCGGCTTAAGTATTCTTCGGTTATTTGCCTGGCTTATTCCAATTATTGTATTTACAGCGAATATAGCAGGGCTATCCATATTGGTACTCGGTGGTCATTTTGTGGTCAGCGGGAGTATGAGCATCGGCGAGTTTGCTGCTTTCAATAGCTATCTGGCTCTTTTGATCTTTCCAATATTGGTTATAGGTTTTATGAGTAATGTGATTGCACAGGCCACGGCATCCTACAACCGGATAGTGATAGTACTGGAAGCTAAAGATCCGGCTGCTACCGGAGTTGTAAACCAGGCGCTGGAAGGTGCAGTGGAAGTAAAAGATCTCAGTCTGCGTTTTGGGCAGAAATATGCCTTGAAAGATATAAGTTTTAAGGTAGAACCCGGTGCGCGTGTGGCTATTATCGGTCCTACTGCGGCAGGTAAAACACAGTTGTTGTACTTACTTACAGGCTTAACTATTCCCGAAAGCGGACAGGTATTATATGATCAACAGCCTATTTCTGCTTATCAGCCGGAAGCATTTTATAAACAGATTGGATTTGTCTTTCAGGACAGTATCTTGTTTAACCTGAGTATCAGGGAGAATATTGCTTTCAGTGATACCGTTACCGATGAATCCTTAGAGACGGCAATCCGCACGGCCGAACTGAGTGAATTTGTAAGTGGTTTATCAAATGGACTGGATACTAAAGTTTCCGAAAGAGGCTTAAGTTTATCTGGAGGGCAGAAGCAAAGAATTATGCTTGCCCGGGCATTAGCTCTGGATCCTAAAATTTTATTACTTGACGATTTTACTGCCCGTGTGGATTTACAGACCGAAGCGCGCATTCTAACCAATATTTCCCGGAACTATCCAGGTATGACCACGATTTCAGTTACACAGAAGATTGCTGCGGTACAGCATTATTCACAACTCATCCTGCTCATGCAAGGTGAAGTGCTTGCCAAAGGCACACATCAGGAATTAATGGAAAGCAGTCCTGAATATGTACAGATTTTTAACTCCCAGCAAAGCACAAGCAATTATGAACTATGAGCTTAAAAATGCAGATAGATCTGCGGAAAAAGTATCTACCTGGGCTGGATTAAAAGGTTTACTGAAATTAGTCGAGCAGGAGCGGAAAACTTTGTTACTCGCTTTATGTGCCATACTAATTAACGCATTTCTCAATCTGCTCGGGCCGCTTCTGATCGGGTATACCATAGATCATTACATCATGGAAAAGAACTTTAAAGGTGTGCCGCTTTATGCAGGCATACTGCTTGGTTTATATATGATTGCTTTCATTGCCAGTTATTTCCAAACCAAATTGATGGGAGGAGTAGGTCAAAGGATTATTTTCGAACTGAGAAACTCCATCTTTGGTAAGATACAACAACTGCCACTGGCTTTTTTTAATGCAAATAAGGCCGGAGATCTGATCTCCAGAGTAAATAATGATACCGATAAACTGAGTCAGTTTTTTTCTCAATCGTTAATGCAGTTTGTTGGAACGATTGTAATGATGATCGGATCCGGTATCTTTCTATTGGTTATTCACCCCGAACTGGGGCTGGCTACACTGGTACCAGCCTTATTTATTTTGGTGTTTACTAAAGTAATTTCGCCTTGGGTAAAGTACCGGAATAAACGAAATCTGGAAAGTACAGGTGCGATGAGTGGCGAAATTCAGGAGAGCCTTAATAACTTTAAAGTAATTATTGCTTTCAATCGCAGAGATTATTTCCGGGAAAAATTTGAACAGGCAAATACAGATAATTATAACACTGCAATCAGATCGGGTATGGCAAACATGCTCTTTATGCCCGTATTCGGGTTATTTTCATCGATTGCACAGTTGGTTGTGCTGGCATTTGGTATCTATCTGATTATACAGGGAAATTTTACCGTCGGTTTGCTAGTCAGTTATCTGGCTTATGCCACAAATTTTTACAACCCTTTAAGGCAGCTCGCCGCACTTTGGACCAGTTTGCAGGTGGCACTGGCCGGCTGGGAAAGGATAACTCAGATACTCGCTTTACAGAACAATCTGCTTACTTTATCTGCAGGGACTGCCGAAAATGATGACCACAGCCCGGTTCTGGAATTCAGGAATGTACATTTTGGCTATCCCGGAGGTTACGAGATCCTGCATCATATTAATTTTTCATTGGAAGCCGGTAAAACTTATGCATTGGTAGGGCCAACAGGAGGAGGTAAAACTACAACTGCTGCAATGATGGCTAGATTATATGATCCTTTGGAAGGAGAAGTCTTATTGGATGGTAAAGATATCCGAACTTATACCGATGAAGAGCGTACTGCGAAAATCGGCTATATCCTTCAGGATCCTTTTCTATTCTCAGGAACAGTTAAAGAAAATATGCTTTACCATAATAACCTGTATGCGGGATTTACTGATGAGCAATTTAAAGTGGTTTTGGAGAAAGCCAAATTGGAGGGTTTGCTAACTACATTTGACCAGGGGTTAGAAACACCGGTCACGTCCTCAGGTGACAGTCTCAGCATAGGGCAAAAGCAGCTTATTGCTTTCATGCGGGCAGTATTAAGGAAACCAAAAATATTAATCCTGGACGAAGCGACGGCAAATATTGATACCATTACCGAGCAGTTACTCGGACAGATACTGGATAATCTGGCTCAGGATACAACTCAGGTTATTATTGCGCACAGACTCAACACGATTGAAAATGCAGATGAAATTTTCTTCATTAATTCAGGTGAAGTAGTCCGTGCGGGTTCCTTTTCAGAAGCTGTTTCGCGGTTAATGGAGGGTAAAAGATCCAGCTAGTTCAGCCGCTATTCTGTTTTACAGGGAACAGGTTCAAAAATGAATCTGCCACGGTCGTAATTAATGGGTACATCGGGGCGGAAATATGTTCTGCCCATCATAGTCTCCATTTCTCCTATTCCCAGCTTAAGTACGCTATCCTGTTTTAAAAGGGCCAGTGGATTAGTAAAAGTTTCTTTTGATTGACCATTGCGTAGATAGAAGTTAACCAGCAGGGTGTCGCCACTGAATTTACCAGCTATTGTACCGTGCTGATCATCTTTCCCTTTGTATTTAAAATGAAGATCACCTTCTGCCTTTTTCTCAAATGTTTTGAGTTGCAGGGTTGCGGTATCCTGACCATCTATAGCCTGGTAGCAGGTTGTTGTCCAGGCGGTATCAGTGATTTTTTTCTGGTTACTATCTGGCGAAGAACATGCCTGAATGAATATTAAGGCAAACAGGAGACTGGAGATTGGGGCTAATTTTTTCATAGTAGACTTTTCCTTATGATGTATAAAACCTCCTGTTTCCATAAATTGTTTGCGCATAAAAAAACAGGCACGGGGGCCTGTTATATGTAGGTAAGTTTATGACAGCGCTAAACGCTAAGCTTGAGCGATGTCATAAACGATTACTTTAGACCATAAATGGCTGTATTTTTCAATAAAGGCGAGATGGATAGGGTGGGTCTGATAGACAGACTGACCCGCAAGGTCGTTGAAAAAAAGGAGTTCTGATACGCCCCAGCTACTGTCAATAACGTCTCTTTTTTCTGTGTCGGCTACTATGCCCACGTGGAGACCTTTAACTGTTTCAATTTTAGATAGTGTTTTAACGCCTGCTACAAGCAGGTCTCGGTCAGCTTTAGAATCTGGGTTTTTTAGCCAGAAGAAAACATGATGTACTACCGGATACTGTTGTTCCATAACATTAGTTGATGATGAAAAAGGCATTGCTGTAGCTACAGTAGTTGTAACTGCCATTGCTGCTGCTGTTCCAATGAATTTTCTGCGTGTTGAATTGGCCATAAATTAGGTTCGGATTAGATTATTTGACTTTAATATATCTGATGAGGCAGGCTTCGATACATGCGCCCTGCGTCATTATCATTTCTTTATTGTTAGCCAGGGTATAAATCAAACTTATTTTCGAATTATCAGCCTTGGTAAAGGTTATGCGTCCTTCATCCTCGAGCGTGTAACTTTTATAATCATTCAGGCCCTTTGCGGTTCCGTTTGCATAAAGATAAATCAGTGTGCGGTCTTTGGCTGGAAGATCTCTCCAAGGAGTTTTACCGTTTCCAATATCGTTAAGTACCGCTACAGACTGCCATGTGCCAATGACGCCATCACCGGAGGGAGCATCTCCCTGGTTGTCATGTTTTTTGCAGCCGGCTAGTATTACAGTAAGAATACTTAGTGCGAGTATAATTCTTTTCATACCTAAATTTAAAGTATTGAAAGATAAGAAAATTATAGTTTAATTCATGTATCTAAGCGCATATCCGTCGGTGCAAAGACCGTTGGAAATGATTAAGATGAATTTACCGCTGATAAATATTGAGGCGGCTATTTTTAGATTTAGTAATTTGTACCAGCTGTCTTCTCGGATTTCGACTGAGAATATCTGTTACCCTTGCTGCACTGGCAGTAACCCGGTATCTGGCAGCAATTTCTTGTGCGATCGCTTTTGCAGTCCTGGGTTTGTCTAAGAAATCTGAATTTAATATCATGTCGACGTAATGAGAGAGATTTGGCGTTTCTTCATTAAGCCATGCCGGATCTATCTGTTTGCTGATTAGGTATTTTCTGATATTATCCCTTAATATTTCTCTGGCTGGGATGGGGAATTCCGGATCGGCAAGCTGATAATACCTGACGCCAAAAGTCTGACCTATAGTTTCCTGGATCTTTATGCCGATATTAAGGTCGCCGTTCTCAATAGCGGCTATATAGGGCTGATGGACTTCGGTAAACGTAGCAAGTTCTTTCTGGGAAAGCTCTGCTGCTTTTCTGAATGCCCTAATACGCTGACCGTATTCTTTAACCGCACTATAATCTTTCTTCGACACAGACAAATAAAACAGTATCGGTTATCTTAACCGATACTGTATAATGTATAAATGGCGATAGAATTTCCGGTGAATTATCCCTTGTTAATCTTTGTTGTCAGTGTCGTATGCTGTCTGATATTTGATTTCCTTCATTACAAAGGAACTCTGCACATGGGCAATATTCTCTATTGCAGCCAACTTATTGGATAGAAAGTCCTGGTAACATTTCATATCGGAAACAACAACTTTCAATGAATAATCAAAATTGCCGGCGACATGGAAACACTCCATGACTTCAGGAATTGCTGCTACAGCCTGCTCAAAATCTATAATCATCGTTTTAGAATGCAATCGGAGTGAAACCTGTATCAATGCTACAATGTCTTTACCTATTTTATCTCTGTCCAGGACGGCTACATAACGCAGAACGACTCCGGATTGTTCAATCTTTTTAAGTCTTTCATAGGTTGGCGTAAGGCTGAGACCGATTCTGCCGGCTATTTGTTTAGCA
Organism: Pedobacter antarcticus; assembly: GCF_900103515.1. Taxonomy (NCBI): domain Bacteria; kingdom Pseudomonadati; phylum Bacteroidota; class Sphingobacteriia; order Sphingobacteriales; family Sphingobacteriaceae; genus Pedobacter; species Pedobacter antarcticus. Next base: position 375,615 of record NZ_FNGZ01000002.1, read on the forward strand.
TTCAGGCGGGCATCCGTCTGTAATTCCTTTAAAATCTGATGATCAGTTTTGTCAAAAATAGCTGGGGTAGTCATTTTTTGCTGTGTTCTTTATTTTTCTATTCCTTAGCAGTATAAATTTACTGTATATCCTGTAAATATAATGTATATTTTCTTAAATGATGTTTATAGTGGTTTTTTTGAATGTGATTGACTTAATTTACAGAATTATATTTTTACCAACCCTGTTATGAGAACGAGTCAATTGCCGGACGCTGAGATGCTTCAGTTAGCTGAGTTGAAAAAGAAATTAACTGCAGACGCAGAACTAATGCTGGGCTATCCGGTGTCTAAAGATTTCAATTATGATGAACTTGCTGAATTCCTGAAGTTTCCGATAAACAACCTTGGTGACCCCTTTATAGAATCCACCTATCAGGTGGGTACGCGCGGACTGGAGGTTGAGGTACTGGAATTTTTCGCGGCACTTTTTCGTGCGCCCGTAAATAATTGGTGGGGCTATGTGACTAACGGCGGATCGGAAGGTAATTTATATGGTTTGTATCTGGCGCGTGAAATTCATCCTAAAGGAATGGTTTATTTTTCGCAGGCTACGCACTATAGTGTACAGAAAAACCTGCACTTATTGAATATGCAGAATATTGTTATCAGAACACAGCGTAGCGGAGAGATAGACTATGAAGATCTTCGGGATACTATCCGTATGAACCGACATATGCCTGTTATCATTTTTGCGAACATTGGCACTACAATGACTGAAGCCAGAGACGATGTCCGTAAGATTAAGGCCATACTGCAGGATCTGGCGATTCAACATTATTATATTCATGCTGACGGTGCGTTATCGGGAAGTTACAGTGCTTTCATTGAACCAAGACCGGCTTTTGACTTTGCAGATGGGGCAGATTCCATTGCGATCAGCGGGCATAAGTTCATTGGTTCACCAATTCCCTGCGGTGTAGTCATAGTGAAAAAAAATAACAGGGATAGAATTGCCCGTTCTGTCTCATACACAGGTAGCATGGATACGACGATTACCGGCTCCCGAAACGGACACAGTCCTTTGTTCCTATGGTACACGCTCAAAAAGCTGGGAGAGGATGGCTTTCGTGCACGTGCCCTGCATAGTCTTAAAGTGGCAGCTTATGCGGAAGAGCAGCTCAGGGAGAATGGTATTGAAGCCTGGAGAAACCCTAACTCAATAACGGTAAATATGCCGGCTCCAGGCGAGCGTGTGCGGTTGAAATGGCAGCTGGCGATGGAAGATGGGTGGTGCCATATTATTTGTATGCCCAATGTGACATTCGCCCAGATAGACCAGCTTGTCGGCGAACTCCTTGAAGATCATAAGAAGATTAATGCAGCGTAATCTGTTTCTTAATCTTGTATAGAATCTCATTCAGATCGAACGGTTTACTTATGAAATCATTTGCACTACATTGTCCGAAGATATTTTCGGGCCTTGCATGTGCAGACATTACAATAATGGGAATATCTTTTATTTTCTGATTAGTCCTGATTTCACGACATAACTCAAGTCCGTTTCCATCCGGCAGCATTACGTCTAGCAGGTAAAGATCAGGTCTGTCATCTGCCATGACTGCCTGAAAAGAAGTGACGTCTGGAAAGAGTGTGACTTGATAACCTTCTTCTTCCAGAATAAATTCAATAATCTGTCTAATATCCTGGTCGTCTTCTACAACATAAATTTGCTTAATCATTTTTATCGGGCTTAGAGGAACACACTCCTCTTCTTTCATAAAGATTGGGTTATGTCATTAATAACTTCGTGTTAAGTTTTCATGGACAAATCATGTACCAATTTTCAAATAAAAAAAGCCGGCACATAATAAAAGGGCAGAACCTGTTGGTCTAACCCTATTATTATGTGCCGGCATCCACCCGCTACTGAATAAATTATCAGTCCAAATATAATTCCATCTGATAGGTGTAAAAAATGATCTTAGTCATAATTCGTGAAAAATAAAAGCGGAGATAAGTCTCCGACCTATCCCCGCTTTCTAAATTAACGCTCTCAGATATATAGACGCTTCTGCATTCATTTTATTATTCTATGTTGTAAAAAAATATTTTTCATCCCTGAAAACCGTTCTTTTTACTTTTGTACGGTACAGTTAATCAGTTTATTAGAGAGAACTGAAATGTACTTTAAAACTATCTAAAGGCTATGTTTTCTTCGGGTAGGCCGCCTGTAATCTAATTATTTCTTTAATTTCGGCGTTTATAGGGAATCTGATTTATGGCTAATAACGTCCACATTACTTCTGGTGGCATCCAAAAGGTGCTTAGGAACTACAATGAAAAACAAGCGGTTGCAGAATATATATGGAATGGTTTTGATGCGAAGGCAAACCAGATTAATATAGATTATTCAGCTAATAGTCTTGGATTTATTGATTCGCTCTCCATTACCGACAATGGATATGGTATTAATTTCAAACAGCTAAAGCCAAAATTTGATCATTTTTATGAATCTGAAAAAGCCCTCCAGCTTGCCGTACATAAAAATCGTTCTGCTTTACACGGAAAAAATGGGGTCGGGCGTCTTACCTTTTTTAAATTTGCGGGCCAGGCAGAATGGGAAACTACTTTCATGCTGGCTAATAAACTTAAAAGTGGTACAATCCGTATTGATGGTTCCAATCTTAATAATTATCAAGCTGTCCCTGTCGAAGTTCCATTGCACCCACAGACTGGTACTATAGTTCGGTTTACCAATTTGAAGATAAGCGAGGCGCTCCTTGAAAAAGAAATCATTCCTTTTCTTAAGGCAGAATTTTGCTGGTTTCTTGAACTGAACAAGAAAAAGAAATTTGTCATTAGCATTAACGGTAAAAAACTTGATTATGAAGATCAGGTCGCCGAGCGTGCCGAAGATATCATTTACACCTTCGATGAGAGTCGTACATCGTTCCGCGTGAAATTTATTCAGTGGAAAGAGAATTTGCACAGGGAGCTTTCTAAAGTTTATTATATTTCAGAAAAAGGGGAGGAGCTTTATAAAGATTATACCTCATTGAATAAAAAAGCAGACGATTATTTTCACAGTGTCTATATTCAGAGCGAATTTTTCACTGATTTTGATTTTAGCAACCTGGAAGTAGAGACTCAGTTTAAGCTTTATAACAGATCTAAATCTTCTGCTGAATACAGATACCTTAGTAAAGAAATACATAACCTCCTGGTGGCTAAAAGAAAGATTTTTCTAAAGGAGAATTCTGGAAAACTGATAGACAGGTATGAAAGCGAGGGTGTCATCAAACCTCAGGAAGGTAAAGCAAGCGGTGCTAAACAACGTAAGCTATTGCATGATACCCTGAAAGCAATGTATGAAGCCAGGCCCAAATTGTTCAGCAATCTAAGCCTGGATCAAAAGAAAACAGTTGTATCACTGGTTGACGTTCTTTTACAATCCAATCAAAAGAGTAAAATCAGAACGATTATGGAAAATATTACTGAACTGGAAACTGGGGAGAGAGCTGAATTTGACGCCTTACTTAATTCAAAAGCTTAGCTGCCGCTTTAGCGGTTAATACCCTGGCATTAATGACTACCGGAACCTCCGGGAGATCATGTTTGTCTGTTTTAACCTGATTTATCTCGTTGGCTACTTCCATTCCTTTTACAATTTCTCCGAAAATGGTATAATCTCCATCCAGACGGGGGATTCCTCCTTTAGATTTATAGGTTTCTCGTTGTTCAGGGGTATATTTGAAACCTTTTTTTGATTCTATTTCATCTAACTGTATGTCTGTTTGTTTTTTGCCGGTTACCAGGTAAATCTGGTTTAAAAAAGACGCCTTTTGTGCGTTATCATCTCGTCCGGCACCTAATGCCCCTTTAAAATGATATAGTTCCGGAAACAACTCAGATTTTAACCTTTCTGGCTTTCGGTCAGGATGCTGTTTTTCCCGTTCCAGAATAGGATCGTCCAATTCGCCTGCCTGACTCACAAAATCTTTAATCACCCTGTTAAATAATGCAGACTTCCACCAGCCTTTGCGAATTCCGCTGACCATATTATCTCTATGCAGCGGAGTCTTATCGTAAAGTTTAACAAGGATATCGCCTTTGGAAGTTTCAAGGCTTATGAAAGTAGACTGTGCAGATGCTGCAGTAGTAAGCAATAACAGGGATGTAATTAATCCGGAGAACTTCATAAATTATTTATTCTATTGGTTTATTTTCGAATCATCAGCACCTACGGCCTTTCGCGCCGCCGGTGTTTGTGGAAACAACAAAGCGGCCATTTTGGAGTCATGACCGTATACATCATCCCTGAAGTTAAGCAGGCCATTTTTGTCTACCCAGGCAGTGAAATAGGTGATGAATACGGGTACGGGCTGTTTCACCTGAACCCAGGTTTCTTTAGATTGCTGCATCGCTTTTGTGATTTTTTCTTTCGTCCAGGAAGGGTCGTTTTCTAAAAGGTATTCTGCGAGTGTTTTTGGCTGTGATAAACGAATACACCCATGACTGAAGGCACGTTTCTGTTCGGTAAAAAGAGACTTGGCAGGTGTATCGTGAAGATAAATATTGTAGGAATTAGGGAAAAGGAATTTTACTCTGCCCAAAGAATTTGTACTGCCTGGTTTCTGCCGGATAAGTGGAAGACCGCCGCTTTTACCATATATTTCCATTTGATGTTGGGCAAGGTAATTTTTATTTCTATTGATGGCAGGAAGAATTTCGGCCTTAACAATACTCGGTGGAACGTTCCAGTATGGGCTGAATACTATATTTTTAAGTGTATTGCTGAAAATAACCGTCTGGTGCGCCTCTTTTCCTACAACAATGCCCATATTAAGTACTTCTTTGCGGTCCTCAAATATGTGCAGTTTATATTCCGGTATATTAACCAGAATTACCCTGCCTTCCGGCATAACGGGCACCCAGCGCATTCTTTCCAGGTTAATTAGAATTTGTTCGATTCTTTTTCTGACCGGTATGTTAAGTGATTTGACCAGAGAGGCTGTAAGTTTGCCGGTTACCTGCTGCCCGAATTGCTGTTGTGCGAGACGTAATGCAGTGTCTACCGCAAGTGTATACAAGCCGCTGGAGTCTGTAGGAGCCAATGCCCCAAAAGCAGCAAGCCGGGTTTTTAGTGTGCTTATTATTGCTGAAGAATCACCTGGTTTCAATTTTTGCAGAGCAGCGAATTCCAGATCCGGCCATGAACCTTTTTTAGCAATGGCAGACCAGTGCGATAATTCTTTATTTAAAGTCACGTAATAAGAGTTTAACGGTGCATTTCCGTTAGTATCGTTCCCTTTGTTTTTAACCAGTGAATCCAGAACTGCAACCGCATCTATTTTTTTTCGCGGAATATACCATTGTAATTTTGCAGGATCTACTTTGCCTGCATAGGCATCGGTAATGAAGCTAAAGAAATGGGAGGTCAGATTAAATTCCAGTAGCGTAAGACTGGTGTCTGCCTTTTTGATTACAGTGTCAATGGTTAGCAGATGGTCTATGCGGGTCTGAAGGTTTTTCAATGTAACACTACTATCGCCGTTAGAACTTCTAAAATTTTTATCCAGATCATACAATACTTTGGTTTGTTCGGCCAGTCCTTTTTCGGAAAACCAGGCGAACTGGAAGTTTCTGCTGTTATAAAAGTTTCGCATCCGGTTTGCAGCGCTATCATCCAGTTGTTGGCTGCTGATAAATTTTTCCATATCCAGACTGTCTGTATAAAGTTTGGTCACCGCATTTACAGGTGTAATGCTGGTATCTCTGATTACTTTATTTTCTGGTTTCTGCTGGCATTGAATAAACAGAAATAACAGGGGTGCAATAACGATAAATTTTAGTCTCATCGTGCTCAATATACTGAATTTCAATAAAAATGACATTTTTAATCACATTTTAATGGGCTATTTTAAACTGTATGTTAAGCAAATATTATCTTTGACCACACAACATAACATGCAATCTAAACAAGCCGCCTGGCGCTTTGCCTGGGACATTCCTGCTTTTCGTTTGAAATTAGTATCCGGTTTGCTCTGCATGGCCGCCATTATTTTCTATTTACACGATTTTTTTCAATTTATACAAGGCAGAAACGGATTGATCTTACATGATTCAGTTCTGCGTGCGATACCTGCAATAGATGTGTCTCCACTGATTTTTTTAATACTTTATCCGGTTAGCGGATATTTAATTTGGCGGATAAGGAAAAACTCAAAGTTGTGTATTACTGCGCTCTGGGGATATATTTTTCTATGTCTGGGTAGGATGATTACTATATCGCTGATACCGCTCAATCCGCCGGTGGGGTTAATTCATCTGAGTGATCCATTTTCTGTTATATTTTATGGTGATAACTTGATTACCAAAGATTTATTTTTCTCGGGGCATACTGCCACCATAGTACTTATCGGTCTTTGCCTGGAAGGAAAAAGGGAAAAGTATATTGTTTTTACGGCAGCTCTGGTACTCGGTATTCTGTTGCTGGTGCAGCATATCCATTATACCGCAGATGTGATTGCAGCCCCCTTTTTTAGTTATCTGTTCTGGTATTTGGGTAAAACAGTTGCTAAGATATAGGTTGATAATCCTTAGTTTTGCCATTTCTTTTTAAATTATTTTACATTAAACCCTGTCTCAGGGATTCCCATCCGAACTGATTATGGAATTGAAAAATTTAGAGCCCCAGGAGATCTGGCAGCATTTCACTGCGCTAAACGCAGTGCCCAGAGCTTCAAAAAAAGAGGAGCGTGTCATTGCTTTTATGCAGGAATTTGGTCGATCATTAGGACTGGACACCAGAACAGATAAAACTGGAAACGTTATAATTCTTAAACCTGCAACTCCGGGTATGGAAGATAGAAAGACGGTTATTTTGCAGTCTCATCTGGACATGGTCCATCAAAAGAACAGCGATACTGTCTTTGACTTTGAGCATGACGGAATAAAGATGTATGTTGATGGTGACTGGGTAAAAGCAGAAGGGACCACACTGGGTGCCGATAATGGTATTGGCGTGGCTGCAATAATGGGACTGCTTGCAGCGAAAGATATTGCTCACCCTGCCCTGGAAGCCATGTTCACTATAGACGAAGAGACCGGAATGACCGGTGCAAAGCATCTGGATCCGGTTAATTTTACAGGCAAAATCTTGTTAAATCTCGATACAGAAGAAGATGATGAACTGACTATCGGATGTGCGGGTGGCATTGATACCAACACAATTCTAACCCTTCAGACGGAGGTTTCTCCAACAGGATACATAGCCCTTGAAGTTAAAATTTCCGGTCTGACCGGCGGGCACTCCGGTATGGATATCCATAAAGGACGGGCCAATGCGAACAAATTGATTACCCGTCTCATTAAAGCGGTATCTCTACAATTTCCTTTGCAGTTGTCAGTATTGGATGGCGGAAGTCTGAGGAACGCGATTCCCAGAGAAGCATCAGGTACTTTTATTTTGCCGGCATCTTCATTAGCACAGGCACTTGATTTTATTGAAGCTTACGCGCTGAAATTAAAAACAGAATATCAGGCAATCGAAACATCTTTGCAGATTGTTGCCAGCCAAACTATATCTCCGGAACAGGTTTTCAGCCTTAGGGATACCAATCAGATTTTAAATGCACTCTACGCGGTTCCGAATGGTGTTTTTAGAATGAGCCCAGATATTGATGGTTTAGTAGAAGCATCCAGTAATCTGGCCAGGGTAATTCTGAAGGACGGCGAATTTATCACGAAATCACTGCAGAGAAGTAGTGTGGAGAGTACTAAAGATGATGTATCGGCAGCTGTCAGGGCGGCATTTGAAAGTATTGGTGCAGTGGTTAGTCAATCTGGGGATTATCCCGGTTGGAAGCCAGATGCTGATTCCGATATTCTTAGATTAATGACTAATTTGTATGAGCAGAATTTTGGTAAAGCGCCTAAAGTTGAGGCTTGTCATGCAGGTTTGGAATGCGGTATCCTCGGTGGTCATTTTCCGGAAATGGATATGATTTCTTTTGGTCCGACCATTCGCGGTGCACATTCACCGGATGAAAGAGTACAGATTTCTTCTGTACAGAAATTCTGGTCTTACCTGCAGAATGTGCTGAAAGAAATTCCAAAACAGACGAAATAAAAAAAGAATACCTATTTTAGACCTCTTTAAAACAAGATTTATGATTATTGCACCAAGAATACGTGGATTTATCTGCCTGACTGCGCATCCTGAAGGATGCGAACAAAACGTTGTCAATCAAATCAATTACGTTAAATCAAAAGGAGATATCGCCGGCCCGAAAAGGGTACTTGTAATCGGCGCATCTACAGGTTTTGGACTTTCTTCCAGAATTACAAGTGCTTTTGGATCTGAGGCATCCACAATTGGCGTGTATTTCGAAAAACCACCTGCTCCGGGTAAAACCGCTTCACCAGGCTGGTATAATACTGCGGCATTTGAAAAAAAGGCCCACGAAGCCGGTTTATACGCTAAAAGTATTAATGGAGATGCCTTCTCTGATGAAATCAAAAAACAAACGATAGACCTTATTAAAGCCGATCTTGGTCAGATAGACTTAATTATTTACAGTCTTGCTTCACCAAAAAGAGTTCACCCTAACACAGGGGTTGTACATAGTTCTGTATTGAAACCAATTGGTCAGGTATTTAGTAATAAAACAGTAGACTTCCATACTGGAATCGTTTCTGAAATTTCTATTCAGCCTGCAAATGAAGAAGAGATAGAAAATACAGTTGCAGTAATGGGTGGAGAAGACTGGGCTTTCTGGATTGATGCGCTTAAAGAAGCAGATTTACTGGCTCCGGGTGCAACAACAGTTGCTTACTCTTATATCGGTCCATCTTTAACCGAAGCAGTTTACCGTAAAGGAACCATCGGCCGTGCTAAAGATCATCTGGAAGCAACTGCATTTAAAATCGCTGATCAGTTGAAAGAGATTGGTGGAAATGCCTATGTGTCCGTAAATAAAGGTCTGGTTACACAGGCCAGTTCAGCTATACCTATAATTCCGCTTTATATTTCGTTGCTCTATAAAGTGATGAAAGCAGAAGGGGTACATGAAGGGTGTATTGAGCAGATACAGCGTTTATACAGCCAAAGACTGTTTACCGGATCAGATGTTGCCGTAGATGATAAAGGAAGGATTCGTATAGACGATCTGGAAATGCGTCAGGATATTCAGGACCAGGTTTCGGCGCTTTGGATAGAAGCTACCACCGAAACTCTTCCTGAGTTAGGTGACCTTGCAGGTTATAAAAAAGACTTCCTGAAGTTATTCGGATTCGATGTTGCCGGTATAGATTACGACAAAGATGTAAATGAAGTAGTAGAGATTCCTGGACTGGTTTCTTAATCCAACCAGATAAAATAACAAGAAAAGCCTGTAATGAATTTACAGGCTTTTCTCGTTTATTGATTTTACGTTTGAATAAGCTGTTTTGTGCTCGTTTAAGCATTGCGCTGGATGAGTAACGTCTCTATCTCTTTAAGTGCATCCAGAATGCCGGTACGTTGTTCCTGAAGTAAAGGCAAATGGTCGACATGATCCTGACGGTCTTTAATTACATCGTCATATTTCTCCAGTGCCGCTTTTTCTCCGGTAACCACGGCCTCAAGGATCGCTGTATCTTCTTTACTGCTTAGTGCCTGCTTAATGTCTATCCATGTTCTGTGCAGGGCACCAAGGATACCTCCGCTTTCATTTTCAGACTCTCCTCCATGTGTAAGGATATGGGTTTTTAATTGCTCTGCATAGGCGGCACGCTGCGCAGCATATTTGAGAAATACACCTTGTAATTCAATTTTGTCGGTGGCTTCGCTCGCGGATTGGTAACCTTCTTTACCATCGTTTAAAATTGCTATCAGACCTTGAAGGTCGCTTATAATCTGCTGTTTATTTTCCATATTCGATGTGTTGTTGGTATGTGTTCCTATTAACCGGAACCGGAATGAAATGTTTTAATAAAAATCAATAAAAGACCTTGTTTTCGGCTTGTCTGCAAGACACGTGCTGAACCTGGGCTATGAAGCGCAAATGCAACATTTTTAAACGTTGTATTTCATTAATTATACGTTTTAATAAACCTGATTGTGAATTTTGTTTAAAACCTTTACCAGATGTAATAAATCTGGTTTTTGAAATTTTAAGATCGAGATATGTAGTGCTCCCTGGAGCATATATTTAGCCAGATAATTCCCAATGAGAATGAGATTTGAATTCAACCAATGTATTTATTAATTATATGCAACTAAAAATCAGTAATTTACTCGTCTTATTTGAAGTTAAAAAGAATGACATTTGGTCAGGTGTGTTAAATTACCTATTTTTAAAACGGTGAAAACTTATTAAAACACGCACGATTTTTAATAGAATGCCAGTATGAATGGAGTCTTCAAAATTCGGAGTTATTCACAGCTATTTTTCAATGTTGATAACTTATCCACAAAAACCTCGAATTTCTATACTGTATTTGTTTGCCTGTTAACGACTTACAAAATAGCTCAGTTTTTATGTTTTTTTGTTGGTATTTTTTGTGATCTTCGCATCCCTAAACGACGCACCGTACGTCCGTTTTTTTAAGACCCGACAAACAAATTTATTTGAACTATGCATAAAACTTGTACTGAAGTATGGAATAACTGTCTCCAGATTATAAAGGATAATATTCCGGCCCAAAGTTTTAAAACTTGGTTCGAACCTATTACCGCAATGAAACTGGAAGGCAGTGTATTAACCGTACAGGTGCCGAGTTTATTTTTCTATGAATGGCTTGAAGAGCATTATGTTGGACTGCTTCGTAAGACAGTTAAACAGCAGCTTGGTGAAGAAGGTCGTCTGGAATATAATATAGTTGTCGATAAATCTTCAAATACGGGATCTCCTTATACAACAAGCATGCCTTCTAATGGTAATGGGGGAGCTTCTAAAATGCAATCTATGCCTGTCCCGGTATCTATTAATAAAGACATTAAAAATCCGTTTATTATTCCAGGACTTAAAAAACTGAATGTCGACCCTCAGTTGAATTCAAATTATACTTTTGAAGGATATGTTGAAGGTGACTGTAATCGGCTGGCACGTTCGGCAGGATTCGCTGTAGCGGCAAAACCGGGAGCAACCTCATTTAATCCACTAATGATTTACGGCGCTGTAGGTTTAGGTAAAACTCACCTTGTCCAGGCGATTGGTAATGAAATAAGAAGGACCCTACCAGATAAACTCGTGATTTATGTATCCTGCGAGAAGTTCTGTCAGCAGTTTGTAGAATCATTAAAGAATAATACGATTAACGACTTTGTTAATTTTTATCAGGCGATGGACGTTATCATCATGGATGATGTACATAATTTCGCAGGTAAAGAAAAAACACAGGATATTTTCTTCCATATTTTCAACCACCTGCACCAGAGTGGTAAACAAATTATTATTACTTCAGATAAAGCTCCCAAAGATCTTTCTGGTCTTGAAGAACGGTTATTGAGTAGATTTAAGTGGGGTTTATCAGCAGATCTTCAAATTCCTGATCTGGAAACAAGAGTAGCTATCCTGCGTAAAAAAATGTATGCAGACGGAATAGAGCTGCCTACTGAGGTTGTAGAATATGTCGCACATAACATTGACAATAATGTAAGAGAGCTGGAAGGGGCAATGGTTTCACTGCTTGCACAGTCTACATTAAATAAAAAAGATATTGATCTGGCACTGGCGAAGTCAATGCTGAAAAACTTCATCAAAAATACCAATAAAGAGATTTCTATGGATTATATCCAGAAACTGGTTTGTGAATATTTTGAAGTTCCGGTGGAGATGGTTAAATCTGCTACCCGTAAACGTGAAATCGTACAGGCGAGACAGATCTCAATGTATCTTTCGAAAAGCATGACGAAATCTTCGCTAAAAAGCATCGGTGCTTTTTATGGTGGAAGAGACCACTCGACAGTGATTTATGCTTGTCAGACGGTAGAAGATCTGATCGATACAGATAAAAAGTTCAAAGGTTACGTGACTGATATTCAGAAAAAGCTCAAAATGAGCTAATAACGAATTAAATTTCTATAAATAAGAGGCTGATCTCAATCAAGTATTTTCTTTATTTTAACTTGCAATTTTCTTTTAAACATCGCTATTTGTGTTTGCCCTGCGCAAAGGCAGAATACACCTGTTTATCCAAATTAAATTATTAATATTGGTAGTTACAATATTATCCTGTCCAACAACCACGATTTGAGTATTACGACTGGTCTGTTACACTAGGTGCCAGGTATGCGCTCGGTAGCTGGCAGCCTGGGTTTTTATTGAGATGTGAATAAAAAGCTTGTTAATTTTTAAGGAAACTTATGAAAATTACAGAAAATCAGATGCCGGCCGGGAGAGTTATATCCCTTGATGTAATGCGTGGACTAATTATGATCCTGCTTTGTGCTGAGAGCTGTTTAGTATTTGTGGCCTTTGAAAAACTTAATCTTGTGCAGCCATTTGCACTTATCGTGGAACAGTTTTTCCATCATCCCTGGCATGGTTTGCATTTCTGGGATTTAGTACAGCCCTCGTTTATGTTTATTGCCGGAGCTGCTATGTACATCTCTTATAGCAGTAAACTTAAAAAGGGAGTTACCTGGAAAATGAACTTTAGACATGTTTTGTTAAGGAGTTTCAAACTATTTCTATTTGGGGTTGGTTTGCACTGTGTTTACGCCGGGAAACCAGTTTGGGAACTCTGGAACGTTTTAACTCAGCTGGCTTTTACCAGTATACTGGCTTATCTTGTGATTAACCAATCCTACAAATTCCAGATTTTATTTTCTTTGGGGTTGTTACTGTTAACCGAAGTATTATACCGTTACGTACAGGTACCTGGTTTTGACCATCCCTTTCTAGAAAACCATAATTTCGGTGCCTGGCTGGATATGATTTTAATGGGTAAGATTAATACAGATGGCTGGGTTGCCATTAATATCATCCCGACCGCTGCGCATACCATCTGGGGGGTACTTGCGGGCAAACTTTTAGTTTCCGATCATCCGAGTCTGTACAAGATCCGGACTTTGATGTTTACAGGCTGTATTGCACTTATTGTTGGATTTAGCCTTGATCTGCTGGATATTACGCCGATCATTAAAAGAATAAGCACTAGCTCTTTTGTTCTTGCATCAGGCGGCTGGGTTCTGATCATGCTGGCTGTAACTTATTGGCTGGTAGATGTCAAGAAACAAATGAAGTATGCCTGGATCTGCACGGTCATCGGAATGAACGCGATATTCATTTATATTTTTTTCGAAACAGTTGGTCTGCAATGGGTAAATGGAACCATAGCCATTTTTACAGGCTCTATGATCCATTCACTCACGGGTCTGTCAATTAAAATAACAACGCTGGTTTCTGCATTGTCTGCCTTGCTGGCAGAATGGGCACTATGTTATTGGTTATATAAACACAAAATATTTTTTAAATTATAAAATAAGAATCGCAGGCGCTCTTTCATTTTACCTGCGGGATCTAGGTTTCTCAGGAACTGCAGGATAATGTCGAACTGCCTGGTTGTGTAGCTGCCCATACAGGTCTGCGTATATTCAGCTCCGGGAAAAGATCCTGGTACGGTTTCTTTATAGCTTGCTGAAGCCTGCTGAACTTTTCGTTGTTTCCTTTTTCCAGATCTGCGATGGCCTCGTATAACAGGTAGTTTCTCAAGATAAACTTTGGATTCACCGCTTCCATTTGCTGGATCCGCTGCTCATCAGAAATGGAATTCAGCTGCAGTCTTTCCTGATAACGTTTAATGATGAGCCAGAATGCTTTGCTGGTTTCGGGGGCAATGAGATCATAGAGAGAGGGGCTAAGATATTCCACAAGAGCATCTGGATCCTGTAATGCTGTCGGTAGTTTCTCCAATAAGGTATAGAATATGGTCATATCCGGTTTGATCTGCCCCAGTAACTGTTCCAGCTGATCGATCAGTTGCTGGTCGCCCGGCTTCAGCTGATCAAAACCTAACTTACCAGCCATCATCGCATAATACTTATCCAGGTAGATACCTTTATATTTTTCCAGCCTTGCTGACAGTTCGTCTGTAGATTCCAGAAGGGGAGAGAATGCAGCCGCAAGACAGCCCAGGTTCCAGTATCCGATTGTATGCTGTGCACCAAATGCATACCTTCTGCCAGGAAGGTCAGTTGTATTAGGGGTGAAGTCGGGATCGAAATCGTCGAGAAATGAAAAAGGGCCGAAATCTATAGTAAGACCAAGGATTGACATGTTATCTGTATTCATCACACCATGTACAAAACCGACTCTCAGCCATTCTACGATCATTGTCGCTGTTCTTTCCAGGATTTCTGAAAACAGGTTTAATATTTTTTCTTCTCTTGTTCCCTGCAGATGCGGGTAGTAGCGGCTTATTGTCCAATCGGTTAACTGCTGCAGAAGTTCTTTGTCCTGTCTGGCAGCCAGCAATTCAAAATTACCGAAACGTAGAAAGGAAGGTGCTGCGCGGAGTACAATAGCACCGGGTTCTGGTGCAGGATGCCCATCATAAAAAAGATCCCGCATGACCTGGTCGCCAGTACGGACGAGGGAAAGGGCACGGGTTGTAGGGACACCTAGATGATACATAGCCTCACTCATAAGGTATTCTCTCACTGAGGACCTTAAAACAGCTCTTCCGTCACCTCTTCTGGAGTAAGGTGTCGGGCCGGCGCCTTTAAGTTGCAGTTCTATACTTTCTCCATCAGGTTTTTCCCATTCTCCCAATGTAATTGCCCTGCCATCGCCGAGTTGTCCTGCCCAGTTTCCGAACTGATGCCCAGCATAGCAGGCTGCATAAGGAACCATTGACGGGTTTAGCTGATTTCCAGACACAATAAGTATGTCGGTTTCATCAGGTGCTGCGATTTTCAGTTCTGCGGCAAGCTCTTCGGACCAGGCCAGCAGAACCGGAGCAGATACCGGTGTAGGAGTTGTATCACTGTACAACATTCCAGGAGTCTGCCTTGGCATTACGTTTCCACTGTGATCTCCCGGAAAGGATGCAGTGAATTCATTTTTATATATTTTTGACTTAAGTTGTTCCATCATTTGAAGAGCTAAGATAAGCGGTGTACAGCAGGAATAGACCATCTGGATGTCAATTCCTGCTGTACACCGCCAAATTTGGATCTTACTGGAATACCTCAATCTCAGCCAGGCGGAAACCTTGTCCGCCACCTGTTACCCCGATTGCCCTGAGCATAACAAATCTGGCTGTTACCGGCGCTTTCAGGGTTGTACGCTGAAGGATGGGGTTAGCTTTGATATTAGAGAACTCGCCTGAGGCTGCTGGTATCCATTGTTTTCCGTCCTCACTATACAGGTATTCAAATTTTTCTATTCTTCCTGCTGTTTGTTCATCCTGGGCTGGTAAATAGCCGAAAGCTGAAATTAAATGCGGGTAGCCCATATCTAAAATCAGTTCATTGGTACCGGTTACTGCTGCGCTGGTTTCGGCCAGTTGATCAATTGCTTTTTTAAGATCATCTGATGATACCGGGCTTATAATTTTCCAGTCATTTTTGGCATAGGCTGACATAACCTTTGCGATAGCATTTGTTTTAATTTCTGGCGCAAGATATAAACCGACCTCACTCAAAGCAGGGGATACGGGGGCGAAAATGGTTAATCTAAGTTTTTTAGCTGTTATTGTTTCCGGTAGTCTGATCAGGCGGTTAGCACCGATACTCGTGGGTTTTCCTATTGTTTTCCATTCGCCCGCGATATAGTTCTCTAATTTTATGCTGTCTACGCGCTGGCCAAGTTTAATATTTTCCCTGATCTGAATCAGATTAATAGGTTTTTCAGCTGGAAGATCCAAGACCAAACTCGCTTGGTGTACCTGGTCATCGGTTGCCCAGTAACTATAGCGGTCATTGTCCTGCAAATTCTGAGTGTCAAATGCCTTTTGTTTACCTCGTACGTTAGAAGCTGTTATTTTAGCGTTTTTTGCTACGTTCTCAGCGAAAACTTGTTTTAGGTAGGCTCCGAAATCTTTGAGTGCCGCCACATCGTTTGCGTGCAGCAGACCATCTGTGTTTGGTGAAAGGCCAAGATCCAGTGAGCCACCCCGGCCTACAGAGCTGCAGTAAATTTCAAAGAGTTGCGCAACAGTTTTAACCTGTCCGTCCTGCTCAGGATGATAGAACCAGCCAGGTCTTAAAGGAACGTCCCCTTCAAATGGTAACCATTGCTTTCCGTTGCGGGTTCCGCTGCCCAAATTCTCATCGTCCATATACCCCGGCATAGGAGTTTTCCCATCTTTACCCTTAAGATCTATTGTTGACCAGGCTGTCTCCGGAGCCATTCCTTTTTCATTACCTACCCAACGGACATCCGGACCTATATCGCTGAATATACTTGCCCCGGGCTGAAGCTTCCTGGTAATAGCCCAGGTATTCATCCAGTCATAATAAACAGACTGATCTACTTTTTTAACTTCTTTTCTTCCGCCATAATAACCGTCCCCACCATTGGCACCATCATGCCAGCTCATAAATAAAGGACCGTAATTGCTATATAATTCTTTTAGCTGATCTCTGTATATAGTGATATATTCCGGGGTGCCGTAAGCGGGGTTATTCCTGTCCCACGGAGAACAATAAATACCAAATTTCATGCTGTTTTTTTGCGCTGCCTGCTGAAATTCACGTACCATATCTCCTTTTCCTGAACGCCATGGGCTTTCGCTGATATTGTATGCTGCAGTTTTAGTTGGCCAGAGAGCAAAACCATCGTGGTGCTTGGCAACCATCACAATACCTTTAAATCCACCACCAGCAGCAGCAGCTATGATCTGGCCGGCATCAAACTGAGCAGGGTTAAATATAGCAGGGTCGGCGTCTCCATAACCCCATTCTTTATTCTGAAACGTGGTGGGTGTAAAATGGATCAGGCAATACATTTCGGTTTCATGCCATTTTAGTTGCCTTTCTGAAGGTATAGCGCCATAAGGCGCGGGAGGTTTGGTGCTTTGCTGTGCAAGAGCCATTAATCCGAAGAAATTAATTCCTGCAAAAACTACGGCCGACTTCACTTTATTTTTCATTTGGTTCTGGTTAGATAGGTTATGTATTTGTAAAAAAAATAAAACTATTCAAAATATAGCTTGTTACACAAACAAACAAGAGAAATAGAATAAATCAGGTTAAAGCGGGTACCTGGTACCTGCTTTATATTTTAAATATAAACAGATAACTATGAAAAATTTATTGAAAATCATGAGTATTGCTTTCAGTGTATTCCTGCTAGCTGCATGTGGCGGAGGGAAATCAGATTCTTTAGCAGATTCAACTGGTACAGGTATGTCAGACTCATATACCGATTCAATTCATGCAGATACTTTACCAGTTAGTGAAGCAGACAGCTCACATTCGTACAGAAATGACCGGGGTACCGACAGTGTGAGCGCAGGCGCATACAAAGGCGTTCCGAGAAACCCATAATTATATTTATACAATCCGCCGGATCCGCTGCATCAATTCTTGAAGGAGCTCTTCCCGGCGGATTAATTTTTCGTGTCCTGTGCCTGAATAAAGAGTTATTTCTATCGCAGGATGAAGTTTTAAGAACTCAATTAAAAAGTCGGTATTCACTACCGCATCCTGGTCATCATACGCTATCCAATGGTCTTTTGAAGCGGCAGATAAAGTATAACTAGTCAGATCATATGCACTGGCAGGTACTTTAAATCTTTCAAAAAACCTTTCGAAAAAGTTCTCCCTGATCTTAACAGGTACATCGACAGCCTCCATCATGTTATTGAATAAAGCTTTAAGATTAATGACCGGTGCAATACTGATCAGTAACTCCGGCTTAATATCTGCCTGTTCAAGTGACATCATATTGGCCATTGCACCTAAAGAATGCCCGATTACGATATCCGGATTTCCAAATTCCCGGTAAATTGCCTGCAGTGCTTCAGTATATAAGATTAAATTAGATAACTCTCCAGGCGAACTTCCGTTTCCAGGTGCATCGAAAGCGACTACAGTCGCATTCTCAATTGCTGTTAAAGCTGTAATCAGAGAACTGAAGTCTGCTGCTTTAGAGCTCCATCCATGTGTAATCAGAATTAGTTTGGATCCGCTGCCCCATTTAAAAACATTAAAAGGGAGGATTCCGCCTGAAAAATAGGTGTCGGGCGCCTGAAGTGTAATCTGTGCCGCCCGGTTGATCAGCTCTTCCTGGTTTTTTCTCAATGGCATCTTTGCTGCGTAGCACAATAGTTTCCATAATATGGTTTCCTGTTCTGTGATGCCCGAAGATGTCAGCTCCCTGGCTTGTGCAACAATTTCTTTGTATACTTTCATGGTTGGCAGTGTCTGCCCGAAATATAGGCTAATTAGACCATCCGGCATTTCATTGTATTTGATTTTTACGTCATCCTGATAATTGAAGAGGTACTGCTTAAATCCGGAATTCTTTTAAAGCTATCTTTGCACAAATGGAATATTTTAATCAACTGACAGCCTTATTAAAGATAGAGAAGGAAGCCGATCAGCGGGCTTATATGCAGCTTACAGCTTCGGCCTCTGCAGCGGAAAGAAGAGAAAATGGGCTAACCTGGTATCCGGTTGCAATTAGGGGAACGGAAACCGGCAGAGGTGATTATCTGACTATTGAAATGGAACGGACTACACATCAGTATATTAGCCACCAATTACGTTTTGGTAGTTCAGTAGCTATATTTTCAAATCATAATCCCAAAGAAGATCGTCTGGAAGGTATTGTAGCACATCAAAGTGGCAATATGATCAAAATCTCTCTGCGTACAGATGAACTTCCTGACTGGTGTAATGACGGAAAGCTTGGCGTAGACCTGCTTTTTGACCAGAATAGTTATCAGGCTATGGAAGATGCGCTTAAACAGGCGTCCAAAGAAGCAATTGCCGGTGAGTCAAAACTAATCCAGGTGCTGACAGGTGAACAAAAACCTGTATTTCATAATGGTGGTAATGCCTTTGACAGTGATGCGCTGAATGCTTCTCAACAGGAAGCGGTAAATAAAATTTTGGGTGCTGCACAATTATCGATCATTCATGGGCCTCCGGGCACCGGTAAAACGACGACTTTGGTGGCTGCTATTCAGGCTTTGTTAAATCAGGATGAGGGCCAGATTCTGGTTGTAGCTCCGAGTAATACAGCAGTTGATCTGCTTAGTGAAAAGCTCGATGCAGCAGGTGTTAAAGTGTTAAGAATAGGCAATCCGGCCAGGATCAGTTCCAGGCTTAATACTATAACACTGGATGGACAGCTATCTCAGCACAGTAGTATGAAGCTGATGAAAGAACTCCGTAAACAGGCGGCGGAGTATAAGAAAATGGCGCATAAGTATAAAAGAAATTTTGGCCGGGCAGAACAAGAGCAACGAAAAGCTTTGTTTAACGAGGCTGCCAAAATAAATAAAGAAGTAGGAAAGACTGAACAATATATGGTTGATGACCTGCTGGACAAAAATCAGGTGATTACTGCAACACTGGTGGGTGCGCAGCAATACATGGTTCGCGACCGCAGATATAAAACTGTAGTGATCGATGAAGCGGGGCAGGCACTGGAGCCAGCTTGCTGGATTCCGATTTTAAAAGCCGGGAAGTTGATTTTGGCTGGAGATCATTGTCAGCTTCCACCAACAATTAAGGCCCAGGGTGGAACTGCTTCTGCTTTGAGTAAAACGTTATTGGAAAAATGCGTCGCTCTTCATCCTGAAGCGGTCAGTCTGCTCGAAGTTCAGTACCGGATGCACGAACAGATAATGGCCTATTCCTCTTTATCATTCTATCAAAACAGGCTGAAAGCTCATGAGAGTGTCGCTAAGCGATTGATTATGCCGGAGGAAAAACCTTTTCAGTTTATAGATACGGCCGGGTGTGGATTTGAAGAGAAAAGTGAGGGCAGTAGTATCGTAAATCCGGAGGAGGCTGCTTTCCTGATTAGGCGTTTAACTGAGATGGTGCTGCGCCTGGAAGAATTTGGATGTAGCGAAAATTTTCCCTCTATCGGAGTAATATCTCCCTATAAGGAACAGGCACGACTGCTGGAAGCAGAAGTGCAATCCAGCTTGGAACTGCAGAAATACACTTCAAATATTACCGTTAATACAGTAGATAGTTTTCAGGGCCAGGAAAGGGATCTTGTATATATCAGCCTTTGCAGAAGCAATTCAACTGGTGTAATTGGGTTTTTAAATGATACCCGGAGAATGAATGTTGCAATGACCAGGGCAAAAATGAAATTGGTCATGATTGGTGATAGTGCCACGCTGGCCAGGTCTTCATTTTATGCTGATCTTGTCAGTTTTGCGGAAAAGCATGAAAACTATCATAGTGCCTGGGAATTTTAGAAAAAAAATAATTAGAAATGTATATTTAGATCATGAATAAGATAGAATTAGTTACCAGTCATTTTCTGGAGCTCGCCATAAGTAAGATCCCGGACCTTTTAATGGCAATTGTCACCTTGTTGGTTGGTTTATGGTTAATCAAAAAGCTCGGTACTATCATTCAAAGTCGTTTTCATAAAAACAGGGTAGACGTCACACTAGGCGAATTTCTGCTTAGCATGATTAAGGTCGTTTTTTATGTGCTGCTAGTAATTTCTTGTGCTTCCATGATTGGTATTCAGACCAGTTCATTTGTAGCATTGCTTGGCGCAGCGGGACTGGCAGTGGGATTGGCTTTGCAGGGAAGCCTTTCAAATTTTGCTGGCGGTGTCTTGATTTTGCTCTTCAAGCCGTTCCGGATTGGCCACCAGATTACTTCCAGTAATAATGTTTCTGGTTTGGTTATGAAAATTGATATCCTTTATACGACCTTAAAGGCCGGAAATGGAACTACTATCTATGCGCCGAACGGTCCTCTGGCAAATTCTGTAATTAATAATACTACTGATAACGAGATCAGGCAAGCCGAATATAAGGTCAAACTATCTTATAATACAAATATTGATACGGTCAGAAAGATTGTCCTGGATATTCTGGAGCTGGACAGCCGTATTTTAAAAACTCCTGCACCGACAGTACTAGTTTCCTCTTTAGAAGATAATGCTATTGTACTGCTGATCCGGACATGGAGTAAAAATGATGTGTTCTGGGCTGCGTATCACAGCAATTTTCAATTAATCAAAGAGACACTGGAAGTTAATGAAATTCAAATGGCGGGTGCTAAAACAGAGATCCATGTGATCAATGAACCGGCATCGAATTCCTGATCGCTCCTGCTAAAATATAAAAATGAACGAAGAATTTTATAAAGCATTGTTTTCCAGGCAGCAGGCTATAGACCCTGTTCCCGCAAACAACGAGATCTCGGCTTGGGCAACCCGCTTACTCAATGTCCTTTTTCCGGAAAGATTAAGCTCACCCGACTATTCACTCAATGAGATCAGGCGTTTTTTTGCAGATTCTGAAAAGAATTTGCTGCGGTTACTGGAAGCCACAAAAGCCTGTGAAGACTGTAGCAACGAGGATATCTGTAAAAACTTCTATCTGGAACTTCCGGAACTTTACAGGAAAATGAGAACAGATATCACCGCAACTTTAAATGGTGATCCTGCAGCAAAAAATGAGTTTGAGATCATCAGGAGTTATCCAGGCTTTCTGGCCACGGCAATTTACAGGATTGCACATTATCTGTTGACTCTCGGCATACCGCTCGTTCCCAGAATCCTAACGGAATTTGCACATGGTGAAACTGGAATAGACATTCATCCGGGTGCGCAAATAGGTGAATACCTTTTTATAGACCATGGTACAGGTATTGTGATAGGAGAGACTACAATTATTGGGAACTATGTTAAGTTGTACCAGGGGGTTACCCTTGGCGCGCTCAGCGTCGAGAAATATATGGCCAACACTAAACGACATCCGACTATAAATGATCATGTTATTATCTATTCCGGGGCAACCATACTAGGTGGTGATACCCATATAGGAGAAAGAAGTATCATAGGCGGAAATGTGTGGCTTACAAAAAGTATTCCGCCGGGCTCTACGGTTTATCATCAATCCGCAATGAAAGTAATATCAAAACAATAAACCAGAACGAATGGGAAGTATAATTGACTGTATAGGGAACACGCCCTTGGTGGAGATCCGGCAGATGAATCCAAATGCAAATGTGCAGATCTTTGCGAAACTGGAAGGTAATAATCCTGGCGGCAGTGTAAAAGATCGCGCAGCATTAAATATGATCCGGAGTGCTATGGACCGGGGAGAAGTAGATCAAAAAACTAAACTTATCGAAGCAACCAGTGGAAATACAGGTATTGCTTTAGCTATGATAGCCGGTATTTTCGGACTGGAAATTGAATTGGTAATGCCTTCAAATTCAACTGCTGAACGTACTCAAACCATGGAGGCATTCGGTGCGAAGGTTACTTTACTTGAAAGTATCGAAGTCTGCCGGGACTATGCTGAAGAAAAGGGTACTAAGGATGGGTATTTCCTGTTAAACCAATTCGCAAATCCAGACAATTATTTAGCGCATTATAAAAGCACGGGACCGGAGATCTGGCGCGATACCGCAAATCAAATTACCCATTTTGTAAGTTCTATGGGAACCACAGGGAGTATTATGGGAAATTCAATGTACCTGAAAGAACAGAATTCCGCTATTCAGATCGTTGGCTGTCAGCCGACTCCCGAATCATCCATTCCGGGAATCAGAAGATGGCCGGAAGCCTATCTGCCTAAAATATATGATGCTTCCAGAGTAGATCGTGTAATGGACGTTTCTGAGGAAAATGCGACACGTCGTGCACGTGAAATGGCGCGTAAAGAGGGTATATTCGCAGGAATGAGTTCGGGTGGGGCATTACATTGTGCGCTGGAGCTGGCCGAAGAACTCGAATCGGGGCTTATTGTGTTCATTGCATGTGACCGCGGTGACCGTTACCTGAGCAGTGACCTTTTTGCCGGCAAAGAATAATGCTGCGTAATATATAAAGCGAAAGGCGGCCTGTAATTTAACAGGCCGCCTTTCGCTTTTAACTGATATATTTTGCCTATTGTGCGTCTACAACAGCAATAGTAACCATATTCACAATTTCCCTTACAGAACTGTCCATCTGTAAAACATGCACTGGCTTGTTCAATCCTAATAAAATAGGACCTACAGCTTCTACATTACCTAGTTCCTGTAATAATTTATAAGCAATGTTACCCGACTCCAGATTAGGGAAAATCAGCGTATTAGCCGGGCTTCCACATAGCGTCGAGAATGGATAGTTATCCTTCAGTAATTCTGAGTTCATCGCAAAGTTACCTTGCATTTCACCATCAACGATCATATCAGGATACTGTTCTTTCAGTAAAGCAGTTGCAATTCTCATTTTCTCAGGAACAGGTCCGGAATTACCACCAAAGTTAGAGTAAGAAAGCAGTGCAACGCGTGGCATAATATTAAATCCTTTGATACTTTCATGGATAAGGCCTGTAATATCTACCAGGTCCTGTGCGGTAGGATCGGGGTTAACGGTAGTATCTCCCATAAATACCGGACCTTTTTTAGTCAGCATCATGTACATGCCCGCAATTTTCTTAACCCCTTGCTTTGTACCGATTACTTGTAAAGATGGCTTTAAAGTTGATTTGTAGTTTTTTGTTAAACCCGAAATCAGAGCGTCAGCTTTACCAAACTCTACCATACTTGCGCCATAATAATTTCTGTCGCGGACCAGTTTGCGTGCTTCATATAAAGTAACACCTCTGCGTTTACGTCTTTCGTACAGGTGGTTCGCAAATTGTTCTGAATCTTCAGTTCCCTGCCAAGGATCAATAATTTCAACCTGATCCAGGTCAATTTCATGGTCAATAATAATCTGCTGGATACGGTTTACGTTTCCTAACAGGATAGGAGTAGCGATACCTTCATCTTTTACAATCTGGGCAGCTTTTAATATTTTGTAATTATCTGCTTCTGCAAATACCACACGTTTCGGTGCCGATTTAGCTTTTGAAGCTATATTTCTAAGGAGTTTATCATCTGCACCCAGTCTCACCTGCAGTTCTTCATGATAAGCATCCCAGTTAGTGATTTCTTTTCTGGCCACACCGGAATCTATTGCTGCTTTAGCTACTGCTGAAGAAACAACACTCATTAAGCGGGAGTCCATTGGCTTAGGAATGATATAATCTTTTCCGAATTTGAAATTCTTTGCTTTATAAGCCAGGTTGACAATTTCAGGTACAGGTAATTTAGTCAGATCTGCAATCGCTTTAACAGCAGCGATTTTCATTTCTTCGTTAATCGTTGTAGCACGTACATCTAAAGCACCTCTAAAGATATAAGGGAAGCCTAAAACGTTATTTACCTGGTTTGGGAAGTCTGATCTTCCGGTCGCCATGATAATATCTTTTCTGACAGAAACAGCCAGGTCATAGTTAATTTCAGGATTCGGATTTGCCAATGCAAACACGATCGGATTTTTAGCCATAGACTTAACCATGTCGGCTGAAAGAACGTCTGCTGCGGAAAGCCCAAGGAATACATCTGCACCTTTCATCGCTTCTTCCAACGTATTTACATCAGTTCTTGGCGTTGCAAACTCCATACGGATCGGATCAAGATCTGTACGTGAGCTGTTTACAATACCGTCTTTATCGAAAACAAGCATGTTCTCCTTTTTCACACCTAATTTCAGGTATAATTTGATACAGGAAACTGCAGCAGCGCCCGCGCCACTTACTACTAACTTGATTTTTTCTAATTTCTTGTTCTGCAGCTGACAAGCATTTAATAATGCGGCACTGGTAATAATTGCAGTACCATGCTGATCATCATGCATTACGGGGATATTCATTTCTTCTTTAAGCCTGCGCTCAATCTCAAAACACATTGGAGCGCCAATATCTTCCAGATTCACACCACCAAAAGTGGGCTCAAGTGCTTTAACTACGTTCACAAATTCATCAACAGTAGTTGCATTGATCTCTAAATCGAAAACATCAATATCTGCAAAGATCTTAAATAGCAGACCTTTTCCTTCCATTACTGGTTTACTCGCTGCCGGGCCGATATTGCCTAATCCTAAAACTGCAGTTCCGTTACTGATTACTGCGACCAGATTACCTTTAGCTGTATATTTGTAAACATCTTCCGGAGTTCTGTAGATTTCCATACATGGCTCTGCTACTCCAGGAGAATAAGCTAATGCTAAATCACGCTGAGAATTCGTGGGTTTGGAAGGAATAACTTCTATTTTACCTGGCCGTCCCTGTGAATGATAATCCAGGGCATCCTGTTTTCGGTTCGTTGTGTTTTTCATTTTTTGTGTGTTGTAACCTGCTGCGGTGTAACCGCAATTTTTCAAAAACAATGATTGAAGGGCCGAAATTACCTTTTTGTTTAAAATAATACGACAAAAAAACCGATAAATTAAATACGAATGATTAAAATGTTAAAAATGATACATGCCGGTGGCATTATAAAAATATAGTATATATGTATTCGAAAGCTCAGACCGCCCAGTTGAAACAAGAATTCTGGACTATTTTTGGTCAGTATATCGCACCTCAGCTCTCTGCTGATGGGTTGAAAATTAATTGGGTCAATTATAAAACCGGATTTAAACATCTGCATTTCAGGATGCAGGCAGATCAGCGCGAGGCGGTGATCGCTATAGAAATGGCACATCCCGATCCCGGTATTCAGGAACTGATGATGGAGCAGTTCCGCACTTTCTCAAAATTACTTGCTGCCAGCACAGGTGATGTTTGGGAATGGCAACTCCACCATACAGACGAGTATGGGAAAACAGTAAGCCTCATTAGTCAGACTCTAACCGGTGTTAGCGTATTAAATAAAGCAGACTGGCCGGCTTTAATATCTTTTTTTAAGCCCAGGATAACTGCACTGGATGATTTCTGGAGCAGTGCACAGTATAGTTTCGAACTTTTCCGTCAAGGCTAAATTAACGCGTTTAGAGGGCGCTAAAATCCGATTGTTTATATTTACCGTTCAAAATTATTTTTATGACCCCGGTTTCTTATCAAATCTGCTGTGTAGGGCATCTTACTCAGGATCACATTATCAGCCCTGTTTCTGATCAGTATATGGCTGGCGGAACTTCTTATTATTTTTCTCATGCGCTTTCTGGTTTCCAGTTGAATTATGGTCTTGTGACCTCTGTAGCGGAATCTGAGATGTCTTATGTAAATGAGCTTCGTGGGCTGGGTATTCAGGTGCATGTGTTTCCAAGTAAACAGACTTTATATTTCGAAAATATTTACGCAGGTCATCCTGATGATAGAAGCCAGCGGGTATTGGCTCAGGCCGATCCGTTCCGTGCAGAGCAGCTTTCGGACATCGATGCCGGGATCTTTCACCTTGGACCATTGCTGGCCAACGATATCCCCCTGGAACTCTTAAAGGTTCTGGCGGCAAAAAGCAAAGTATCCATAGATGTTCAAGGATACCTCAGAAAGGTGGAGAACCAGCAAGTTTGTCCTGCAGAATGGGAGGGAAGCAGAGAAGCCTTAAGCCTGGTCCATACTTTAAAAGCCGATGAATCTGAATTAAAAGTTCTGACCGGCTGTACGACGGTTCGTGAAGGAATAGCGCAATTAGCAGAACTTGGTGTAAAGGAAATTGTAATTACCAGTGCCAGTCTTGGATCGGTAGTTTATTGTGATAATCGGATTGACGAGATCTGTGCTTTCAAACCGGCACAGGAAGTAGATGCTACCGGTTGTGGAGACACGTACATCGCAGGTTATCTTTTTCAGCGGGAAAAAGGCGCTTCTCCAAAGTTCGCTGCAGAATTCGGAGCAGCAATGGCAAGCTTAAAAATGGAATCTGTCGGATCTTTTACCGGTTCGGAGCAAGAAGTGCTAAATTTTATTCAAACTGCAGAAAGAATCGAAAAGGCCTTTGAAATAGGCTAAAACAATGATTTAAAGGGAAATGAAGAGCGGCTTCTTAACTAAGAAAAGTCATAGAAATGTTTTTTGTTAAAAAAATCATAGTGTAATTTGTACACTATTGAAATGGGTTGTATATTTGTATTACAAAACAAGAAATAATAAGCTTTCTGCAAGTCGTTCACCGACGCAAAAGCTATAAAGGAAAACCCGTTCATACAGGTTTATATTTGGTTAGAATAGGGATGTGTCTGGATGGAACACCCCTTTCTTTTTTTTAGGACCTTTTGTAAAACTGTTTCTGCCTCCTCAAGCTTTCTTCTACTCTCTAATTATTCTAAAATTATCCGCACATACCAATAATTTGATTCAAATTTGATTCAATACAATTATCGTGTTAATCTTTCATTTAAGTTAGTTTTGGGTTATCAGCGAAATTTGTAGCATGACTTTGATTGAATCCGTTCTAGATCTTAAGAAAAAATTAAATGAATTACGTCCCATAAGCCCTGAAACGGAAGCTAGAATTATGGAAAAATTCCGATTAGATTGGAATTATCACTCTAATAAAATAGAAGGTAATATGCTTACCTATGGGGAGACAAAGGCCTTATTGCTATTTGGAATTACTGCTCAAGGCAAGCCTTTACAAGATCATATCGAAATAACAAGACATAATGAAGCTATAAAATGGATTTCAGATATAATTCATAGAGAATATCCGCTGAATGAGAATTTTATCAGAGAACTTCGTGTTTTATTGTTTAAGGAATCATATGTGGTTGATGCAATTACTCCCAGTGGCTTGCCTACAAAACGTGCTGTTCAAGTTGGTAAATATAAAACAAGTCCAAATCATGTACTCACCAAAACTGGTGAGATATTTAGATTTGCCTCTCCGGAAGAAACTGCCGCATTAATGAATGATTTAATGGATTGGTATAGAGAAAAATCTATCTCCGACGACTTAAATCCAATACTATTTGCAGCGGAGTTTCATTATAAGTTTATAAGAATTCATCCATTCGATGACGGAAATGGGCGAACAGCCAGAATTTTAATGAACTTTATACTCATGCAATATGGGTATCCCCCAGTTATCATCAAGACAGAGGACAAAGAAAATTATTTTTCTGCTTTAAGGCAAGCAGATAGCGGTATAATTGAGTCTTTTATCAATTACATTGCAAAAAATCTAATCCTCTCTTTAGAGATAATGATTGCTGGAGCCGAAGGTCACAGTATTGAAGAACCAGATGATTTTGAAAAAGAAATTGCCCTACTAGAGCAGAGAATAAAATCAATTAGTAATGAAGCCAAAATAAGTAAATCCAAGGAATCTATTCTGGAAATTTATGACGGATCTCTCGATGCTGTTTTCAAAGCCTTTTTAAATTCCGCGGAAAAATTTGACCGTTTTTATATTAGCTCCGCATTAATGGTTCATCTACCAAGCTGGGCGAGAGTTGGTAAATATGAAGTATATCTTGAGGCCCGTGAAAAAATCACGGAATTTTTAGCATTTATTGCCTTCATATATGATTATAAGGTATTTAAGATGCCGAATGGTGAATTTGACTATCAATCAAAAATCACTTTTGAATTTGGCTTATTTGAATTTACAGTAAAAAATAGCTCCGGTGAAATCGTTTATGTGAGAAAATACGGAGAGCAGCTAAGCAATTTGGAAATTGAAAAAATTGTGAAAGAAGAAGCGAATAAGCATAAAAAAATGATAGAAGATAAATTGAAACAATTGAACCAATCAAAATAAAGATTAGTCCCATTAGAAAGACTTTAAAAATGTGATCACCCAGCTCTAAGGTGATCACATTTTTCCCTGTTTAAAGGAGTTATTTAAAGCTTTTCCAATTTTGTCGACATCAGCCTCAATTGTTTTTTTGACAGCAGGTTTAACTGCGCTGTCAATCTTAGCTTCGAGCTTAATTGCATCTGCATTATTTACAACTGTGATATCGAATTTGTTATCACCAAATTTATAGCTGGCAGAAAACTCTTCTATATTTTTTTCTGTCGTTTTTCCGAATTCATAGCTGTCGCTTAATTCATCAAATGCAGCTTTAACTTCCTGTAAGATAAATTCAGTCTGAAGGCTCAGGTCATTTACAATGATTTTTGTAGCTTCTAAAGCTTTCTTCAGGTTAGCATCAGATTTAGCAGTCTGGGCAATATCTTCCAGTGTCTCTAATAAATCCTCGCTATATAAGATTTCTTTTTTATCGGTAATAAAAATGGAGGCGATTTTATCGGTATCATCAAATAATTGCTTTACATGAATTGAATCGTTCCCGTCTTTGATAATTGATACACTTTCTGACTGCTCGTCAACTTTGGAATCCGCTATCGCATTTTTGATCACGTTTACAATATGTTTCAGAACAGGGTATTGTTTAATTTCGCTCATTATTTTTAGATGTTATTTTTAGCAAAGATAGCTAAACGGTGAAATTATTCTAATTGATTATAAGATCTTATGCGCTGAGTGCAATAATGGGATTGTGTTTTCTCCGTCTGATCAGTTTTAATGTTTTATATTTTCAATACTCCCAATTCATTTAAAATATTGTAAGCTATCTCTGTACGAGCCGGTCCGAAGTTTGGAACCTTGTCTTTTGATTGGACGCAATTTGAAAAATAATAAACATTGTCTGCAGTTGTAATATAGCCAACGTACCATCCAACATACTGCTCATTCTGTTTACCTGAACCCGTCTTTGCTCTGACTGTGGAACCTGAATGCTCCTGGACGATCATTATGCTTCACAATATCCATACTGCGGGAGGAGAAGGGCAGATCATTGTCATTTAGTTTTTTTAAGAATCCGATTTGCTGTAGAGGCGAAATACGTAATCCACCCCATAGCCAAAAGCCATCTATTCCGCCTGAAATATCTCCGTTACCATATGCAACCTTCTGAAGCCAATATTGCATACGTTTTTCTCCGACACGTTTAGCTAATTCCTGATAAAACCAAACAGTAGAATTTTTGAAAGCATTTTTCATGTCTGTATCTGCATTCCATTCCCGATTTTGTCTCGGTTTTTTATCCCATTCAAGGACAACATTTTCATTTTCGATTACACCTTCTTCCAATGAGATTAATGAATTGCATATTTTAAATGTCGATGCAGGTGTAAATGGTGTGTTGCGTTGACTTTCATTGTATATGGTGTATTTCTCGTTTTTCTGATCGTACAAAATAAAAGAGCCCTTACCCTGGTACTGATCGTAGAATTTTTGAAGATCGGGCCTATTGTTTGTCTGTCCTGTAGAATAAGTGGAGCTCAGCAGGGCAGAGGTGAACAGAATTAGTAGTAACGTATGTTTGGAACTTAACCAGGCACTCTTCATATTTCTGGTTTAAAAGCGTGTGTATACTGCTAGTTGAGCAATGTTATTCATGGTATTACGACTTGCACCTTTGGACGACTGATTCATATAACCTAATTCTATATCCAGTTTTGGACTGAATCTGTAACCAGCTGCCAGATAAGCTCTATTTTGGTCGAATACATATCCATTTAATTCACTTTTATGCTGAATGTTTAAGAATACTTCATTCTGTATGGCAGCGAAAGGTCCTTTATTAAAGTTTTGTTTGTCTTTTTGAAGTGGTAAAATTATCCTGAAGAAATATCTGAAGCGCTGTGCAAATAAATCTTCATTATTTGCGCGTTCTATAAAACGTTGTTCTAATCTGAACCGATGGCTAAAGTTTGCCGTACTGACTTTATGCTTATAGATGTATTGTTCCCAAATTCTATGTTCGGTTAAAGTTCCGATTCCAGAGGAAGAGGGGTTAAACGTTTCATTCAGCAAGTAACCCAAAGTAAGCTGACTTTTTTTGTTGATATCATAGGTGACACCCGGACGGAACATCAGGTTTCTAACGCGGTCGAATTGATCTGCTGAGCGTAACTGGACATCCATATAGGCACCCCATTTGTCGTTTATTTTGGTGTTATTCATTAGAAACAGCCAGCCGGAATGCTGTTTGATAGTTTGGGCTAATAAGGTCGTACTAATTGTACAAAGGAGCGTGATCAAAAATAAGGTAAGGCGCATACGTGAAATGTAGTTATAAGGTTTCAATTGCTTAATTAGCTAAGATAATAAATTCCGTGAATCAGTTTTCTAAGTTTGATCGGATATCGGTTTTAGTTGAGATGCTGTTGAGTCGGTGTTGAGTCGGTGTTGAAAGGGTATTGAATGGCTAAATTACCCACTCAACACCCTTTCAATACTGTCTCAATAACCTCTCAACTTAGGACTAAACCTTTTCCAAACGCAAAAGCTGTACTTTATTCGATGAAATTATTAGCTTTGATTTTAACCTAAACCAATTCATGAAAAAAATTACGTTGCTCCTGCTGATGCTTTTATCAGGTACAGGTGTGCTCGCCCAGGGCATGTTTGCACTATTTAACCGTTCAGAGGATTTTTTTAAACTACTCGAGGAAGGTAAGTTTACTGATGCTCAGAACTATTTTGATCCGACGCTGAAGGATAAAGTGAAAATCGAAGAATTACAAAAGTTATGGTCCGATCTTAGAACTAATCTGGGTGAGTTTGAACTTGCAGATCCGGTGAAAAGTAAGACTGAAGGGGAGTACTTTACGGTTACTGTTGAGGCGAAGTTTGCCCGTGCCACACAGGCTTTTTTGCTCGCTTATAATAAAGAGGAAAAAATGGTTGGCTTTTTTCTCCAGCCTAAATCAAACGCTGCTGTATATCTGAATCCTGCCTATGCTAATCCTGCATTATACACGGAGAAAAACATTAGTGTTAATACGCCGGGCCATGAACTTGCAGCGGTATTAACAGTGCCGGCAGAAGGAACTAATTTTCCGATCGTCGTACTTGTACATGGTTCGGGACCGTCGGATATGGATGAAACTATGGGTCCTAATAAACCTTTTAAAGATCTTGCTGCCGGACTAGCTGCCAAAGGAATTGCCAGCATCCGTTATGTAAAACGTACTATGGTTTATGCCGGAGAGTTTTCTGGCGTATTTACGGTGAAGGAAGAAACTATAGATGACGCAGCCGCGGCTCTGAAAATTGCCTTGCAGACACCAGGTGTAGATAAAAAACAAGTTTATATATTAGGGCACAGTCTTGGAGGAATGCTGGCGCCAAGAATCGCAGCCCTGGTTCCTGAAACCAAGGGGATTATTCTTGCAGCAGCGCCGGCAAGAAAGATGGTTGACATTCTTATAGAGCAAAACCAGTATTTGTATGATCATTCGAAAGACACTACCGCACAGACCAAAGCGCAGCTTGATTTTGCACTTAAAGCTTTAGAACAGGGGAGAATAAACCAACTCGGTCAGCTTAAAGCAGATTCAGTGATACTTGGGCTGCCGGCTTCCTATTGGGTAGATCTGAATCAATATAATCAGGTTGAAGCAGCTCAGAAATTAAACAAACGCATTCTTGTTATTCAAGGCGAACAGGATTTTCAGGTCGGTGTTAAGGATTATGAAATTTGGAAGGCCGCATTAGATAAAAAGAAAAATGCGACGCTCAAATTGTATCCTGACCTGAACCATTTGCTCAGTTCTCAGGTGGAGAAAGGCGACCTTCGTCAGTACGATTCACCGTCGAGTGTCTCAGAAACTTTTATTAATGATATCGTCGCCTGGATCAAAGGCGGATAGACATAAAAAAGAAAGCCTGAATTTTATAAATTCAGGCTTTCTTTTTTACAGGATATTATAAATACGGGCCAGGCTTATTGTTTTGTCCACAGACGGATAATCTGATCAAATAATACCTGACTAATGATGCCAGCAGGTTCAGCTATCCATTCTTCTTGCTGATTTTTACTGATTTCAAAATTTTCAAATCCATCTATAGAGACAGCATGGCTTGTCTGGTCATCTTCGGTCAATGTATGGATCGCTACGGGTAAAGTCTTTTTACCATCGATGATCTCAAACTTCTCTACTTTATAGCCCATATTAGATTAGGATTGTTGACGGTCCCTATAAGTTTTAAGCAGACTTAACAGATATAAATCTGGCTTAGGCATAGTAATGACTGTGCCTTCTTCCTTATCCTGTGCTTGTTTTAAATACTGCGCTTTAATCTTTCCCCAATCTCTTGAGTATTGTTTGATAAATGTTTCTACGAATTGTTTATCTGTGAAATTTTCTGGAAGCTCATCAAGTACGGTCTTGATTTTTTCTTCTTTTCTGCTAACGATTGCCATATATATTGAATTGAGAAGCTCCTGATTATCCCGGAACTTCTGTCCTTTTTACGGGATAGCTGTAAAGGTATAACAATCCTGGAAAACACAACATGTCAAATTTTGAGAATGGAAATATTTATTATCTTGTGAACAATGTATCTCCGGTTTTTATTATCTGTAATTTTAGCATCATTGACTTGTTTTCCTGTTTTGGCACAGCAGGAGCAGATCCAATTTTCTACGCTGGATATATCAAGAGGTCTTTCACATAACCAGGTTAACGCAATTCTCAAAGATGAAAAAGGTTGGATGTGGTTTGGAACTCTGGCCGGACTTAACAGATTCGACGGTTATTCTGTAAAGGTGTTTAAACATGATCCAAGAGATAGTACATCTATAACAGACGATTTTATTACCAGGATATTTGAATTGCCATTCGGCATGCTTTATCTGGAAACCAGAGGTGGGCCAAGTATTTATGACCCGGTTACTGAGACATTTAGCAGGGATGTCAAACCGTTTTTTAAAAGGATAGGAATTTCAGTCAGCAATATATCTGATGCAGTAAAAGATTCCAAAGGTAATTTCTGGTTCAATGCCGGTGTTGAAGGTCTTTATAAATATACCACTGCTACCAAGCAGGTATTCAGTCTGCAAGGGAAAAATAAGGTTGGAGCTGGTTTTTTAAAAACGCCGGTTGTCGCCCTTTTTAATGACGATACCGGTTGGGTCTGGACTATTCATGAAGATAAAACGATACAAAAGCTGGATCCTGGAACAGGTAAGGTTGTAGAACAAATTCTGCAGTTTAAACAACCTTTAACTGGTTTTTCCAAAGATTACAGGATGTTTGCAGATAAAAAAGGAGGTC
Organism: Pedobacter antarcticus; assembly: GCF_900103515.1. NCBI lineage: Bacteria > Pseudomonadati > Bacteroidota > Sphingobacteriia > Sphingobacteriales > Sphingobacteriaceae > Pedobacter > Pedobacter antarcticus. Next base: position 409,577 of record NZ_FNGZ01000002.1, read on the forward strand.
TGTGGATTTATACACTGAATAAGCAGGATGGCATCCAGTATTATAATACCAAAACCGGCGAAAAGAAATTTATTAATAAAGGGCCGGGAGGATTAAATAACAATCTGATTAATCATATCCTGGAAGACAATAACGGCCTAATCTGGATTGCCACTGATCATGGTGGGATAAACCTGATTGATCAGAAGAGTTTTAAAATCCGTTATCTGGTCAACAAAGAAAATGATCCTAAAAGTATCGGACAAAACAGTGTATTGAGCATGTACCGCGACGACACGGGTATTATCTGGTTGGGTACTTTCAAAAAAGGAATCAGTTTTTATCATGAAAAAATACTGAAATTTCCACTTTACCGGCACCAGGATGCTCCTGACGGGCTTACTTACGAAGATGTAAACAGATTTGCTGAAGACCAGTCGGGCAATCTCTGGATTGGCACCAATGGAGGGGGCCTTTTTAATTTCAATCGCAAAACCGGGAAATTCAAACGGTATAAGCACGAATCGGGTAATGCTAACAGTCTGAGTAACGATATCATTGTTAGTTTATACATAGATCGGCAGCAAGTCCTTTGGATAGGTACTTATTTCGGTGGGCTGGACAGCTTTGACGGTAAGAAATTTAGAAATTATAAGCATCAGCAGGGTGTACCCGGCAGTCTCACCGATGACCGGGTCTGGGATATATTAGAAGATGGAGACGATAATTTATGGGTTGCTACTTTAAGTGGCGGTTTAGATAAACTAGATCGCAGCACCGACAAGTTCAGTCATATAAAAGCAGGAGTGAAAAATAGTATACGTTCTGATTTTATTTCCTGTCTGCTGGAAGATAAAAAGGGAAATCTCTGGATTGGTACTTCTGAGGGGATTGATGTGCGCAGTAAAAGTGGGAAATTCAGACACTACGACAGTAAGGATAAAAAAAACTACGCGCTCATTAACAATATCGTATACGACCTGATGGAGGACAGCCGGGGTTTTATCTGGGTGGCCACACGTGATGGTATTAGCCGCATTAATCCTGTAAACGGGCATATTCGTAATTTCGATTCTAAAAATGGCCTGACCGAACAGGCCACGCTGAAGATTATAGAAGACAATTCTGGAAACTTATGGATTAGTACCGCGAAGGGTTTATTTAATGTATTGATTAAACCCGACGGGCAGGGTGATTTTAATTACTCTTTTCGCCGTTTTGATGAGCATGATGGATTACAGGGGAGTGCTTTTAATGCTAACGCCGGATTTAAGACCAGGGCCGGAGAAATCTTATTTGGCGGGGCAAATGGATTTAATTTGTTCAAACCCGAGCAAATTCTGAGTGATCAGACGACGCCTCAGATTGTACTGACCGGATTACAGCTAGCCAATCGCGATATCGAAATCGGGGAACCGGACGGTGGAAATATCATCCTGAAATCTGCAATTAATAATATTCAAAAGCTCGAACTACATTATGACCAGAACAACTTTGCCCTGAGTTTTGCTGCATTAAATTACTTTAGTCCCAGCAAGATCCGGTATCAGTATATGCTGGAAGGTTTTGATGATTTATGGCAGGATCAGCAGGCGGGTAGCAGAATAGCAACTTATACCAATATAGATCCGGGAGAATATGTATTTAAAGTACGATCGACAAATGCTGGTGGGGAATGGGTTAAAAATGAGATCCGTCTACCTGTCCGGATTTTGCCGCCTTTCTGGCGTACACCTGCCGCTTATTTTATTTACTGCTGCGCATTTGCAGGGACGTTACTGTTTATCCGTCACCGGGGAATACAAAAAATAAAGAGGGCCTATTTGCTGGAGCAGGAAAGACAGCAGGCTAAAAGGATACACGATCTTGACTTGCTTAAAATTAAATTTTTAACCAATGTCAGTCATGAATTCAGAACACCTCTTTCCTTGATTATTACACCGATGGATAAGCTCATCCGGCAGGCAGATGAGCGAGAGAAACCACAGCTTCAAATGATTTTACGCAACGGTAAACGTTTGCTGAATTTAGTCAATCAGTTACTGGATTTCAGAAAGATGGAGGTAAGTGAGCTCAAACTACAAACCCGAAAGGCAGATTTAATTGGGTTTATCAGAGAACTGGTTTATTCCTTTAGCGATGTGGCAGAGGGTAAGCATATCTCGCTCAGTTTTCAGACAAACGGCAATGAACTGATAACTTCTTTTGACCAGGATAAAATGGAGAGAATTGTCTTCAACCTCCTATCCAATGCTTTTAAGTTTACACCACAAGATGGGGTGGTTCAGGTTGATCTGGAGGTGAAGCCATTACAGGGGAATGAGTTTACGGTAGTTTTGAAAATAACCGACACTGGCATTGGTATTTCCGCTGAAAAACAAAACAGAATATTTGAACGGTTTTTTCAGGATGATGTACCTCATTCTATGGTTAACCAGGGGAGCGGTATTGGTTTAGCGATTACCCGTGAATTTGTTAGACTGCATGGAGGTACAATTGAGGTAGAGAGCACAATTGATCAGGGAAGTATATTCACAGTCATATTCAAATTTACACAGGAACTTGATGGCAGTCCAATAACACAACGCTTCTCTTCTGCATCTGAACGTATCGAAATCTCGCGGGAGACACCCGTCATTATCGCCGACATTAACAGGAAGAATAAAAAACCGGTTGTGATACTTATTGAGGATAATGAAGATTTCCGGTTTTACCTGAAAGATAATTTACAGGAGTATTTTCAGATCGCAGAGGCGGGAAATGGGCTGGAAGGCTGGCAGAAGATTATTTCAATTCATCCTGATTTGGTGGTTAGTGACGTAAGTATGCCAGAAATGAACGGCATTGATCTTTGCCGTAAAATCCGTGCAGACAAACGGACAACACATTTGCCTGTAATCCTTTTAACTGCGTTGAGTACAGAAGACCAGCAGTTAACAGGCTTGGATACGGGTGCAAATGATTATATGACCAAGCCGTTTAATTTCGAAATCCTACTGTCTAAAATAAAAAACTTGTTGAGTCAGCAGGAGATCTCCCGGAAAACTTATCTCAAACAGGTGGAATTGAAACCCGCCGATGCGGAGATTGAGTCTGTAGATGATAAATTCATTCGTCAGATCGGAATGCATCTGGAGAAAAATCTGCAGGACTCAAATTATACTGTAGATCAGTTGAGTGCAGATATGAATATGAGCAGGGTAGGTTTATACAAAAAAATTCTGCCGCTTACAGGCCGTTCTCCACTGGAATATATTCGTTTTTACAGACTACTCAAATCTAAGCCCCTGTTGCGTAAATCACAGCTGACAATTGCGGAAATTGCCTATGCTGTTGGCTTTAGTAACCCTAAACAATTTAGTAAATATTTTAAACAGGAATTCGGTACGCTTCCTTCGGTATATGCAGGCCAGGACAGCGAATAATGCCTTTTACATTACTATCAGGTTGGTTTTGTTAACATTTGAATACCTAATTGTTATCATTTGAATGCCCTTTCGGGATATTCTTACTGATACATTAGCCATCAAAACAACCAAATATAAACTGTAGATGTGCTATGCGTAAAATTAGGGTAAACTCCGTAATCTTTATCTGTGCTGTATGCTTATATACTCATGTAAGCGGACAAGAAAGTAAAAACTTCGTAAGAACCGGAACCGGTGTAGAAATTGACATCAGGAATTCTTATTCAGGTATCAAAAAGATCCGTCTTGAACCTGTCAATGATCAAATTATTCATGTAACCCAAATCAGTGGGCCGGTGTTTAACACCAAGCCTAGTCTGATGGCCGTATGGAAAAAAAATACCGGCCAAAAATTCACCGTGAAAGAGGAAAACGGTCAGGTTCGCCTGGCTACCGGAGCTGTAAATGTTAATGTGTCATTAGAGAATGGATTAATTTCTTTTCATGACGATGCAGGTAAATTGTTACTCGAACAAAGCCAGCAGATGGGGGCGGCAATGGTGCCTAAGGTATTTAACGGTGAATCCTCTTATCAGATAACCCAGCTTTTTAATGCTGCTGATCAGGAAGCCTATTATGGCTTAGGACAGCATCAGCAAAGTATGATGAACTACCGCGGCCGTCGGGTAGACCTTATTCAGTATAATACAGATATCGCGGTGCCGTTTGTCGTTAGTAACAAAGGTTACGGTCTTCTTTGGGACAACTATTCAATTACCCGTGCTGGAGATATAAGAGATTATGAACCGCTTAGCACATTGAGATTATTTTCGGGTAAACAAGAAGGCTGGATTACTGCAACCTATACTTCGCGTAAAAACCCGGAAAAGGTATTATTAACTGCACCGGTCTCTGAAATATCTATGAACTGGCTAACAGACCAGCATAAATGGCCAAAGGAAATTATTATGGCCGACGCAGTCGTTACCTATGAGGGTTTACTCGAAAGTGATCTCGAAGGGCTTTATCAGCTTCAGCTAAAATATGCGGGGTATATCAAAGTGTGGTTTGACGATAAGCTGGTGGCAGATTATTGGCGCCAGGCCTGGAATTCAGGTTCGTCAACTATCGATCTTCCTCTGGAGAAAAATAAAAAAGTAAAGTTTAAAATGGAGTGGATACCCGACGGTGGTGAATCCTATCTGGGACTAACCTGTTTGCCTCCTGTTCCGGAAAATCTGAAGAATACTTTTGGCCTGCAATCTGAATCAGGGAATGCAGTTGATTATTACTTTATTCAGGGGAATAATGCAGACCAGGTAATTAGCGGGTATCGACAGGTTACGGGTAAGGCCGTATTAATGCCGAAATGGGCAATGGGATTTTGGCAGAGCCGCGAACGCTATAAAACACAACAGGATATACAACAGACAGTTAAGGAATTTAGAGACCGGAAAATTCCGCTGGATAATATTGTGCTTGACTGGTCCTACTGGAAAGAACCGGAATGGGGAAGCCAGGAATTTGATCCCGCCAGATTTAAAGCGCCAGAGCAAATGATTAAAGATCTGCATGCACAACATGTAAATCTGATGATCTCTGTATGGCCAAAATTTAACAGTGGCCATGATACCTATGCGCAAATGGATTCACAAAATTTCCTGTACCGCAGAAATATTGCTGACGGTAGAAAAGACTGGATCGGCAACGGATATGGTAATACTTTTTATGATGCATTTAATCCTGAAGCCAGGACAGCCTTTTGGAATTTGATGAATAAACGGCTGTACAGCAAGGGTATTGATGCCTGGTGGATGGACGCGACAGAACCGGATATGCATTCTAATCTACCGGTGGAAATCCGTAAAGATTTAATGAACCCTACTTATGCGGGCTCTTCAACTACTTATTTTAATGCATTTCCTTTAGTGAATGCCAAAGGTGTTTATGAGGGGCAGAGAGCGGTGAATCCTAATGACAGGGTTTTTATTCTGACACGATCTGCCTATGCTGGTCTACAGCGCTATGCTGCTGCCGCCTGGAGTGGTGATATCGCCTCCAGATGGGAGGATATGAAAGCCCAGATCAGCGCGGGTGTTAATTTCTCTCTTTCCGGAATGCCTTACTGGACAATGGATATTGGTGGTTTCTCTGTTGAAAAACGCTATGAACAGCCGAATACAGCAGATCAGGAGGAATGGCGTGAATTGAACACCCGCTGGTTCCAGTTCGGTGCATTTGTTCCATTGTTCCGTTCGCATGGGCAATATCCATTTCGTGAGATTTATAATATAGCACCAGAAGGTCATCCGGCTTACCGGAGTATGTTGTATTACAATAAACTCCGGTATAGGTTAATGCCATATATCTATTCACTTGCCGGGCAAAGTTACCATCAGGATTATACCATAATGCGTGGACTGATGATGGATTTTCCAAATGATATGAAAGCGGCCAACCTGAATGATGCATTTATGTTTGGTCCATCGGTACTGGTGAGTCCTGTACTGGAATATAAAGCCACTAAAAGAAAGGTATATCTACCTTCAGGACAGGGTTGGTATGATTTCTATACTGGACAATTTTTAAAAGGAGGTCAGGATATTCAGGCAGACGCACCTTATGAACGGATGCCATTGTATATTAAAGAGGGATCTATTTTACCAACTGGTCCGGACCTGCAATATACAGCCGAGAAAAAAGCAGATCCACTCACTATCCTGGTATACACGGGTAAAGATGCTGTGTTTTCTTTATATGAGGATGAGGGTACTAATTATAACTACGAAAAAGGAGCTTTCTCACAAATCGACTTCAGCTACCAGGAATCTACAGGTAAACTAACGGTTGCAGACCGGAAAGGAGAATTCCCTGGCATGATGAAGAGCCGCACATTTAAGGTAGTTTTCGTTTCTCCAGGAATGAATGTGGCTGCTGATCAGCAGGACCATAAATCTGCTCAGACGCTTAAATATACCGGCAAAAAAGCAATACTATCCAAAAACCAAATTAAATAAACCATATATGAACTTAAATTTTACCCTTACAAATGGACGGGTTCCGGACAAGTTGTATTTACTGCTGCTGCCACTGTTGATTTTATTGGTCTGTACGACCGGTGCGGTCGCACAGCAAAGGCAGGTTACCGGAAAGGTAACAGGAAGCGGTGACGGACAGCCAATTCCCGGCGCCGTTGTCAAAGTCAAAGGAACCGCTTCTGGAACAGGAACGGATAGTTCCGGAAGTTTTTCCCTAAGCGCAAAGACGGGAGATATACTTCAGATCAGCTCAATTGGCTATGCGCAAAAAGAATTGCAGGTGCCCGCCAGCGGATCTGTTAGTATTAAATTGACTGAAGAAAATCAAGACTTGAATGAGGTTGTTGTTGTCGGATACGGTGTGCAGCAGAAAAAGCTGGTAACTGGTGCTACTGTTCAAGTTAAGGGAGAGACACTGCAACGGCAGAGTACTACCAATGCGCTGCAAGGTTTACAGGGACAAACGCCCGGTGTCCAGATTGCATCGACTTCCGGCCAGCCGGGAGATGGTATGAAAGTAACGATACGGGGTTTAGGGACTATCGGTAATTCAGGCCCCCTGTATGTGGTAGATGGTGTGCTGACAGGTGATATCACCTATCTGAACGCTGCAGATATCGAATCTATAGACGTCTTAAAGGATGCTGCATCCGCCGCAATTTATGGTTCCCAGGCGGCAAACGGTGTGGTACTGGTTACTACCCGTCAGGGAAAACGCGGACAGTCTGGCCAAATTACTTTCGATGCGTATGCAGGGATCCAGAACGTTGCTAAAAAAGCACAGCTATTGAATGCAAGTCAGTATGCTGCCATTATGAATGAGTCTGCTATTAATATGGGTAATCAACCTGTTTTTACCAATGCGGAGATTGCTGCATTCGGTGAGGGAACTAACTGGATGAATGAAATGTTTAGTGATAATGCATTAACGCAAAACTATGCGTTTGGTGCATCCGGAGCTTCTGAAGCTTCTGTATACTCGACTGGCCTGTCTTACACAGGGCAGGAAGGGATAGTTGGTGGTAAATCATTGTCTGATTATCAAAGAATCAATTTCAGAATCAATTCTGAACATAATTTCTATAAAGACATAATTAAAATCGGACAGCATCTAACTTATAGTGATATTAAAAGTAAAGGGATCGGTGTTGGTAACCAGTACAATAATTCGCTGCGTGGTGCCTTTAATACAAGTCCTTTTGTTCCTATGTATGATGAAAATGGTAATTTTTATGATAACAGTAAATCTACCTGGAATACTGGTGAAGCGAATCCATATGCGCTAATGGCATTAACGAATCAGAATGTGACTAACAGCCAGCGTTTACTGGGAGATATCTATATGGTTGTCGAACCGATTAAAAATCTGAAATTCAGAACAAGTCTTGGGCTGGATTACAGCAATTCAGATAATCGCTCTTTCACACCAATCTATATTTTGTCAGCCTATGCCAACACTTCTGTAACTAAGGCAACCCAATCGATGAATAAAGGCAAATCTTTAATCTGGGATAATTTGCTGAGTTATAAGTTCGATCTTAAAAAAGATCATCATTTCGAAGCAATGCTGGGAACTTCTACCTACCGTGCGGACGGTTCTACTTTGTTTGGCACGAATACTAACCTGATTTTCGAAGATCTTGATCATGCCTGGTTAAGTAACGCGACTAATAAGCAAGTAGCCGGTATTTCGATTGGCGGTGCACCGTATGATGCAGATCGCAGGCTGTCGTATTTTGGCAGGTTAAATTATAGCTATAAGGACAAATATTTGCTGAACGCAACTTTCCGGGCTGATGGTTCTTCCCGTTTTTCTTCACAGAATCGCTGGGGTTATTTCCCGTCGGTCTCTGCAGGATGGGTTGTAACCAGCGAGTCGTTCATGGCTGGCACACAAGATTGGCTGGACTTCCTGAAAATCAGAGCCAGTTGGGGACAGGTAGGTAACCAGAGCATCGCTGCATTCCAGTATCTTGCTCCGATCTCTTTAGCCAATACTAACTATACGTTTGGAAATGAAGAAGGGGTACTCACGCCAGGGGCATATCCGAGCCGACTGAGTAATGCCGCATTAAAATGGGAGACTTCAGAACAAACCAACTTTGGCTTTGATGCGAACTTTTTGAAGGGCAAATTTACCGTCAATTTTGACTGGTATAAAAAATCGACCAAAGACTGGTTAATCTCTGCACCTATCTTGGCCACTGCCGGTGCTGATGCGCCTTTTATAAACGGGGGTAATGTAACTAATTCGGGTATCGAGTTAGCTCTTGCTTATAAAAACAGAATAGGTGAATTTAATTATGCTGTGGGTGTTAACGGCGCATATAATAAAAACAAGGTGGGTAATATTCCTACTGCAGATGGTATCGTTCATGGTGCTATTAACCAGTTGTTTGATAATTCTCAGGAGTTTTACAGGGCCCAGAGTGGTTTTCCAATCGGTTATTTCTGGGGTCTGAAAACTGCCGGAATCTTCCAGACCGAAAACGAAGTTAATGCTTACCGTAATACAGATGGTAAATTAATTCAACCGGCTGCCGCACCAGGTGACGTGAGATATGTAGATGTGAACGGTGATGGTGTGATTGATAATCTTGACCGGACGCAAATTGGTAACCCAAATCCGGATTATACTTTTGGTATTACCCTTTCGGGTGATTATAAAGGTTTCGATTTCTCTATCGTAGCATCGGGTGTTGCCGGGAATGAAATTGTTCAGTCGTACCGTAATCAGGCAAATCCATTAGGTAACTACACCACAAGAATTCTGGATAGATGGCATGGTGAAGGTTCTTCTAATACGATGCCCCGCGTGACTTCTGATAATAGAAACTGGACTAATTTTTCTGATTTATATATCCAGAAAGGTGATTATCTGCGGATTAGTAACGTAACTATAGGTTATGATTTTGGTAAGGTATTCAAAAAGAGTTACCTGAAACAGGTGCGTATTTATGCAGCTGCACTTAATCTATACACATTTACTAAGTATGATGGTATGGACCCTGAAATTGGTTACGGGACAGAGGGTTTTGCTTCTGGTATTGATCTGGGATACTACCCAAGACCAAGAACGTTTATGTTGGGTGCTAATCTGAGATTTTAATCTAAAAATAAAAATTATAAGCTGATGAAAACGAAAGCTATAAAAATATATACATTGACAATCTTCCTGTTTGCGATGGGAAGTTGCAAAAAAGGTTTTCTGGATACCGAACCAATTACAACGGTAACGGATGAAAATTTTTATAAAACACCTAAAGATGCTTTTGCAGCACTGGTTGGATGTTATGATGGTCTTCAAGTAGTGTGGTCGGAAGGTGTTGCACTGCCCGTGGCAGCTGAGGTGATGTCCGATAATACGTTTGGTGGAACCGGGAATTCTGATGGTCTGGGTTATCAGATGATTGATGAATTTGACAAATCCAGATCACCTTCTGATCAGAACTTATATGAGCGGAACTGGATCTTATATTATAAAGCACTTTACCGCTGTAATGTCCTGCTTAGCAAAATGGATCAGATTGCCTGGGGGAGTGATCCGCAATTGCGTAAAACGTACGAATCTGAAACGCGTTTTTTACGCGCCTACCTCTTATTTGATATGGTTAGATTATGGGGAAATATTCCGCTGCTGACTGTGCCTACTGCAGAAAATGTTCCGCAGGCATCGCCGGATGAAGTTTACCAGGTAATTGCTTCAGACTTGAAATTTGCAGCGGAAAATATGCAAAGTATCCCTTACGCTGCTCAAGCGGTGAAAGATCATGGTCGTGTAACTAAATATGCTGCAGAGGCATTGCTAGGTAGGGTTTTCTTGTTTTATACTGGTTATTATAACAAACCTGATCTGGTTGGGCAAGTGAATAAATCTCAGGCTTTGAGTTATCTGGAGGATGTAATTACTGCGGGGGGATATGGCCTGGTAGAAGATTTTGCCCATTTGTGGCCTGCTGCATCTGTAGCAGATTTCGCAGGAGAGGGTAATAAAGAAACAATATTCAGTATCAGATATACCTATACAAGCGATTACAATGGAAATACCGATGGGAACCACTGGATGATTATGACTGGTATCCGTGAGCAGGCAATTTATCCCTATGGTAATGGTTGGGGTGCGGAAACAGTAAATCCTAAATTATGGAATAGTTATGCCGCGGCCGATACCCGTAAAGTTGCGTCGATAATCTCCATTGTTGATGAGAAATTGAATTTTACGAATCAGGCGGGGCAAAGGGAATATACCGGCTATTATGCGAAAAAATATAGTCCTATGATTGGGGAAGACGGCAAACCATTACCGGAATCTTTCGGTAATAATTTGTTTCAGATCGGTCAGTTTCAAGATTATGTATCTATCCGCTATGCAGATGTATTGTTAATGGCAGCTGAATTAGGCAGCCCGAACGCACAAACCTATTTTAATACCGTCAGACAGAGAGCTTTGCAGGGTGGATTTACACCTTTAGTAATATCTCCTGAAAATATTGTCAGGGAACGTCGTCTGGAATTCGCCTTTGAAGGTATTCGCTACTATGATTTACTCAGACTGGGCATTAGCCGTGCGGCACAGGAAATTGCAGAAACGACAACAGTACTGAATGGTGGAAAGTCTGCACAGAAATCTATTAATGCAGGTAATATCATCCTTACTCAGGGCTTACAGCAGATTCCATATACACAGATTACGCTGTCTAACGGAACACTTAAACAAAATAATGGCTGGTAATTATAACCTTATTCTAATGAAATTATATAGAAAATTAGCGGGGCTTTTAATGCTTCCACTGCTGTTTGCAGCTTGTAAGAAAGATGAGCACAGCATCGGCCGGGTGCTCGATAAGTCAGAAATCAGATATTCAGTTGACCAGGATCTTAAAGCAGATGACGGTGGTAATACTGTAATTCTGAAAAATATGACACCTGGAACAATTTCCATGTGGGATTACGGCACCGGTACCTCAACCAGAATGACTGATACGGTTAAATTCGCTTTCGCGGGTGACTACGTAATTAAATTTTCGGCTGTATCTGGTGGTTCGGTAGTTCAGATGGATTCGATAGTGGTCAAAGTAACCAAAGACAATTTTAATTATGTTAATGATCCTTTATGGACAGCTTTAACAGGTGGTGTAGGGCACGAAAAGGAGTGGGTTCTGGACACTGATGGTAAATTTTTTGGTGGCCCTTTATACTATTACGGTGTAAATAATGGCTGGTTAAAAAGCGGTGGTGAATGGGATGGTGGTGCTACCGGTTGTTATGGTGGTGATTGCTGGACCTGGGCTGTAGGCACGGCCGATGTCTATCCGAATCATATGTCAAGGGGAGATTATGGCTCAATGACCTTCAGTTTGAAAAATACAGCAAGCTTCAAAGCAGTTAAGCCTATGGAAGGTGGTGTCACGCAGAATGGTACCTATGCTTTGAACGTGAACAGTAAAATGCTGACCATTAATAACGCATCTATCCTGCGCGGATATAAAAATGAGAAAAATGGTTTGAAAGGTATTTCAAACTGGACCAATTATACCATTCTTTCTCTGGATGAAAATAGTATGCAGCTAGGCGTTATCCGTGATGCAGATGTAGATGGAGAAGGGAAAGCAATGCTGGTATATAATTTCGTGACTAAGTCATTTATCGACAGTTATGTGCCGCCTGAAACGGGACCAGATCAGGGTTTTGACCCCACTTTTAAAGCTGGTGAACTATTGAAAATGCTGACTGGAAATTCTTCCGGAAGGATTTGGAAATTGGATGCTGCCGGTAACCCTATTGACTGGATTGCCAAGGGTAAGGGCTGGACTAAATCTCATGCCGATTCAAGAGATTGGGGCTGGAATGACTCCTGGGATGCAGTAGCGAATAATTCCTGGATTTTGTTCAATAATATTGGTGGACAACAGTATACCAGGAATCAGAATGGCGCCATTACCACCGGTACTTTTACGGTTAATGAACAAACAAATGAAGTGACATTAAAGGGTAATACGCTGGTGCAGAATCCAGATAATTGGATGAGCCCGGCATCTCCAACGTTTAAAGTTGTCAAAGCATTTCCAGGGGCAGTAGAAACTAAGGGTATCTGGTTTGGAACTTCTTACGATGCAGCGAAAGATGAATGGTTCGCTTTCCATTATGTTTTATAATTAAAATGAATGTTTGTGTTTAATGACCAGGGGCAAGCCCCTGGTCATTAGCAATAAAAGGCTATAGTGAAAATATATTTTAGCATATTACTCCTTTTTGTATTGAGTACATTCAGTATGAATTTGGCGGGACAGGATAACAGTCGTACAATCGAAAATTTTAATGCGGACTGGAAGTTTTTTAAAGGTGACGTACCTTCTGCGTCAAATATAGGTTTTAAAGATTCAGACTGGAGAAAACTGGATTTACCTCATGACTGGAGTATTGAAGGCAACTTTAGTAATTCGCATCCTGCCACCGTCGGAGGTGGGGCACTCCCTGGAGGAACAGGGTGGTACAGGAAGACTTTTAAAATACCACGGTCGGCTGCTAACCGTCTGGTTTCCATTTTATTCGATGGTGTTTACCGGAATAGTGAAGTCTGGATCAACGGACATTATTTAGGTAAGAGGCCAAATGGTTATATTTCTTTTGAATATGATCTCACTCCTTATCTAAAGTTGGGTAGTGAGAATTGCATCGCGGTTCGCGTTGACAATAGTCAGCAACCTAATGCCCGTTGGTATACAGGATCTGGAATTTATCGGGATGTTAAATTGCTAATCACTAATCCGCTGCATATTGTGAATTCAGGGACATTCGTCTCCACTCCTGTAGTAGATAAAGGTCTGGCTAAAATCAGAATGGAAGCAGTTATCGCAAACAATTTGAAAAGCAGGAAGATAAATCTAAGGCATCAGATTATTGACGCTGAGGGCAGGGTTATGCTAGAAAAGATTTCCCCGCTAACTGTCACTGGTAAGCGTACCAATTCTGTTGTAAATATGGAACTGCCAAACCCCAGACTCTGGTCTGATATCGAGCCTTATTTATATAAAATAAGAACCAGCCTGATAGAAAAAGGGAAAATTGTGGATGATTATGAAACGCCGCTAGGTATACGTAGTTTCAGTTTTGATGCAAAAAATGGTTTCATTCTAAATGGTAAAAATATAAAAATCAAAGGTGTTTGTAATCACCACGATCTGGGCGCACTAGGTACTGCTTTTAACCTGCGTGCCGCAGAACGCCAGCTGGAGATTTTAAAAGCTATGGGTTGCAATGGATTGCGGACTGCTCATAACCCGCCTGCAGCAGCGCTCCTTGACCTTTGCGACAGGATGGGCTTTATTGTAATGAACGAATCTTTCGACATGTGGGAAAAAAAGAAATCAGATTTTGATTACCATATTGATTTCGGACAATGGCATAAGAAAGATCTGGAGGATCAGGTGCTGCGTGACCGTAATCATCCTTCTGTATTTATTTGGAGCGTCGGAAATGAGATTCAGGAGCAATGGGGTACAGGTGCTGATACATTAGGAAGGGTATGGGCCAGAAAACTGGTGAAAATAGTAAAAGACCTCGACCCTACCAGACCGGTAACTACTGCAAATAACGATGTAAACAGTTACAATAATCTGATCAGTTCCGGAGCAATGGATTTGATTGGCTATAATTATAATCATAAATCATGGGATGATTTTACAAATGCCCATCCCGGTCAGAAGCTAATTGCAACCGAAACGACTTCTGCCTTACAGACCAGGGGACATTATGATGCACCTGCAGATAGTATGCGCATCTGGCCGACCGCCTGGGATAAACCTTTACTAACCGGAAATGCAGATTTTAGCTGCTCCGCCTACGATAATTGCTACACGCCCTGGGGTTCTTCACATGAAGAAACACTAAAGGCTTTTTACCGTAATCCTGCAGTTTCGGGAATGTATGTCTGGACTGGTTTCGATTATTTAGGAGAGCCAACCCCTTATACATGGCCGGCAAGAAGTTCGTATTTCGGAATAATCGACCTTGCAGGTTTTCCGAAAGATGTTTATTATTTGTACCAAAGTGTATGGACCGATTTACCGGTATTACATTTATTGCCACACTGGAACTGGTCTTCGGGAAAAGAAGTGGATGTTATAGCCTATTACAGTCAGGCAGACGAAGTGGAACTTTATCTGAATGGTGTCTCCAAAGGAGTACGCAGAAAGGATGGAGAAGAACTCAAAGTTTCCTGGAAGGTTTTATATCAACCAGGAACTCTAAAAGTGGTATCGCGTAAGAATGGGAAGATCATTCTGGAAAGAAATGTATCTACTGCGGGGCCGGCGGCGAAACTTGAGCTAATTGCCGATAGAGGGGTATTAGATGCGAATGGCGAAGATTTGTCGTTTGTGACGATTCGTGTTCTGGATTCTCAGGGAAATCTGGTTCCTGATGCAGCACAAGCTATACGGATATCGGTAGAGGGCGCAGGCAGGCTCGTGGCTACAGATAACGGTAGTCCCGTTAGTCATGAGTCTTTTCAGTCTGATAACCGTAAGGCTTTTAACGGACTTGCGATGGCAATTGTCCGAACTGACCAGGTCCAGGGGGAGATTGTAATTCAGGCTTTTAGTGAAGGTCTTGGCTCTGCAGAGATCAGGTTACAGTCTAAGTAAATGATTACTACATGAAGTTTAAATGTGCTGTAATTTGCGTGAAATCAAACTTTTGAAAATCTGGTTTGTTAATTCACACAGGTTGTTTTAAGCATCCTGTTAACAGCGTTAAAGATGGAAATGCAAGGAGATCAAACAGGATTGCAGCTATTTTATAACAAATGTCTGCAAGACCTTAAATACGGAGAAAAGAGAGTGGTACAGTGTGCCACTGCATTATCTATGGCTGCCTATACGGAGCCTTTACAACGGCAATTGCTTTTTCAGGCAGCAGCAGCTGAAAAGCACGCGGTACGTTTAGAGCTGATATTTGATATTTTGCAGATGCCCGAGGCTGAGGGAAAATGCCAGGTAATCGAAATATTGACAGAGAAGGCAGGGGAGCTTGTAAAAAGTATGGAGACGGGGACCGCATTAAGGGATGCGGCTATTATATATGCTACACAGTTAATTTCACACTATAAAATAGCCAGCTATTCCAATATGATAGGATTGCTTCAGGAAAGTATGCCAAAACAGGTTCTTGATCTGCTGAAGTTTAATCTTGACGAGGAGCAGGAATTTGACCGTGTTATTTCTACCCTTGCCAGTGAAGTGATTCATCCGGCAGTTAATCGTGAATCTCGCGGGATTTAAAATATCAATATCGTCTGATCAGTTTCATTAGCGTTATCCAGGAAATTCGGGTAATTATAGTTTCGTCTGAATTTATTTGTAAATTGTGTCATTAATTAAGTGATACCGACCTCATAAAGCTTTGCACAACCTATGCTGATAAGCTTTTGTAAACCCGGTATGCTATAAAAAAATCCTGGTGTAACCTTTATCCAGGTTACATCTAACAAAAAAAATTAAGCTAATGAAAACAAAATTATCCCTGGGTGTTCCGGTTTTAGCCGGGTCCCTATTGTTGTTTGCCGGATTTCAGGCTATAAAAACTGAGGATCCCCCAAAGTCTGGTATTATCGTGTCCAATATGGATAAACAAGTCCGGCCTGGTAATAACTTCATGAACTATGTAAATGGAACATGGATTAAAAACACTGAAATTCCTGCCGATAAACCTGCTTACAGCGTCGGAGCCATGGTGAGTGATAAGGCGCAGGAAGATGTAAAAGCTATTATTGAAAAAGCAGCATCCGGAAAATTTGCGCCAGGTTCTGAAGAACAGAAAATCGGTGATCTATACGGTTCTTACATGAATATGGCGGCTAGGGATGCTATCGGCGTTAAACCACTGGCGGCTGATTTGAAAAAAATAAACGATCTTAAAAATTACGATGAACTTGCTTCATATTTCGCCTATGCAAGTAAAATTGGTAATATGGTTCCCTTTAGTGTTGGTGTATCGGAGGATTTCAAAGATCCTTCCAACTATATGTTACTAACCTGGCAGGGTGGACTGGGATTACCGGAACGAGAATACTACTTTAAAACAGACGAGAAGTCAAAGGAGATCCGTACCAAATATGTGATCCATATTGAAAAAATGCTGACTCTTGCGGGAATTTCCGGAGGAAAAGTTAAAGCAAGTGAAATTATGGCTTTGGAGACTTTACTGGCTTCCAAGCAAATGAAAAAAGAAGAGACCAGAAATATTGCCGGCCTTTACAACAAATATGGTGTCAGCCAATTAAAAACTCTTATGCCCGACTTCAACTGGACAGCCTTGCTGACAGAAGCTGGTATTAAGAAACCTGACAGTCTTGTTATTGCGCAGGTACAATACACTAAAGACCTGAATGCAATTATTAAAGAGACACCGATCAGTACCTGGAAAACTTACTTGCAATGGAGTCTCGTTAACGGCGCTGCATCTGCTCTGAATACAGCCCTGGATGTTGAAAATTTTAATTTTAACGGAACGATTTTAAATGGGGTGCCGCAACAACGTCCGCAATGGCGCAGGGCTGTTGGTGTAGTCAATGGGTCCTTAGGTGAAATGGTAGGTAAACTTTATGTGGAGCAACACTTCTCACCTGCGGCCAAAGCAAGAATGCTGGAACTGGTAGGCAATTTATTAAAAGCCTACGAACAAAGTATCAAGGGTTTGGATTGGATGAGTGAAACGACAAAACAGGAAGCGCTTAAAAAAATAAGCAAGTTCACACCTAAGATCGGATACCCTGATAAATGGAGAGATTACAGTACCTTAAAGATTGTTAAGGACGATTTATATGGGAATTTGACAAGATCTACTGCATTTGAATATAACAGGATGATTGCTAAATTAGGGAAGCCTGTTGACCGCTCCGAATGGGGGATGACTCCACAAACTGTAAATGCTTATTACAACCCGCCACTGAACGAGATTGTATTTCCGGCAGCAATACTGCAGCCTCCGTTTTTTGATATGAATGCTGATGACGCCGTGAATTATGGTGGTATTGGTGCAGTAATCGGACATGAGATCGGTCATGGTTTTGATGACCAGGGAAGTACTTTTGATGGAGATGGTGTAATGCGTAACTGGTGGACGAAATCGGATTTGGATGAATTCAAAAAGAGAACAAACTCATTAGTTGCACAATACAATGGTTTTGAAGTCATGAAAGATCTGCATGTAAATGGAGAATTCACACTTGGAGAAAATATCGGTGATCTGGGTGGCTTAACTATCGCTTTGAAAGCATATCATGCTAGCCTTGATGGAAAAAAAGCTCCTGTACTTGATGGTTTTACTGGTGATCAGCGTGTGTTTTTAGGCTGGGGACAAGTATGGTTAAATAAATCCAGAGCTGAAGCTCTTCGTAATCAGGTTGGCACCGATCCACACTCGCCGGCTAGGTTCCGTGTAAATGGTGTGGTAAGAAATATACCTGAGTTTTATACGGCTTTCGATGTGAAACCTGGTGATTCTTTATATCTGGCTCCAGATAAAAGAGTGAAAATCTGGTAAAATTCAGATTATTGAACATAAAAAATCCCGCTTCCGGAATTATCCGAAAGCGGGATTTTTTATGTTCAATAAAATTAGTTTTTTATAAACTCCGTGTTTGCTGTCAATTCTACTTCATCGCTTAAAACTGCACCTGGATACTTTGTTCCAAAGTTGAAGTCAGATCTTTTGATAGTACCGGTAACTTTAAATCCAGCAACCGATTTTTTAGTATTAGCATTTGTGTTTACACCTCTCAGCGTAGCGTCTAATTCAACCGGCTTAGATACACCATGGAAAGTTAAAAGGCCATTTACTTTAAATTTATTGGCAGATACTTTTTTAACTGAGGTACTTTTGAAAGTTAATTTTGGGTATTTCTCAGCATCAAAAAAGTCTGCGTTTAATAAATGAGCATCTCTTTTTTCATTGTCTGTGCTTACTGACTTCACGTCTGCGCTCAGGTTAACCACTGCGTCGCTAAAATCGTCTTTAGAAGCGGTAACTGTCGACTCAAAGTTTTTAAAAGATCCTTCAACGTCGGAAATAAGCATGTGCGTAACACTAAATCCAACTTTTGAATGTGATTTGTCTGCAGTCCATGTATTTAACGCAATTGGCGTAAATGCAAATAATGAAGCAGAAGCGGCTAACAGAAGTACAAATATTTTTTTCATAAAATTTAAATAATTTATAAATCAAAGGTGTTACAAAAATTCCAACGTTGTATTGATTTATGATAAGAAATATGAGCAGATACTAAAATTTTACAATTCTATACGGATTAGCTGCTGATAATATTTAGAGAATTGAAATAATGTCATCAGTTTATTTCAATTTAAAATCTTAGTTCATAGAACGTTATAATATTTATAATTCATTGTTTGTAATTAATCTAAATAACCTATATACTTGTAGTGTTATTTAATCTTATTCTAAATAGTGAATATATGAGACTTGCTTTACTGTGCTGTGCATTAATTTTTTGTACTGAAATCTCCGTCGCACAAACCGTGAAACGAGTAGAAAAAATTCAACAGGATAGCACCCGGGCAACCTTAAATGAAGTTGTCGTTACCGGCGAGTACCAACAGCAGTCTTTAAAAAATTCAGTTTACAGAACACGTATTATCGATTCCGAAAGAATCAGACTCAGAGCTGCAACCAATATACAGCAGGTACTTAACACAGAACTTGGGTTTCGTTTTTCTAATGACATGACTTTGGGAACAAGCGACGTCCAATTAATGGGAATGTCTGGACGTAATGTGAAAATACTACTCGACGGAGTGCCTATGATAGACCGGAACGATTCCAGAGAAAGTCTTAATCAAATTGATATAAATACAATTGAACGTATCGAAATTGTAGAGGGGCCTTTATCGGTTTCTTACGGGAGTGACGCTCTTGCCGGAGTAATTAATATCATCACTAAGGGGCCTGGAAAGGAAAATTGGAATTTGAATGCACGCGTTCAGGAGGAGACTGCCGGATCGGAATATAAACCTTTTGGTGATCAGGGAGTGCATTTGCAACATCTGGGGGGCGGGTGGCAGCAAAATCGCTGGAGCGTTATGGCTGGTTTAAGTCATCAGGATTTTACTGGTTTTAATCTGGCGCCAGCCACTGCTACTGCTGAAGAGGTCGCATCTGTTATCAACCGGTGGAAACCCAAAGAGCAATGGTTAGCCAACACCCGGATCGGCTACCGCAGCGCGAAAGCCAATGTCTGGTACAGAGCGGATTATGTAAATGAGGTTATCGACAGTAAAGGGGCGCTCAACCCAAATACTTACAAATCCATTAATCAGAAATATGTTACTGACAGATGGACACACCAGGTTCAGGGCGATTTCAGATTACAGGATAATTTGAATCTGAATGGTATGGTTGCTTATTCTAATCTTAAAAGGGCGACGCAAACTTCTATACACGATTTCACGGACGGCTCAGATGTTACTTCGACCGGACAAGCAGAACAGGATGTTTCTAAATTTAATACAGTAACTGCCAGGACAACATTAGTTTATAAACTATCTCCAGGTTTATCTTTTCAACCGGGCCTGGAGTTCAATAGGGATGCAGCTGATGGTGCAAGAATTAAAGGTAGTCCGGTTATTAATGATTACTCCCTGTTTCTTTCTTCGGAATGGAAGGCAATCGACTGGCTAATGTTAAGACCAGGGCTGCGGTTCACTAAAAACTCTGTTTATGACGCGCCTCCTGTCATTCCTTCCCTGAATGTAAAAATTAAATTGAATCCGTTATATGATTTCAGAATTGGTTATGCGAGTGGATTCCGCGCGCCTGCTTTGCGCGAATTATATTATGATTTTATTGATGCCAGCCATACCATCATTGGAAATGAGAATCTTAAAGCTGAACAATCCAATAGTTTTAACGCTTCTCTAACCCGCAGTAATGACGATAATGCAGCTGTCCGCACCCGAATCGTCCTCACAGGTTTTTACAATTATTTCCGTAATAGAATAGATTATGGTCTTTCCGCTGACGATCCGACTGTAACTACCTTGATTAATATAGATAGATTTAAAACAACTGGTGGTACAATGGAAGGCACCGCGATCTGGAAAGATTTTCAAGCCAGTCTGGGCTTCTCCATGATCGGAACTTATAATAAATATGCTGCCGATGCCGATGCCTATGGCGAATCGCCCCAGTTTGTCTGGTCTCCTGAAGTGAATACCAATCTGACTTATACTTTTCCCAAGTGGGATGCTACGGTAAATTTCTCCGGCAAATTCACAGGAACTAGAAGGATATATGTACTGGCGACTGCTGGTGCGGTAGAGCAGGCGCAACTAACTAAGACCGGTTCATTTACACTGGCGGATCTGATGTTCACCAAAAAGATTTTTAATGGTTTGAATCTGAATGCAGGGGTTAAAAATTTATTTGATGTTACTTCTCTGAGTAACACAGGAACTGACACAGGCGCTGCACATAGCACCGGAGCCGGGCCTGTTCCTTATCAGTATGGGAGATCTTATGTTGTTGGGCTGAACTTCAATATTTCGAAATAATAAATTATAAATATTCAATACACAAATTATGAACAAGTTTACTCCATTTTTAGCGCTTTTCTGCGCAGTTGCTGTGTTTAGTTCCTGCAAAAAGGATAGTGATCCTATTATTATTGTACCACCCTCATCCGGAAGTACTTTAACATTGAATGGTCTTATTGGTGAAGAGGATGGCACCGGTGCTGGAAATAGTGTCTTTGTTGATTTCAGTAAAGACAAACAAGTTTCCGTAGCGCGTACTTCCTGGGATCTTGGTTTTTATTCGGGCACTGAATTCCGGGTGATTCTTAACCATACTGTTGGTTCAACAGCTATAGCGCTCGACAAAACCGATCTTAATACGGTTACCGCCGCTGATACCATTGCTCTAGCAAGTGCTAATACATTGGCTCTGGGTCAAGGTGACGGTGGATTTTCTACCATTGATCCTGTGAGTGGTGGTGCTGCTGCTTATTTAGGGGGTACTGTTATTAAAGAGGTATCTGCAGCTGAAGCCAGTAACAAAGTGTACATCGTAAACCGCGGAACGGCTGGTGTAACTGAAAAACGAGGCTGGGAGAAAATCCGTGTAATTCGTAATGGCAATGGATATACGCTGCAATATGCGAAAATTAATGAAACTACTTTTAAGACATTGAATATCGTGAAGGATCCTGTTTTCAACTTTAAGTTTGCTTCGTTTACTACTGGTGCTGTAGAAGTGGAGCCTGCAAAAGCTGACTGGGATATTCAATGGACGCTGTCTACTTATATGGCGAGTGCCACTGTTCCATATACTTTCTCAGATTTTGTATTAATCAATTTCGTTAGTGGCGTTACAGCTGCTGAGGTCATATTCTCGGGAACAGAAGCAAATAGCAAAGTCAACTATGCTGATTTCAAAGAGACTGATCTTAATGGTATTGCATTTAACGGTAACCGTGATGCAATTGCTGGCAAATGGCGGGTGACATCGGGAAATCCTGTAGGTGTTAAGACAGATCGCTTCTATCTGGTTAAGGATGGAGCGGGTAATGTATATAAATTGAAATTCGTCAGTTTCCATGCGAAAGATACCGGGGTACGTGGTAAACCGGTTATTACTTATGAACTGATAAAAAAAGCATAAAACTTGGTTAGTTTTTGGTGAAAAGCAGGCTTTCAATAAGATTGAAAGCCGCTTTTTTTCTACAAAATTCAATCTTCCGCCTGAAAATTAACGTGCTCTTAATTGTTAACCTGAATAAAATCAATCCAATGATAAAATCCTATATACTGGCAGCATTCGTTTTAGTTTCTGCCCTGACTTCCTGCCAGAATAATGCAAAAGATGAAAATGGTGCTGACCACCAGCTTGATAGTTTGAAAATAGTGTCTTTAAACGGCCCTGTTACTGAAGTGCTTGCTGCGATTGGGTTAGAGAAGAATATTGTTGGTACAGATATTACCAGTAATTACCCGGAAAGTATTAAGGCCAAACCTAAATTAGGGCATAGTAAAAGTATAAATGCCGAAGGTGTGATGGCACTGAGGCCGGATCTTATTGTCGGTTTATCGAAAGAAATTACACCGGCTCTCGCTGAACAGTTTAAAACCGCGGGTGTGAGGTTATTGTTAGTTGATCAGGAATATAGTGCTGAAGGTACTAAAAAACTGATTCGTACACTTGCAGATAGTCTTCATCGTGAGAAAGCAGGTGACTCTGTTATCCGTCAGCTGGAAACCGATCTTGCTGTTAAACCTGCTGCAGCTCAGTCTAAGCCTAAAGTTTTATTTATATATGCCAGAGGTGCGGGGACGATGATGGTTGGTGGTACAGGTACGCAGGTGGCCAGTATGATCGAACTGGCAGGCGGTCAGAATGCTGTGACCGAATTTGCGGATTATAAACCGCTCACTGCCGAAGCTTTAGTAAAAGCTAATCCGGATGTAATTTTATTATTCGAATCTGGATTGCAAAGTCTGGGTGGTGCTGAGGGGATGGCAAAAGTTCAGGGCATCAAAGAAACCAATGCCGGCAAAAATAAAAAAATTGTCAGTATGGATGGTGAACTGTTAAGTAGTTTTGGTCCAAGGTTAGGTGTGGCTATTAAGGAATTAGCAGCGAAAATACATGATTAAATCAAGGGCTGTTGTCTTATCATCGCTCTGCTTACTGCTCATTGTTGTACTGATTGTTTCGTGTTGTGTAGGAGCAGTGAGCATTTCGGCAGCTGAGTTTTTTTCTTTAGTGGGGCATAAGACAGGTCTTTCTGCAGAAAAACTGTATTCCGACCAGCAGGCTGCGGTTTTATTACATATTCGTTTGCCGAGGGTCGCTTTAGGTGCACTGGTAGGTGCAGCTCTGGGTGTTTCGGGTGCCGCTATTCAAGGTTTGTTTCGTAATCCGCTTGCAGAGCCAGGTTTAATTGGGATCTCTTCAGGTGCTACTTTGTTCACCGTGCTGATGATTGTCCTGGGGGCTGGTTTTTTTAAAGTGATAAGCGGCGCACTGGGTTTTTATGCCTTATCTATCTCTGCATTTGCAGGGGCCTGCTTTACTACGATATTGGTTTACCGTTTAGCTGTTAATAATGGTAAAACTGTAATTACAACGTTATTGCTATGTGGAATTGGGATCAATGCGCTTGCAGGGGCATTAACTGGTTTGTTAACTTATATGGCCACTGATGAGCAGCTCAGAACCATTACGTTTTGGAGTTTGGGTAGTTTAGGCGGTGCATCCTGGGAAACTGTAGTCTTAATTGCCCCGTTTGTTTTTATTCCTGTTTTTATACTACCGTTCTTTTCTAAGTCTTTAAATGCCCTGGCTTTAGGTGAGGCGCAGGCAATACATATGGGGATAAACGTGGTTAAGCTGAAACGGATAATTATGCTTCTGGCAACTATCGCGGTAGGCGCATCTGTCTCTGTGGCGGGGATGATTGGTTTTATCGGACTTGTAGTGCCTCACGTACTGCGAATTTCTTTCACATCAGATCACCGTCTGGTTATTCCTGGAGCTGCTATCGCAGGTGCTGCATTGTTGACCATGGCAGATCTTGTGGCACGGACGATTGTTATGCCTGCTGAGTTACCGATAGGAATATTAACTGCTTTAATTGGTACCCCCGTATTTTTATATATGGTTATATCTGAACGTAATAAAAATAAACAATTATGATTACCATAACCGGATTGAGTTTTAGAATTGGCAACAAATTGCTGGTGGATGATCTGAATTTTTCGATTGCAAAAGGAGAAATGTTGGCGATTCTTGGTGCAAATGGTGCCGGAAAGAGTACTTTCCTAAAAATGTTGAGCGGTGAATTAAAGCCGTCAGTTGGCAACATTAGGATTCGGGGTAAACTTTTGGACGATTATAGTCTCCAGGAACTCGCCAGACAAAGGGCGATTCTCGTACAACAACACACGCTTTCTATCTCTTTTCTGGTTCATGAGCTGGTTATGATGGGGCGATATCCACATTTTGGAAATCAGCCTCTTGAGAATGACAAGGTTATTGTGCGTCAGGTTATGGAGGACACCGGTATTTTACATCTGGCCAACCGTGATTATCAGACTTTATCCGGAGGGGAACAACAAAGGGTTCATTTATCAAGAATTCTGGCTCAAATTTATGATTGTCCGGAAGCCTGTCTTTTTCTGGATGAGCCGACAAATGGTCTTGATTTGCTTTATCAGCAGCAGGTTATGGAATTAGCCCGGGGTTTATCAGACAAGGGTTATACAGTGATCTGTATTTTACATGATATTAATTTTGCTTCTACATTTGCAGATCAGATTCTTCTGCTCAAGCAGGGGAGGATGGTGGCAATGGGCAGACCCGAGGAGGTTATAAACTTCGAAAATTTAAAAGAAACTTTTGGGGTTTCAGTACGGCTGGTCCCTATGGATGGTTATAAATGTCCGCTGGTTGTACCTGCGGCAGTAAAAATTTAAAAGAACGAATATGAATCAAATGACGACATTAAAAAGCCAGTGGGAGGCTTTAAAAAAAGAGGATGAAAAATTAAGAATTCGTGACGCAGCTAAAAAATTAAAGGTTACTGAGGCCGAATTAATTGCAACAACAATCGGCGAGTCTGCAATCCGTCTAAAGCCGGATTTTAAAGATATTCTTGTCGATGTTGAATCGCTAGGTAAAGTTATGGCGTTAACACGTAATGATTATTGTGTGCATGAACGTAAAGGTATCTACCATGGTGCAAGTTTTTCGGGACCGATGGGTCTACTTGTGAATCCTGATATTGATCTGAGAATATTCTTATCTCAATGGGCTTCTGCTTTCGCAGTGTCAGAAAATGGTCGAAAAAGTCTTCAGTTCTTTGGTAAGGATGGAGATGCAGTTCATAAAATTTATGTGACAGCTGACAGTGATGCAGAAGCTTATGAAAGTCTGGTTGCGAAATTTACAGATGGGAATGAACAGGAATTTGTTGTTCAGCCGAAGAAGACTGCTGCTGATGAGCAGCCTGATGACGAGATTGATCAAAAAGGGTTTGCTGAAAAATGGCTTGCTTTAAAGGATACGCATGAGTTTCATAGTTTGCTTCGTGAGTTTGGTGTTTCCAGAACACAAGGGCTTAGACTGGCTCCTGCAGGTTATGCATCACGTATTACAGTCGAATCAATCGGTAAGATCTTAGAGGAAGCCTCGGCTACGGACCTGGAAATTATGGTGTTTACAGGCAGTAAGGGCTGTATTCAGATCCATACAGGACCAGTTAAAAAAATAGTAAGAACCGGACCATGGTTAAATGTTCTTGATCCTGATTTTAATATGCACCTGAGAGAAGATGCTATTGATAAAGTTTGGTTAGTTAGAAAACCTACAGAAGATGGTGTGGTAACCAGTATTGAAGTCTTTGATCAATATGGAGAAATCATAGTTCAATTTTTCGGTAAACGTAAACCAGGAATTCCTGAAAATGAAAAATGGCGTCTGCTAAGCACTGAGAATGCTGTCTTAACTGCCTAGAATTTAATGTAAAATTTTGTGCTATCATTTATTAAAAGCTGTACTGCCCTGGTACAGCTTTTTTCGTATACACGGAATAAATCCAGTTGTTATCCTGTCTTTTTTTATAAATTTATACGAATCTTGAGCTTATGCTTAATAAAGAATAATTTATGGAGAAGCAGATGAATTGGTCTGAACAGGAAAAAAAGAATTCAGCATTAGAGGCCGTAAAACAAATAAAGGATCATCAGATTATCGGTCTTGGCACAGGTTCTACTGCCTTTTATGCTATTCAGGCGGTTGGAGAGCTCGTTAAGTCTGGAATGAACTTGCAAGCTGTTGCCACTTCAGTGCACACAGAAAATATGGCAGCTGAGCTGGGGATAAAACTTTTAAAACCTGAAGAGGTCAAAGAAATAGATCTGACCATAGATGGTGCAGATGAATTCGATTCTGCGCTTAACTTGATTAAAGGTGGCGGCGGGGCTTTATTCAGAGAAAAAATCGTGGCTTCCTTAAGTAAAAAGGAAATTATTATTGCAGACTCCTCTAAAATGGTGGAGAGGTTAGGAAAGTTTAAAATACCTGTCGAAGTGGTGCCATTTGGTCTATCTTATGTTACACAGCAATTAAAGAAGGCTGGCGCAATCTGTTATTTAAGAGAGCGTAACGATAAGGTGTTTTTGACTGATAATCAAAATTATATTATTGATGCAGATTTTGGACTGCTTGATGATCCTGCTGCGCTTGCGGAGAAATTAAATCAGATTGAAGGAGTTGTTGCGCATGGTTTATTTATTCATTTAGCCACCCAGGTAATTATGGGTAAAGGCGATCATGTTGTTATATATGATGGAAATTAATTTTAGCCCGTTTCCGGTCCTTAAGTCGGGAAGACTTACTTTAAGAGAAATTACTTCTGCTGATGTCGATGCTGTTTTTGCACTTCGGTCTGATCCCGATACCATGCGTTATATCCCAAGGCCACTGGCTAAAAATACTGAAGATGCACTAACGCTAATCGGAACTTTTGAGGAGATGCTCATTAAAAAAGAATGTATTAACTGGGCCATTACCCTTAGTGATAATGAAAAATTATTAGTCGGAATGATTTGTCTGATCAGAATCCAGCCTGAAAATTTCCGGACTGAAGTTGGTTATATTCTCCATCCTGATTTCCGCGGGAAGGGGATCATGCTTGAAGCTGTAAACCGGATTGTTAAATATGCGTTCGCAGATCTTAAGTTTCATACATTGGAAGCAGTTATTGATCCACGTAATATTGCCTCTCAAAAAGTTCTGGATGCCGCAGGTTTTATTAGGGAGGGGTTATTCAAAGATAAGGTTTACTATAATGGCCAATTCCTGGATTCTGCAGTCTACTCCATGTTGAACGCAGATGAGTCCTGACCTTTTTATGTATTATCTTTTTTATAAAATTGGTATATTTGTATCATAATAATGAGGTATGGTTAATCTGGAATGGTATAGGACTTTCAAAGCAATTTATGAGACAGGGACACTCACAGGAGCTGCAGAAACGTTGTTTATTTCCCAGCCGGGGGTAAGTTTGCATCTGAGTTCTTTGGAGAATTACACCGGTTATAAGCTTTTTGACCGGACATCCCGTAAGATGGTTCCCACTGAAAAAGGTAAAGTGCTTTATAATTATGTGCTGGAGGCAATTTTGAAGCTGGAGACGGCCGAACAGCACTTTCACCGTAACAGTACAAAAGAAAAGCCGACGCTTAGTCTGGGGATGTGTTTCGAGACTTTTCAGCTAATATTGGAACCACATTTATCTAAACTTCCGTTTAATGTAATTGTTAAATTTGGAGATTATCAGCAAATGATCAATGAACTGGATAACGGGATTCTGGATTTGATTATCACGCCGCACAAAGACTTATCGAAAAATCTTACTTATCATGGTTTTGGTACGGAACGGATTGTGCTCATTGCAGGTGCTGCGACGGATACGACCGATTTTGAGCGGTTGATGCAACAGAATGACAGGTCTGGGATGCAGGCTTGGTTAAAGCAGCAACTTTGGTTTGGGACTGCAGGGGATATGGAACACCTGCTGAAATTCTGGTTTAAGAACTTCAATTCAAGGATTGACTTTAAACCTAATTTTATTGTTCCAAATATGAGGTCTATTATCAGGTGTCTAAGTGATGAAAAAGGACTGGCTGTTATTCCTGATTTTCTTTGCAGGGACGAAGTGAATTCTGGTAAAGTGAAAATACTCTGGGAAGGTTTTCTTCCTATGGAAAACACATTGCACTTTGCATCTAGAAAAAAAACTATTTACTCGGATGAAATTGAAACGATTAAAAAGATCTTTATTCAGGACATTTCTCCGGTCCGCCCGCTACCTGTTTCTTCCTGAGGTCTCACGGATTCTTAAGCTGATTTAATTTTCTTTACCTGAATACAGCTTAAAAAATTACCTTTGTATTTGCTGAAATCACCTTGTAAGTGATGGCAAAACATATATTTTTTTTTATCATATTTAAAATCATAGTTGTAGATGATTAACATTACACTTCCTGATGGCTCTGTCCGCCCTTTCGAAAAGGGGACTTCTGCTCATCAAATTGCACTTTCTATTTCTGAAGGACTTGCCCGCAATGTATTGGCTGCTGAAGTCAATGGCGTAGTCTGGGACTCTGTCCGGCCGATTGAGGCGGATGCAACAGTTAAATTGCTGACTTGGAACGATACTGCCGGTAAAGCGACTTTCTGGCACTCTTCTGCACATATAATGGCGGAAGCTTTAGAAGCTCTATATCCGGGTACCAAATTCGGTATCGGTCCGGCGATTGAAACCGGCTTCTATTATGATGTTGATTTCGGAGATCATGAGTTTTCTTCTGATGACTTTAAAACGATTGAAGCGAAGTTCATGGAACTGGTAAAGCAGAAAGAAGTTTTTACCAGAGAAAATGTCTCAAAGGCTGATGCTGTCGCCTATTTCACAGAAAAAGGAGATGAGTATAAACTAGACCTTATTGACGGTTTACAGGATGGTCAGATCACTTTTTATAAACAAGGTGAATTTACTGATTTATGCCGTGGCCCACACATTCCGAATACCGGTTTTATCAAGGCTGTAAAGCTTATGAATGTTGCTGGTGCTTACTGGAGAGGAGATGAGACTAAAAAACAGCTCACCCGGATTTATGGAGTTACTTTTCCGAAAGCGAGCGAGCTGACTGAATATCTCCATATGATTGAGGAGGCTAAAAAGCGAGACCACCGTAAGTTAGGTAAGGAACTTGAGCTTTTTGCATTTTCAGAAAAAGTAGGGATGGGTTTACCTTTATGGTTGCCTAAAGGAACAGCACTAAGAGAAAGATTGGTTAATTTCCTGACTAAAGCGCAAGCTAAATCTGGTTACGAACAGGTAATTACACCGCATATTGGACATAAAAATCTTTATGTGACTTCAGGTCACTGGGATAAATATGGTAAGGATTCTTTTCAATCGATAAAAACTCCGCAGGAAGGTGAGGAGTTTCTGTTGAAGCCGATGAACTGCCCGCACCATTGTGAGATTTATAAAGTAAAACCACGTTCTTACAAAGACCTTCCTTTACGGTTCGCTGAATTCGGTACTGTTTACCGTTATGAGCAAAGTGGGGAACTGCATGGTTTAACAAGGGTAAGAGGGTTTACTCAGGATGATGCTCACTTGTTCTGTCGTCCGGATCAGGTTAAAGAGGAGTTTAAAAAAGTAATCGATCTTGTACTGTATGTTTTTAAATCTTTAGGTTTTAACGACTACACTGCTCAGATCTCACTTCGTGATCCAGATAACAAGGCTAAGTACATCGGTTCTGATGAGAACTGGAAAATGGCTGAAGACGCTATTATCGAAGCTGCTGCTGAGAAAGAGCTGCCTACAGTCGTAGAGCTGGGAGAAGCAGCCTTTTACGGACCTAAACTGGACTTCATGGTAAAAGATGCTTTAGGAAGAAAATGGCAGCTCGGAACGATCCAGGTTGATTATAATCTACCAGAGAGATTTGAACTGGAATATACCGGTAGCGATAATCTAAAGCACAGACCAGTCATGATTCACCGTGCTCCATTTGGTTCACTGGAACGCTTTGTGGCTGTGCTGATTGAACATTGTGCAGGAAATTTCCCTTTATGGCTTTCCCCGGAACAATTTATCATACTTCCTATCTCAGAAAAATATGAAGATTATGCTAAAAAAGTTTCAGATGAACTAAATAATTCCGATATTCGCGGTTTGATTGACTTTCGTGATGAAAAAATCGGAAGAAAAATCAGGGATGCTGAGGTGAAGAAAACGCCTTATATGTTGATTATCGGTGAGAAGGAAATGACTGAAGGGAAGGTTTCGGTAAGAAAACATGGCGAGGGTGATCTCGGAGAGATGACTATCCAGGATTTCAGTGAATTATTAATTAAAGAAATAACAGTTTAAATAGTATATAAATTTGGCATTAGGCAGACCAGGATTTAACAGGGGACCACGTCCTCCTTTTAAGAAAAAAGAAGCAGAACATAATATTAATCAGTTTATCAGAGCCCAGGAGGTTAGATTAGCTGGAGATAATGTTGAACCAGGGATCTATCCTTTGGCAAAAGCTTTAGCCCTTGCCGATGAACTGGAACTGGATCTGGTTGAGATATCTCCTAACGCGGTACCTCCGGTTTGCAGAATCATTGATTACAGCAAGTTCGTTTACGAGCAGAAGAAAAAGCAGAAAGAGATTAAAGCGAATGCTAAGCAGACCATTATCAAGGAGATCCGTTTCGGACCGAATACAAACGATCACGATTTTCAGTTTAAACTGAAACATGCGGTAAGTTTCCTTGAAAACGGCGAAAAGGTTAGAGCATACGTTCACTTTAAGGGTAGAGCAATTGTTTATAAGGAGCAAGGTGAGATTTTGTTACTTAAATTTGCACAGGCTCTGGAAGATATTGGAAAAGTGGAACTTCTACCTAAATTAGAGGGTAAAAGAATGTTCCTTACGCTTGCTCCAAAAGTTGCGAAAAAATAAATAAATTACATAAATAAAGACAGGTTATGCCAAAAATGAAAACCAATTCCAGTGCTAAAAAGCGTTTTTCGCTTACTGGAACAGGTAAAATCGCAAGAAAGAACGCATACAAAAGCCACATCTTAACTAAGATGTCCACTAAACGTAAGCGTAATTTAGGTCACACCTCAATGGTGTCTAGTGCTGATATGGGCAACGTTAAGCGTATGCTTGCTATCGGAAAATAATTAATTTTAACCAGGTACCCGGTAGTAAGTTTGCTGAAATACGCAACACCGCTTATCAAAAAACAACAACACTATGCCACGTTCGGTAAACGCAGTAGCTTCGAGAAGAAGAAGGAAAAAAGTCCTAAATATGGCCAAAGGCTATTGGGGATCAAGAAGTAAAGTATTCACTGTAGCTAAAAATACGGTAGAAAAAGGTTTGCAATATGCATACCGTGACCGTAAAGTTAAGAAAAGAGAATTCCGTGGATTATGGATCCAACGTATTAACGCTGGTGCACGTCAGCACGGTATCTCTTACTCACAACTGATTGGTAAATTAGCAACTAAAAACATCGGTTTAAACCGTAAAGTTTTAGCTGATTTAGCTATGAATCACCCAGAAGCTTTCAAAGCTGTGATTGATACAGTTAAATAGTGAAATGATAATATATCAAAAAAGGAGAGCATTTGCTCTCCTTTTTTTTTGCCTCATAATTTATATATTACTGGCTTTTGTACTATATACTCCGGGCCTAATCTGAAATAAATAGTGATTATGCTTTAGTCGCTGTAGAATCGGCTCTCAGTCCTCTTTTTTTACCTTTCATACCATGATGAGATCTTTTTTTCTCTTTATGGATAGTTTCAAGTTTAGTCTGCTGCTCTGCAGTAAGAACTTTATTTAACTGTTCCCGGTTTTCTTTCATGCCCTTCATCGCCAGGTCCTTTTTTTGATCCCTTTCGGCTTTTGCTTTTTGATGCCAGTCCTGGTTTTGTTTAAACTTGTTAAGTTCAATCGCGTAAACTTTTTGTTTCTGGTCAGCTGTCAGGCTCAATTCTTTCTCCAGTTTTGCAGTGCTTTTTTCCGCCCTTTGCTCTGGAGTTAATTGTTGTTTTTTACCTTGTTGTGCATAAGTTGCAGTGAATCCCATCAGTGCAATTGCGAATGTTAAAAAGATCTTTTTCATCTGTGTATGTTTTAATTTCCATGTGGCAACGCTATGTAAGCCGTTGCCTTGTTTTTATGGATAGAGTGTGAAAAAGCCAAACGGTTTAATCCGCATATGTTAAAAGATGTTAATTCTTGTTGAGCTGAGATAAAGATTTTTGCATTTGTGACATCATATTACTTAATGTTTCTATTGTTGGTTCCGGCGCAGGATCCGGGAGGGAAGTACTGATAAAAGCTTTGGCTTTCCATATTTCCAATATATCGTCTGCGGGAATGAGATACGGATCATATAGTTTGTTATCGGATACTAATTTTAATTCTTTCTTCTCCTTAAAACGGTTGCCTGCACGTTTGTAGACAACGCCTTCATTTTTACTGATAATAATATAGGTTTCACCTATTTTAACATCGTTCCAGTTATCCATATACTCACCTATAATAACACTTCCAGGCTGGATGGGTAACATAGAATCTCCCATGATTTCAAATGCCCTAAAAGTACCGTGGTTGAGAGAGGGGAGCGGAAGGTGAAACTTAGGCAAATCTTTAATGAACTCAGGGTCTGAGAATCCATTTAAGTAGCCTGCACTTGCTTTCACCGGTACCATTTCAATATTCTCATTATCCTGAGAATCGACTGAAATACTTAGAATCCTAAGATTAGTTCCCTGGCTTTTTAACTGCGGTTTCCACTTATCGGTGATTTGTTCATTGATAAACTCATCTATAGTCAGTTCGTAATGTTCTGCTATTTTTTTTAGTAATTCATATTTTGGTTCAGCCCGGTCTTCTTCATATGCACCCACTAATGATCTTTTAATTCCCATTATATCAGCGAATTGTTGCTGTGTGTGGCTGTTTTTCTTTCTGAGGTATTTGAGGTTGCTGGAAATATTAGACATAAAAATAAAATTAAAAAAAAGTTTGTTTATACTAAAATAGTTAGTAATATTGTACCAATAAAGTTAGTAATATTTAAGACTTGAACAAATCTTTATACTAAATTAATTAGTGGTCCTTTTAAACTGAATGCTATGAAAAAATTCGTCTATATCGTTACCGACAGAAACAGAAATAGTTTACATGTAGGTATCAGTGCTGATCTGATTAAAACTCTTGATTTTTATAAACAGATTCCAAGTCTTTTCTTTGACAGCTCACAACATTTGACCAGACTGGTGTATTTTGAAGAATTTAAGACTGAGATGCAGGCGCTTAGTAGATTTAAACTGATTAGCCGTTTCACCAGAATGCAAAAGGAGCGTCTAATTCGTTCCTGCAACCCGGATTGGGTTGACCTTACAATAGGTTTGGACTTTGAACATATTACGATGAACAGACCTTTATCTAATCAGGTGAAATTGCCGTTGGCCATACTCTCCTGACTCAATTGAAGATTATGGAAGAAGTATCTCTCCATATTGATCAGTTGAATTACGGCTATGGCCTGATTGATAAAGTATATAGCTTGAGAAACCAACTTGTTATCGTTGAACAGGATATCATTGGATTATTTAATCCCAACTATCCTATGATTCAGGATCTGATGTTTTTATGTCGTCATAACTTCCCGGATTCATGCGCTTTCCTGATCAATGATTTAGAGCAGCAATCACTCATAGAACAGGGATGTGGGCTATCGACTAACTCGTGTAGAGTTTATACAGAGGAAGGGGCTATCTTAATTGGTATATTAATAAATTCAGAAAAAGCAGACCAGATTAGCAATAGTATTATTCAGATATTTGCTTCTTTGCGGGAAATGTCTATTTAACAAAAAGAGGGGGTTCCAATGAACCCCCTCTTTTTGTTTTCTAAGCCAGTATATCATTAATTATTTTTGACTTCATTTTTCTTTCTTTCTTTTTCTTCTTGTCTTTGTTTCCTTCTCAATTCTCTTTCTTCTTTTCTGGTTAAAGGAACTGTTGGAACTAATTGTTTAGGCGCAGGCTCCGCGGCTTTTTTCTCTGTAGATTTTACCTCTTCCTGCTTTTCAACTGCTGGCTCACTCTCAGAAACAGGTTCGGTCTGGAGTGAATCCGTAACGAGTGTGTCTGTAGCGACTGTATCCTGAACATAAACCGGTGTAGGGCAATTTATATTTCTTGTAATGGGCACGGTTGCTTTTGGAAACGGGCCGTAAGTGTACCCCGTAGATGTATCATGATATACCTTTTCCATGAATTTAGCGAAAATGGGCAATGCTGTTCTGGAACCTTCTCCGGTTTCTCCATTTTTGAAGTGTGCCGACCGCTCATCGCAGCCTACCCAAACGCCTGTAACCAGATCTTTGGTAACACCCATATACCAGGCATCAACATAGTCGGAAGAAGTTCCGGTTTTACCACCGATCTGATTGTTGTTTTTCCATAAATCCCACTCCCAGAGTGCTCTTGATGTTCCTCCCGGTTCTTCCATGCCACCACGGAGCATATACAACATTAACCATGCTATTTCCTCTGAAAGTACTCTCTTGGTTTTGGCCTCGAAATCTTCAATCAAATTATTATCCTGATCGGTGATCTTTTCTACAAGAATCGGGTCTGTACGCACTCCTTTATTCAGGAATGTGCCATAGGCCCGTACCATCTCATAAACTGACACATCATTAGGGCCCAGACTTACTGAAGGCACAGATTGAAGCGGACTCTCAATGCCGCATTCATGTGCCCATTTCACAACATTGTCCCAGCCAACATGTTCAGTGACCTGTGCAGTTACTGTATTAACAGACCTGCCTAAAGCTGCACGTAAGGACATCTCCCGGTAGGAGTTCTCCCAATTTGCATTTCTAGGTTCCCAATACTCTGTTTTGCCTTTTTCTTCGTATTTAATTCTAACAGGTTTATCTATAAAAGTATCACAGGGGCCCATTCCGCTTTCCATAGCAGCCAGATAGGCGAAAGGTTTAAAGGTTGATCCAGCTTGTCTTTTAGATTGATTTACGTGGTCATATTTGAAGAATTTATGATCAACACCTCCAACCCATACTTTGATTTTACCAGTGAATGGATCTAATGTCATCATTCCAGTATTCATTATTTTCCCGTAATATCTGATTGAATCCAATGTAGAAAACAGGGTGTCACGGTCACCTTTATAAGAGAAGATAGTCATCTTCTTTTTCTTATTAAAGTAGGCTAATACTGAGTCCGGATTATTAGGGTACTTTTTCTCTAGCATAGCGTATATCGGCAAGCCTTTCATGGCTCGCGCCGGATAATCAATCTTACGCTTTTCAGAATCCTGCCACGGGTCTTCATTCCCCCATACGTTGTAAAACCGTTTTTGTATTATTCGCATTTGATCAGCGACTGCTTCTTCTGCATAGTTTTGTAGTTTAGAGTCAATTGTGGTGTAAATTTTAAGTCCGTCCTCGTAAAGGTCGTATCCGTTTTTTTCACACCATTTCTCCAGGTATTTGGAAACCGCTGCCCGGAGATAGGAATCGCCATCACTACCGTCATCTACGCGGCCTTCTTTTAATTTCAATGGCTCTTTCTTAAATTCTGCTAATTCTCCGGCGCTGATATACCCATATTTGTTCATCTGGGACAACGAAACATTTCTCCGGTCTAAAGCTCGCTGCGGATATTTGATAGGATTAAACATAGATGTACCCTTTAACATACCTACCAATAATGCCGATTCAGGAACAGATAAAGAATCACTCTGCTTATCGAAATATACTCTTGCAGCAGTTTTAATCCCGTAAGCATTATTACCAAATGATACCGTATTCAGATACATGGTTATAATGTCTTCTTTACTGTAGTTTGATTCCAGCTTTACTGCCGTCATCCACTCTTTTAGTTTAGTAATGATTGTTCTTACAACGGGAATATGTTTGATAAATCCTTGTGATTTATTGTACCTGGTACGATAAAGATTTTTAGCTAGTTGCTGGGTTATGGTACTGGCTCCACGTTTGTCTCCCGTGGCAGTAGAAACGCCGCTTGAGATCAATGAACGAAAGTCAATTCCAATATGCTTGTAAAATCTTGCGTCTTCAGTGGCGACTAAAGCATTGACTACACTAGGTGAAATTTGCTTGAATGTCACTGGAGTCCGGTTTTCTTTATAATATCGGCCGATAAGTTTACCGTCAGATGTGTATAACTCCGATCCGACACTTAACGTTGGGATCTTTATATCGTGATACGATGGGGAGTAGCCGAAAAGCCATAGGAAATTGAGCTGTAGACTTGAAAAGAATAAAATTATACAGAATACAAATATGGCGAAATAACGTAGGTATTTGTTTTGTATTTCTTTGAACATATGACCGGGTCTAAATTTTTGGTTATCAGTTTGAGCAGATCCCCTCTCGTGGGGAGGATTACAAATTAACGCAAATAAATCTCGAAAATTTCAGCCATTATTAAATACGTTTATCAATGATTTTTATACGGCATTAAATTTTAAAGCGGCCAGGATTTGAATTCCATAATGTGACCAATACTTGCAATCGTGTTTTGATATTAATTTAAGTTATTAAACTGAAATGGTGTAATTATTTAAATGATTTGATATGTCAATTTGTCTATTTATCGATTGTATTTCAGTCGATTAGGCTATATTTATTTCGAGTGTAATGGATTGATTTTTTCTTTTTTGTATAATAATGATATAACATTTTCATTACAATAGAAATAATGTATTTATTGATGCAACATACCGGGACAAAATGTGTCTGATGATAAAGAACCAAATTTATGATGAAAAATCTAACCTGTATGATCATTTTTTCTTGTTTGTTGAGCTATGTTGCTTATGCGCAAGAAAAACAAGGAGTAATACGTGGCTTTGTTATGGACTCAGTTACTAAGAAACCTATTGAGTATATGACCATCGCGCTGAAAAAAGAAAATACCGTACTTAAATCAGTAATTGTAGAAGCAACCGGTGAATTTAATTTCAAAGAAATTTCTTCCGGTAAATATGTCGTCACGGCAATAGCGGTAGGGTATGCCCCGAAGAATTTCCCTGTAGAAATCACTGCATCTGCTAAGGATATTAATTTAGGCCGAATATTTATTGTTGGTCAATCTAATGACCTTAAAGAGGTTTCAGTAACAGCAGACCGCCCTATAATTAAACAAGAATCAGATAGAATTATTTACGATATACAGGCAGATCCGGAGGCGAAGATTATGACAGCATTAGATATGATGCGTAAGGTGCCATTACTTTCTTTAGATGCCGAAGATAACATTCAATTAAAAGGTAGTGGCAACTTTAAAATACTCATTAATGGTAAGCCTTCTGGAATGATCGCCAGAAGCCCTAAAGATGTATTAAGGAGTATGCCCGCCAGTTCGATTCAAAAAATAGAAGTTATCACTACACCACCTGCCAAATATGACAGTGAAGGGTTAGCTGGGATCATTAATATTATTACAACTAAAAAGATTGATAATGGATATAATGGAAGTTTAAACCTCAGACATCAAGGACCGGTAGGGGGACCGTCAATCGGGACGTATTTTACCGTCAAACAAAATAAACTGGGGATTACTGGTTATGGAGGAACCGGGTTTTACAGTTCTCCAAACGTATTTAGTGAAACTAATAGAACAACCACAGGTGAAGATCCGACACAACTGAGTAATATTGGCTCCAGAAATTTTGATAACAATTTTAGATATGGGGGGGCAGAAATTAGTTATGAGATTGACACACTTAATTTAATCACAGCAGAACTAAATCCTTATAGTGGTTACAATAATTCCTCGAATGACCAACGTATTTCATTAACCGGGAACCAGCAGAATAGCTCTTATGATATTATAGGGAAAAATAAATACAGATGGTCCGGATTCGATGCTACTGTAAATTATCAACTTGGATTCAAAAGCGATAAGAGCAGGTTACTTACCTTTTCTTATAAATACACAGATAATTCAAATCCTCAGGATAATGCATTGACATTTATGAACAGACAGAACTTTTTAGAGCCGGATTACAAACAGCACAACGAAAGTAAGTCTAGAGAGCAAACCTTACAGCTTGATTATGTACACCCGGTGAAGAAAGTAAATATCGAGGGCGGTATTAAGGGAATTCTGAGAGATAATAATAGTAATTATGAATACTTGGTACAGGATCAGGGTACGGGAGGATTTAATGTTGATCCGGAACGCACCAATAAGTTCGACAATAACCAGGATGTAATAGGCTTTTATAATTCTTACGCCTTAAATCTCGATAAATGGAGTTTCAAAGCCGGTGTACGTGCAGAAGGAACTTTTGTAAAAGCTAATTTCACAAGCGCAGGTACCAATGTCAATTCCGATTATTTTAACGTTATACCGACCTTATCCATGAGTCACAAATTTAAAGACATGAGTAATATGAATTTTGGATTTACGCAAAGGATTGAGAGACCTGGTATTGAAAATCTGAATCCATTCGTTGACCGTTCCGTACCGAATTTCGAATCTACGGGAAACCCCAACCTGGAAGCGGTGGTCAGCAATAATTTCGAATTGACTTACAGCAGATTTAAAAAAGGGAATATCAATATTGGTGTGAATTATAATTATGCTAATAATACGATACAATCAATCTCGATTTATAATGAGGCAGATCAGATAACACGTTCGACATTTGAAAATATAGGTAAAAATAAAGCGTTGACCAGCAATATTAATATCAATTTCCCGATTACACCGAAATGGAATATAAGTATGAATGGTAATTTTGGATACACCTGGTTGGAGGGGACAATTAATGGGAAAATAACCCAAAATGAAGGCGTTACCGGATATGGCTATGTAAATACAGGCTATAAATTTGCGAATACCTGGAAAGCAAACGCAAGTTTCAGTTACAGTGCGCCATGGGTACAGCTACAGGGTAGCTCAAGTTCCAACTATTATATGTCATTAAGTGGAAGTAAAGAAATAATTAAAGACAAACTTACATTATCAGCAGGAATTAATAACCCATTCACTAAATACAGATATTTCACCAGAACTACCGAAGGTGCGAACTTCGTTCAGACTATGAAGTACCAGAATTATAACCGGAATTTTAATGCCAGTCTGAACTGGAAGTTCGGCAAGCTAAAGGATGCCATTAAAAAGAACCAGCGTAGTATTAACAACGATGACGTAAAAAGCTCAAGCAAGTCAGGAACATAGTCTTATATCTAATAAATTATCTTTTTAGGGCTACACTAAAGAGAAAACCCCTGTCTGATTTAGGCAGGGGTTCTTTTTTGACCTGGTTTATCATACCGTGAGCACATCGTATATTTCTAAAAGAAAAGAGACCTTACACGTCTAATTAAAGAAAGCACGATGATACTTTCGAAAAGTAACCATCTTAAGCTAATGGAGTTGTAAGTAATAGTATTCATTAAGAATGGTAATTAACAAGAAGAAAACCCCGGTAAAGCAAAAAGGGCCGTCCAATTTGAACGGCCCTTTTATAGAACAAAATCAGGGATTAATATCCAGGATTCTGAGGTCTCAGGTTTGGATTGTTACGATATTCAACTGTTGGAAGTGGAAACAATAAATGTTTTTCTCCCAATACAACAGATGCGTTATCAGCAAATTTGTGTCCTACAAAGTTGTCAAAACTATTTGTGGCTTCATTATATGCTTTTTTCAATCTGATCATGTCAAACCAGGTTACGCCTTCGTAACACAGTTCATGCCAGCGCTCTTTTAAAACAGCATCCTCAAACTGAGCTTGGTTTAGGCCAGCAACAGGAGCTAATTTAGCGCGTGTACGTATTGCGTTGACTGCTTCATATGCCTTTGCATTAGGTGAACCATCTGCACGGTTTTGTGCTTCAGCATACACTAACAATACATCTGCATATCTGATTTGCGGCCAGTTTAGATCGGCTTGTGTTGTACCTTTCACACCTAAAGTTCCATTTGCTACGATATCAAAATGTTTAAAGATATAAGGAGCGTTTAATTGTTTCAGTGCTCCATCTCCACCACTATAGTAAGAAGTGTAGAAGAATCCTTCGCGATCTTTTGCTCTCAAATCTCCGGCTTCATAGGAGTTGTAAAATTGAACTGTCGGAACAGTACTACCCACTTCATCACTGTAAGCCGATACATCTTTAAAGTTAGGTAACAATAATTGCTGCATTGGATTTCCTGCAACTGTTGCTAAATACTGAATTTCAAAGATGTGCTCACCTTGATTTTCTTTAGAAAGATCATGAAGGTCTGCATAACTAGGAAATAAATTAATTCCGCTGTTATTGATTACGTCCAACGCTTTGTCACTTGCAAGTTTGTAATATTCCGCACCTTTGCTTAGTGGGAAACCTGCCATAGTCAAATAAACCTTAGATAGTAATGATTTAGCTGCTGCTTTGCTTACACGGCCACTTTTATCAGTCCATGGCAAGCCACCTTCTTCTGCTTCTTTCAAGTCTTGTATAATTAACTTATACACTTCTTCTGAAGAAGTCCTTGTTGGTAAGAAATTTTCAGATGTAGCACTTTGAGGTGCTGTTATTAATGGAACATCTCCGTATAACCTCACCAGATAGAAATATGACCAGGCACGTAAGAATTTAGCTTCAGAAAGGATCTGATTTTTACGGGTCGCGTCCATCGGGTTAATCCCTGGAACTTTATCAAGAACAAGATTCGTTTGCGCAATAACTCTATATAAACCTGTCCACCAGTTTCTAACCAATAAATTATCACCGGTATAAGACAAACCAACGAGATTATTAATGTCTGAATTCTGGCCTGTTTCCGTTTTAGCTGTACCGGTTACCAATTCCAGCATGGAGAAGTTGGCAGCAAATATACCAGCTCCACCACCTATGAAACGAGTTTGTGCATACGCAGCAGCAACAGCTGCCTCAGCATGCTCAGGAATAGTATAATAGGTGTCAGGTGTTAAGTTTGACGGATCCTGCTCGTCAAGGAATTTTTTACAACTTCCTCCAAGTACAATCACAGCGAGTAATATGAGTGTACGTGTATATTTTATATTTAATCTCATGATAATAAATTTAATAATCCACTATGTAATTATAAACCAATGTTTAATCCTAACAAAAAGGTGGTAGGCTTAGGGTAATCAAAGAAAGTCTGACCTTGTGCAAAAGCATTGTCATAGGTAGTAACTTCAGGATCGTTCCCTCTGTATTTAGTAGCAAGGAAGAAATTCTGAACGCTGGTATAAATTCTCAGACGACTTAATTTCATTCTTTTAACTACTTCTGCAGGGAAACTATATCCTAATACTGCGTTTCTACCACGGATAAATGATCCATCCTGTACCCAGCGGCTATCAACGTTAGTTACATAACCAGCTCTTGTATCACGAATTGCTGCGATTGGCGTATTTTGATTAGTTGGAGTCCATGCATTCAATACACTTTTATAACTATTTGCGATACCAACACGGTCTTCAGCAGAGTGTGTACTCATATCCAATACATCATTACCATAAGAATACTGAATGTCAACAGTCAGATCCAGGTTTTTATATTTAAACGAGTTGGAGAATGAACCCCATCCTTTAGGACTTCCATTACCGATAATCCTACGATCATCATCATTAATCTGGTAATCACCGTTTACATCCAGGTATTTCACGTCACCAGGCTGTACTGTTTTACCACCACGGTAATTGTATTTAGCTGCTTCAGCTCTTTCGCTTTCACTCCACGTACCTAAACGCGTAAGTCCCCAGAATGATCCTACAGCTTCTCCTACTCGGATAATACCAGTTTCATTTGTGAATCCAGGATTACCTACACCGAAAATATCTGCAGGAGTTGCCAATGATAGAACTTTATTTCTGTTCATGGAGATATTAAAACTAGTATTCCACGTGAAGTTCTCATTAGAAATATTTACAGTGTTAATTGCAAATTCAAGTCCTTTATTTTCCATGCTACCGATATTTTTGGTAATTGTAGCATATCCGCTTGACAAGGCAACTGGCGCAGCTAATAACATATCAGTTGTTTTTCTGTAATAAACATCAGCTTCTATATTAACTCTGTTTTGGAACAAACCTAATTCTATACCAATATCAGACTGAGCAGTTTTTTCCCATTTTAAATCCGGGTTAGCCAAACGATTAGTACCAATACCACCAATACGTGTATTATCGATAATTGCGGCATAATCTGCTGTACCTAATAGTGACAGCGAAGTGTAAGGATTTACTTCGGAGTTACCGGTAACTCCATAACTGGCTCTTAGTTTTAAATTAGACACTGTGCTGCTGCCTTTGATGAAATCTTCTTCTGAGACTTTCCACGCTACCGCTGCAGAAGGGAAGAAGGCATATTTGTGATTTTCACCAAATTTAGACGAACCATCGACCCGTCCAGTTGCAGTCAGTAAATATTTCTCTTTGAAGGTGTAGTTTAACCTTCCGAAATAAGAATTAAATGCAAAGCTAGATCTTCTTGACGTACCTGGGAGCGGTTTACTTGCAGCTCCAAGGTTATTATACTCAAAATAATCTGTTGAGAAGTTCTCACCGCCGGCACCAAACCCGAAGACATTGGTTTCTTGCCATGATAAACCTAATAATCCGGTGAAATTATGATCTTTACCAACTTTCTTGTTGTAAGTCAGGTAATTTTCAAATGACCAGTAGCTTTCTCGGTTGTTGTCAAGATATGATGTACCTTTTTGATCGAATGCAATGCCGTACAGACTACGTGCATTATATTCGTTTCTACCACGCGTTACAACGTTAGCACCCAAAACACTTCGGAATTCCAAACCTTCAGCCAGGTTGATGTTTGCATAGACGTTTGCAAGAGCATTCTGGGTTTGAAGGATATATTGCCTGTCATTCAAAATATGTACTGGGTTAGATCCTCCTTCAGCACCAGGATAATTTTGGTTGTCTGCCCAGGTTCCATCTGGATATTTAACTGGTAAGAATGGGAAACTCTCCGTGATCATCCTAACGGCATTTAAACCACCAGTTCCTATATCAACCAGGTTTTCTTCCTGATTTGTATAAGTTAAGCTACCTCCGACTTTCATCCATGATTTAACCTGGCTTTCTACGTTGAAACGGCCTGAATAACGTTTTAGATATGAGCCCTTTAACAAACCATTGTCTTCACGGTAGTTAAGGAAAATACCATAAGTAGTTTCCGTGTTTCCACCTGTAAAACCTAATTGATGATTTTGAGAAAGTTTGCTTTGTGTAGACTCTTTAAACCAATCCGTGTCGTAGAGTGGGTTTCCACTTGCATCAAATAATAAAGGAAGAGATTTCCTTTTGATTCTTGGGTCAACATAGTTACCGGCAGCCCATCCAGCAGGGTCATAAATTTTAGCATTGTCATATGCCAGATTTTCGGTATCGATGTATTCCTTAGCATTTAACATTTCTACTCTTTTCGGTCCGATTGTAGGTACACTGAAATCGACGTCATAAGTGATTCTGCTACCAGCAGATGATCCTTTTTTCGTAGTGATTAAGATAACACCATTTGCACCTCTGGCACCATATATTGCAATGGATGACGCATCTTTAAGGACTTCAACAGATTCGATATCTCCTGGATTTAAAAAGTCGATTGCATTACTTCTTTGAGTTTGCGTTCCGACTGGAAGGATAACACCATCAATAACGTAAAGAGGGTTGTTTGATGAACTAATTGAACTAAAACCACGGATACGGATACTAGTTTGTCCACCTGGACGGCCTGAGTTGGTATTCACTTGAACACCTGAGATCCGAC
This sequence comes from Pedobacter antarcticus, assembly GCF_900103515.1. Classification (NCBI taxonomy): domain Bacteria; kingdom Pseudomonadati; phylum Bacteroidota; class Sphingobacteriia; order Sphingobacteriales; family Sphingobacteriaceae; genus Pedobacter; species Pedobacter antarcticus. The sequence goes on from NZ_FNGZ01000002.1 coordinate 453,423, forward strand.
CAGCTAATGCCTGGTTTAAGGAAGCAGCAGGACGTTCCTGAAGTTGTTCCAGTTTTACCGAACCTACAGCACCGGTAACGTCAGATTTTCTTCTTGTACCATAACCAACTACGACAACATCGTCAAGATTTACACCCTCAGCAGGAACGAGTTTAACACTCAGTGGTGAACTTCCGGAACCGGCTGCTCTTGTCTGAGGCGTATAACCCATAAATGTAAAGGTTAATTGTTCTGTAGCAGAAGTTACGTCGATCGTAAATTTACCATTACCGTCGGTAACAGTTGTTTTACCAGATTTAGATTTGATCCCGACACCAGGAATTGGTTGGGAGTTTTCATCGAGTACAGTACCCGAGATGCGGATTTGCTGTTGCGATCCCTGGAAATAAGCGGAACTTATCGCCGAGAAGCTAAGCTCAGATTTTACTGCAGACGATGCAAAAACCTGATTGTTCATCAATAGGAGAACAGGAATCCCTGTACAGAGTAAACGTTTAATATTCATAAAGATTTATTTTGGTTAGTGGATATGATTTGTGCAGATCAGTGCACATTATTCGGCTGACAAAAAGGGGCTTTTGTTTACTTGCTGTCAGTAATGAAATTGTTGATTTTGAGGGGTTAACACTAAACCGTTTTAGCTTTTGTTCACAAATTTAACTGCTTGCTAAGTACATTTAAAATAAATAAATTAGAATCTATAATTGAAAAATTAAAAAGCCGGATGTGTTTTTGCCGCTTGAAAGGGGCTGTAGAGTAACTGAATGAGGCATAATCAGATATATTTGGTTTGAAATTGAATTAACAATTATTTATGCAAGCTTAATTTCGTTATTCAATTATAGCAAACACAATATGAATATCAAAATTATTTTTTTAACATCTGGATTTTATGCGCAACTTTTTTGTGTCAATTGCTTTCAGTCAGAATAGCCATTTAAAACCTTTTAGCTAGATTTGTTACAAACTTTATAATATGATTATTCAGTTTTGATAAATAATTTTCTACTTTAGGCAACTAAATCGTTTTAACAATAGATGTTGTCAGCGATAACAGATGAGTTAAAATACCGGTTTTATTCAAAAAAATATTTAACGGGTATTATTGAATAATTCCTTGAATTTTGAAAATTACAACCAAATAAACCAATGAAAAGAAGAGTGTTTCTTAGAAATAGCGGGATTCTCGGTGCCGGAATTCTTGCTTCAAAAGTGTCATTTGCTGCCGCACCAGCATTTCCTATAGTACGTACAGCACCTGCAAAGCGTAATTTCCAGAGTAAATCTGTCGAAGCGGCCATACGCACATTTCAGTCTAAAGTTAAAAATCCTGAGTTAAGCTGGTTATTTGAAAATTGTTTTCCAAACACTTTGGATACGACAGTTTTTTATAAAGAAATTAACGGTAAACCCGATACGTACGTAATTACCGGCGACATTGATGCGATGTGGTTGAGAGATAGCTCTGCCCAGGTATGGCCGTATCTTCAATTTGCAGGAGAAGATAAAGCCTTAAAAAATCTGATTGCCGGCGTCATCAATCATCAGACTAAGTGTATTCTTAAAGACCCATATGCAAATGCATTTTATGGTGATCCGCAGAAAGTTGGAGAATGGAGTACCGATAAAACTGATATGAAACCAGGCATTCATGAAAGAAAGTGGGAAATAGATTCTTTATGTTATCCTATTCGTTTAGCTTTTCACTATTGGAAAAAGACGGGTGATACAGCCCCTTTTAACGCTGATTGGAAAAACTCAATAAAGAGTATACTTCAGGTTTTTAAAGAACAGCAACGTAAAGAAGATAAAGGGCCTTACCATTTCCAGCGCGTTACGCAACACCCGACAGATAGTTTACCAATGGCCGGTTACGGTTTCCCAGTGAATCCTGTAGGCCTAATTGTTTCGGCATTCCGCCCAAGTGATGATGCTACAATTTTCCCTTTCCTGATTCCATCAAATTTCTTTGCTGTTATTTCGCTTAAACAAGCTGCAGAAATGATCAGTGTTTTACAACCTGACCAGCAGCTCCAGTCAGATCTGCTTGCTTTAGCTGCCGAAGTTCAGGCTGCGATACAGAAACATGCAGTAGTAGAGCATCCGGAATTTGGTAAAATTTATGCCTTTGAGGTTGACGGTTTCGGTGGGTCATACATTATGGACGACTCCAATGTTCCAAGCCTGCTTTCACTACCTTATCTTGGTGCGGTGGAAGATGGAGATGTTGTTTATCAGAATACCAGAAAATTTGTTCTTTCTAAAGCTAACCCATATTTCTTTAAAGGTACTGCAGCAGAAGGTATTGGTGGACCACATGCAGGGCAGGACATGATCTGGCCAATGAGTATTACGATACGTGCTTTAACCTCAAAAGACAAAACAGAAATAAAACACTGTATTGAAATGTTGCAAAAAACTCATGGCGGGAAAGGCTTTATGCATGAATCATTTCATAAAGATGATCCAGCGAACTTTACAAGGTCCTGGTTTGCCTGGTCAAACACCCTGTTTGGCGAATTATTGTGGAAGACTTTCCACGAAATGCCTGAGCTTTTAAAGGCTTAAAAAGAAACACAAGTTCCTGATGAAGCCTGAAACGGCTTTATCAGGAACCATATATAACTTTATACATTAAAAATTAATGAAAAACACATTAGCATTAGGGGTAGATATCGGGGGTTCGCATATAACAGCAGCACTGATTGATCTCAATGACCGGATGCTTGTCGCAGGAACAATAAAAAGAAAAGACGTTAATTCCGTCCAGGCAGCTGATGTGATTCTGGAATCCTGGTGTGGACTAATGAATGAGGTACTCAGAGATATCCCGGCTCAAGAAAGGTTAGTGGCGATAGCGATGCCGGGACCTTTTGATTATGAAAATGGAATCTCATTGATTAAAGATCAGGAAAAGTTCCGAAACCTATACCTGCATAATGTTAAAGCAGAAATAGCTACACATTTAAATATAGCGGAAGAACAAATCAGTTTTATAAATGATGCAGCCGGGTTTCTTCAAGGAGAAATTTTTAGCGGAACTGCAGATGGAAAACAAGATATCATAGGACTTACACTTGGAACCGGCTTAGGGGCCGCCAGGAGTATTGGCGGTATTGCGACCGATGCCGCGCTTTGGAATACACCATTTAAAACAGGAATTGCCGAAGATTACCTATCTACACGTTGGTTTGAAGCCCGTTATGAAGCTTTAAGTGGAAAGAAAATCAGTGGTGTAAAGCCTTTAAACAGTACAGCGCACCCAGATCAGTTTGCGGGACAGATCTTCCAGGAATTTGGAGAAAACCTGGCAGAATTTCTTGTGCCACTTATCCGCAAATGGGAACCCGAAGCTGTAATTCTGGGGGGGAATATTGCAAATGCTTACAAACGATTTGTACCATATCTGGAGGCCGTACTGCGTAGCCATGGCTTACACACAGAAGTGTTGCCGGCTAAGCTGAAAGAAGATGCTTCGTTAATCGGGGCAGCTAGTTGTTGGGAAATGAAACCGAAACATAAACTTTGACAATTTAAAACCATGAAGAAAATTCTAAGTATGATGCTGCTTTTAGGCAGTACCTGTGCATTTGCTCAGTTAACAGGGAAGATAAATGACCCTGTAGAACTGGTTAATCCACTAATGGGAAGTCAGTCTAAGCCGGACTTGTCCAATGGAAATACCTATCCAGCAGTGGCCGTGCCTTGGGGAATGAACCTTTGGACACCACAAACAGGTAAAATGGGGAATGGCTGGGCCTATACCTATGACGCCGATAAAATACGCGGATTTAAACAAACACACCAACCCTCGCCATGGATGAACGATTACGGTCAGTTCGCTATTATGCCGGTGACAGGAAAGTTGAAATTTGACGAAGATTCCAGAGCGAGCTGGTTCAGCCATAAATCGGAAACTTCAAAACCATATTACTACAGCGTATACCTGGCAGATGCAGACGTAACAACTGAAATTACGCCAACAGAACGTGCTGCTCAGTTTCGTTTTACTTTTCCTAAGACAGACAGCTCTTTTGTCGTTGTAGACGCATTAAATAAAGGTTCTTATATTAAGATTCTGCCTAATGAGCGTAAAATCATTGGTTATACAACCAAATATGCAAGAGGACCGCTACCTAAGAATTTTAAAAATTACTTTGTAATCTATTTCGATAAAGACTTTGCACTTTCGAAAACCTGGTCAGATAAGAAGTTGAAAGATGGACTTGAACTGGAAAGCGATCATACAGGTGCTGTGATTGGCTTCAAGACTAAAAAAGGAGAACAGGTAACTGCTAAAATTGCTTCGTCATTTATTAGTTTTGAACAGGCCGAAATTAATCTTAAACGTGAGCTTGCCGGCGATAATTTCGAGCAGACTAAACAAAAAGCTAAGTCAAAATGGAATGAGGCTTTAGGTAAGATACAAGTAGAAGGTGGTACAATTGATCAGGCACGTACATTTTATTCATGCTTGTACAGAACACTTTTTTTTCCAAACAAATTGTATGAAATCAATGCAAAGAATGAAGTTGTTCACTGGAGTCCGTACAATGGGAAAACGCTCCCAGGTTATATGTTTGCAGGAACGGGATTCTGGGATACTTTCCGTGCGTTGTATCCATTCTTGAACCTGGTTTATCCTTCGATCAATAAGGAAATGCAGGAAGGGTTAGTTAATGCCTATAAAGAAGGTGGCTGGTTGCCAGAGTGGAGCAGTCCGGGATATGCTAATATCATGGTTGGAAATAACTCCGCTTCAGTAGTGAGTGATGCCTATATTAAAGGTATGAGAGGTTATGATATCAATACATTATGGGATGCAGTAGTACATGGCGCAAACAATGCCGGGCCGATGGAAGCAGTAGGTCGTGACGGTGTTGAGTACTATAACAAATTAGGTTATGTACCATACGATGTAAAGGTAAATGAAAATGCGGCCAAGACATTAGAATATGCTTATGACGACTTTGCAATTTATCAACTGGGCCGTGCATTAGGCAAACCAGAAAGTGAAATCGGGATCTATGCGAAACGCAGTATGAATTATAAAAACTTGTTTGATCCGGCATCTGGTCTGATGAGAGGCAAAAATAAAGATGGTAGTTTCCAGACACCTTTCAGCCCGTTCAAATGGGGTGGTGCTTTTACAGAAGGTAATAGCTGGCACTATACCTGGTCTGTATTCCATGATATCGCCGGTCTGTCTAAATTAATGGGTGGAAATGAGAAGTTTGTTGAAAAACTAGACTCAGTATTCACTATGCCACCTGTTTTTGATGAAAGCGCTTATGGTGGAGTAATCCATGAAATCAGAGAAATGCAGATTGCTAATATGGGACAATATGCACATGGTAATCAGCCGATTCAGCATATGATTTACCTGTACAACTACGGCGGTGCTCCCTGGAAGACTCAGCACTGGGTGAGAGAAACGATGAATAGAATGTACCAGGCTACTCCAGACGGATATTGCGGAGATGAAGATAATGGTCAGACATCTGCATGGTATGTGTTCTCAGCAATGGGATTCTATCCGGTAACACCTGCTGTAGATCAGTATGTTTTAGGTGCTCCTTTATTTAAGAAAGTTACTTTAAAACTGGAAAATGGAAAAGAAATTGTTATCCAGGCTCCAGAAAACAGCGATGCAAACAGATATGTAAAATCTTTACAGATCAACGGTAAAAACTACAGCAAAAACTGGTTAAGCCATTCAGATTTACAAAAAGGAGCAGTGCTTAATTTTAACATGACTAATCAGCCAGATAAAAAAAGAGGTACTAATCCAGCCGATTTCCCTTATTCATTCTCTACAGAGAAAAAATAAGAAGAATATATGCTGGTGTGAATCCCAAAAATTGGAATGATCACAAAATTGTTTTTTTACGAGAGCCCGGTATTTTACCGGGCTCTTTCTATTTAACCTGTTTTATATTATTCTGCATACTCCAATTTTATGAGATGATCTTTTAATAGAATGATCTCCACGTTGAAAGATCTCTTGCTTATTCATAGTCAACGGATGCATCACTATTTAAAGTTGAAAACCTTGATATAACGGTATAAGTATATTAAAATCGAACAATTAGTATAGAACTACACTTATTAATCACAAGAAATGTAAAAAAATGCGAAATCCTGTTTTTTATAGAATAGCAGTATTTAGAATGGACCCATATTTGTTTAAGTTTACACGACATACAATTTCCGCGAAATAAATGAGTAAAGTATTTACAATCGCTGAAGGACTGGAAAACATGGGTGCTTTGCGCACCGGTGGCCAGGGTTCAGTATATAAAGGCAGGAGGTACGGGCCTATAATTACAGCGGTGAAAATTCTACCTACACCAGTACATGCTGAAGGCCCGGAAGATAAAAATTTCAGTAGTTTTCAAAATGAAGTTGAGAAACTTAAGAAGGTTAACGAACAGCCTAATCCGAACATCGTTAAAATTCTAAATTCCGGAATAACAGAAAGCGGTTCTTTTCCATTTATCGAAATGGAATTTATTGCCGGTCCTGATCTGGAAGAATTACTGGGAGCTCCGCATGATCCGGTTTTTACTATCAAAGAGGTAATTAAAGTGGCTGATCATCTAGCCAATGCCCTGGCACATTGCCATGGATTTATGGTTAGGCATGGAGATATAAAAAGTAATAATATCAAATTTAATGTACACACTGGTAATTATGTCCTGCTTGATTTTGGGCTGTCGGTCATGTCCGATGAGCAGCGGCGTACCAGTATACGACATGCCGGGGCGATAGAATTCATGGCGCCGGAACAAAGTGAAGGGCAGATGCTCGCCGAGACAGATATCTATAGTTACGGTATTATACTCTACGAACTACTTGCCGGCCAGGTTCCGTTCCCTTTAAAAGATCAGGGACAGAAATCCAGAAATGAGGTGCTCGTCGGGCATCTGGAGCTGGTAGTTCCGGACTTGCTGGAACTAAGAGCGAAAAATATTCCCGCAAACTGGTCCGAAGAAAAAAAACAGCAGGAAATGCAAGTTCCCGCCTGGCTAATGGCTATTATCAGCCGTTGCCTGGAAAAGAAACCATCAGACCGGTATGCTGACGGCCTTGCTTTGCAGGAAGCACTCATCCGTGACAGTGTAAATGCCCCGGCAGACATTGTAGCCGATCAACATGCAATTCAATTACTGGAGCAGGAAAATGCGCGTTTACAGACCCAGTTAAGAAATATGCAGAACGCCCAACAGGAAAGAAGGGCGGAAGAGGGCGTTGTCGTTCTTTCGAAAGCCGTTTTTTTTGTGTTGATTCTTGCAGGTGCATGTATGTTCGCTTTACTTTGCTATTTCCTTTTAACAGGGCCTGCCAAAAGTACTAAACCGGTTAAAGTTCCAGTCGAAACCAGGAAAGAAAGTCCGGTTCAGGAAGAAGAACAGAAGGACCATGGCTATAGCTGGGATAAGGATACTGTTGAGGATATCAAGCCAAAAGACACTTTACCAGTACAATTAAAGCCCGTACCTTTACCACAAACAGATACAACCCTTCTTAATTTAGATACAACCATCCATTTTTAGTCCGATAAATCGTTATGGCTGATAAACCTACATTTTGGAAAAGAACAGGCTTACAGGATCTGTTTCTTCCTTCTTCAAAAAAATCATTGACCCCGGAAGTGAAAAGCTTGAGTCCTGATGAAGTATACCAGTACATTTTGGAGAAATTCAAGTCCTCGATTGAAGAGTTATCTTTTGCCAATCGTGTCGTGTTTTATCACGAATATATTATCTGCTTCAATGAAGCAGATTACAAAGAATTTCTTACGCATAAACAAGGCCTGTTTGGGATTATAGTACATGAATGTGTACGCCAGTTTTATGCAATATTAGCCGCTAAGCGGAAATCCGGACAGACAGTGATGCCCTCAGGGTCAAAATGGGTTTTCAGGCTGGTCTCTCATCCTGATTATAATCGTGGTGATAAAGGATTTATTGGTAAATTATTACCAGAAAGCCATCAGAAAGAAGAAAATTTGCGGGTAACATTTATTCCCAGACAAACGGGGATAGCAGAAACCTTAGATCTTAATCGGGAGATGTTAAGTGGTTTCACTTACTATAGCGAAGGATATTACGAACTTCCTTTCGAGACCGATTTACAGGTTCCGGAGGCTGCAGATATGCAGAAAACAAAGCGGTTCTCAGGGAAGAAAGGTTTCGCGAAACTGGAGATTATGATGCCTGATGCCAGGTTCAGAGGAAAGAAAGTAGAGTATCTGATGGAGAAAGAAGACCTGCTGGTATCAGGGCAGGAAGAGAATAATTCAAATCAGGACAATTTCTATATCCCTTCAGAATGGGTAAATAGCCCTCACTTACGGATTGTATACAGAAAATCTGAAGAAAAACTGTATTTAGCTACCTTTGGCGAAAAGACCTTGTTAAATGAACAGGAACTGCCTATTTCGAGCCCGGCAGCCCCGGTATGGACAGAATTGCCTTATAACTCGAAAGTCTTGCTTAACGGGATTATCGGAATGAATATTTACAAACCATAGGATGGAAAAATATCTTTCAATAGCGTTATTTTTATTAGTGCTGGCCATGCTGGTCCTACATTTTGCAGAAATTAGAAAATCACAAAGATAATGACCGATCATCTTTTTGGAATAACAGATCCCGGATTAGTAAGGGATAATAACGAAGACGTTTTTATTGCTGCGGAACTGATGCAGCAGAAATACCAGATTGCTGGAGTGATAGATGGTGTGGGTGGTTATGCAGGTGGAGAGATTGCGTCGGCATTAACCAAGGATTGTCTGCTACGCGAACTAACCGGCGAAATAGCGGAGCCGCAACTGGCCCTGCTCCAGGCTTTGTTTCTCGCTAATGAAAAGATATTGTTTGAAAAAAAGACAGACCTGGAACTGGCAGATATGGCCTGTGTAGCGAGTGTTGCAATTATTGACTGTGCACAAAATATACTGCATTATGTACATGTCGGTGATACACGCTTATACCTTTACCGGGATCAAAGCTTGATTAAGATTAGCCAGGATCAAAGTTTTGTAGGCTTTCTGGAAGATTCCGGGCGACTGACAGAAGCCGCTGCAATGCAGCATCCAAAAAGGAACCAGATCAATCAGGCCTTAGGGCTGGTACCTGTTGCGGACATGCCCGATAATTACATCGAAACAGGAACTTCGCCATTTTTACCGGGCGACCTGTTATTGGTTTGCAGTGACGGGTTAACTGATATGATCAGTCAGCAGGAGATCAGTGCTGTACTGGAGCAGGATATCCCAATCGAAGAAAAAGCGGTAAGTCTGATTTACCTTGCCAATGCTGCCGGAGGAAAAGATAATATTACAGTAGTGCTGGCCAAAAACACCAAAATCCCAGTAAAAACTATTGTCGAAGATGTACCTGTAAACCGTATACGCAATGCAGATGAACAGATTTTCGAAAAAAACAGACGGGAAGAATTACCTTTTGTTTTCGAAACTGAAAACCAGTTCAGAACCGAAAGTACATTACCAGCAGATCTCACTGAAATAGAAGAGCCCGTTATCACCCTGCCTTTACAAAGTAACAGGCATCAGCAAACTGAACCAGAAATGCCAGGAGAAGAGGGAGGGAGTCACCAGCGAAATCATAATATTATTATGCTCGCTTGCTTTCTGGTTACCCTGTTATTGGGAGTTGCAGGATGGTGGTTCTTTAGAAGCCGGACCGAAAGCGACAACCTGGAGAAAGTTGTCCGGACGGCTCCTGTTTTACTACCTGCTGAGAACAAATTGTCAGCATTGCTGGCTGGATTTAAGGGCGACACTTTAAAGCTGAATACAAAAGATTATAATGGAGTTATCAGACTAACCAGAACCATAGAAATCAGCAGGGATAGCCTGGTGATCCTAGCTGAAGGACCGTTGTCTTTAGTTAAGGATAGTCTGTTCCAGGGTGAGGCTGCAATTAAATTCACAGGAAATCAACGTTCGGTTCATTTGAACGGCATAAAAATTACTGGATTTGCAACAGGAATTATTGCCCCGGAGCATGGATTGGTACTTAAGAATGTAATATTCGAAAACTGTGGTATAGCATTGGAAAACCGGTTTGCTTTCAAAAATAATGAGTCTGTTTCCGGCAGTATCTCAAAGAATAGTTTCCGGGTAGATACTTCGGGTAAAAAATAGAGATGCAGAAATTGAGTAAAGCAAATTCCGGAAGGTTCACAGAACGTTTGCTACTGATAGCCGGTATAATTATTCTGGGTACTTTTTTCTTCAGACTCCATGTGAAGCTGGAGGAGAAAATGTTTAATGTACCTGAAAAGCTAAAGGCTGGCAAAATTGTTAATTTGAATGCGCCGGATCTGAGGAAGTCTTTTAAAATTCTACTGAAGCAGGAATACTACCTTACTGATCAGAAAGATATAGAGCTGATAAGTACCATAGCAGATAGCGTGATCACTTCATCTGGAACAAAGCTGACAACGATCGGGGAACTGAATAAAAGAAGGTTTAATATTGATGCAGACAGAGCTGAGCTTCAGGGAGGTAAAGTAGTTAAAAGCAGGCTGGATTATTCCCGGGCTCTTCTTGGATTTAATTTTATCGGACAGCCAGCACACCTGCCGCAAGAAGTGCAGGTGGGAACAGGAGCTGGAGAAATCTCCGGGCGGGTTACACAGGCAACCGGTGCGGCAGTGGGCGTACTGATAAGGCTAAATGCCGTTATCCCTGCCGACAGTTTAGAACAGAAACCACTTACAGCTTATGCAAGAACCGGCTCAGACGGAACTTATCGCTTTAGTGGACTAACTGAGGATATGTCATTTGAGGTATTGCCCATACAGCCCGGAAAAGAATTTGGGCAAGTAAAAGGCGTTCAGGAACTGCAAGGGAGTAAGCGTATTAACTTCAGATCTGAACAGCATACGATCCGGCTGATTGCCCCTTCAGTGTATAATCAATTAAAGAAAGACGGCGCATTGATTGTTCGTACACCAGAACAGTTCCGGAGTGGTTTTTACTGGATAACAGGACTTTTTTTCGCTGCATTTATAGTACTCCACCTGTTGATGAGTATGAGGTTTCCGACTGCCGATCAGTTTATTTTGCCCATTATATTTTTGTTAAGTGGAATCTCGCTGCTTACCCTACTGAGCCTGCAAGATCCATTAAGGGACCGCTTTCTGGCAATTGATTCTGTCAAATATTTATTGATCGGACTATCGGTATTGTCCCTTTTATTGTTTACCAATCTGCGTAAATTTCACCCGGATTCTGCCTTCTACCGGCTATATCTATTCCGGATGCCAGGTGCGGCAAACGGATGGCCCTGGATCGCAGGAGCTATGTTTATTCTAGCGCTGACTTTGCTTTTCGGTGCTGGCCCTCAGGGAAGCGGAGTCCGGGTTAACCTGCTTGGCATTCAGCCCAGCGAACTGGTTAAATACCTTACTATTATATTTCTTGCAGGATTTTTTACCAGGAATGAATCATTTATCTCTTCTTACGCCAGCTGGACAAAGAGGTGGCAGTTTTTCTCTTTTGCCTTAGTGGCCATTGTGGGTACTTTATTCCTTTTCCTATTACTTGGTGACCTTGGACCAGCTATGGTCATTTGTTTCACTTTTATATTTCTGTTTTCATTTTCAAGAGGAGACTTTATGCAGATGGCTGCGTTCGTGCTGCTATTTGTCCTTTGCTGCTGGATAAGTGGAAATATCTGGTTGAGTATCGGGTTTACAGCTGCTGTACTTGTTATCCGGACCAGATTATTGAAAAAAACAATAAGCGAGTCTGCCCTGATGGCTTTGGTTGTATTATCTGCATTTTTGACGATAGATCAGCTGCCATTATTAGCTAAACTAATTCCAGGTCCTGTAGCCAGACTTTCAGACCGGAAGGCGATATGGCAGGATGCCTGGGACAATGAAGTTTATGGCGGTGACCAGGTTGCCAATGGTCTGTGGGCTATGGCAAGCGGAGGCTTGAAAGGACAGGGCATCGGTGAAGGTTATGGGAAGACAATACCCGAAGGACATACAGATATGATCCTTCCTGTTATCGCTGAAGAGTTTGGTCTGGCCGGAATTGCCTGTGTATTTGCATTATTTATGCTCTATCTGCATCGTTCTTTTCTCATTGGCCGGGCAAGTGGCACTCCATTAATTTTTTATCTCTGTGCGGGTATCGGGCTGAGCACATTTGTACAATTTATATTAATAGCCGGGGGCTCAACTGGCGCATTGCCGCTGAGCGGAGTGTCTCTTCCACTGCTCAGTTACGGTGGGTCGTCTATGGTTATTAACTTGCTGGCAGCAGCATTTCTACTGTCCGCATCTATGGTTAAAGGAACAGCTGTTCAGCTCAAATATATGCAGAACAATCAGGACCATAATCTCGTTCCTGCATTATTAACCGCATTGGCTGCTGTTACTTTACTTACTGTGCATGCTTCAAAATATAGTTTATTTCCATCTGGTTGGATTGTCAAACCCGCACTGGTAGCGGATCGGAGTGGTAGCCGTCTTTTTAGCTATAATCCCAGAATAGGCATCTTACTACAGAAATTAGAGGCGGGAAATCTATACGACCGCAACGGGCTTTTACTGGCGACAAGTGATCCTAAAGAAATTAACAGGCAGCATTCTGCCCTTTCCGCTGCTGGCATCAACAGTTATGATCTGGATTCAGCAGTACATAGCCGCTCAACAAGATATTATCCTTTTCAGGAACAGCTGTTTTTCTGGACCGGCGATGCTAATACAGGAGTGTTTAATGGCGGAATTAACGGGTATTTTGCAGAATATCAGCATGCTGCGGAACTCAGGGGATTTAAGTTGCCGGCTGTAGATATATCCATTACCGCATCAAAATATAAAGAAGACAGGTTCCTGCCGGCAAGTACTAAAGAAATGACGGTCAGCCGTAAAGATTACAGTGAGTTGCTCCCAATTCTCCGCTCAGGACTGGATACTAATGAAATTGCAAAATTTAAAAAGAAAGATCGTAATGTTCGGTTAGCTGTAGATGCAGCTTTGCAGACCCGGTTGCAACAGGCAATGATTGAAAATTCTGCCATCAGCGGAAACCGCGTATCAGTTGTGGTTATGTCATCCTCTACTGGAGACGTATTGGCCTCTGCCGCCTATCCTTTACCGCCTGTTCACGATTGGGAAGCCCTTACGATGCCTGTTGTTGAGCAGCGTAAACTCTCTGCCTGGTATAATACAGCAGACCCGGGTTTTACAGTAGCCACACAGCCAGGTTCGACGGTTAAAATATTAACGGCTCTGGCAGGTTTTAATAAGCTCGGTATTTCAGCTGCTGAAAAGACATTTCTGGTCAGAACGGCAGAAAGAATACGTACCGGGGGAGCGGAACCAGATGAAACCGGAAACATAAATATGGAACAGGCTATTGTGCGTTCAAACAACGTCTACTTTATTAAACTCGCCAATGAAGCCAAGCTGGGGGAACAGCTGGCCTCGCTCTATCTTAAGACAGGAATGTTCCTGAATGGCGTAGGTGGATATTATTACGGGCGTAAAACAGTAGATCCGGAACAAATTGAGAAATGGACAAAGTATTGGAATAAAACCGTTTTCAATCTGCCATATCATCCAGAAAATATTTATAAATACAGGGCTTCCGGCATCTCAGGAATTGCATGGGGACAGGGCGAGCTGATTGCTACTCCTGCAGCTGTGGCCAGAGTGGCTTCCGGTATTGCGAATCATGGAGAAATGATTCCAAACCGCTATGCACTAAGTTTAAATGGTAAAACCGTTCCTGTTGGAACACCTGTGAAACTCGCAGACAAAGCAAGCTATGCTAATTTGATCCAATCTTATATGATCCGGCAAAGCGCACCAAGATCTGCGGCGTTCGGGATTTCGGTAGCTGGAAAAACAGGTACACCTGAAAGAATGTTGAAAGGAAAAAAAGTAAACGATGGATGGTATGTATTCTTTGCTCCCGATGGGCATGGAAATGGTGAAACCGTTGTTTGTATTCGTATTGAGGCAACCAGAGGTTCTTCAGATGCTACACGTCTGGCCGCGGAGACCGTTGTCCCTATACTAAGGCAGCAAGGATATATAACCAGTATTCAATAAAATATGACCAATTATGTTCTCTAAATTTTGGAAAGATAAACAGCAGGACCAGTCCGATCCCAAACAATTAAGGGCCGCTATACTCGATTTTGTGAAGTCAGAAATTCTTCCGCTGGAAGGTGGGGAAGGACGGCATATGCAGCTATTAAAGCTGTTTTTGTTTCCACAGGCAGAGGATAGATTTTTATACGAGTCGGCTGTTCAAGCTGCAGACCCGTCTCTTTTCAAAGAAGAAGTACAGCGTATTGCAGATAATTATGCTGTTGATTTACCATTAGACTGGCAATTGGAAGTTCATTTTACAGCTGATTTACCTTCAGGTAGTAAAAAGAGTCCGCTTATGCCTGTTAGTTTGGAATTTGGCAGTGTTCCGGTTCCGGAGGTGTTGAAAACAGAAAAAGCGATTTTAAAAATTTTAGCAGGTAAGGCTATTCAGGAAAGCTACATCATTCTTCCCGGTAGCAGGATAAATCTGGGACGGGAAGAGCGTGTACAACTCAGGGACAATAGTATCCGTATCAACGATATCGCCTTTCCGGCAGAACTTCAAGAAGGAAATAAGTACATCAGCAGGCAGCATGCACATCTGGAATGGGACGAACCATCCCGGACCTTTCGCTTGTTTGCCGACGAAGGCGGTGTGCCTCCTGGCAATAAAACAAAAATAAGGTCTGCAGCCGATGAAAGTTTGCATAAATTAAATTCTATACAGGTTGGTTATACACTGAAACCTGGAGATCAAGTGATCTTGGGCGATCAGATAGTTATTTCCTTTAATTCATGGACAGAAAAGTCTAGTGTATAAGCTTATTTCGTAGTTTAGCGGATATTTTGAGAAAATCCCCTTTATGTCTATGATCTGGCGTTATCTTTTACTCTTGTTTTTTTTTTCAGGGCTCTCCGTAGTCCATGCCCAAAAGCGGTATACCATTAGTGGTTTTGTCAAAGATTCCACCACAGGTGAGCAGATGATCGGAGCGACTATCAGTTCGGTGGGGGCTGTTACAAGTGGTACCAGATCAAATGAATATGGCTTTTTCTCTCTTACCATTCCAGAAGGCGAATATCAGTTTAAAGTCGGCGTAGTAGGTTATGCTATCGACACACGGACAGTGCAGCTTAACAAAAATATTCAGCTTCAGATTGCATTAAAACCAGAAGATAACAATCTTTCAGAGGTTGTGATCCGCTCCGGTGGAAGTACACAGAAAGTCAGTTCTGCGCAAATGGGCGTCGAAAAATTGAGTATGAAAGAAATTGATCAGGTTCCTGTCTTATTTGGCGAACGTGATCTAATAAAGGTTGTACAACTACTCCCTGGTGTCAAATCGGCCGGGGAAGGAAATAGCGGATTCTTTGTCCGGGGTGGTGCTGCCGACCAGAATCTGGTATTATTGGACGAAGCGATTGTTTACAATCCGTCCCATTTATTAGGATTCTTCTCCACCTTCAACTCCGATGCGATTAAAGATGTCACTTTATTGAAAGGGATTAATCCGGCAAATTATGGTGGCAGATTATCTTCGGTTATGGATGTCAGGATGAATGACGGAAATAATCAGGAGCTGCGCGTAAATGGGGGTATAGGAATTATAGCATCAAGACTAACTATAGAAGGACCGATCGTTAAAGATAAAGGATCATTTTTAATTAGCGGAAGAAGAACCTACGTGGATATGTTCATGAAACTGAGCAGTGATACGGCGATTAAAAAAAGTGCATTATACTTTTATGACCTGAATCTGAAAGCTAATTATCAGTTGGGTCAGAGAGACAAAATTTATCTGAGCGGCTATCTGGGTATGGACAAGCTTGGACTAAGTGATCTTTTTGGTTTGAATTGGGGTAATAAGACAGCCACGTTGCGCTGGAATCACCAGTTTAGTCCTAAGTTGTTTTCCAATACATCGATCATTTACAGCGACTACAAATATGATATAGATATTAATACATCGGAGAGCTTTGAAGGAAAAATCAGTTCACAAATTAGGGACTGGAATCTGAAAGAAGAATTGAGTTTTTATCCAAACAGTAATAATACATGGAGAATGGGCGTGAATTCCATTCACCATACGATACGGCCAGGTGAATTCTCCGGTGATTTCTCGATGGACAACCAACCGCTTACCTATAGTTGGGAAAATGCAGCCTATGTAAATAATGAGTGGAAGGCATCTGACCGGTTGAAAATAGATTATGGATTGAGATTAAGTGCATTTTCCGTTTTAGGAGGCCCACAGCAGTTTTATGAATTAGATCAGCGAGGTGCAATTCTCTCCTCACGTCAGTATAGTAAAAATGAAATTGTACAAACCTATTTTAATCTGGAACCGCGAATTGCAGCGGCTTATCAGTTAAATGAAATTTCATCATTAAAAGTCGGATACAGCAGGAATACGCAGCCATTGCACCAGCTGTCTAACTCTGCAACAGGAAGCCCGACCGATAAATGGGTGGCAACCAACAATATTATACGCCCCGAAACAGCAGGTCAGTTTTCTGCCGGATATTTCAGAAATCTGAAAGATAACAAGTATGAATTCAGCGCCGAAGCATATTATAAAGCAATGCAGCATCAGGTTGATTATAAAGACGGAGCCAATATCAGAAGTAACGATCCGATTGAACCACAGCTGCTTTTTGGCAAAGGTAGGGCATATGGAGTTGAGCTCCTGCTGCGTAAGAAAACAGGTAAGCTAACAGGGTGGATAGGTTATACGCTTTCCCGTTCCGAGAAACAGATCGATGGAATTAATGATAATGATTGGTATGCAGCAAGGCAGGACAGAACACACGATATATCCATTGTCGGAATTTATGCACTTAATCCTAAATGGAACCTATCTGCAACATTTGTTTACTATACTGGAAATGCAGTTACTTTCCCAACCGGAAAATATCAGGTTGATGATCAGGTTGTTTACCTGTATACCAGGAGAAACTCTTATCGGATGCCGGCATACCACCGTCTTGATTTAAGCGCGACCAGACAGCTTAAAAAACGCGGGAGATTCACTTCCGAGTTAGCCTTTGGACTATATAACGCTTATGGAAGAGAAAATGCTTATACCATTTCTTTCCGTGATAATCCAAATGACAGGTCTAAAACAGAAGCTGTACAAACTTCCCTTTTTAAATTTGTACCATCTGTGTCCTATAATTTTAAATTTTAATTTATGAAAAACACGATATATAACTGGAGCCTTTCATTGGTTATTTTGCTGTTCTTCGGCTCTTGCGAAAAAGTGATACCTATAAAATTAGACAACTCTGATAAGCAGATTGTGATTGAGGGTGAAATAACGATTAAAAAAGAACCATATTTCGTCAGAATATCATCTACTAAAAATTTCGATGAGAATAATGATTTTCCAGGTAGGACAGATGCATTAGTCATCATAACAGACCTGAACACAGGCAAAGCAGAAAAACTAGTTCATACCGGTTCAGGAGTTTATCAAACCAGTACCTTACAGGGCGTTGCAGGGCATACCTATCAACTGGATGTCACTGTAGACGGTAAAAATTATAAAGCGCAGTCTACGATTCCGATGAAGGTTGTTAAGATAGATAAACTAAGCATCCGTAGCTTTGAATTAGATACCGATAAGAAGTTTATCGTACCTGAATTTACAGATCCAAAGGGAGAGGTTAACTTTTACCGGCTGAGACAATGGATAAATGGTGTCCTTGTTAAAGGTTCATGGGCCAGAAACGATGAAGCAGCAGATGGCAGAGTCTTTGACACACCGTTTTATTACGACACTTCTGACGAAGCTGGTAATCCGCTTATAAAAGATGGCGATGAGGTCACCGTAGAATTGCAATGTGTAGATAAAGGTGTATATGATTATTTCCGGACGCTGAGTGAAACTATCGAACAGGAAGCGGCTGCACCTGCTAACCCTTTAAGCAATATTTCGGGAGGAGCTTTGGGTTATTTCAATGCCTGCCGTACGTTTAAAGTTACCTCAACAATTAAGTTGTAAATTGAAGAATAAAAGATAAAGATGAATAAAGCCGATGTTGAACTGGTCGTAATTACCGTTAAATCCGGAATAGAAGAAGCTCTTAGTTTAAAAGTTTATAAAAATGGTACCCTGGCCAGAAGAGGCTCTGGTGGATTACCTGGAGTTAAAATATCGGGAATGAGCCTCAATGCAGGCCCTGGTTTTTTCCTGGGTGTAATGAACAGCGTTTCCCAGCAGGTACTGGACTCACCTGTTAATTATGAGGAAGAGATTACGAAAACTGCATTGGAATATCAGGTTTCATTCTACGGACAGAGCAGTAATGGCGATCAGGGTGAGCGGGCGGAGTGGACGCAGTCTGTTACGCTGCGATTTTTCATGGATGAAGGAACCATGTATAGAAATCAGCTGCTTGGATTTGTAGATGGTCTGGCCATCGAAGCGATGAAATTAACAGACTCCTGGTATTTTGACCTGGTTATGCTGGCATTGGAAGGTAAACGCTCTTCTGTGCTTCCCGAACATACAATAGTTAGTAATTTTAAGAACGAAGATGAAGCAGAAGCTGCATTTCAGGCATATTTTCAGCAGGTAAATAAAAAACAACTTCCCGAATTTGTGAAGGACAAAGTGTTTACTGATCCCCAGGGGCTGCAGTATAAATTATTACTGCAAATGGATGATCAGTCGTTAACTTATACATTTGAACCGGCAGGGGTCGTTTAAACCGGTGCAATTTATTTGAGTAGTTCCAGGAGGTCCTTTTTTGTCATTGTATTGAAAAGAGAACTGTCAGTGTGAATAATGTCGCTGAACAGATTCTTTTTACGCTGCTGTAATAACATTATTTTTTCTTCGATAGTATCCTGGCAGATCAGTCTTACTGCAACGACATGTTTCTCCTGTCCAATTCTGTAACTCCGGTCAATAGCTTGATTTTCAACTGCGGGGTTCCACCAGGGGTCCACTAAATATACGTAATCTGCTTTCGTGAGATTGAGGCCCGTTCCGCCAGCTTTCAAACTGATCAAAAATACACGGACATCGTCATTTTCCTGAAAATTTGATACGCTCTTTTGGCGGTTTGCAGATTGGCCGGTCAAATATTCATGATTAATATTTTTGTCTCTCAGCTCTTTACGAATCAGATCCAGCATACCTACAAACTGGGAAAAAACCAGGATTTTATGTTGTGGAGCATGATTTTGAATTTCTTCCATCAGCACATTAATTTTAGCTGAAGAGTTTCCATGGAGCAGATTATCCTGCAGCAGGGCAGGGGAATTACAGATCTGACGGAGTTGGGTAAGTCCTTTTAAAATATGTATGGTGTGTCCGGCAAGATCATCTGATTTGACATGATTTAAATAGTCTTTATACTCGTTTTTACAAACATCGTAAGCTTTCCGCTGACTTTCATCCATTTCACAATAGATGACCATTTCCGTTTTTTCCGGTAATTCTGTAGCCACTTCCTTTTTTGTTCTTCTGAGAATAAACGGACTGATTTTCTTACGAAGTTCAGCAGCTTTTTTTGTGTCATTAAACTGGTCGACCGGGGAAGCATACTGCTCTCTGAAATGCTGTTTGCTACCTAAAAGACCGGGGCAGGCAAAAGACAATTGCCCATACAGATCATAAGTATTATTTTCAATCGGCGTTCCTGTCATACAGATGCGGTTTCTGCCTTTAAGCAGTATAACTGCTTTATAGATTAATGACTCTGGATTTTTAATCTGCTGAGATTCGTCCAGGAATATATGTTCAAATACAAAATTTTTAAGCCATCCTATGTCCCGCAGTAAAGTTCCGTAACTGGTAAGCACAACGTCAGCTTGTTTAAATTGTGCTGAATCTTTTGATCGTTCCGTACCATATAACGTATAGGTAATCAGCTCAGGTGCAAACTTTTTAATTTCTGCCTGCCAATTGAATAGCAGTGTCGCGGGTACCACGACCAGAGAAGCGTTATCCTTAGTTTTTGACCGGCTGCTGAGTATGTAGGCGATAACCTGTAATGTTTTTCCAAGCCCCATATCATCTGCCAGGATGCCCCCGAAATTAAAGGTGCCCAGGAAATCAAGCCAGTTGATTCCCTGCTGCTGATAGCTTCTTAAGATTGCGTTTAAGCCCGGTGGCTTACCAATGTTCTCGATTTTATTAAAATCGGCCAGCTGCCTGTTCATCTCGGTCAACTCCATTTTCACCTGATCGGAAAGCATATGTGCATCGAACAAATCGGGAATAGCAGTAAAACTAGTTTTTGGCAAGCTAAGCTTTTCCTCATTCAAGGTGGCCAGCTGGAAAAGTTCATTTAATCTGGCTAACCATTGTTCCGGCAGTAATCCATGTGTACCATCTCCCAGTATTACGAATTTGCTTTTGTTGCGGATAGCGCGGTGGAGCTGTTTCAATGGAACCCGCTGATTACCATAGCTTAATTCCAGTTTAGTGTCAAACCAGTCCAGTCCGCTAATGATTTCTATGTCTATTTTAGCCTGATTATGATTTAATTTATTGCCTTTTAGATCTTGAAATCCCAGAATTGTTATTCCATTATCCTGCCAGGTCTGGAAAGTTTTCAGAAACCAGGTTTCGTCAAGGAAATGTTTTTTGTGCAGATAGAAAGCATCTTGCTGAAGCTGATCTTCAAAATGCGGATGTTGTCTGGAAATCAGCGTAAGAAAGCGGAGTTCTGCTTCCTCATCCCTGTTAATACGGAATACTTTTCCATTTCTGTCCTGTGTAAGAATCTGTTTTCTGGAAAGCACCGGGATTTCGGTTTCATTGTAACGGATTACAGGATTGAGTAAAACGTAATTTTCGGAATCGGTCAGATATATCAGTAACTCACTATCTGGTTGAGGTCCGTCGTGGTTTTTTTGCTCTGACTTTAATTGCCTGACAGTCGCTTTTTTGATATAGGTATAATTAATGTGGATACGTTGCTCCAGACCAGCTAGAACATCCTGATAGAAAGATTCATATCTTGATTCATGGATTAAAATATGATTATGATGCTTTTTGAAAAAATGAATCAGATTTAGTAATTCTGGCTGGTCTATCAGATAAAGATTCTTATGATGCAGAATAAAATAATGCAAGGTTACCGGAAGCATAAGCAGATCAAAGCGCTTATCTGCTATGTTTATTGAGGCACTTATTGTATAGAAGTTATCTTTAAGATCTACCTGTAGTTCTATTTCCAGTTTGTCCTTTTGCAGATTTACTGGTTTCAGGGCAGCTGCAGTTAGGTTTTCCGACACCTTAGGATCATGCAGATAAACTTTTAGTTTTGCCGGATTCAAAAAGAGTGCCTTTAGACTGTTGAGCTCCAATGCAAAGTCAGGTTGATCATATCGTTGCTGAAAGCGGGACAAAGCTGTATAAAATTTAACTTCAGCAGGGGCTTCCGCCGTCCAGATAAAGTCAATAGCGGGTATAGACTCCAATGGGTTTTTGGGTTTATCCTGCATGGTGAAAGCAGCTTCCATGAGCTCAGCCTGGAAATGATTATAATATTTATGTTGCCTGAAGACAAGAATATTCTTCTTGTCGGGAGCGGAAAGGAGATGCTTTGGTAAGTTTCTACCGTTTGCAGGGACAAGAAGTGCTTTTAACTGGCTATTTCTTTCTGTGGTTACCGGTAATAAATATTCTAAAACGGGGGAAACCTGTAATTCCTTACCCTCCAGTTTAATCCTGAAAAAAGCTTCCAGATCTTTCTCATTTTCAAGGCCATAACCTAGCGCTGTATGTTGCAGTTTTTTAATACGGATTTCCCAGTCAAAAAAAATGCGCAGGTAATTTTGTTCCAGGACGTTCATCAGAACCCGGGACTGATGAACGCACAGAAGGTTTTTTTGTCCGTTACAGGAGCAGGAGATAATTAGCTGTTTCGTATTTATTCTCAAGCTGATAGAAACAGGAATAGCCGACTGGTCCTGGATAAGAAAAGAGGCATAGCCAATTTCAATTTGTTCTGGTAAGAGCTGGAAATATCCGGCACTGGTCAGGTCTACCTGTGCAGCGCTATGTCTAATAATCCAAACCCTGTCCAGTTGTCTGAAATTGAAATCATCGATGATAAATGGTGGGTTCACTGTCATTAAGCTCTAAAGGTAAGATAAGCACTTAAAATCAGGGGGCAAAAATATTTAAAAATAAATTCTACTATTTCAGTAGACATTATTATATTTGTGAAGCGAAGGAAGTAGAAAAATCCTGAACATATAGTCATGTGGCCGAGTGGTGAGGTGCGGGTCTGCAAAACCCTAAACGGCGGTTCGAATCCGCCCATGACGTCGAGGCGTTCAACGCCTACAGCAACTTGATTTTTGGTTAGATCTAGTTTTGTTTTGTTCATACTCCAGGTTGGATGACCTGGAGTATTTTTTTGCAATTTTTTCTGATTAATAATTTATCATGCGTATTAATTACGGTTATTCAGAATTTATACGTGATTTTACCATTTTGGGTATATAAACCCTAAAACCGGTTTCGCTTTTGTGTTCCACTTATCCTATTCAAAATCTCCTTATTTTTCTAGTTTTTCTTCATCTTGTCCAATATACGGGACAGATAAATTCAAGGAAATCACTACAAATTCGCATATAATTTATTTTTATATAAAATCCAAGTTAATTTCAGTACTGTAAGTTAATTGCCTATATAAATATGACTTTTTGGTATGCATTTTGTCATTATGTTCATACCTAATCTGAAAAACATAAACATTATGAACAGTAACGATTTTAATTTCCGGCTTTATAGTTATAAAGATTCATTGCAATCTTTTGCTATCTCTTTTACACGTGACGTAGAAGACGCGAATGATTTGGTTCAGGATACAATGCTTAAAGCAATCAATTATTCTAACCATTTTAAAGAAGGTACTAATTTCAAAGCGTGGTTATATACCATCATGAAAAACACCTTTATTAATAATTATAGAAGAGCAACCAAAACGAATTCTATCATGACTGTGAGTGATGAAATCACATCAGATAAGCTTCATTACAGTGCGACTATAAATGATAGCCAGGGTAAGTTTGTAATGGAAGACATTTATAAAGCATTGGGAAAACTTCAGCCGGAATATTATGTTCCTTTTCTTAGATATTTTGAGGGATTTAAATATTATGAAATCGCGGAGCAACTAAATATTCCAATCGGTACAGTTAAAACAAGGATACACGTGGCGCGGCAACTGCTTAAAAAGAGCCTTAAAATGCATTATAAAAATTTGCCAGGAAACTAGGACTATAGATTTTAATCAGCGTTATTTTGTTTATTATATAAAGGGTGTCTGCCGGAATTAAATCTGGCAGACACCCTTTTTTCATTTATATAGCACCGGTCCGATTTTTTTGATTTAGGAAAAACTAATCTTTTTTGAGCCTGTTGTCAAAGAAACAGAGGGGAGAACCTATGAATCAGTTAAAAAACATATTGCCGGGTTTAATTTCGCTTCTGACAATAGTTGGATGTGGTCAGTCGGGGAAGGAAAACGAGATGGGTACAACCACACTACCTGCTGACACAAATCTAGGGCAGGCAAAAAGGCAGACTATCGGTGATAAGAAAAGTGTAGCTGCAGAGCAAATTTTTCTGGAAGAAACAGGGAGAATTCTATTACTTGAACTTGAATTGAGTAATGTGTCACTGCAACGTGCAAGCCATCCCGAGCTTAAAGCTTATACAGAGAAGATGATGGGTAGCACCAGAAAATTTCACGAACAGTTGCAACAGCTAGCAACGAGTCTTTCTTATCAACTTCCAGGAGCGTTGCCTTCCAGATCGCAGCTGCAGGTAGATGAAATTAAAAAGCTGGAAGGTCAGGGCTTTGACCTGGAATATATTAAGTCTATTCTTGAATTGCAGCATAAAACGCTGGATAACTTACATGGAGCTATTCGGTTCAAAAAAGGGCCTGTTCAGGAATTTGCCAACCATCAGCTTGAGGGTGTAAATAAGATGCTGGATGAAACCGTAATTATAGATTCACTAATCAAAAAAGTAAATCCAGACCAGCCTGGAGATGATTTATTAAGAATCGATCGTAAACATATCAAATAAGGAGAACAGAAGATGTCAGTTAACAGTCAAACACAAAATCCGCACGATAAATACCCCGTTCCTCCGTTTCCGAAGCAAGAACAGGAAGTGCCAGGAACAGAAGATCAGATGCAGCCGAAAGCAGACCATGGAGAAGAATCCTATATCGGGTCTGGTAAACTAGAAGGTAAGAAGGCCATTATCACCGGTGGCGATTCTGGAATCGGTAAAGCGGTAGCCATTGCTTTTGCCAGAGAAGGGGCAGACGTGCTGATCAGCTATCTGGATACCACAGAAGATAAAGATGCAGAAGAGACTGCTGCAGTAGTTGAAGCGTGTGGCAGGAAGGCTATTCTTATTAAAGGAGATATCAGATCAGAATCTCATTGTAAGGCTATTGTCGACAGAGCCGTTCAGGAATTTGGTCAGATTGACATTTTAGTAAATAATGCCGCATTTCAGATGTCCAGGAAATCACTGCAGGAAATACCAACTGCCGAATGGGAGCGTTCATTCGATACGAATATTACGCCAATGTTCTTTTTATCCAAGGCTGCGGAACCACATATGAAGCCTGGCAGCAGTATTATTAATACCACTTCCGTAAACGCATATTCACCGAGTGAAGTGCTGCTTCCCTATGCCGCGACTAAAGCGGCAATTCAGAATTTTACGGCTAACTTAAGCCAGATTTTGTTGGAACAAAAAAAGGGGATTAGGGTTAATGCGGTCGCGCCGGGTCCGGTATGGACACCGTTAATTCCTTCTACTATGCCAGATGCAGAGAATTTTGGCAAAGATACGCCGATGGGCCGTCCCGGGCAGCCCGTGGAAATTGCTGCCGCTTATGTGTTTTTGGCTTCCGACCAGGCTAGTTATGTCGCTGGCGCAACCATTCCTGTAACCGGTGGAAGGATAACAATCTGATGACTTTATAATATCCGTTAAAATCGTTAATTTACCAGGAGATTTTAACGGATATTATGGAACATACAGATATAAAAATACTTTTTTTCGATATCGGAGGAGTCCTGCTTACCAATGGTTGGGGACATGAGTCGAGGAAACTCGCCGCTAAACAGTTCGATCTGGACTATGACGAGGTAAACACCTTGCACAATTATATTTTTAACGTTTATGAGATCGGGAAAATCAGTCTTGACGAATATCTTGATACTGTGATCTTCAATAAACCCAGGGAATTTACCAGGGAAGATTTCAGGGAATTTATGTTTTCACAGTCAAAAGAACTTCCAGGCCTCCTGTCGTGGTTAAAAGCGTGGAAGAAAAATTGTGATTTCCGCATTATATCCATTAATAATGAAGGAAAAGAGTTAAATAGTTACCGGGTTAAAAAATTCAAACTTCATGAATGCTTTGATGCATTCGTGTCATCCTGCGATGTAGGTATTCGCAAGCCAGATCCGAATATTTTTAAATTAGCACTTGGTATAGCGCAAGCCAGACCGGAGCAATGTTATTATTTTGACGACCGTATTTTTCAGGTAGGAACAGCTGCCCAGCTGGGGATCCATGCGTTTCACCATACGAGCTTTGAACAAACTAAATCCATTCTTGAAGAAATTGGAGGAAAGGCTTAATAGTATTTGAAAGCCTGGTCTAGGCTGTTTTCACAAGACCTTTGACCAGGCTTTTCCATTGTGGATAGGATAATCCTAATTTTGCTGTCCAGCCAACAAATGTATTTCGAATGTTATCCAGTGTATTTTCTGTATGTACATTTGGAACTTCATTTCTTCCATGCTCTTCGGCAGAGACGACCTTTCCTCTGAGTTTTACCTGAAAAGTGGAGCTGGCAGAAGGTTCGAAAAAATGGGCTGTCTGATCTGTAGAATTAACCGGATTTGCACATGGTCTTGCCCTTAAACTTAGTGTTTTCTGATCTTCAGATATTTCTTCGGTAATTTCCTCGATAACCACCCAGTCGTAACCTTCACCAGCAGAAGTGCCCGGTCCGGGAATATTTATTTTAATGTAGTCACCAATTTGTGCAGGTCGGGTGAGTGTCCTGCCGGAAAGATCTGTTAATGTAAACGTTGATAGTGGCACTTCGCAGACTTCCCACCATTGTGATACCATCAGAAGCCTTTCTTTCGCAATTTCATAAAAATCTGCAGCTTGAGCGCTGTCCTGGAACTCGGCCAGGGCATTGGTGTCCAGTTGCCCTCCGGTATATTGTTGTGGTATTTGATCTTTCATGGCGTTTTCTTTCTGAAACGCCTAAACTGTTGAATTGTTTACTATTTAACTATCCAATATCCGAAAGCCAGCCACAATAAACCCTTGACTAGAAAGAACATAAACCCCCAAAATCCCAGTTTACGAAACCATTTTAAAATAAGTGCCTTTTTCTCCTGATTCATTGCTTAAACATAATGATTCTAATTTATTTTCGTAGCAGGATTATTTTATTTTACGTACCGATGGTTCAGGCTTCGCGGAACCTTTCTAAATTGTAATCATTTTCCCACGATCTATTCTTTTAAATTATGTTTGCGGCAAATTATAAAATATGTCAAAGACTAAACTTACTATCAATAATAACGGATCTGTTAAGATCGAAGGTGATTTTGAAATTGTAGATAGAAACGGAAATACTTATGGATTACAAGGTAGAACTGTATTATCTATATGCCGTTGCGGATTATCTAAAAACAAGCCATTTTGTGATGGTGCTCACAATGGTAATTTCGATCATGAAGCTATCGCGTTTGATCTTCCACCAAAAAAAGTATAATCTTTTGGGCTGAACCGCCTGAATATTATTCTTTTAAACATTTTTTGTGCCGGTCTGTTTTGTTTACCTGTTTACGTTAGATTCTAAAACCGGGAAGCCATGAAAAAACACGAAGAAGAACCTAAGCCGAAAGAAAAATCCGAGATTCCAAAAACTGAGACAGCGCAACCTCTTTCTGAAAAGGATGAGGTTAAAAAAGCGGAAGATGAACTTCGGATAAGAATGGATAAAAAATACAAATCTTCCAATCAGTGAAAGAAGCCCCCAAAAATTATTATAATTTTTGGGGGCTTCTCTATTTTATTGCATTTATGATCACCTGGTTGAACAAGTGCTCCTGCTGTAATACACAGGGCATATTGTCTGCGATCTCATTTGTTCTTTTTCGTAGTTGATATACCGTTGGGATACCCTTGGTATACCCTTCCTTTACCCAAAGGGTATACCAAGGGTATCCCAACGGTATATCAAGGGTATGGCAACGGTATATCAACCCCGAAGAAAAGAGGAAGAAAATCAACAAAAACCAAATATTTATTTAGGAACGAACAAGCCCGTATGTAAATGGGCTCCAACAAAAAATCCCTATCTGAATGAACAGATAGGGATTTTTTGTTGAGTTGAAGCTGTATCAGCCGGTTTAGAATAAGCTATCGAAGCTTTTAAAGCTCTCTTACCCAGATGTTACGGAAGCTTAATGGTTCGCTTTTATCTCCGTGAGATTGTAATTTGATTGGGGAGTTTCCATGAGCCTTACGGTAAGCAGCTTCTCCAATGTATTGTGTAGGACCTTTCAGAATGAAGTTATTCTGTACAAGCACACCATTCAGGAATACTGTAACAGCCGCCGGACTTTTTAAAGTGCTGTCAGTGTTGAATACCGGGGCAGTCCAGACGATATCATATACCTGCCATTCTCCCGGCTTACGCGATGGATTAACTAATGGGGTAGTTTGCTTATAAATACTGCCTGCCATACCATTGGTATAAGTAGGATTATTATTATTATCCAGAACCTGAAGTTCATAACCCAGGTCTCCCTTGCCTATAGAAGCTAGAAATATACCGCTGTTTCCTCTGCCTTGTCCTTCACCGGTAATGTTCGCCGGTACTTTCCACTCGAGGTGCAGCTGGTAATTTCCGAATGCTTTTTTTGTTTCAATATTTCCTGCTTTCTTATCTACAGTTAAAAGTCCGTTCGCTACCGTCCATTGCGCTGGTTTATTTCTATCTTCGGTAGTTACCCATTCACTCAGGTTCTTACCATCGAATAAAATGATCGCGTCAGATGGCGCTTCTGAAACGGTTTTACCTGGTTTAACTTCTTTAGGTACCGGTGTGTAAAATTCAGTGTCCTCATGTTTTGCCTGTGCAAAAACTGATGCAGTACTGATTCCTGCAAGAAGAACAGTTGTTAAAATGGTGCTGTTTAATTTCATTTGATGTTTATTTTTGGTCAAAGTTTATTTGCTGTTTATTTTACCGGATGTTCATGGTTAAAAAGCCGCGTACAAGGTAAAGAACATTTTCAGGTGATGCAATTTGTTTTAGATGATCTTTTCTTATTTCAGGCAAGGTCGACCGTCTTTTTTCTGAATTCTGAGGGTGTAGATGAGTACCTGGCTTTAAATACAGTAGAAAAGTAAGCAGGAGAGGAGAATCCGACCTGATAGGTTATCTCTGTTATACTTGCCTGTGAATCTGTAAGTAATGCCGAAGCCCTTTTTAAGCGCTCTCTTAAAATATAGTCATTCACCGTACAGTCAATAAGTCCCTTGGTTTTTCTGTAAAGTTGTATCCTTGAAATACTCATCTGCTGCGCTATAAAATCTATATTCAACTGATCGTTGCCAAGATGTGTATTAATGACCAGGTTGAAGTTTGACAAAAATTGTTCAGATAGCGGATTAGAGGCTGGTTTTCTTTGCTGATCTGCCCGTTTATTATTGGTTAAAGATGCAAGTGCTGGTTTCGACTCTCTGTTTACACGTCTGGTAACCGTATATGCGGGGAGATTATGGATGTTGTATAATTCTGACTGAAGTTTTATTCTCCGCCGGTTTAATAAGATACAAATGTAAATCAGGATCATAATAATTACACCCATTACGATTTCATGCCAATATATATCTTTCATAGTTTATGCTCTGATCTTTTGTTGTAAATCTGCTTTATGCAAGTTAAGAGAAAAATTGATTACCTGTTCGTGTCGGGATCGTTGCCGGGATCGTTTCCGGAGTTTTCCTGATTATAAAATTAAAAATTGGATAGAAAGACCTGTCCCCACATCTTTCAGTCTGTGTTTTAGTATTAATTATGATATAATTCTGTAAGTCAAAATAGGTAAAATAATGCTTTATATAGTGGCTATAGCTTGTATTTGTTTAATAAACAGCATTTTGAATTAGATTCTTATCATAGTTAATATATTATGGAAATGATACAATTTCGATAGGTACTAATTGGAATTTGCTATATATTGGCAGAGCTAACCAATATAAAATGTACGAGATGTTCCCCCCCAAATCCAGATCCCCGGATCTGTGTCCAATTTTGTCATACGACAATTCTAAGCGTTACCGCATATTAAATTCACCTAACCAAATTAAATTATGAATGAGTTTTTACTTCTAAGAAGGAAGTCTGTCTTTTCGGGGCTGGCTGAATTCAAATTCAATAAAAAGTTCCTTCTCGGACTTTTTGCAATGATTCTGCTTCATTTTTCCGCTTATGCACAAACAGCTGTAAAAGGAACTGTGTCTGATACTGAAAATAACACGTTGATTGGTGTTACTGTATCGGTAGGTGGTACGAGTATCCGGGTAATGACCGACGCAGATGGAAAATATACAATTAATGTTCCTGCAACAGGAAAACAATTGGTTTTTACCTATGTAGGTTTGCAGTCACAAACTGTTGAAATTAATGGCAGATCGACGGTAAATGTGATCCTGACAAGTGGTACTGAACTTG
Source organism: Pedobacter antarcticus (assembly GCF_900103515.1). Lineage (NCBI taxonomy): Bacteria > Pseudomonadati > Bacteroidota > Sphingobacteriia > Sphingobacteriales > Sphingobacteriaceae > Pedobacter > Pedobacter antarcticus. The sequence continues at coordinate 483,288 of NZ_FNGZ01000002.1, forward strand.
AAGTTGTGAATGTAGTGGGTTATGGCTCTGTAAAAAAGAGTGATTTAACCGGAGCTGCTACCACAATCTCTGCCAAAGATTTCAACAAAGGGCCGCTTATAGCTCCCGATCAATTGATTCAGGGTAAAGTTGCTGGTGTTCAAATGATTAACAATAGTGGACAGCCAGGTGGTGCGTCGACTGTTAGAATCAGGGGAAATACAGCAATGACGGGTTCAGGACAGCCGCTTTACATCGTGGATGGTGTGGCTTTGGATGGCAGATCTGCCAGACCCAGCAACAGCGGTGGTGTGGGTGTTGCTCCAAGTGGCAATCCTTTAAACTTTATTAATCCGGCAGACATTGCTAGTATGGAAATCCTGAAAGATGCATCTGCGACCGCTATTTATGGTTCTAGAGCAGCTTATGGTGTGGTATTGATCACAACAAAAAGAGGATTAGCCGGAACTACAAAAATAGATGCAAGCGCTTCTGCAGGTGTAAGTACAATTGCTAACAGTATTGATGTGCTTAATGGCGATGAATATCGTGCTGCATTAAAAAAATATGACTTGACCAGCGGTGATCATGGTGGTAATGTAGACGCCATGGACGAAATTACCCGTACCGGTTATAATCAGAATTATTCAGTTGGAGTTAGCGGTGGTAGTGACGGGAATACTTTCCGGGCATCCTTTGGTTACCAGAACCAACAAGGTATTATCAAAAAAACAGACTTTAAGAAATATAGTGGTGCATTTAACGGAAACTTCAAGTTTCTGGAAAGCAAAAAACTTGGTTTAGATGTCAATTTGATTGCGAATCAATACACAGAAAATATCGCGCCTATTACCACAGATGCAGGCTTTACCGGTTCACTGGTGAGCCAGGCTCTGTCATGGAATCCAACACTTTCTATGAGAAATCCAGATGGTTCTGTTTTTGTAGATCAGGGCTCAACAATTATTAATCCATTAGCGATGCTGGAAGCTTCGAGTGATAAATCGAAAGTTTCGACTATCCTGGGAAGTGTTTCACCTTATTATAAGATTACACCTTGGTTAGAGTACAGAATGTTAGCCAGTATTAATTATAGTACTGGTATCCGCAGAGCATCTACAAGAAGCTTTATTAATTTACAGGGTATTCAGGCAACTGATGATTTCCTTGGCGGATATGCAAGTTATTCGAACTCTGAGCTCATTACTCAGCAGTTTACCAATACTTTGAATTTCAATAAAGAAATTGCAAACAAACTGAATCTGAATGCAATAGTAGGTTACGAATACACCAATTATATCAATAAAGGGCAAAATTTGACAGCTAAAGGTTTTGGTGATATTGATGTAGATTATACTGACGCTTTCCAGGCAACTGCTCCGGCGAACAGAACGATGAATTCTTTCAATGATCCAACGACTCAGTTACAGTCTTATTTTGCAAGGGCGATTTTCAACTATGACAATAAGTATCTGTTAACTGCGACTTTCCGTGCAGATGGATCAACTAAATTTGGATCAAGTAACCGTTATGGATATTTCCCTTCTTTTGCAGCTGCATGGAATATTAAAAACGAAAGTTTTATGTCTGACGTTACCTGGTTAAATCAATTGAAAATCAGAGCTGGTTATGGAAAAACAGGTAATCAGGAATTCCCTTCAGGTTCATCGCTTCAACGTTATAATATTAACTATTCAAACGGTCAGCAGTCACTCGTAGGTGTAAATAACGAGAATACCAAATTGAAATGGCAGGCCGACGAACAAACTAATATTGGTATCGATTTCGGTTTGTTTGATAACAGGTTAACAGGATCAGTAGATTACTTCAATAAAACTACCACAGATCTGTTATTTCCGCAGATTCCATTGGTGCCTGCAAATGCTGGCGTTACAGTTACCTGGGTGAATTTACCTGGACAAATTACCAATAAAGGGGTCGAGCTGAGTTTGAATGCGAACATAATTGATAAGCCTGATTTTGGACTGACTTTAGGCGGTAATGCAACCTTCCTGAAAAATAAAGTAAAAAACATTAATGGTATTATTAAAACCGGTGCACTAAGTGGTCAGGGATTGTCTGATGTTACGCTTGAAGTAATTCAAGCCGGATATCCTTTGTTTGCCATGGTAACGCGTGAGTATAATGGTCTTGATGCAGACGGATTTTCTAAATACACAGATGATGGTTACACCTTTTATTATTTAGGTAATCCAAACCCGTCTGCAATTGTTGGTTTTAATGCAAATGTGAGATACAAGAAATTCAATTTTGCAGCAAATTTCAACGGTTCATTTGGTGGGAAAATTTACAACAATACAGCCAACAGCGTATTGCCTATCTCTAACCTTGGAACAGGTAAAAACGTAGCGTCGGACTTACTGAATTCTCCAATTAAAGAATCTCTGGCTAATCCTATTGCTGCTTCCTCACGTTATATCGAGAGCGGCAATTACCTGAAACTAGCTAATGCAACTATTGGCTATACTATAGGTGATCTGGGTAAATCTGTTAAAGCACTGAATATTTTTGTCAACGGTCAGAATCTGCTGGTCTTTACAAAATACAAAGGATTTGATCCAGAAGTCAATGTAGAGAAAGGCGTAAACGGAGTGCCTTCCGCTGGAATTGAATATGTTCCTTATCCAACTGCCAGAACATTCAACTTCGGCGTAAACTTTTCACTTTAATTTAATCCGGAAAACATGAAAAATAAATCAATTATAGCATTAATGGTATTGGCAATTTCTTTATCTGCCTGTACTAAACTTGATGAGAACCTAAACGGACAATTAGGTAATTCGGGGATAAACTCTGATAATGTACCAGCTTTATTAAACGCAAGTTATTCTGCGATGCGGAATCCATATCAGGGTGCGTACGGCTGGTGGGCTTTACAGGAATTTCCTACAGATGAAGCTATTGCGCCTACAAGAGGTGGTGACTGGGATGACAATGGTGCATGGCGTGCTTTGCATTTACACCGCTGGGCAGCAGATCACCCCAGGATATCTTCTGTGTTCAGAGATTTGAACAGTGTGAGTTATGTAGCGACAAACGTGCTTAAATTTAATCCAACTGCAGACCAGAGTGCGCAAGCAAGATTTCTCCGGGCTTTCGCACAGTTTTCTATTTTAGACGGCTGGGGACAAGTGCCCTATCGTGAACCTGGAGAGGACGTGAGTCTGCCTTCGAAAGTTCGTAAAGCACCGGAGCAAATTGATTATCTGATTGCAGAATTGACCGCGATTATACCCGATCTTCCGGACGGCCCCATATATACCGCAAATAAAAATGCTGCTAAGGTATTGCTAATGAAATGTTACCTGAATAAAGGTGCGTTTTTAAATCGTACTGCACCCACATTCGATAACGGCGATATGGCTAAAGTAATCTCACTGGCAGACGAGATTATTTCCGGTGGTAAGTATGCACTTAGTAAGTATTACGATAATTTTGCACCCAAAAATGATGCGCTGTCTAAGGAGAATATTTTTACAGCTCAGAATCTGGGAGGCGTAGATGCAGGTGGTGTCAGGAATATGTGGATTCCAGGGTTGCACTATAATCAAAACCCTAAAGGAAATAATGGTTTTGCAACCCTATCGGACTTCTATGATAAATTTGAAGCCAAGGATTCACGTATTGGTGGAGATTATCCTGGAGTAACGAATCTTACAGGATTAAAGGTAGGCTTTCTTATCGGACAGCAGTTTAATCAGAATGGGGTAGCATTAAAGGACCGTAAAGGAAATAACCTGAGCTTTACCAGAGAAGTAAGTATTATTGAGAGAGATCAGAATCACCTGGAAGTTGCAGGGATCAGAGTTGTTAAATATCCTGTTGACTATCCAAATGAGTCTACCGGACTGGCAGAAAACGACTGGGTATATTTCCGCTACTCAGATGTGCTTCTGATGAAAGCTGAGGCTTTATTGAGGACGCAGCGCGCAGGAGAGGGACTTATCCTTGTAAACACGCTGAGAACTTACCGTGGTGCGACTCCTTTTGTGACACTCACACTCGATAATTTACTCGACGAACGTGGACGCGAATTCTATTGGGAGAGTGTCAGAAGACAAGATTTAATCCGTTTCGCAAAATATCTTACCCCTTGGCAGGAGAAACCAGCGGACGATCCTAAGTATCTGGTATTCCCGATCCCTGACAATCAATTGTCTAATCCGAATTTTACGCAAAATCCGGGTTATTAAGCCATCTATATTAATTGGTTAGTAAAATGACCGGTTAAGCAAAAAGGTTAATCCGATTCCGATCGTGGTTAACCTTTTTTTTTGCTCATCTTTGTTATTTTTATGGATATGACGAAAAGAATAACCAGTCAGCCCAGAACTGTTAAGGTGACCAGGTACGTGAGCCCTCTGCGGGAGGGTGGTTCTATGCCTGCAATTGCAGAGGCTGACGATGATTTTTTATATGTACTCAAGTTCAGAGGTGCAGGGCAAGGTGTGAAAGCATTAATTGCAGAATTAATTGGTGGCGAGATAGCCCGCTTGCTCGGATTTAAGATCCCTGAAATAGTCTTTGCTGAACTGGATGAAGCCTTCGGTAGAACAGAACCGGATGAGGAGATTCAGGATTTGTTAAAAGCTAGTACCGGCTTAAATCTCGGACTTCACTATCTTTCCGGTTCCATCACTTACGATCCGGTCGTGAATACTGTCGACAGTTTGCTGGCGTCACAGATTGTCTGGCTTGATCTTTTATTGGTGAATATGGACAGAACTGCCAGAAATACTAATATGTTGTACTGGCATAAAGAACTTTGGCTAATAGATCACGGGGCCGCCTTGTATTTTCACCATTCCTGGAACAACTGGGAAGAAATGGCTAAGAAACCATTTAAGCTAATCAGTGATCATGTGCTGTTGCCATTGGCTGCCGAACTGGATCAGGTAGACGAGGATTTTCAGGCTGTTCTGACGCCGGAAGCGATAGAAAATATAGTCGCATTAATTCCTGAAGAATGGCTTTGTTACGACACACCCTTTGACCATCCGGAAACACACCGGGATGCTTATGTGAGTTTCCTGAAAACGAGGTTGCTGAATTTTGAAAATATTATAAAAGATGCACAGCATGCAAGAGAAATACTTATTTGAGTATGCAGTGATCCGTGTTGTACCCAGGGTAGAGCGCGAAGAGTTTGTGAATGTCGGCGTCATTTTGTATTGTCCAAAGTTGAAATTTCTCGAAGCAGCCTTACTGCCCGACTTCAAACGTCTGGAGAAATTTGCGCCTGAAGCCGATCTGGAAGAAATTATAGCACATCTTCATGCTTTAGAGCTGATTGCAAAAGGTGGCACTGCAGGTGGGCCGATCGGCGTTTTGGATGCTCCTTCACGTTTTAGATGGCTCACAGCCTTACGCAGCACACAGGTTCAGACCTCCCGTGTGCATCCCGGATTCTGTGCTGATCCGTCTGTCAAGATCTCAGCATTGCTTCAGGAGCAGGCCGGAGAATAAAAAAGGCCCTGCGCTAGCAGGGCCTTTTGTTTGAATTAAAATCTGGAATTAAGGCTTAGCCTCAAGCTCCTTTACCGACTTATCGATCAGATCGGCACTGGCCTGGTCATTCATTCCTTTTCTAACCGGCTTAAGTTGTTGCAGGATCTGAATAATCTTTGGTGCAACGCCATGCGCTTTGTATTTAATGCCGAAATCTTTAATTGCCCGTATTCCTTCACTTGCATACCCGGGAGATTTTACTGCTGCAATAATATTAATGAAATCGCTGAACATGTCAAATTTTGACTGTGGATCTGCACTCATAAAATTCTGATAAACAAATGGCCATTCCGAATCTCCTCCAGATACCCCGTAAATGGAAACGATCGCTTTGGTCAGCATGCCTTTGCTATCTTTCTCAAAACTTTTGGCCAGTTGAAGTGCCTGAGTTTTGTCCAGAATTGCAGTACCTTCCAGACCAGCACCTATAATGGCGTAAGAAGTGCTTTTCAGTGCTTCCTGATAGATTTCTTTATATTTCTCTGGTTGTTCAGAAGTATAAAGTGAGCGGATGGCGGCCGCTCTAACCAGATTGTTGTCGTCTTTTTGAGCAGACTTCACCAGTTCGGGTAAGGCTAGTGCGTATAGTTTCGTCTGGCCTGGAGTAATAGCTTCAATAGCCTGGATACGTAGTTCGTAATATTTATCCTGCAAAGCAGCCATCAGAATTTTTTCTGCTGTAGGATCCTGTTGTTTCAAGGCAGCTTTCGCTGCTTCAATGGCCTCCAGACGATCTACATATAATCCGGCGTTCTGGTATTGGAACCAGAATTCCTGTAAGGTTTTATGATCTGTCTTTTTGGTCAGCAGAATTTTATCGCCATCTACGTTGACCAGGTCTGGTTTACGGTCAAGTTTCCAGCTTAGCGTATCGGTTTTATCAGTCATCCAGATTTGTTTCCGGATCTTTTTCCCGCCGCTGTAAATGTCTACAGCCATAGGTATCCTGAATGTATCTCCATCCTGCGTTTGGCTAAGAATAACCTGCTGCGTTTGAGTCTGCTCGTCCCAATTGTATTTGATATCCAGCAGCGGGTGTCCTGCGCCGAAGTACCATTGATTGAAGAACCAATTCAGGTCTTTGCCGCTTACTTCTTCCAGTGCAAGACGAAGTTGATGAGCTTCACCATTTTTAAAGGCATTCGTTTTCAGGTAAAGGCCCAATCCTTTATAAAAGGCTTCTTTACCAAGGTAGTTCCTTAACATATTAAGTACTCTTCCACCTTTTTGGTACGATACCCCATCGAACATGTCCATGGAATTATGATAGTGAAAGCGGACAAGGTCCTTTTTCTCATTGCCCGGGTCGCTGAGGTAACCCTGCATAGCCTCGTAATTATGTGCATCTCCTGCGTCCTGTCCATATTTATGTTCTGCCCATAATGTTTCACTCAGGTCTGCAAATGATTCATTTACAGTTAAGTTGCTCCAGCTTTCTGCAGTAACGTAGTCACCAAACCACTGGTGGAAAAGTTCGTGAACGATAGTACTTCTGCCTTTATCGTAATAACGGTCTGCAAGCTCTCTTGCTGTGCCCTGCACATAATCTCCATGTAAGGTGGCTGTGGTGTTTTCCATAGCGCCACTTACATAATCTCTTACAACGATCTGTGCATATTTATTCCAGGGATAATCTACCCCCAGAATCTGAGAATAGAAGTCCATTACTTCCGGTGTAAACCCAAAGATATCTTTTGCATAAGGTGCGTACGCAGGTTCCAGATAGTAGTTTACTTCTTTATCTTTCCACTTATCCTTGTAGATTTTGAAATCTCCAACCGCCATCATGAATAAATAGGGCGAATGTGGCAATTCCATTTTCCAGGTATCGGTACGGGTTCCATCGGCATTTTTTTTCTGTGAATCCAGTCTGCCGTTGGAAAGTGTAACGTATTTCGCAGGCACAGTCATACTGATTTCCTGCGTGGTTTTCTGATTAGTGTGATCTATAGTCGGGAACCAGGCCGACGAGCTTTCCAGCTCACCCTGAGTCCATATCTGTACCGGCTTTCCTTTTTCTGTGCTGTCCGGATTAATGAAATACAAACCCTTTGCATCTGTAATGGCTGCACCTGCTTCCAGCTGAAGCTCGTCTGGTTTTGCCGTATAAGCAATATACAGGGTGTACTTTTCTGATCTCTGGTAAGTTTTGTTTAGCCTTATATTCAGAGAAAGGTTATCGTAAGTATATTTTAACGGGGTTTTCTTTCCATTGGTAAACAAGGAAACCTCTTTAATATCCATCCCTTTTGCGTCCAGTCTCAAACTGTCGGTGGCATAAAAATGTGGCTGCAGTGTAACCCATTCTTCCCCATACAGGTAACGTTTTTTATAGTCAAACTTAACATTGAGCTTAGTATGGACAAGATTGTTAATTTTATCCGGGGTTGCCCGGTATATTTTCAGCTGTGGATCAGCTAATTTTTCCTGGCCGAAAACAGGTAGTGTAATGGCCGTACTAATGAGCATCAGTGTACCTAATGCCGCATATTTATAATGATTCGGTTTTGATTTCATTTCGCAAATTTTGTATTGTAAAACTAGATGCACTGACGCGAAAGTACAAATTTGGTGTGAAATCGTATTTTTCAAGACATTTTTACACTATTGCGGTGAATCAGGGGGCGAAAAAGCCTGTTTTGTAAACTGACCGTAATAAACAAAGTATAAACTTAGTTTATTAGGGCTATACCGTATCTTTGTGATAGTTCTTTAGCGGTATGTCTATACCCTGATGAAATGTTTAAACAGAGAAAGATGGAAAAAGATGATATAATGCTGGATCAGTTAGCCAACAAAGAATATGAGTTTGGCTTTGTTACAGCTATTGATATGGATATTTCTGAAACCGGACTGAATGAAGATACTGTCAGGTTTATATCCGCGAAGAAAAATGAGCCGCAATGGATGCTGGATTGGAGAATGAAGGGGTATCAGGCATTTCTGCAACAGGAAATGCCCGAATGGCAGAATTTTAAAATGCCTGAAATGGATTTTCAGGCAATATCCTATTATGCTGCGCCAAAGCAACAGGCAAAATACGCTTCGCTGGATGAGGTCGATCCTGAATTGCTGCGTACGTTCGAAAAACTGGGTATACCCATGTCCGAACAGAAACAACTTGCAGGGGTAGCAGTTGATGTCGTATTTGACAGTGTTTCTGTAACTACAACTTATAAAAAACACCTGAATGAACTTGGAATTATATTCTGTTCTATCAGCGAGGCGGTAAGAGAACATCCGGAACTGGTACAGAAATACCTGGGTTCGGTAGTTCCGCATACTGATAATGTGTTCGCTTCACTGAATACAGCTGTGTTTTCTGACGGGTCTTTTGTATATATTCCCAAAGGCGTGCGTTGTCCTATGGAGCTTTCCACGTATTTCAGAATAAATGCTGAAAATACCGGGCAGTTCGAAAGAACCCTGATTATTGCAGACGAAGATAGTTATGTGAGTTATCTGGAAGGTTGTACTGCTCCGATGCGTGATGAGAATCAACTGCATGCGGCTGTCGTCGAACTAATTGCAATGAAAGGTGCGGAGATAAAATACTCCACCGTCCAAAACTGGTATCCGGGTGATAAAGAAGGTAAAGGCGGTATTTTTAACTTTGTGACCAAACGCGGTGCATGCCGTGGTGCACACAGTAAGATATCCTGGACTCAGGTCGAAACTGGATCTGCAATTACCTGGAAGTATCCGAGTATTCTTTTACAAGGAGATTATTCAGCCGGTGAATTCTACAGCGTTGCTGTAACTAATCATATGCAGATTGCCGATACAGGTACTAAAATGCATCATATCGGTGCACATACGAAGAGTAGAATTATTTCAAAAGGAATTTCTGCCGGAAAGGGTCAGAATAGTTATAGAGGTTTAGTTCAGATGGGTCCAAGGGCTGCTTATTCAAGGAACTTTACACAATGTGACTCCCTGTTGATCGGTGACCTTTGCGGAGCACATACTTTTCCTTATATCGAATCAAAAAACAATACTGCTACTATTGAGCACGAAGCGACCACCTCTAAAATTGGTGAAGATCAGGTGTTTTATTTGAATCAGCGTGGTATTGACTCTGAGCAGGCAATTGCTTTAATCGTGAACGGTTACGCCAAAGATGTATTGAATCAATTACCAATGGAATTTGCTGTGGAAGCACAAAAATTACTTTCTCTTACACTGGAAGGCAGCGTAGGATAAATCTAAAAAATTAAATATAAATGATGTTATCAATAAAAAACCTTCATGCAAATATTGAAGGAAAAGAAATATTAAAAGGAATTAACCTGGAAGTTAATGCTGGTGAAGTGCATGCGATCATGGGGCCGAACGGTTCCGGTAAAAGCTCGCTCGCCTCTGTATTGGCCGGACGTGAAAACTATGAGGTTACTGAAGGTGAAGTTTGGTTGGATGGTAAAAATCTGCTGGACATGAAACCTGAAGAACGTGCACGTGAAGGTGTTTTTCTTGCATTTCAGTACCCTGTGGAAATACCTGGCGTTTCTAATATCAATTTCTTGAAGACTGCATTGAGTGAAATTCGTACTCACCGTAATCTTCCTCAGCTTTCTGCAAAGGAATTCCTGAAGATGACCAGGGAGAAACAGGAATTGGTAGAATTTGAAGCTAAGTTAGCGAACCGTTCGCTGAACCAGGGCTTCTCTGGTGGAGAGAAAAAAAGAAATGAGGTTTTTCAACTTGCAATGCTGGAACCAAAATTGTCAATTCTGGACGAAACTGATTCAGGCCTGGACATTGATGCCCTTCGTATCGTTTCCAGTGGAATCAACAAATTGCGTTCGACAGAAAATGCCTTTGTTCTGATTACGCATTACCAACGTTTATTGGAATATATCGTGCCGGATTTTGTCCATGTATTATATAATGGCCAGATTGTAAAATCCGGTAATAAAGATCTTGCACTGGAACTGGAAGAAAAAGGATATGACTGGCTGAAAGAAGAGTTTCACGGTAACGCAGCTTTAAATGGACAATAAAATGAAAAAGTTATCTAAAAGTCCTTTGTACCAACAATTGGTGGATGCCTATAACCAGCGTAATTCCGATGGGAATGCTACGCAGGAGAGGGAACAGGCTTTTACTGCTTTTGTAGAAAAAGGTTTCCCTTCCAACAGGGACGAAGATTGGAAATTTACAAATTTAGCTCCTTTCCTTGCTGATGAATATAGTTTTGATTTACAGCAACCTGCGGCGGCGGTTTTAGAAAATGCAGTTCAACATGCCCGGATTCCAGGATTAGAGAGCTATGTACTTGTATTAGTTAACGGCAAAATAAACGGATCACTTTCTATATTGCCGGATGCTTCTTGTTTTAAACTTAAGCAGTTATCTGAAGTTTCAGATCTAAATTATTTTAATACTTATAAATCTGAACATGTTGGTGCGGGGAACCGTATGCTGGCATTAAATACAGCTCTTTTTAACGAAGGATACCTTTTAGAGGTTCCGGACAGCGTAATCTGGGATAAACCATTGCACATTATTCAGTTTTTTGCCGGAGAGCAGAATTTGTTTATCCAGAATCGCAATGTTCTGGTGATGGGCAGATTTGCAGGCCTGGAGGTGATTGAGTCTGTTATTTCGCTTCAGAACGGTCATAAGCTTTTTGTAAACAATGTAACACAGGTCAGGGTTGCCGAGCAAGCCAGTTTAATCCAGTACCAGATACAGCATAATCAGGCTGAGGACAGGTTAGTCAATTTTCTGGAAGTTGTGCAGGAAAAGAACAGCCGTTATGACCATTTTAGTTTTAATCTTCCGGGAGCAGAACTGATCAGAAATAACCTGGAAATTGTATTGAACGGATCAGCTACAGAAACTCATCTGATGGGGCTTTATCTGGTCGGCGATCACCAGTTAACGGATAACCATACTGCAATTCATCATTTATTCCCTAATTGCGACAGCAATGAGATTTATAAAGGTGTATTGCTGGGCAAGGGAAAAGCAGTATTTAACGGTAAAGTGTTTGTCGAAAGACCTGCGCAGAAAACTAATGCGTTTCAACAAAACAATAATCTGCTATTAAGCGATAAAGCACAGGTTTTTGCCAAACCTCAGCTGGAAATTTTCGCAGATGATGTGAAATGCAGCCACGGCTGTACAGTTGGGCAATTTGATCCTGAATCTTTATTCTATTTGCGTTCAAGGGGAATTGGTGAGGATTCTGCCCGTAAGTTACTGGTAGAAGCATTTATGTTTGATGTTACTCAAAGAATCACAAACGAGCCTGTAAAGGAATATGTACAAAGTTTAATCTACGAAAAGATGGAAAATTCTTTCGCAGATACCAATACTTCAGTTTATGGCTAGATTAGATACAGACCGGATTAGAAAGGACTTCCCTATATTAAGTACTACTATTTATGGTAAACCGCTGGTTTATCTGGATAATGCGGCAACTACACAAAAGCCGGTTCAGGTGCTGGATATGCTGGAACAATATTACCGGGAGTACAATAGTAATGTGCACCGCGGTGTACATCTGCTTAGTCAGCAGGCGACTGCTGCTTATGAGCAGGCGCGTAAAAAAGTAGCTGCTTTTATTGGTGCCGCGGAAAGTGATGAGGTGATCTTTACCAAGGGCACAACCGACGGTATTAATTTGGTCGCTTCTTCTTACGGCCGTAAATATCTGCAACCTGGTGATTCGGTATTAATATCAGCTATGGAACACCATTCTAACATTGTGCCCTGGCAGATGATCTGCGAAGAACGCGGTGCAGTGCTTAAGGTAATTCCAATGGATAAGAATGGCGTTCTGAAATTAGATGAGCTGCCAGGTCTATTAGATGAGAAAGTAAAAATAGTTTCGCTGACTTACGTTTCTAATTCTTTAGGGACAGTAAATCCTGTGCACGAAGTGATTAGCCAGGCACATGCTAAGAATATACCTGTACTGCTTGATGCAGCTCAGGCTGTACAACATTTTCCGATAGATGTGCAGGAACTCGATGTCGATTTTCTGGTTTTCTCAGGACACAAGTTGTACGGGCCTACAGGGATTGGCGTATTATACGGAAAGTCAGTATGGCTGAACGATTTGCCACCTTATCAGGGTGGGGGAGATATGATCAAAACCGTAACTTTTGCAAAAACAGTTTACAATGTGCTCCCTTATAAATTTGAAGCTGGTACACCAGATATATCCGGTGCAGTAGGTCTGGGAAAAGCAATTGATTATATCACTGAACTGGGACTGGATACGATCAGGGAACAGGAAGATATGTTAGTTCAATATGCGCTTACCGAGATGGCAGCTATACCGGGTATCCGTTTTATCGGTCAGGCGGAAAAGCGATCAAGTGTAGTTTCTTTTCTCATTAACGATATTCATCCGTATGATTTGGGAGAATTATTGGATAAACAGGGTATTGCTATTCGAACCGGACATCATTGTACAGAGCCGGTAATGGATCATTTCGGGATTCCTGGAACCTGCCGCGCATCTTTTGCGTTTTATAATACAACTGAAGAGATTGATTTGCTGGTTGCAGGAATCAAAAGAGCGGCTGCAATACTGCAGGGGTAAGCAGAGATATCTTTATTTTTTGCCTTAAATCAATATATATGACAATTAATGAAAAACAGGATGAGCTAATCGAAGATTTCGAACTTTTCTCAGACTGGATGGACAAATATGAAAATATCATCGAGATGGGTAAGGATCTTCCCTTGATTGATGAAAAATATAAAGTACCGGAGAATCTGATCAAAGGCTGTCAATCTAATGTGTGGTTACAGCCTGAATTCAGGGATGGCAGCGTATGGTTTACTGCAGACAGTGATGCTATTATTACCAAAGGGCTGATTAGTATGATGGTGGGCGTCCTTTCCGGACACACGCCTGAAGAAATTGTTGCTGCTGACCTTTATTTCATTCCTGCGATTGGGTTGCAGAATCATCTCTCTCCAAACCGTTCAAATGGGCTACTGGCTATGCTCAAACAAATTAAATTATACGCACTGGCTTACCAGTCTGCCGCAAAACAAGGACACAAATGAGCGAATTATCATTAAGAGACCGTATTGAAGAAGCTTTAAGTACGGTATATGACCCGGAAATCCCGGTAAATATATTTGAACTTGGTCTGATCTATAAAATCCAGATGATGGACAATCAGGGAGTTCATATTTATATGACGCTTACTGCACCGGCTTGTCCGGCTGCCGGAGAAATTATGACTGAAGTGGAAACTAAAGTAAAAGCGATACCTGGAATAGGCGAGGTGGAAGTGAGACTAACATTTGATCCGCCCTGGGATAGAGATATGATGAGTGAAGAAGCAAAACTGGAATTAGGCTGGTTATAATGGAAAATCGTCTCCATTTCAGGGAACGGTGTCTCGGACTATTAAAGAATAATGGCCCGCAAACCTTGCTCAACCTGGCAGCGGCGTTAAAACTCACAGTTGAAGGCGCACGCTTTCAGATCCGCCGGCTTGAGGCAGAAGGTCTGGTCAGGTCAGAAGCACAGCCCTCGGGCAGGGGCAGGCCTCAGCAATTCTGGTCACTAACCCAGCTGGGAGAATCAAGATTTCCGGACACGCATGCTTCATTAACTGTCAGACTGATGGAGGTGATGAAAGAAACACTGGGAGAGCAGGCCGTAAGCCAGGTTATCAGTGTAGATGGCGATCACAGTACCCGTCGTTACCTGCAGTCGCTCGAGGGAATTACGGATCCGGTTACCCGGATCACAAGATTTGCCGCGATCAGGAGCACGGAAGGTTATATGGCGCAGTTTATTCAGGATGACCTGAGCTATATCTTTGTGGAGAATCATTGCCCCATAAACGTAGCAGCACATGCTAATCCGGCAATCTGCTGTGCTGAATTTAAAACATTAAAAGCAGTTGTGGGAGAAGAAATTCCTGTCAACCGCATCGAATATATTGTAGCTGGTAACAGACGCTGTGCCTACCGTGTGCATTTATAAAACCCATCAAATTATTGATCACTAATAATTTTCTGGCCTTTATATTGTTTATAATATAAATGGCCTGATGCCATCTAATTAAATTTTATCATGACACACAACAAACTGAAGAAATTCTCTGCTTACGTATTAGCAGGACTTTTATTAACAAGCGGGATAACTGCCGGTGCACAGGAAAAAGAACAAAAGAAAATGACAGACGCAGCGACTGTACTTTCTGATTTTGCCGGAATGAAAGAGTCTATTCCGTCTGAACTTATCGCGGTAACTGAAGGGATCATTGTAATTCCCAAAATGATCAACGCAGGATTTGTGGTTGGCGCAAAAAGAGGTAAAGGGGTGGCTATGGTTAAAAATGCCGATGGTACCTGGAGTAACCCTGTTTTTGTGACCATGACGGGCGGTAGTATAGGCGCGCAGATAGGAGTACAGTCTGTAGACCTTGTACTTGTATTTAAGCATAGAAAAAGTCTCACTGAAATTAAAAAGAGCAGCTTCACACTTGGTGGAGATTTATCTGTTGCAGCCGGACCCGTGGGAAGAAGCTCTTCAGCTAACACAGACTATAAACTGGAAGCAGAAGTTTATTCTTACTCAAGAAGTAAAGGTTTATTTGCTGGAATTACTTTAAATGGTGCTTCCCTGGATATTGATAGTCAGGCTAACCAGAAATATTATGGAAAAACCGAAAATGTAAAAGGTATTTTCGAAGCTAAACCAAGTAAAAAGGAGGAAGTTGTCCTGCTGAAAGAGAAACTTATAGCAATGCAGTAATTTCTTAAATGCAAGATCTGATAAAAGGACCACAAGTTAATTGATTTGCGGTCCTTTTGTTTCAGGGTCTGAATTTTATTCGTCTCGAAGGCATTGTACCGGATTCTTAAAGCCTGCTTTGATAGCTTGTGTACATACTGTAATCCAGGAAATAAAGAGCGCGATAAAACCCGCTCCTGCAAAGTACCAAACTTGCAGATCTATTCTATAAGCAAAAGTATCCAGCCATTGCTTAGTGAGTACGTAACTTAATGGCAGCCCAATCAAAATGGCGATAAATACGGGCTTAATAAAGTCTTTTGATAAAGTGTATACAATTCTCCACTCACTTGCGCCTAATACTTTCCTGATTCCAATTTCTTTAAGTTTTCGCTGCGCCGTAAACGAAGCCAGGCCAAATAGACCAAGACAAGATATAATGATCGCCAGTGAAGCAAAATACCTCGACAATGAGGAAACTCTTTGCTCTGCAACATATTGTTCCTGAAAATCCTGATCTAAAAACTTATAGTCAAAATTACTTCCGGCATTAAAATCCTTATAGACTTTTTGAAGGGCAGCTATTGTTTCTTTTTCTGTGCCGGCTTTTATTCTGACCATAATTCTGTTTGTATGTTTAGCATCGAACAAAAAGAACATGGGTTTCACTATTTCATGCATAGATTCAAAATGCACATTTCTGACTATACCTATAATTTGCAGGTCTTTCCCCCATAAATTAAAGACCTTGCCTATCGGGTTTTTTAAGCCCATAATCTTTATACCAGCCTCATTAAAAATCACTTTAGTACTATCAGACCCAAAATTATCCGAGAAAGTACGGCCATCTATCATCTCCATCCCCATGGTTTCGATCAGGCCGCTATTTATGCCGGCATGTTGAAAGGCAAGTGCTTGCTTCGGATCGCGCCCTTCCCAGCTGAAGTCACCTTGCGTAGATTTTAAATCGCCGATAAATCTCTTATTCATACTGGAGGCATTAATTACGCCGGGAATTTTCTTTACTGCATTGATAAAAGTGCCGGCATTATTTTTTAATTTACCTTCGGGTTCGAGATATAAAACGTTGTCTCTTTTATAACCCGGATATCCGTGCTGAACAAATTCAATTTGTTTGTAGACAACTAAAACAGCAACGATGAGGATTACTGAAAGTGTAAACTGAAATATAACCAGTCCTTTACGGGTCCATAGTTCTCCGGCAGAATGCGTGATTTTTCCTTTTAAAGCTGCAGCGGGATTAAAACCTGATAGATATAATGCTGGATAACTTCCCGAAATTAATCCAGTTAAAGTGGTAATTCCAATCAATATCAGGGCTAGCTTCCATCCAAACTCTAATAATAAATGTTTACCTGTGATTTCATTAAACACCGGGAGTAAAAGTTCAACGCAAAGGAGGGAGAAGAATAAGGATAAATAGACCAAAAGTAGAGATTCTGCCATAAATTGCATAATTAAAGAGCCACGGCTTGCACCCATAACCTTTTTTATCCCGACTTCTTTCATCCTTATTGATGCCCTTGCTGTTGCTAAGTTCATGAAGTTTACACATGCAATTACCAGGATGAAAATAGCAATGAGAGAAAATAGCTTAACGTATTCTATTCTCCCTCCTGTCTGTTTACCATTTTCATATTTATCATATAAATAGCCGTCTGCATAGGGTCTGATAAATAACTCACTACGGTTTTGTCCTTTCAACTTCATGAAGCCTTTGATTTTCGCATTAAAAACATCAACCGGCACATTGTTTTTCAGTAGGATAAAGGTATTAGGGCCACGGTTACTCCATTCCGAAAAAGGAGAAGATGGTCCCATAAGCAAACCAATCGAGACAATAAAATCGACCTGTTTTGAAGAGGTCGAAGGCATGACCTTAAATACACCTGAAATAAGCGCATGATTTTCTGTTTCCATATCAGCATTTTCCCAGACAATTTCTTTACCGAGAACATCTGTAGTGTTGAATAATTTCATTGCCATTGGCTCTGAAATAACAATTGAGTTTTTCTCTTTGAGAACTTCTCTGGCATTACCTGAAACTAGCGGATAGGAGAATATTTGAAAAAAGTTCTTCCCGGCAAATAGGCCATCTCCTTTAATACTGTTATTGGTTTTAGTTAGGAGTTTACTCTGTGCAATCCAGTACTGGGGTGAGACAGCTACAGCGTCCTGTACTTCGGGCATCTCAGCTAGCAATGTTTCACCTAATATCCCTGCAGTTTGGTCAGTAGTGTTTACTCCTGATGTTATCTGCTCGTTTTCCATCACTTGGTAAAGCTGAGTACCATTAACGTGAAATTTGTCCATGTTAACTTCATCGGTTACCCATAAACTAATTAGCAAAGTACAGGTAAGCCCTGCTGTAAGGCCAATCAGGTTGATAAAGAATGAACTTTTATGTTTTTTGAAGTTCCTGTAAATCAGCAATAGGTAATGTTGAAGCATAATTTGGATTTTATTCTCGTTTTTCTTTAGCGATGTTAATGCCATAAACGAAACCGGGTCTTATGTGCCTGAAAAATACACTTTAACAAACCATTTGTACGGAAACGAACAAATGGTGTTCACATGCGTACGATTTTTGAAGGAACTTAAATCTGGTCCGGTAAAAAGCAACTAGCTATTATTCCGGTACAATCTGTGCTAAAATAGCCGGATCGTTCAGATAAGCCCGCTGATAATGCAGTGGGCTTTTTCCTGTGATAGCTTTAAAATACTGGTGAAAACTCGCGAAATTGTAGAATCCGCTTTCAGAGCAGATCTGTTTAATGCTTATTTTGTTCTCGATAAGAAGCTTGCAGGCATACCCCACCCGAATCTCATTAATAAATCTTGAATAGGTCTTGCTCGTTCTTGATTTAAAATATCTGCAGAAATAATTTACACTTACATGGGCAACTTCTGCTACCTCCTGCATCAGAATTTTTCTCTTAAAATTGGCAAGTGAAAATTCATAAATTGCATGAATACGATCATTTTCCGTCTGTTCATAAGCAGGATTAAACCCAATAGAAGACAAGGTGATGAGCTCGTTACTTCCACTCATATAATGAAGCGACTCCAGTAAACTGAGCAACCTGGTACTCCCTATTGAGTTGGGTAGCCTCGCGACAATATCTGCTATGGTTTTCTCAATTTTACCGGTGATTAGTAAACCTCTTTTGGCTCTCTCCAGTAAATTTTTGATGGATTTGTTTTCAGGTAAATTCAGGAATGTATCGCCCCAGAAGTTTTCCCGGAAATGAATAACATATACCTGGGCTTTTGCCCCGCTGTTCTCGTCAAAATATATATCGTCAAATTTGCAGTAATGGGGAAGGTTTGAACCGATCATAACCAAGTCACCTGATCTGAATCGCCGGATGTGGTCTCCTATAAACTGTGTTCCGCTTCCCTGTTTGATAAAAAGCAGCTCAATCTCCGGGTGATAGTGCCACCTGTTGTTTATATAAGGGACATGATCTTCTCTCGCACTGAAAGAATGGATTGAATTCGTAGACAGTTTAAGTAGCTGAGGTTTCATCTTTTTGTTACAGAATGAGTGGTTCTAACCGTAAATATGCCAAAATCATTTATTCTTTTGTCTAAATAGACAATATTATCGTTGGTGTTTTTACTTTCTTTGAGTTAATCATTTTTAATAATCAAAGTAATGAATAGATTTTGTCTGGCATTGGATCTTATCGACGATCCTGATCTGATCAGCGCGTATGAACAAATGCACCGCCAGGTCTGGCCGGAAATAAAAGCTAGTATTCTTTCGTCGGGAATTCTGAGTATGGAGATATACCGGGTTACTAACCGGCTTGTGATGATTATAGAAGCTCATGCTGATTTTAGTTTTGAAAAAAAAGCAAAAATGGATGAGGGGAATTCCAAAGTACAGGAATGGGAAGAGCTAATGTGGAAGTACCAGCAGGCACTACCAATTGCACGACCCGGGGAAAAATGGATATTGATGGATAGAATCTTTGAACTGCATACTTTATGAAAAATCTGTATTTGCAAATCCATCCACTGGACAATGTATTGGTCGCCCTGCAGGATTTGCCGTCCGGAACCAAAGTTAATTTTGATGGAAATGACTTCGAATTGATTACTTCGGTTGCAGCAAAACACAAATTCAGCTTACAGGATCTTGCCACAGGGGAAGATATTCTAATGTACGGTGTGCTGGTTGCGAAGGCAACCCGGGAAATTGCTCTTGGAGAAGCACTCACATTAGAAAATGTGGTACATGCAGCGAGAGATTTTAGTCTGTCAAAAAGAAATACAGAATGGGATCGTCCGGACGTGAGTGCTTTTCAGGAGAGAACTTTTATGGGCTATCACAGGGAAGATGGTAGCGTCGGCACAGCAAATTACTGGTTGGTTATTCCGATGGTATTTTGTGAAAACCGGAATGTCAATGTACTGAAAGATGCTTTACAGGCTAAACTTGGTTTTCAGCAGCCTAAGGGTTATGAAAACGAAGTTGAAAATCTGATTGCGCTTTACAAAGCCGGCAAATCGGTGGAAGATATTATGACTGCAGATCTTGAGCAGTCTGCTTCAAAACCTGCAGTCCCTCTTTTTCCTCATATTGACGGGGTTAAGTTCTTAACCCATGATATGGGATGTGGAGGTACCAGGGAAGATGCAATTACTTTATGCGGTTTGCTGGCCGGCTATATTACGCATCCGAACGTTGCCGGAGCAACAGTATTAAGTCTGGGTTGCCAGCATGCCCAGACCTCTATGTTACAACAGGAGATAACTTTACGTGATCCAAATTTTAATAAACCATTATTTATACTGGAACAGCAGGAATTAGGTACGGAAAAGCGGCTTTTGGAAGAAGCACTTAAACAGACATTTACGGGGTTGATGCAAACAAGTTCTCAAAAAAGAGAACCCGCACCGCTCAGTAAGCTGTGTATAGGATTAGAGTGCGGAGGGTCGGATGGATTCTCAGGCATTTCTGCAAATCCTGTATTAGGTAATCTTTCGGATAAACTAGTCACGATGGGAGGATCGGTAATCCTGGCTGAATTTCCTGAATTATGTGGTGTGGAGCAGGAACTGAGTGACCGTTGTGTAAACGAAGAGACAGCAAGCCATTTTATGAATCTGATGCAGACTTATAATGCCAGGGCTGTCGCTTCGGGTTCTGGGTTTTATGCAAACCCATCTCCCGGAAATATCAAAGATGGATTAATCACTGATGCCATTAAATCTGCAGGGGCTGCAAAAAAAGGAGGGACCTCCCCAGTTACCGCCGTACTTGATTATCCGGAAAAGGTGACAGAACCGGGCCTCAATTTACTTTGTACGCCTGGAAGTGATGTGGAAAGCACAACTGCAGAAGTGGCAGCAGGAGCAAACATCGTAATTTTTACCACTGGCCTGGGTACGCCTACAGGGAATCCGGTCTGTCCGGTTATTAAGGTGTCTACTAATACGGTTTTATACAAAAAAATGCCCGATATTATAGATCTGAATTGCGGGACAATTATTGAGGGAGATGAGAGTATTGCAGCGGCAGCTGACCGGATGCTTGAATACGTAATCAGAGTTGCCAGCGGAGAAATCCGGCCAAAAGCTGTGATACTGGGACAGGACGATTTTATTCCCTGGAAAAGAGGTGTTTCATTATAAAATTAAATTATGTTCAGCTTAAAAGATAAAAGAGCCGTAATTACTGGTGGCGGCAGTGGTATTGGAAAAGCGATCGCTCTGTTATTCGCAACACAGGGTGCAGTATTGCACATTATAGAACTGAACCAGATAGCCGCGGAAGAAACGGTAGATATGATCAGGGAAAATGGCGGGAAAGCTTATGCCTATGGCTGCGATGTAAGTAAACAACAGGAAGTGCTCAGGACGTTTCACCAAATCGGAGCTGTTGACATTCTGGTGAACAATGCGGGGATAGCGCATATCGGGAAAGCGGGTGATACTTCAGAAGCAGATTTTACCCGTATTTTTGAAGTGAATGTAAAAGGTGCCTATAATGCCATTTTTGCGGCACTGCCTTATTTGAAAGTGAGTAAAAGTCCGGTGATTTTGAATTTGGCTTCTATAGCTGCCCTGGTTGGAATTGCTGATCGTTTTGCTTACTCGATGAGTAAAGGAGCAATACACGCAATGACTATGTCTGTTGCTAAAGATTACCTCGCAGAAGGGATCCGCTGTAACAGCATTTCACCAGCGAGAGTTCATACTCCATTTGTGGATGGGTTCATCGCTAAAAATTATGCGGGTCAGGAAAATGAAATTTTCCATAAACTATCCCAAAGTCAGCCAATTGGTCGTATGGGCAGCCCGGAAGAGGTGGCTTCGCTTGCAT
Source organism: Pedobacter antarcticus (assembly GCF_900103515.1). Taxonomy (NCBI): domain Bacteria; kingdom Pseudomonadati; phylum Bacteroidota; class Sphingobacteriia; order Sphingobacteriales; family Sphingobacteriaceae; genus Pedobacter; species Pedobacter antarcticus. The sequence continues at coordinate 504,866 of NZ_FNGZ01000002.1, forward strand.
TATTTTTATGTGCGGAAGAGTCCGGCTTTATAACAGGAAATGATTACCCGGTCGACGGGGGATTTGTAAAACTCAATAACTAAATATAATAATGAAATTAATTAGATGGGGAAATGCCGGGAAAGAAAAAACCGGAGTAGTGATCGACGGAAAACACTATGATACTTCTGGATTAGGAATGGATTATAATGAAGCGTTTTTTGCTTCGGAAGGATTAAAAAGACTAGCTGCATATCTTGCAGAGCAGAAAGATAACCTGGTAGAGATACCTGTTGGATCACGTTTGGGCCCCCCGGTAGCCAGACCTTCTAAAATTATCTGTATCGGACTAAATTACGCAGATCATGCTGCTGAGACTAACGCGCCACTTCCTTCTGAGCCTGTCATTTTCATGAAGTCAACCACAGCACTATCAGGGCCATACGATCCGGTTATTATTCCAAAAGGTTCGGTGAAAACAGATTGGGAAGTAGAATTAGCTATTGTAATTGGTAAAACAGCTTCTTATGTAACTGAAGGGGAAGCTCTTGAGTATGTTGCGGGCTACGCACTGCATAATGATGTCTCAGAAAGGGCATTCCAGCTGGAAAGAAATGGAACATGGGATAAAGGGAAAGGTTGTGATACTTTTGCGCCGGTAGGCCCTTATCTGTCTACGCCGGACGAACTTAATGATATCAATCAGCTTCGCCTGTGGTTATCTGTAAATGGAAAAATGATGCAGGACGGCAATACAGCTAACTTTATTTTTGACATTCCGCACGTGATTTCTTACGTAAGTCAGTTTATGACACTTTTACCGGGTGATATCATTTCTACTGGTACGCCGGCAGGAGTCGGGCTTGGATTTAACCCTCCTGTATACCTGAAACCGGGAGATGTTGTGGAACTGGGTATTGAAGGACTAGGTTCTTCCCGTCAGGAAGTGAAAGAATGGGAAAGAACTCAATTTTATTACTAATAATTGATTCATGGATCTGGAACTCAGAGATAAAATAGTATTAGTTACCGGTGGCGCAAAAGGAATCGGAGAGGGTATAGTACGGCAACTTGCTGCGGAAGGTGCTGTGCCTGTAATAATAGGCAGAAATGAAAATGATAATCTGAAACTGATCAATGAACTGCATGCTAAAAAACTGCATGCTTTTCAATTTAAGGCTGAGCTAAGCAAACCTGAAGAAGTGGAACAGGTTGTGCAGGCGGTTGCCGCGAAATTTGGCAGAATAGATGGGCTTGTCAACAATGCAGGGGTAAATGACAGCGTAGGTCTTGAAAGTGGAAATTATACAGCTTTTATTGATAGCTTACATAAAAATCTTATCCATTATTACCTGATGGCTCATCACTGCCTTCCGTATTTGAAAAATTCGAAAGGGTCTATAGTAAATATTGGGTCTAAGGTCGCTGATACGGGTCAGGGCGGCACATCTGCTTATGCAGCTTCAAATGGAGGAAGGAACGCGCTGACAAGGGAATGGGCTGTCGAATTGTTACCTGCGGGTATACGGGTTAATGCGGTAATTGTCGCAGAGTGTTATACGCCTTTATATCAGCAATGGATAACTTCATTGCCCGATGCAGATACAAAGCTTGCTGCTACCTTGCGTAAAATACCGCTGGGTAACAGAATGACGGAATCTGCTGAAATAGCTAATGCAGTAGTTTTTCTGCTTTCAGAGCGTTCAAGTCATACAACTGGTCAGCTTATCTATGTCGACGGGGGATATGTACATCTGGACAGGGCGGTGACAGGTGTTTAAAATTCAATTAGGCTGTAGTGAGCCACCAGGTGTTCCCAAAGGGATCTTCCAAGCCTCCGCTTCTTCCAAAATCCATTAGCTTAATATCCTGAATAATAACGGAGCCATGAAAAATGGCCCTGTTAAATGTATCTTCTACTTCGCCGACATAAATTAGAAAATTTCCCTTTGAAACGCCGCATGGATCTACTGCCTCGGCCAGCAGGATAATATTCAAACCAATTTTGATTTCAGCGAGTAGAATGGTTCTGTTATCCTCGGCCAGCTCCATCATTATAATTTCTGCATCGAATACCATCTTGGCAAATGACACAAATGCTGCGGCATTTTCAAGCATCAGATAGGGGATAATCGTTTGCTTATCCTTATAACTTTTCATGGATAGAAAACAGCAGGACAGGGTATTTGTTTGTTTTTGACGATTTTGGTCGAAAATCTAATTAATGCTTTACTGGTTTGCTATTAAATCAGTTTAGCGTAATAAAACTGACTAAAACCTTAAAGTTGTCAGAATGTAAAATTCTGACAACTTAATTTAATTCTCCCGAATATCTTGGGAACTATAGTGGATTTAATAAACTGATTTCTATTTTTGCGAAGGATTCGAATGGGGGTATTCTGCCCAAAGACCCCTGTTTGATAAATATCGAATAAACAAGTTCAAATAATGCAAAACCAAGGAAAGAAAATCAGAGTTGCAATCTTAGGCGTAGGTAACTGCGCAAGCTCGCTCGTACAGGGCGTGGAATATTATACAAATAATACAGATAAGACATCAGGTTTAATGGCTGATGATATTGGTGGATATAAAGCAGCTCATATCGAATTTGTATGCGGCTTTGATATTGACGAAAGAAAAATTGGTCTTCCTTTAAAGGAAGCAGTTTTTGCTAAGCCAAACTGTACAATAGTATTAAATGGAGATTTACAATCAGATGCTCCCATCTACAAATCTCCTGTGATTGACGGTGTATCTCCGCAAATGGCTGCTTATCCGGAAGCCAACAGATTTGTTATTAAAGATGAATTGAAAAACACAGACGTTCTTCTTGAAGGTATTACTTATGATGCAGCACAGGTTCAAAGCCTGAGAGCAGAAATTATTGCTCAGCTTCGTCAGCATGAAGTAGAAGTGTTAATTAATTACCTGCCGGTTGGATCGCAATTAGCGACTGAGTTTTATGCTGAAATCTGCATTGAGCTTGGAATTTCCCTGGTTAACTGTATTCCTGTATTTATTGCATCTGATCCGGTTTGGGAACAGAAATTTATTGATGCTGGTATACCAATTATTGGTGACGATATGCGTAGCCAGTTTGGTGCAAGTATTGTATCTCAAATGCTTCAGGAACTTGCTTTTGAAAGAGGACACCATGTTAAAGCACACATTCAGCGTAATGTGGGTGGAAATACAGACTTCCTGAATATGGAAGATAAGAATCGTCTTAAATCTAAAAAGATCTCTAAAGAGAATGTAATCCGTGCACAGAACGATATTAGAGGTATTTCTACTGAAGACAGCTTCCTGCATGCCGGTCCTTCTGAATATATTTCTTTTTACGGTGATAATAAGGTAGCCAACTTCCGTCTTGAGCTGGAAGGTTTTATGGGCGCTCCAGTAATCTTTGATGCACAACTTTCTGTTCAGGATTCTCCGAATTCTGCAGGTGTCGTTATTGATGCGATCAGGTATGTATATGTTGCCAGAGAATTAGGCTTAGTTGGTGCTTTAAGAGGTCCTTCTGCTTCGACTCAAAAAACTCCGCCGGAACAAATGATGTTCAGTGATGCCATTTTTGAGTGTCATGCTTTAGCAAAACGTGAGCTTACTGCTTCTACAACTAAACAGTTGAAAAAATAATTAAGCTTTACCCTATAAAAAAAATGCTGCTGTGAATATTCACAGCAGCATTTTTTTTATAGGAGTCTTTTTTACTCTTTTAGAAGTCTGGTAATCGTATGCTCAAATTCGTCTTTGTATCTGGTATAATACTCCCCGGTTCCCGGACCATAAAAGTCTGTATGAATTTCTACAACTTTGCCGGTTTTATCCAGAATCAGGCTGGTAGGAAATACTTTAATCCCGGTTAATTGCGGTAGAGTTTTTTCAGTACGCAATGAGTCAGTTACAGTCGTAGGTGTAATCAAAATTGGATATTGCACATCAAATCTGTCCCTGAATTTTTGCAAACTAGCTTTTGACCTCTTTAAATCACCAGTATACTCATACGCCAGGCCGATTACTTCGACACCTCTGTTTTTATTTTGTTTATAATAATCACTCAGGAAAGCGGTCTCATCCATGCAGTTCGGACACCATGAGCCCAATAACTGAACAATGACAACTTTATTTTTAAACCTGCTGTCATTGATAGAGACCTGTTTCCCATCCAGATCTTTAAAGCTAAAGTTCAGATGTCCGCTTTCTCCATCTTTAAGACTGGTCTGGGCCGCTTCTAATTTTGCATTTTCATCTTTTACTGCCGTCCATTCCTCATAACCGGCCATACCACTATATAAGTGTCCGTTTGAAAGTTGGTCCTTATTCAGATCGGCATCCAGAACCATTGCGTGTACACCGTCAAAAGTCGATAGCTTTAATTTATTCCCCGTTACGATACCAGCAAGATAACGGTAGTCTCCTGATGGCGTCAGAATAGAGCCCGATACTTTGTTACCCTGCTGGATAAATTGTCCGATAGCGGGCCTGGCCTTTCCACCCCTGATAAAAGAGACTTTCCATTTTCCCTGCACAGAAGAATTTGCAGCACCGTGTTCGGCTTTAAACCTTTCTGGATTTTTAGCAGTGGCAGTGAAAGGGAGGACAATATCTTTCTGTATACCTTTACGGACCCAGCTTCCGGAAAGACTATCGGTTCCGATTAGACGAACGCGAAACTCAGACTCAAAAAAAGGGAGATCAAGAAACAGGCTATCCTGTTTTCTGGTTATATTACTAATCAGCATTTTTTCTGGCTCATTAACAATGTAAAACACGTTTTTGCCTTTAACCTCGGCTGCCTCCAGATTGAAGACTATTGATTTTCCGTCCTCACGCTGTATGGACGCCCGCCAGTTTCCCTTTTTTGGTTGATTCTGTGCTGCAGCATAGAACGTTATACCCATTAAAGAGCTGAGTAATATAATTTTCGGATACTTCATTTGTTTAGAATTATATGTCCAAGATAGGAGATATCTTAATATCTATCAATTTTATAGAGTAATTTGATGGTCATGAATTTTAATAAAAGAATATTTAACATCATACTGTATATTTATACTACCAAATAGCCGGCTATGAAAAAATTTATGCTGATAATAGCTGGGTTTATCCTGCTGAATTTTTCGGGTATAAGAGCACAGGGTATACAATTGAATGTTGCATTTTATGGGCTGCAATTTAAAGGAGGAGATTTTCCTTCCGGTAAAGTCAGGCTTAAAGATACACTCAGTGCTGCAACTCTTTTACCGGCATATCTAGCCGTCCGGCAACAGCATAGTCAAATCTTATTGGATTCTTTAAAAGCTTTCCGGCAGCGTTTCGAACTGAATGACTGGCTTTACTATCAGTTGGTCAGAAAAGTAGCGCAGGAGTTGTGTCCTAAAAATGAAGACTATAATATTTATACACTTTACAAATGGTATTTTCTAACGGCAGCCGGCTTCGATGCCAGGCTTGCAATTACAGGTGAGAAGCTGATATTTTACATCTATAATGAGGAAAATATAGAGGATATTCCATTCTTTATGTTTGACAAGAAGAAATATATGTGTTTGAATATACATGATTTTGAGCCGTTTGATATTCATCTTCAGCCGCCTGTCCCCCTTGTATTGAAAGTTCCGGGTGCGGTTAACTCTTTTTCTTACCGGGTTACCCGTTTACCTGATTTTGAGCCGGAAGCTTATCAAGCTAAAAGCATTGATTTTATTTATAATCACAGGCCATATCATTTTAACATCGTTTTTAATCAGGAACTGAAGGCCGTTTTTAATAATTATCCGATTGTTGATTTTGCGTCTTATTTTAATATTCCGCTTAGCAAGGCAACTTATGAGTCCCTAATTCCATTATTAAAAAACAACATGAGCGGAATGGGAGCCGAGCAGGGAATCGATTATCTGATGCGTTTTACACGATACGCCTTTTTGTACGAAAATGATCAGGAGAATTTTGGACGGGAGCGCAGGCTTTCTCCGGAGGAAACGTTGTTCTCACCTTACAGCGACTGTGATGATCGTGCGGGATTGTTCTTTTACCTGGTAAAAGAAATATATAACCTGCCTATGATAGCATTGCTCTATCCCGGGCATATTAATATTGCCGTTGCACTGCCGGATCCAAAAGGAACGTTCATTAATTATAAAGGTAAGTCTTATACTGTATGTGAACCGACACCCCAATCTGTAGATCTTCCTCTGGGCGCATTTTCTCCAGCCTTGTCTGGCGCTTCTTATGAAGTAGTTTATGTTTATGACCCTGCCAAAAATTAAATAATTGTATTTGTTTATTATAAATAGGTTGTAAAATTGTTAATTTCTTATTTGTAAGTTTAAATTTAAACGGATCATTAAATTATAAAACAATGGAGGGCTTTATACGTGTTTTTTTACCGCTTCTTGCAGGTTACCTGCTCGATTTTGCAATCGGTGATTTACCGTCCGCCTATAGACCGGAATTGTTTTTTAAACGGGCCATAAATTCAGTTTTAAACTGGATGAACTGCGGGACAATGCGTTTGCTTAAAGGGGCAATGCTTGTGGTTATAAGCACAGGGTTTGTTTTTATAGTGACTACATTGATCTGGTCTTATTTGTTAGAATTTGCTGTCCCTGCATATTTGTTGCTAAGCACCCTGATGATCTACTGGTCGTTGGGGAGTAATAAATTAATTCAGGATGGTGATGCCGCTTTTAATAAAAATAAGGAGGGAAATGATTCTTCTGCTTATACCAGGCATGAGACGGTGATCAGCATGTCATCGGGATTAAGTAAAAGAGTGGTCTCGCCGGTTTTTTATTATTGCCTTGGAGGGATTCCCTTAATGTTGTCGTCCCAGTTAATCCATTATCTCGATGACCGGATCGGTTATAAAACTACGGAATTTGAAGATTTTGGTAAAGCTGCAGCCTGGAGTGATGATGTCATTAATTTTATTCCGTCCAGGATCACCGCTGTTCTCATACTTTTAATATCCAGAAATAGTGCCGCATGGAAATATATGATGAACAGAGGGCATTTGCACGCCAGTCCCAATACTGGTTATCCTTTGATGGCAATATCGGGTGTCATCGGAATTGATCTGTTATTACCAGTATCGGAGGTGAAACTGAGCAGAGTCCATTATGCGTATATAAGAAGCCTGCACTATGCAGTTATTTTGGTATTGGTGGTTGCTATAGGGATATATTATTTTAACTGGTAACAGGGGTTTAAGAATTTTCGCTTAGGTTTGTGGCCTAAGCTATGCTGTAGCAATAGCATTTTATAATTATATGATAAGATATAAATCTACCTTCCTTTTTTCGTGGTTTAGTTATTTATTAGTTGTTGTAATTGTGCTGCATTCCTGCAGTTCGGATAAAAACAAGTCCTCGGAAACGCAAAAGCATGCTAGTATTGGCCAAGCCGAAATTAAATATGCAAAGGGATTTAGCATTACTTATTATGAAAATTTCAAGGTTCTGCGTATAAATTCCGGAGGAAATAAGGTTAAAGATACGGCTGTCTACGTACTGCTGGCGAAGGATAAAACAGTTCCGCAAGGTTACGAAACCGCGCAGATTATCCGTACACCGCTTAATAGCCTGGTCGGGTTGTCCTCTTCTCATATCGCATTGGCAGATTTTGCAGATGCTGTGCCAGCTATAACTGGTCTGGGAAGTTTGCAGTATGTTAGTAACCCGCAGGTTTTGAAGCGAATTTCGGAAGGTAAAATAAAAGAAACAGGAGACGAAACTACACTGAATACAGAATTGGTAATTAATATGAAGCCAGGGTTGGTAATGGTTACCGGTAACCCGGATGATCGTTTCAGCCGGTATAGTACTTTAACTTCAGCGGGAGTACCCGTCATGTTAAATTCAGACTGGCTCGAAACAACACCCCTGGGTAAAGCAGAATGGGTCAAGGTAATGGGTGCGTTGATGGACAGGGAGCAGGCTGTCAATGCAAAGTTTAATGCACTGGAGAAGAAATACAATATATTGGCTGAACTGGGTAGAAATGCAGTGCAGAAGCCGAAAATTATAACTGGATTACCGTATAAAGATACTTGGTATGTGCCTGCCGGCGAAAGTTTTATGGCAAGGTTTTTTGAAGACGCCGGCACGACCTATAGCTGGTCTTCCAGTAAAGGGACAGGCAGTCTGGCACTTAGTTTTGAAATGGTGGCACCTGTGGCACTTCAAGCTGACTTCTGGCTTAGTCCGGGTGCACTCAGCAGTAAGGATGAAATTAAGGCAGTAGACTCACGCTATCAGCAATTTAAATCATTCAGGCAAAATAAGATATATAATAATAACAAACGCTCAACGGTTTCAGGTACGAATGATTACTGGGAGTCGGGGACAGTGAACCCTCAGCTTGTGCTGGCAGACATGATCGCCATATTTCATCCGGAATTGCTGCCTCAACATGAATTGTATTATTTTAAACCGGTCAAATAAAATCAATTGTTTAACTACAGGCTATATATCCTTTTCTTACTCATTCTGATTGCTTTTCTGGTAGATATAGCTTTTGGTTCGATTCATATTCCTTTGCTACAGATTCTGGATGTAGTTTCCGGTAAGCAAATAGAGAATGATTCCTGGAGTTTTATAATTCAGCAAATCAGATTACCAAAGGCATTTACGGCTATAATAGCTGGTAGCGGTCTGGCAGTAAGCGGTCTTCAAATGCAGACTTTATTCCGGAACCCATTGGCTGGCCCTTCGGTATTAGGGATAACAGCGGGAGCGAGCCTTGGTGTAGCCATTGTTATGTTTTCTGCAGGCACAATCACAAGTTTATATACGATTAAGGAATTAGGTATCTCGGGCAGCTGGCTCATTATATTAGCATCGTCTGCGGGCGCTGCTCTGGTTATGTTTCTTGTTTTGCTCATATCAGGTGCAGTAAAGGATCATATTGTCATGCTTATTATCGGGGTGATGCTGGGTAATATTACACTTTCGCTGGTAAGTATCTGGCAGTACTATAGTGCTCCCGAATTGATAAAAGATTATCTGATGTGGACATTTGGTTCATTGGGTGGGGTAAACGGAGTCCAGCTGATGATCTTGACTGCTGTAGTGTTTTTCGGTCTAATCCTTACCTTCATAGCTTCAAAAAGTCTGGATGCACTGCTTCTTGGCGATCGCTACGCCATGTCGCTGGGCCTTTCAGTGAAGAGTGCAAGAATCCTCATTATTAGCAGCACCAGCTTACTTGCAGGGGGAATTACCGCATTCTGTGGCCCGATTGGGTTTGTCGGAATTGCCGTGCCCCATCTGGCAAGGGCTATATTTCAGACTTCCAGTCATCGTGTGCTTATTCCTGCCTGTTGTCTTATCGGTGCCCTGCTAATGTTGGTTTGTGATATCTTTTCGCAATTACCTGGAAGTCAGTCTGTGTTGCCTATAAATATAATTACAGCGCTTATCGGATCACCTGTGGTAATCTGGGTAATTGCCAGGCGTCAAAAAAGAAGAGATTGATGAAGGAATTAAAAACTGCTTTAATTGAAACTGAAGGTCTCATGATCGGATATCCTGCTTCGAAAGGCAGCAGGGTAGTAGCCGGACCTCTTGATTTAACTGTCTGCGGGGGACAGCTGATTTGTTTACTCGGGCCAAATGGAAGCGGCAAGTCTACTTTACTGCGTACTTTGACGGGGCTTCAGCCAGTTTCATCTGGGAAAATTTCGCTTGATGGCATACCATTAAAAACACTTAAAGCTCCGGCAATCGCAAGAAAACTAAGCCTGGTGCTAAGTGAAAAGGTGACAGGGAGTAATCTTGATGTGTATAATTTAATTGCTTTAGGCAGATACCCCTATAGTGGCTGGTTTGGTAAACTAAATGCAGAAGACCGGGCAATGATTATCAGAGCGGCTGAGCTAACCGATACTACCGGATTTTTAGACAGGCAGGTGGATAGTCTGAGCGATGGCGAATGTCAAAAGGTGATGCTGGCCCGGGCAATAGCGCAGGATACTCCTGTCGTTGTTCTGGACGAGCCGACTGCTCATCTGGATCTTCCCAGCAGGTTAAAACTAATGCAATTACTTTATAAGCTGACCCGTGAGACCGGGAAAGCAATAATAATATCAACGCATGAACTTGATCTCGCCTTACAGACATCGGACCTGATCTGGCTAATGGACGGGCGTGGAGGGCTTCATTCCGGCATACCAGAGCAACTTATTCTCGATGGTGTATTTGAAAAGGCTTTCAATAGAGAAGAAATTCATTTTGACCCGTATACCGGCCACTTTACAATTCCTCGTGTATTAAAACAGCAGATTTCGCTAATTGGAGATGGGCTGCCTTTCATCTGGACAAGAAAAGCACTTGAACGGTGTGGTTATGGAGTAACTGATGGCCTCAATCCTGAATTTCATATTTTGATTGAGTCAGGAAATAATGGTATACGCTGGACTGTTACTGCATACGGGCATCCCGATCAGTATTTTAATGATCTGCAGCAACTGGTGGATGCGTTGGTATAAAAGAAAGATTCAGAATGTCAGGTGATTGAATGGGAGGGGTGTTTAATTCATCTTAAAAATTTGTGCCTGTACATTTTTTGTTAAATTTGAATACGCAGCGAGGGATAGACCGGCAGGGCGATAATTTTAAGTTTATGGGATTATTTGATATTTTCAAACATACAGAGGGAGAACAGGATTCGGGTTTGTCTAAAGAAATTAATGATAACGCAGCAGCTGAAGCACAACAATATGAGTTCAGTTTGCAGAAAACGGAGTCTGTCTCTGCCTTGCTTCAAATTGCGCCCGAGGCGAGAGACCAGCAGTGGTTGACCCAGTTACTAACTGATCTTCCTCATGCGAGCTTTCGGAGCGGTAATCCACAGATCATTGCGGGTCCGGACGGCTTCCCCTATTTTCAGCTTTTCCTGCCTCAACCGGGAGAAACTTTTCAAAATTTTATTATAGATCTGATGGTTCCTGATTTTCTGCTGGAACGGGGTTATGGGATTGTTATTAATCCAGATGGCGGACATCCGGATTGGATTCTTTCTTATGGTGATCTGCTTAATTACAAGCTTAACGGAAGCTTTTTAAAGCAAGACAATTCTTTTAACCAAGAGAATGACGAAGAGCTTAGTGCTGGAGAAGAGGTACTGATCGGGCAGCCATCTGAAAATATTTTGCCAGCATTTACCCGGAAGCTTCTCAAGGATTTTTTTGAATTAAATGGGGTGGAGAATCCTAAGGTCTTGTTAATGATGCGCAAAAAAGGAGAGGAGATGCAGCAGGATCTCGCATTTAATATAACTCCGGACAAGTTTGATTCAGAAACGACTTTCAGAAATATGATGCAGACTGTTACCTGGTATCTTCCAAGGCATTATTCTGTGATCGGTTTACATGATGACGCATTGAACAGCGGATTTATGCCGCTTTAGACATCCAGTTTTTTCCTTCTGTAAATCTGCTGACCAACATGGCTGCAACTGTATCGCCAGTTGAATTCAGCAGCGTTGCCATTGGGTCTACCAGGGTACCGATAATCATTGCGGGAGGTAATGCCTCTGGTGGGAAACCATAGGCAGATATGAGCAAAAGTTCGCCGACATAACCTCCATTTGGTATACCTCCCTCTACAATACTGATTAAAACCGTCATCCCCAGCGCGATTGCAATTGTTTCTGCATTGTCGAAACTTTTTCCGAACAAAGCGAATACAACAGCCATTTTAATAATGGAAGATATACTTGATCCGTCTTTGTGTAAAGTGGCGCCTAAAGGAATTGTCACCTTCGCTATGTAATCCGGAATACCTATTTTGGAGGATGCTTCCAGGTTTGCAGGTATATTGGCTATACTGCTGCAGGTGCCTATGGCAGTTGCTGAAGGAACAATGTTATATTTCCAATATTTCCTGAATCCCTTTACTCCTCCTGCCACAAATGCATAAAGACTAAAAAACACGATAAAATAAACGGCACCAGTGCCGTAATACAGTCCCAGGGAATGGGCATAAGTCCCAAAGAGCTGCGGACCAAAAACACCTACCTGATAAGCAAAGTAGGCGCCAAGGCCAACTGGTGCGAGTTTCATAATCAAAATAAATATCTGTTTAAAAACCTCATTTCCGGAATTAAGAAAACCGCTGAATGCACTGCCGGATTCACCGGAACGCAGGGTGGCAAATCCGGTTAGAACAGAGAAAATAATCATGGCCAGCATACTCTTCCTTGATAATAATTCGAAGAATTCTGAGGTGGTAAATAGTTGCGTAAGCTGCTCCCCGAAAGGTTTCTTTACAATGTCCTGTTCAAGTGGAATGGCAGAAATTGTTTCATGCACAGGGAATACTTTTACAGCAAAAATTGTCAAACAAGCGGAGATCAAAATTGTTGAAAGAAATACCAATGCCATTACAGCCATCATTTTACTCAGCTTCCCGGTTTCTTTAAGGTTGCCAATTGCTGACGCTATAGAAAAAAAGACCAGTGGAATTACGGCCGTGAACAATAAATTGAGAAATATATCACCTACGGGTTTCAATATCTGTACTTTTTCTCCAAAAAACAGACCTGCCAGGCTTCCGGCAAAGATACCGGTCATAAGCCATATGATTCCTTTATAGTTCTGATAAAAACTGTTCATATAGCTAATATATACTTTAATGTTTAATTGTATATTTTAAATATAAAGAGGCGGGGCAAGGTAAATATTTTTAATTTCGCCTAATTGTATTTATACCTGTTAAGATGAAAAGACGATCCTTTGTGAAAAAAACCGGACTCCTTGCTGCTGCACTTTATTCTAATAAATTATTTGGCTCTACTATGGAGGAGGAATTTCCCGTCGTCAGAAAGATACAGGCACAGAGGCGTTTTGTTTCTAAGGCAGTTGATAATGTTGTCGCCGAATTTTCGTCTAAAGTCAAGAACAAGGAGTATGTATGGCTGTTCAATAACTGTTTCCCCAATACACTGGATACTGCAGTTACCCTGCATCCAGGACCTAAGCCTGAAACTTTTGTGAGTGCAATTGAGCCCGATGCAATGTGGCTCAGAGATAGTACCGGTCAGGTCTGGAACTATCTTTCTCTGCTGAGAAGGGATAAGCCTTTGAAAGATCTTGTGGCAGGAGTAATCAATCGTCAGGTAAAGTATGTGATGAAGGACCCATATGCGAGTTCGTTTTATGATGATCCTGCCAAAATCAGCGAATGGAAAGATGATCTGACAACTATGCTTCCTGGTATACATGAGCGGAAATGGGAATTAGATTCGTTATGTGCACCTATAAGGCTTGCTTACAGATATTGGCAGCAAACCAAAGATACCAGCCTGTTTGATACGGAATGGCAAGATGCTGTCAAGCTCATTCTTAAGACATTTAAGGAGCAGCAGCGCAAAGAGAATGATGGTCCTTATCATTTTCAACGTAACTCTGCCTGGGCAACTGACAGTCTCCCTATGCAGGGATTCGGTTATCCTGTAAAGCCGGTTGGATTGATATGTTCGGCATTCAGGCCAAGTGAGGATGCGACTACTTTCTCTTTTCATATTCCTTCTAATTTCTTTGCTCTGGTGAGTATGAGGCAGGCTGCAGAGCTTTTCCGCATGGTCAAAGCTGACGAGTCAGTAGCAAAGGAGATGGATGACCTGGCCCTGGAGATCAGAACGGCACTTCAGAAATATGCAATCATTGAGCATGAAGTATATGGAAAGGTGTTTGCCTACGAAATCAATGGGATGGGGAGTTTCAATCTGATGGATGATGCCAATTTACCTGGTCTGCTGGGGTTGCCTTACCTTGGTGCAATCTCGGTAACCGATCCCGTATATCAGAATACGCGTAAAATGGTGCTTTCGAAAGATAATCCGTTTTTTTACCAGGGGAAGGAAACGGAAGGACTCGGCGGCCCTCATATCGGTAAAGACATGATCTGGCCCATGAGTATAATTGTGCGGGCACTGACTTCTACCGATGAACAGGAAATTGGTAAATGCTTGCAGATCTTAAAAAAATCAAATGCCGGTACAGGATTTATGCATGAATCTTTTCAAAAAGATAATTTCAGCCAATTTACCAGAAATGCTTTTCCATGGGCGAATTCTTTATTTGGGGAGTTGCTCTGGAAAACTTATCAGGAAAGGCCTCATTTACTAGTTTAAAGCTCTTTTATCATAAATAATGTCATATAAATGAAATTATACCTAGTGTTAACATTAACTTAACATTAGGTTTCCATCTTTGTAATATGTTCTTACCGATACTCGCTGCCACTTTTTATTTATTTGCTATCATAGCTGCATTTAAAATGGATACGCCTTTAAAAGGTTTCTTATTTATTCTCGCCGTTGCCGGAGTAAGCGGGATTTTATATCTCTTTATTCTATTTCCTGGTATTTCCGGACTTGCAGTTGCGCTAATGCTTGCTGCTTTTATTCTACGTCAAAAAAGAAAATAAAAAAACCACCCGGCTTTTGGCACGGATGGTTTCATTGTGTGGGCAATTTCTTACATGGCTTTGTTTGCCTTGATTTCTATTTTCTTATTGGTCTCCGTTGTATTTAACAGACCTTTTGCCCAGAAAGTATAAAACCTTCCTGAAGTTAGCTTAACGTTTTCCAGTGTAGCTACATCTGCTCCCGTAGCTTTGTTTTTAAGCGTCAACTTGTGACTGGCTGCGACTCTGATGTTTTTAAATGGTGTTGCCATTTTATATGGGCGGGTGAAGTTAGTTGTATCGCCATCTACTACAAGGGTTAATTCGGGCGCGTCCGGCGAAAGATTAATGAATCGGAGTTTTGCAGAACCTTCAGCAGGTTTTGTATACTCGTCCTCAGTAATTACATAACCCAGAGAGTCGAGGTTTTCGATCACATACAAGGAATAATAAAGTCCTGCATCCAATTTAATGTTCTTCTCATACCATACATCTGTTTTCCCGCCAACCTTCACCGTAGCTTTATTTGTTCCGGGGAAGACGCGCTGATAATCTATCTGAGATCCGAAATTAAATTCGGCATTATTTACCCGCTGATTACCCAGGTAAAAATCTATGGCATTTGCTTTTGGCGCTGCATTGATAATCGTAAGTGCTGCAATCTCCACAGGTTCCGGTGTGTCTAACTTACAGGAAGAAAGCGTAATGGTTAATCCCAGTACCGAGAGGGCGGCAAGCTTAAGTGTGTTCTTTGAAAAGGTAAATGGTTTTAAACTCATGTTGTCAAATTTTTTGGTTATTAAAATCTATTTGTTGGGTAAAACGCAGGCTGTCAGGCGAACGCTACAGTTTTTTAGGTATTTTTGTAAAATAAAATTAATACAGATTCTTGTAGCGTTTGAACGACGAGATGCGTTTTTAACTTTAATCCGCTTTGGGAGACCAATTACCAGAGAATTGAACGGAATACAATCAGACCCAATAAGAAATAGATAGGCTAAAACTGCGTGAGTAATAAGAATTCGGTGTTCCAGGAGATTATAGTGGGGCTTAGTACGCGTGACGAACGCATACAAGAACGCGTTTATGCCCAATTCTGGGGGTACCTGATGGGTATTTCTACACGATATTTTAAAGACAGGAACATAGCGCGGGAGGTTGTAAACGATAGCTTTATGAAAGCATTCCGAACGATGTATGACTTTCGTCATGATGCTGGACCTGAAGAATTTCAAAAAATGTTCCGCTCCTGGCTCGCTAAAATTACCGTGCGAACAGCGTTGGATAAATTGCGGGCAAATAAAACTATTCTGAATTATGTTGAAGAATATGAAGAGCAGTCGATCACCTATGTAGGAGTTGACCAGGAGCTTCATGTTCAGGATATTTTGAAACTACTTTATGAACTACCCGAAATACAGCGTGCTGTATTTAATCTTTATGAAATTGAGGGTTACAGTCATGATGAAATAGCAGTTATGCTTACAATTCCTGCAAGTTCCAGCCGGACGTACCTGTCCAGAGCAAAAAACAAGTTGCGTGAATTGTATAAAAACACATTAATAAACTGATAAGTATTTCCTGCGGTAAGCTGTAGGATCCAAAATGATATGGGCTATGAAAGAAGCTGACAAAGAACTGATCAAAGAAATAAGTAATCTTTTCGAAGATTACGAGGAGGAGTATGTACCGGGGGAATGGGAGAAATTTCAGGCAGTTCAAAAGCCTTCGAAATTTATTTTTCCGCTATGGATGAAAATTGCTGCTTTGCTGGCGGTAATAACTACAGCTGCAATTTTGTTCCGCCCTTCTTTCAATGCGGACAAAACTCAAAAATATAGTTCAGATAAAACAGAAAATAAATTAGCTCCAAAATCGGATCAGCCTAATCCGATGGGAAAGGTTAAAGAGAAATCGGAGGAATATGTGTTGCAGCATGCTCCTGAAAAAAAGATACGGGCTGAAAAGGACGAAATCTATAAATTTAAGACTACTGTCGCGGATACACCCACTTCATCGTGGCGTAATGCAGTTGTTAAAACTGTGGAGAAGGACAGCATTAGAAGTGTTATTAAGCCTAAGCAGGAGCAAATTTATGTTCAGAATAAACCTATTGAAAAAAATCAGGAGGAGGTTCGACCTGCGCAAGTCGCTCCCGACGCCCCTCTGAAACAAAAAACTGACAGGACACTCGATTTCCTGATGTCCGAAAATCAAAAACAGGAACGTGTAGCTAAAAATAACAGGAAAACGTCCAAGTGGGATTTTGGTGTGGAAGTAATGCCGACTGCTACGAATTCCGCTTTGAATGTTGGCGCCGGATTAACAACTGCTTATGAATTATCTGATCAGTTTTCCCTAAGCTCCGGTATTTCTTTGCTAAACCTGGAGTCCGGTACGGTTGTGAGACCGAACCCAAATGGGGCATTGAATTCTTTTGGTGGCAGCGGTGATTTTTCTGAACAGAAGCGGCTCGATGGTACAAGTGCAATTATAAAAGCTATCGACATTCCTCTGGCAGTGGTTTATAAACTAAATAAAAACTTTTACACTAGTGCCGGATTTTCTTACGTAAACGTAATTAGCGAACGGAGAAGTAATAATTTTGTCCAGAATTCATTAGTGCAGCGTTCCAACAAGGATCCTATGACAGGAGCGGAACATTTGACGGCGGTAATGTCAGTTGAGAAAATCACGGAACCAGAGCCGGTGACGCCATTAAAAGGGAACAGTTATATGGGAGGGTTCTTTAATTTTTCTATCGGAAGGCGGCAGCAGATTTTCCAAAAGTATGATATATTGGTTGAACCTTTTATCAAAGTTCCTGTAGGTCGTCTTTCCCGGGAAGATGTTCAATTGATGAACAGTGGAATCAAGTTACAGTTTGCCTTCTAAAATTAAAAGCTATCTGCTGAAAATTAGGTAAGTATCATTGAATTGTCTGAATTCATATTCTACACCTGTTTTATTTTTATTTATCATACTTTTGGACTGTTATCGATTTTCGGTCTAATCTATCTATTTATTTATGGAAAAAGATGAGCTTGTTATCAGAGAGATTTTGGCGGGAGCAAAGAGGTTATTTGGAAAACATGGATTAAAAAAAACTACCATGGAGGAAATAGCGTCCGCTGCCGGCAAGGGGAAGAGTACGCTCTATTATTATTTTCCGAGTAAGGTTGAGATTTTTGAGGCTGTTGTGGAGGACGAGATGAAAAATGTAGTCAGGCGCATTCGTGAAGCAGTTAATAACGCATTCACGGCGAAAGGCAAGCTAAAGGCATTCTTGCATTCTCAAATTACCTCTATTATTGGCTTTCACAGTTTTAGGGAAGTTCTTTTTGAGGAAATGATGGATAGTATGAGGATGTTGATCTGCATTAAATCCAGATATGAGCAAATACAGCTGGATATGATCAGAGAGATTCTACTTGGTGGTTGCCAATCCGGGGAATTCAGAGATATAACACCAGAAAGAATGCAAAAAATGTCATTTGTAATGGTTACAGCATTCAGAGGGTTGCATTTTCCGTTGACGATTGAACTATCTGAGAGCCAGACACAGGAATATTTTGAAGAGATGATTGATATGTTGATAGAGGGGATCGGAAGTGAGGAGTTGAGGAAAGTCTGATTAGCTTTTAAGTCTGATTTAACTTTTTGGACTTGAAAAACTAAGCTGTAACAGAAATAACGATACTTTTGTTGTTATGGATATAAGAGCAAATATTATTTGACAATAATATTATAGACTAAAATACGGTTATGGTCCAAGAATAATTTACTTTTGTCTATCTTAAAGTTAACATATTTTTAATATATTAGATCATGTTTCATAACGCAATTTGTATTAACTAGCTGTATATGAATAAAATAAATTATGAATCTATCTGAAGTAAACACTATATAATTCAGGCATGCGTAAAAAATTGGGCGATAGAATTGCTGCATTTCAAGATGCAATCGCAATCAAGGAAAAAGGATTATATCCTTATTTCAGATCAATCGAGTCTGCACAAGACACCGAGGTGATCATTGAGGGTAAAAAAGTATTAATGTTTGGTTCTAATTCTTATCTGGGCCTTACTAATCACCCTAAAATTAAGGAAGCTTCCAAAATCGCCATTGATAAATATGGAACTGGCTGTGCAGGCTCCAGATTCCTTAACGGAACGTTGGATATCCATCTTGAACTGGAAAGAAGACTTGCTGCATTCGTTGGTAAAGAATCTGCTGTTTTATTCAGTACGGGATTTCAGGTTAACCTGGGAGTGATATCCTGTCTGCTGGAAAGAAACGATTATTTAATATTGGATGAATACGATCACGCATCTATTATAGACGGTAGCAGGCTTTCGTTCTCACGCTCGATCAAATATGCACACAATGACATGGATGATCTGCGAAAGAAACTCAGTAGGTTACCTGAAGATTCGGCAAAGCTGATTGTAGCTGATGGGATTTTTAGTATGGAAGGAGATATCGTTAAACTTCCTGAAATCGTTCAGATCGCTGAAGAATTTGGTGCGAATATTATGATGGATGATGCACACAGTATTGGTGTTATCGGTTTTAATGGTTCGGGGGTGTCTTCACACTTCGGACTGACTGATAAGGTCGACCTGATTATGGGCACATTTAGTAAGTCACTGGCGTCATTAGGTGGGTTTATTGCTGCTAACGAGGAAACTATTGAATATATCAAGCACCGTGCAAGATCATTGATGTTTAGTGCAAGTATGTCTCCGGCTTCTGTAGCCAGCGTAATTGCAGCTCTTGATATTATCGAATCTGAGCCTGAACGTATTGATAAATTATGGGCAAACACAAATTATGCTAAAAAACTCCTATTGGACGCTGGTTTCGATATAGGACATCCTGAGAGCCCAATTATCCCGGTTTACATCCGTGATAATGATAAAACTTTCCAGATTACTAACATCCTTCAGAAAAATGGAATTTTTGTAAACCCTGTGGTATCACCGGCAGTTCCTTCTGATTCTTCTATGATCAGGTTCTCCCTGATGGCAACTCATAGTTTCGAACAGATTGAAGAAGCAGTCGATAAATTGTGTGCAGCATTTAAAGAGGTACAACTAACGCCTGCTAAAGTGAGTATTTAATTTAACGGTTCTTTAGAATTAAATCTCCTGTCCGGATTACGCCGGATGTTAATTTTTTATATAAATAAATGAAAAAGCGTGTTTTGATTACTGGTGGAAGTGGTTTCGTAGGTTACCACTTGATCGAGGCAGCCATTTCCTCCGGACTGGAGGTTTATGTTGCGGTAAGATCCAGTAGTTCTGTTGCACATTTAAGTATATTCGATATCAAATTTGTTTATCCGGATTTTAGCAGTACGGAAAGCCTTATTCCTCTGTTGGAACAAGGTCGTTATAATTATATTGTTCATGCATCTGGTATTACCAAAGCGAAATCTGCCGAAGAGTACAATAAGATAAATGCCGAGTATTCTAATAATCTTGCACTTGCTGCCGTTAAAGCAGATATTCCCCTGGAAAAATTTGTATTTGTCAGTAGCCTGGCTGCAATTGGTCCACTTGAAAATCTGGAGGGTATAATACAAGACAATACTCCGGCAAGGCCGGTAACTTTATATGGTTCGAGTAAGATGCTGGCAGAACAGTATCTTGCCCGGATAACCAACCTTCCTTTAGTAATTATAAGGCCTACGGCTGTTTATGGACCTAGAGAGAAAGATATTTTTATATTGCTGAAAAGCATTTATAAGGGGATTGAGCCTCATATAGGCAAGTTCTCCCAAAAATTGAGTTTCATTTACGTGAAAGATCTGGCGAATGTAATTGTTGATTCTTTATCTTCTGCTGTAACAAATGCCGCGTACAATGTGTCTGATGGATATCAGTACGACCGCTACGCGCTCGCTGAAGGTGTTAAAAAAGCTATGCACAAAAAGACTTTTAAATTTCATATTCCGGTATTTTTTGTCTCATTTCTGGCAACTGTAATGGAGAAAATTTACAGTAACCGAGATGCTTCGCCGACATTAAATAAAGAAAAAATGAATGAGCTTACGGCTCTGAATTGGATATGTAGTATCGAACATGCCAGAAAAGACTTGTCCTTCAAACCTGCTTACAATCTAAATCAGGGTCTGGAAGAAACAGTTCGTTGGTATAAACAAAATAACTGGCTTTAAGCCAAAGAAGATGAAAATGTATTATTCCATATTTAAGCTACTATTTCCCGAATTAACCACTATGGTTTTTTCTAATAGGAACAGCTATGCATTTTCTGTAATAAACACTAAAAAAATCTATCCACTTTACGTCTTAAATCAATCCTGATATGCCTGCTGAAGCCCTGTTTAAGCTACCGGTATATCCGGACATAATTTTTGACTTTCATACCGTAATAGTCTGTAAGCATCTTACTATTGATGCCTATCTATCTGTTTTTCATGAGAATGTAAATTTTAGTAAAATAAGCAATTCTCGTTTTATTCCTATCAATAATTACTTACCGGTGTCAGGAGCCCCTTCTTTTTTAAAATGAAAAATTACCTCAAAAAAATCATATTTATTCTAGCATTTATTTTGCCTCTATTTAATCTGGCTGGTTTCGCCCAACAAACCGAGGTTAAACAGACTGTAATTACAGGGGTGATTACAGATGCTACAGATAAGGATCCAATTCCTTATGTTACAGTTTTGTTCAAGGGAACTGGTATCATCACCAAATCTGATGCAGACGGTAAATTTGTAATTTCTACGCGCGAAACACATACTGAACTTCAGTTTAGCTATGTCGGATATAAATCTTCATTTGTATCAGTTAAGCCAGGCGAGAGTCAGGTAATTAATGTGAAGATGCAGTCTGAATCCCAAAGTCTTTCTGAAGTTGTTATCAGCTCGAATAAACGACCCGCCTACAGAAATAAGAATAATCCGGCAGTTGAACTGATCAGGAAAGTAATTGAAAACAAGAGTAAAAATCAGGGAAAAGCATATGAGCATATTTCATATCAGCAGTATGAACAAATGTCTTTTTCTTTAAGTAATCTTTCTGAGAAGTTTAAAGGTAAAAAACTCTTCAGAAATTATCAGTTCCTTTTTGAAGAGCAGGATTCAACAAAAATCGGCGGTAAACTGACCCTCCCCATTTTCATGGAAGAGAAGTTATCACAAAATTATTTACAGAGAAATCCTGATAAAAAGAAGGTTGTTGTCCTGGGTGATAAGCATGTGAATTATGACAGCAAGTTTATTGATACGAAGGGTATGAGCAAATACTTCGAAAGGATGTATGCCGATATCAATATTTATGATAATAATATCTCTTTGGTCAGCAATCAGTTTTTAAGTCCGATAGCTGATGCATCTCCGACATTCTACAAGTTTTTTATTACAGATACGATCAAGACACATAGCCCACAGCTAATTGAGCTTTCTTTTATTCCAAGAAATAATACAGACCTTTTATTTGAGGGTAAGATCTATATTACCATGGACGGTAATTATGCAGTACAGGACGCATTTCTAACAGTAAACAAAAATATCAACCTGAATTTCGTAAGGGCGCTGGAAGCAAAGCTTGATTTTGATAAGAATCCGGACGGACGTTACCATCTAGCAAAAACAAATCTGATTATTGATTTTGGTATCAGTCAGAATAAAGGGGGTGGTTTTACAGGGCAGAGGACGGTGATTCTAAAAGATTACCAAGTCAATGTTCCGCAACCTGATACGGTATACCAAGGGCCTGCCCATGTTATTGCTCCGAATGCAGAGAAACGTCCAGACCAGTTTTGGAATAACCAAAGAATGGCAGATCCTTCCCTGACTGCAAATATCAATATCTACAAAAACATTGATACGCTGCAGACTATTCCTTCTTTTAAAAGAACTATGGATCTGGTTACGCTGTTATTTGCCGGATACAAAAATTTTGGGCCTTTTGAGATGGGACCAGTTAACACTTTTTATAGTTTTAATAACGTAGAGGGTTTCAGACTTCGTTTAGGGGGCAGAACTACTACTGCGCTCAGTAACCGGTATTTCTTTGAAACTTATGGTGCTTACGGTTTTAAGGATGAGAAATGGAAATATTTCTTAAGTGGTACTTACTCGCTGAACAATAAATCTATATATGCTTTTCCACAGAATTATATTCGCGGTAGCTTCCAGCGGGATACCAAAATACCTGGACAAGAGCTGCAGTTTGTACAGGAAGATAATTTCCTGCTTTCCTTTAAAAGAGGGGAGAACAATATGTTGTTGTATAATGACATTTACAAGGTGGATTATGTGCATGAATTTGAAAACCATTTTTCTTATGCTATTTCTGCGCGTAAGTGGACGCAGCGTCCGGGTGGTTCTTTAATATTCAATAATTTTGATGCAAATAACCTTCATTCTGTTGATCATATCAATACTTCGGAGATCACCGTAAACCTTCGTTACGCTCCTTTTGAGAAATTTTATCAAGGTAAATTATACCGCACTCCGATCATAGACAAATACCCTATTTTCAACTTGCGCTATACAGCAGGTCTGAAAGGTGTTTTGGGGGGTGAATACAATTATCATAACTTGATGGGAAGTATTGACAAGAGGTTTTACCTGTCTCAACTAGGGTATACAGATGTAACTGTTGAAGGTGGTTATTTATTTGGTAAAGTGCCCTTCCCATTGCTGACCATTCACCGGGCTAATCAGACTTATGCTTATCAACTTAATTCGTATAATCTGATGAACTTCCTAGAATTTGTGAGTGATAAATATGCAAGTGTTAATCTGGACCACAATTTTAACGGATTCTTCTTTAATAAAATACCTTTGATCAAAAGATTGAAGTTGCGTGAGGTAGCGTCCATAAAAGTTCTTTATGGTTCTTTACGTGATGAAAACAACCCGAATAAGAATCCTGACTTATTTCAGTTCCCGAAAAATAGTGATGGTGTGACAACCACGCAAAGTCTTGACAGAACACCTTATGTTGAGGGAAGTGTAGGTGTTGGAAATATATTTAAGATTCTTCGTGTGGATATGGTGAAAAGGTTTAATTACCTGAACAATCCTGAAGTCTCGGAATGGGGTATCCGAGCAAGAGTTAAATTTGATTTTTAATCGTTTATAATTACATTCATGATGCCTTCAGCATTAAAAAATAGTTTTTTTCAAGTCATTATCGCGATCTTCTTAATTGGAGGTGGCTTCAATGCATCGGCGCAGGATACCGGCAACCCTTCTCCTCTGAATTTCCCTGTACCAAAGGGAATTGAGAATCAGTTGTTCTACCTGCAGCGTGATCCTAATATTAATACAATCATCTGTGAGCTTAATGTCGGCTCTGATGGAGATGTTATCAAGGATAAACCGGTTTCAGTTTACTGGATCAGGTATGATGAAAAAAAGGAAAAGAAAGATCTCAATATGATTCAACGTAAGTTTGCCTACGGAATCGATTCTAAAGAAATAGGTAAGGATAAATATGAGTTGCGATTTGTTTCACATAAAAAACTTCCAATGTATCTTCAACGCTCCGCTACCGATAAAAAATTTCATGTTTATGTGACAGTAAATCAGAAAAAAATTCAAGTAGAACGCATATTTTTGCGTATCGAAGGTGGTTCATTCTGGCTTCCTAATGTTAAATATGTAGAAATAAAGGGAATCGATACCATAGATAGTTTACCAACAATACAACGAATCAAAATATAATAAGCAGCATGCAAATGCTGGTCTGTTATTAGACCGGCAACATGCCCCGGAACATAAATTAAGCAACAGTTTGTTGCTATGTTCTTATTAAACGCTTAAAATTCAATCACTATGAAAAAGAATTTTATCTCCAACTCTTCCGAATCCATCAGGATGTTTAAAAGTAGCTTTTTAGAAAGCTTATCTAAAGTACATTATTACGTGCCGCTTATCGTTTATATACCTGTAATCAGCTATTTAATCTATTTATCTTTTATAGATGCAAAGATGGATTTTCTGTCTTTCGGACTTTGGTTACTGATAGGTTTGTTTGTCTGGACGATTTCAGAATATATATTACATCGTTTTGTTTTTCACTTTTATCCTAAGTCGGGTATTGGAAAAAGGATACATTTTATATTCCACGGCGTTCATCATGATTATCCGAATGACTCAAAACGACTAGTTATGCCACCTTCAGCAAGTATACCAATGGCACTGGGTCTATATTTTCTATTTCTTTATTTACTTCCAGCAGGAACTATTTATGCTTTCTTTACCGGGTTTTTAATAGGTTATCTGATTTATGACATGGTACATTACGCTCTGCATCATGCTAATTTTAAAAGCAGCTTCTGGAAAAAATTAAAGCAGCATCACATGTTGCACCATTATTCAGATTCGACGAAAGGATACGGAGTAAGTTCAGCTATTTGGGATAAAGTTCTCGGATCAGATTTTGAGAAAAAATAATTTCAGTATTCAGCGGCGGAAGGAATTAATTTTCATTCCGCCTTTCTTTTGTACGGAATGTCTAAATTCGCAGGAAACGAAGAATTTTGTCAAATCCATCTTCCATACGGCTTTCAGAACTTACAAGCAAGGTTCAACAGGTAATTAGCACATCTTTTGATGCAGTGAAATATTGGGTTATAGCCGATGTAACTAATTATACTTACAAAACTGAAAGAAATTTCCACTATTTCGATCTTGTCGAAAAAGATACTCGTTCAGCGGGTATCGTCGCAAGGTTTTCAGCGAGGGCCTGGGGAAATGCAGCCTTAAACATTACTAATTTCGAGCGTGCAACAGGACAGACCTTTAAAAATGATCTCCATGTACTGATTCAGGTAGAAGTTCTATTTAATTCGGTTTATGGTCTTCAGTTAAACGTAGTCGATATAGATACCAATTTTACACTGGGGCATCTTGAGCAACAGCGAAAGGCCACCTTAGAAAGGTTACTCCGGGAAAATCCAGCTTTT
Organism: Pedobacter antarcticus; assembly: GCF_900103515.1. Lineage (NCBI taxonomy): Bacteria > Pseudomonadati > Bacteroidota > Sphingobacteriia > Sphingobacteriales > Sphingobacteriaceae > Pedobacter > Pedobacter antarcticus. Next base: position 530,210 of record NZ_FNGZ01000002.1, read on the forward strand.
ATTAGTTTGGCTGAAGGTATTTATCAGACTAGGAATTCAAAATTGACATTCGGTCCGGTAATTCAACGTATTGCGGTAATCAGTTCTGAAACTTCCGCAGGTTACCAGGATTTTAGACATACTTTAGAAAATAATGCATTCGGCTACAAAATAATAATTGACAATTATTTTGCTCTGGTACAGGGGGAGGCAAATGCAAAAGCGTTTCTTGCACGATTAATTACTGTATTTGAATCTGGGATTCCATATGATGCAGTTATATTGATTAGAGGCGGTGGTGCCCAGACCGATTTTCTTCTTTTTGATCAGTACGAGCTAAACCGGGCTATTGCCAAGTTTCCAATACCAGTGATTACAGGTATTGGTCATCAGAAAAACGAGACAATAGCAGATTTAATGGCCCATACTTCTACAAAGACTCCAACTAAGGCTGCTGAATTTATTATTGCACACAACCGGAATTTTGAAGAGACCCTAAAGGCTATACAACAGACTTTGATAATCAAAGCTGCCCAGCTCATGGCAATTCATAAAGACAAATTGAATACGTTGAACCAACAAACTATTCATGCTGCAAAAAAGATGCTTACGCTGGAAGCACATGGACTGTTAAGTTTGTCGCAACGTTTTCTGTCCCAACCGCAGTTAATTCTTTCGGGTAAAAAGCGGGATCTGGAAAATTTCAGGGTCAATCTTGCAGGTTATAGTAAATTATACCTTCAGCATCAGCAGCGTGAAATTGAACACATTAGATCTTTAATGCGGCTGATGAGCCCAGAGAATATACTCAGTAAGGGATTTGCATTATTAAAAGTAAATGGTGAGATTATAAAAGATATGACCCACATTGAAACGGGAACAATAATTGAAGTTATTCTGGCTGATACAGAAATTGAGACAAAAGTACTGACTAAAAAATACAGGCATGGAAAAGAGTATGAATTATGAGCAAGCTTATGCTGAGTTAAGCCAGATTGCCAAGGAAATTGAAACTGAGGCTGTGTCAGTTGACGTCCTGGCTGAACGAGTTAAACGAGCTTCAGAATTGATTAATTTCTGTCAAAAGAAACTAAGAAACACCGAAACAGAGGTTAATAATATTATTAAACAGTTGGAGAATCAACACTTATAAGTTACATTGACGGGCACACATTTAAATTTTAAACCATGTTAGTATACACACCAGAAGAAGAAGAAGTTTTTTTCGATCAGATTGACAAGGTTTATAGTCTTGCTGAAGATGGCTCAACAACAGAAGCAGAAGCCATATTGTTACAATTGGCGGCAGATGTGCCACTCCCCAGGGAAGATAACACCTTGGGCGCAATTCTATTGGAAAGTATCTATGCTTTTTATGAGCAGAAAGGAGATACCGGAATGGCCTTGCCACATTATCTTGCTGAAACTGATTTCCTGCAAGAAAAAATGAAAACTGAAACCGTGAAGAATCCGGTACATTTTGTAACCACAGGAAGCATCCTGGTAGACTTAAACGAGCTTGATAGAGCGAGGGACTATTTTAAAATAGCTTTAAAGCTGGCGAAGAATAAGATATTCAATGACTTTAATCCTGATTTTCTGCACATGGCGTTAATTTCAGATGAAGAATTTGAAGAGTTTAAGCTCACTTATACGTCGCAGGATGATTCAGATGGAGAAGCATTAACTGAAGACATTTTGCAAGAACTGGAAGTTCTGGTTGCGCAGGGTAACGATCTTTTAGAAGAGGGTGACTTTGACGGAGCAATCACCATTTTTCAAAAGGCAATTTCAATATTGCCAGAGCCGGCCGAAACATGGGAAGTATATCCATGGATAGCCGCACCACTGGCAGATGCTTATTTCGGTAAGGGTGAATATACGCTTGCATTGCCATATTTCCAGATAGCAAACGATCTTACTCAAGATGAAGAGCCAGATGCATTTCTGAAAATGCGTCTCGGACAAACATTTTTGGAAACGGGTAATACAGAAGATGCATCAATATATCTTATCAGTGCTTATGAAATGGGCGGTGAAGAAGTCTTTGACGGTGAGGATGAGAAATATTTGAAGCATTTAAAGCTCAAAAATACCTAAACTGTAAATCAAAACTCTGATCAGGATTGAAACTGATCGGCTAATACCGACAATAAGAAAGAGATATCGAATGGCTTGGTAACTACTTCGTCTGCACATATCTCTTTCACCACTGCAATCCGGGGATGAGTTGATAAAACGATTACCGGAATATGTCCGTGCGTGTCTGACTCTTTGATTTGCTTGCAGATAGACGTGCCTTCTTCAGAAGGATTAATAATGTCCAGTAGGATAGCGTCTGGTTTGAATTCGTTCACATATTTAAATACCTCATGATCTGAGCTGATCAGATGTGTGATATAACCTTCGTCTTTTAGTACGATATCTAAAAGTTCAAGGATATCTTTGTTTTTCTCTAATACCAGTATTTTCTTATTCATCAGGTCGATATGAATTTCGCGGGTTCTCCGGGAAATCGACCACAAAGATAAATAACCTTTTATTTAAATTTCATTGTATTTGGTTTATATTATTAGAATCAGCATTAGCGTAAAATATTTTAGCATTTAAAATATTCTCCCTGGAATTTTTATATTTGGTTATAAGAAGATAAAACATGGATAAATTTACTAAACTAAAAGAACTGGCTTCTGCTATTGAGACAGACGTGGAGAAATTTTACAACGCAGGAAACAGCGCCGCTGGCACACGTGTGCGTAAAGCAATGCAGGATCTTAAGGTCCTGGCTCAAGACATTAGAAGTGAAGTGACTGAGAAAAAAAATTCGGTAAAATAATAACGACCAATTCCTGACGAAAGGGGTTTATTGCTATATGAGGGATGCATTTGCATTATTATAAGCATTAAGTCCCTTTTTTAAATTTAGAATAATGAATTATCTGGCAAGCCCCTCAAGGTATACACAAATGCAATATAGACGCTGTGGAAACAGCGGTCTGAAATTACCGGCGATCTCCTTAGGTCTGTGGCACAATTTTGGCCATGTCGACCAACTTTCCAATTCCAGAGACATTCTGCATTTAGCTTTCGACAGCGGAATTACTCACTTTGATCTGGCCAATAATTATGGACCACCTCCCGGTTCTGCTGAAGAGAATTTTGGTAAGATTTTGAATCAGGATTTCAAGTCATACAGAGATGAAATGATTATTTCCAGCAAAGCAGGGTATACGATGTGGGATGGTCCATACGGAGATTGGGGATCAAAAAAGTATTTGGTATCCAGTCTCGATCAGAGCCTGAAGAGAATGAACCTGGATTATGTCGATATATTTTATCACCATAGACCTGACCCTGAAACGCCGCTGGAAGAGACAATGGCTGCACTGGATCTGATTGTAAGACAGGGGAAGGCGCTATACGCAGGTATTTCTAATTACCCTGTTGAACAAGCAAAAAAAGCTTTTCAAATTTTAAAGGAAATGGGCACACCATGTCTGATCCATCAACCTAAATATTCGATGTATGAGAGATGGATTGAAGATGGCCTTATCGATCTTTTAGGAGACGAAGGGGTCGGATGCATACCATTTTCTCCATTGGCTCAGGGATTACTAACTAATAAATATCTTCACGGAATTCCCGAAGACTCAAGAGCTGCAAAATCACATGGTGCTCTTCAGCAGGAACAGATTAGTCCGGAAACCGTTGTCCAACTACACGGATTGAATTCGCTGGCGCAGGAAAGAGGGCAGAGTCTGGCGCAGATGGCGTTATCATGGATATTGAAAGATCAAAGAATTACTTCGGTACTTGTCGGTGCAAGTAAGCCGTCACAATTAGCAGACAGTTTAAAATGCCTGAACAAACTGGACTTCTCAACGTCAGAACTACAGCAAATTGAAGACATCCTTGCCGGTTAGAATATATTCCTGATGGTGATTTCTTTAAAACGGTAAAAGAATTAAGGTTATATGTTGAGGAACCTGTAAATTCGCAGCCATAAGCGCTTCCTGCGGGAATCGCTTGTTTTGAAATAGTATAACATGACGATAGAAGAAAAGATCCAGGCCTCGGAGACGAGGATTTTTAAAGCTGTATTCCCGAATACAACTAATCATTACGATACCTTATTTGGCGGGACTGCCATGCATATGATGGATGAAGTTGCGTTTATTACTGCGACTCGTTTCAGCCGTCAGCGGATGGTTACAGTGAGCAGTGACAGAATAGATTTTAAAAGACCGATTCCTGCAGGTACAATTGTTGAACTGATTGGAACTGTAAGCCATTTGGGTAATACTAGTATGAAAGTTAGGGTAGATATTTATGTGGAGCAGATGTATTCTGAAACCAGGGAAAAGGCGGTAAGTGGAGAGTTTTCCTTTGTTGCTATTGATGAACATAAGAAGCCAACCGCTATTATTAAATAACAAAAAGGGGTGATCAATTTAAATTGATCACCCCTTTTTATTTATTATGCTCCTGATTATAAGCCCAGTTTTTTATTGATAGTAGATGGAATACCTGCTTTATTTAATAGAATAGCAGTGGTTTTGTATTTGACATAGTTTTTAGTTACATATAAATAACCTTTGTAGTCATTTGTAACGCCCCATGAATTTTTAACAATATAGTATTCTTTACCGTTCTGATCTTTTGCAAGTCCGACAATATGCATACCATGGTCATCTGTGGTTTGGTAGTTATCGAAAGCCTGTTGACGCAGTGTTTCAGTAATTTCCATTTCCGGTTTTGGTTCGCTAAACATAGCTTCTTTTTCAGAAGCATTCATTTCTTCGAAAGGTTTTGCCGGTACGTAAGCCACCCCATTTTTATAAGAGAAAGATTTTTCACTGACATCTGTAGCCCAGGCCACTGAATATCCGGTTTTTAACGCGTTATCGATGATGTCTGTAACTTCATTTAGTTTAACGTTATAGACCTGATCAAAAGACCAGTTGTCTGGAACCAACAATGTAAACTTACTATAGTATGGATGTTCCATGAAAGAAGACAACTCTACGTAATCGTCAGGATTGATACCGACAACTTGCTTAGCAAACGTCTGAGGAGTATAAGTTTTACCCTTGTAGTCGAATTTTTCCGGAACTGCACCGAGGTATGTGTCTAATACTGAAGTATACGCTTTTTCCCAGTTCGGAGTAAGCGTACCATTTGGATTCTTAACAACTGCTTCAAGGATTCCTGTAGTGATAGCACCCATTTCAGCAGTCTTGTTTAATTTGGTACCATAGTTCAATCCTGTATAATTTATTTGAGGAACGGCACCATATTTTTTGTACATATTAATTACATCATGCAATGCGCCACCATCACCAAGTGTAACCGCACCATGCATACGTACATAATTTTTACCTTTTTCAACATAAGCATTTCTGGCGGTAAATAACTGTGATAAAGCTACTGGTTCCTTGCCCATTCTCAACATTTCAGATTCAATGAAAGAATTTGTTGAATAGCTCCAGCAGGTACCTGATGAACCTTGATTTTGCACAGGAGTATTTTCTAAATTAAGTACTTCCGTAAACTTGAAGCCAGAAGTACTGTTGGCGGATTGATTGTTTTTTAATGAATTCACCAGGTTGTCCTGGGCAAATCCAAACGATGTGCTGAATAACATACCAGAGGCTAAAACCCATGGTTTAATCGATAATTTTGTCATTTGTGTGTGTTGTTTTGAATTATCACTTTAGTTTCGCAACTTTATTGCGTTTAACCGAAAGAGGTGGGCAATGTACATTTTTTGTCCATAAATGAAAAAAAAACACGGGGAAAAAATTCTGCCGGATTGGTTTAAATAAACTATAATTCCATAATCACATCAATTATATGAAAGCGAAAGAAGTTACTTTACTTACCGGATTTTTAGGTGCAGGTAAGACCACATTATTAAATGCGGTAATTGAACATTTTAAAGAAACGCGCTTTGCGATTATTGAAAATGAAATCGGGGAGGAGAGTATAGATGCAGGATTAATTGTTAAAGGCGAAGATGATATCATGGAGCTCAATAATGGCTGCCTTTGCTGTTCCCTGAATGATAACTTGTACGATTTGCTAAATAGTCTTTGGGATAGAAAAGATAGCTGGGATCACCTTATTATTGAAGCCACTGGTATTGCTGATCCGGCTAATATTGCTCATCCTTTTCTGACCATGGATCAGGTTAAAAGAGGCTATGATCTTAAAAGGGTGATTTGTATAGTTGATGCCGAACTTATTGAAGATCAACTTAAAGATCATGAAGAAGCTATTCGTCAAATAGCATTCAGTGATGTGATACTATTGAATAAAACCGGGCAGGTTAGTGACGCTTATTTAAAGGAATTACAAGGCATACTGAAAACCATTAATCCATTTGCCGAAACATTGGTTGCTGCAGGCAGAGATTTTCAGATCCGGAAAATGTTTGCGAGAGAGCGATATGCCAATTTCTACAGCAATCCGAAACCGGTGTGGAGTCCGAAAGGGATGTTGAATTTAACCGGAGCCACTCTCCCTGCCGGAAAGACGCTCCTCGCAGTCTCGGGTCAGCATAACAAACATGAGCATAGCGATATTGAAACAATACTTGTTAAATATAAGGAAAGTATGGATGCTGAACAGCTGGAACATCGGATGATGGTTTTTTTGATTCTCCAGTCCGCTAATGTATACCGTATTAAGGGCGTGATTTATAGCAGAGATTTTCAAAGTCGTTTGATTTTACAGACTGTTGGTAAATCACTGTCGATCACGCTTGGTGATCTTTGGATGCCTGAGGAAATAAAAGAAAGTAAGATTGTTGTGATCGGAAAAAATCTAAAGATTTATGGGTTTGATAAGTTATTTAGAACATGCCTTCATACGGGTAGTGAGAATACTGCACATTGATTTCCAAATTCTGCTTAAAAGTGTAAATTGGCTGCATGTTTCGTCAAATTAAACCGCTCTTTCTTGCTGCCTTTATATGGCAGACCTGTATAATTCCCCAGACTGTCAGTGCTCAAGTGCCGGTTGCTGGCGTCAGCAGGTCGCTGGCTGTTTACAGAAAGTCTGTTCTATCTGCCGTAAAATATAAACTTGCTCTGGATATCCCAACAGAAAAGTCTGCTCCTATTCGGGCCAGGCAGGAAATAACATTTAATTCAGGTAAAATAGATCAGACGCTGCAGCTAGATTTCAAAGCTGATGCTAAAGTGATTAGTTTATTGGAAGTTAACGGTAAAAAAGTGCCTGTTAAACTGGTAAATGAACATCTACTCATCGGTCCGGATCTGATAAAGAATGGAGAAAATCATATTAAGGTGAATTTCATCGCCGGCAATGGCGCTCTGAACAGAAACGCAGATTACCTTTACACACTATTCGTTCCTGACCGTGCAAGATCGGCTTTTCCGTGCTTTGATCAGCCTGATATCAAGGCGACTTATTTACTTCAGCTTACAGTTCCATCCAGTTGGCATGCAATTGCTAATGCAACGCAGGAATACGTAAGGGAAGAAAACGGAAGGAAAATATATCAGTTCCGGGAGTCAGATCTATTAAGCACATATCTTTTTGCTTTTGCTGCAGGAAAGTTCCATTTATATAAAGGCAACCTACAGGGGAAAAATGCAGATCTCTTGTATCGAGAGACTGACACAGCTAAATTAACACCAAGCCTGCCTGCTATTTATGCAATACATGAGCAGAGTCTCAAATTTTTTGAGGAATGGACTGGTATTCCGTATCCATTCCAAAAATTCGGTATGAGTGCAATTCCAGAATTTCAGTTCGGGGGTATGGAACATCCCGGGTCAATTCATTATAAAGAGTCTAGTTTATTTCTCGATCGTACAGCATCTAGAGATCAATTAAATACCAGAACGAATTTGATCGCACATGAAACTGCACATATGTGGTTTGGTGATCTGGTTACGATGGATTGGTTTTCAGATGTATGGATGAAAGAAGTATTTGCCAACTTTATGGCTGATAAGAGTACTGTAGAGCCTAATAATAAAGCCGAATCCGATCAGAAGTTTTTAATCAGCCATGTGCCGGCCGCTTATGCTGTTGATCGTACACCGGGTGCAAATCCAATAAGACAGGAACTGGATAACCTGAATGAAGCTGGCACGCTCTACGGTAATATAATTTATCATAAGGCCCCGGTTATGATGAAACAGCTGGAAAGTCTGATGGGAGAATCTGCATTTCAGTCAGGAGTGAGGGAGTATCTTAGGAGGTTTTCTAATAGTAATGCCTCTTGGCCGGATCTTATCCGGATTCTTGACAGCCATACTTCAGCTGATCTTATTAAATGGAATAGTGTCTGGGTGAATGATAATGGCAGACCGGTAGTTACATATAAGCTTGAACAGAAAGGAGGCTTGATATCCAGGTTTACCGTCAGTCAGCATGCAGAGCAAGGTAAGGACAGGAATTGGCCGCAACAATTCAAAATAACCCTGTATTATCAGGACCGTATTAAGGAACTTCCTGTAAATCTTATTGGAAAAGACGTAGTTATAACAGCGGCGGAAGGACTTCAAGCACCTTTATATATGATCTTTAATACAGGAGGAGAAGGTTATGGAAGAATGCCTGTTGACCCCGCACTCCCCGTTCATATTTATGATGTTAAAGATCCATTAAGCAGAGCGAGTGCTTATATCGGTCTTTATGAACAAATGCTAAGTGGAGAAAGTATACGTCCTGAAGAATTGCTCGAGCTCTATAAAAAGGGCTTACTTGTTGAAAATGACGAATTAAATCTAAAATTAATCTGTACGTATATAGGTCAGCTTTACTGGCAGTTCAGTAAAGCTGACTTGCGTATTGCAATTGCACCTTCCCTGGAAATGCAGATCTGGACTGCGCTTTTGCAAAACAAATTCACGAATCAGAGAAAACAACTTTTTAAATTATACCAGGATATATTTTTAAGCCGGGAAGCTAAAAGCCGGTTGTATCAGATTTGGAAAGAACAACTCGCACCAGAGGGGGTTATCCTAACGGAAGATGATTATACAAGCCTGGCGCTGGCCTTGGCAATCAGAGATGATGCATCTAAAGATATTTTGAGGCTCCAGAATCTGCGGATTACAAACACTGATAGAAAAGAGCGTTTTGAGATGATTATGCCAGCTGCATCTTCTGATTTGCAGGAGAGAGACCTTTTTTTTAATAGTTTAAAGCAAATTTCGGGCAGGGCTAAAGAATCTACCGTACTCACAGCTTTATACTACCTGCATCACCCTTTAAGACAGGAAAGTAGTGTGCATTATCTAATGCAGAGCCTTGAGATGCTTGTAGAAATACAAAAAACAGGAGATATTTTCTTCCCTCAATCGTGGCTGCAGGCCAGTTTTGGAATGTATAGCTCAGTTGAGGCGGCGAATATTGTAGAAGAGTTTCTTAAGCTACATCCGGGTTATTCTCCAAAACTCAAAGCAAAGATTCTTCAGGCTACTGATAATTTGTTCAGGGCAAGAAAACTAGATAAACAATAGAGTTTATAAATTATGGGCCAGAAATTACTTCGACTTATATTTTTTGGTAATTATTTTGTTGGCCTGCTGGCTATAGCCCTTACTATAGAATCGACACTTCAGCTAGGTCTTCCATTTAATTCTGCCGCATATTACCTTCTGGTTTTTCTAGCCCCAATAATCTACTACACATACGCTTATATGGGGGTGTCAATTTCTGCTGATACATCAAACCCGAGAACCTTATGGTATGCCTCACATATCAAACAAGTACGTCTTACCCAGCAGATTCTTTTGCTGATCTGCAGTATTGTTGCATTATATCTCGGTATTCATAATATAAAAGGAATACTCGCATTACCGGTAGGATACTGGATCGGAGCCGGGCTGATTGGGTTGGTAGCTATTCTGTATTATGGCATGCTGCCATTGTTCTCTTTCAATCTTAATTTGCGCAATACCGGTTTATTGAAACCATTTGTCATCGGACTGGTCTGGGCGGCTACAGCAAATTTTTTTCCTTTGCTTATGCTTAAAATTGAAACTGGTACAGCTATCGGAGGAAGCTCACTCTGGTACTTTCTGTTTGTTAAGAACTGGATGTTTTGTACTGTGAATGCGATTATGTTTGATATGAAGGATTATGCAATTGATTATAATAACCAACTTAAAACGTTTGTAGTAAGAATTGGGTTGCAGAGAACGGTTAATCAGGTGCTTATTCCTCTGTTGCTGACCGGTGTTGTTTCTTTGGTAATTTTCGCAGGTTACAGGCATTTTCCGGTTGGAAGATTACTTTTTAATCTTTTGCCTTTTCTGCTGACCATAGTCGTTGCTTACTCCATGAATATGCGAAAGCAGATTTTCTATTATTTGATTGTAATTGATGGTTTGATTCTGATTAAAGCGATATGTGGTATTACCTCAATGCTCTTATTTAAATAAATACCGGAATGAATAACAACTACGATTTGATTGCGAAGATTTATGACCCCCTGAGCAGGCTCGTGTTTCGTAAATCACAGCTTAAAGCGCAAACCGATCAGCTTAAATATATCTCATCCGGTAATAATTTATTAATTGCGGGAGGTGGAACGGGTTGGATACTGGAGGAGATCAGTAAAATTTATCCCGCTGGCCTGCAAATTACTTATCTGGAAATATCTGCCGAAATGATCCGGATGGCGCGTGAAAGGGATACAGGTGAGAATCAGGTAACCTATATTCATGCCGGAGCAGCAGATTTTCAAGCAGGTCGTAAGTATGATGTGATACTCACTGGCTTTTTGTTCGATAATTTTCAGTCAGCGGAGGCAATGCAGGTATTCACCCAATTTGATAAAATGATAGCACCGGAAGGATATTGGCTTTATACGGACTTTCAATCTGATATTTCGAAGCAGACGTGGTGGCAGAAAATATTACTCAAAACAATGTATGTTTTTTTTAATTTGGTTTCCGGCGTGAAGGCCAAAAAAGTTCCGGATCTTTCCAGTGATTTTCAGTGTGCTGGTTATCAGATAGTAAACAGCAAGGTTTATTATAATGGCTTTATTCAGGCAGTATCGTTCCGGAAAACACCAAAAAGTTAATCAAACAATCAATTATTTGAATATCATAAGAATTGATTTGAAATTCATATTTTCAAAAGCAGGTTCATACGATACATTTGCCCTGCAACCATTTGTTAATGCGAAAGATCCTAATTTATGCGACCGAAAGCTATATTCTTCTCCATACTTTTCTCTACAACCCTATTATGTAGCCAATTTAATTATGTTCAGGCACAGACGCTGCAGTTAAAAGAAGCCATTGACATGGCTGTCAATAATTATGGAACTCTGAAAGCTAAAAAAAGTTATGCACTTGCTTCCAAAGAAACAGTAAGACAAAATAAGACAGAATATCTCCCTAACCTCAGTCTGGCTGCGCAACAGGACTATGGAACGATTAATGGCCAAAATGGGCCTCTATCTGTTTTAGGTGGGTTAAATGCAGCTTCATCGGGGCCGGCGCTGGATCGCCAGAACTGGAATGCCGCATTCGGAGCTTTATATCTGACTAATGTGAATTGGGACTTTTATACTTTCGGCAGAATACGGGAAAAGGTGAAAGCTGCCAGAGCGGTACAAAGAAGGGATGAAGATGATCTTAATCAGGAAATATTTCAACACGAGGTCAGGGTTTCTTCCGCTTATTTAAACCTGCTTGCAGCACAAAGACTTACACGTTCTCAGCGAAATAACCTCGAAAGAGCAATAATCTTTAAGGATAATGCAGTTTTAAGAGCTAAAAATGGATTAATCGCTGGTGTAGACACTTCGCTGGCGAAGGCTGAAGTATCGAATGCCAGGATTGCTTTGACAAAATCCATTGATCTGGAGCAACAACAGGCTAATCAGTTAGGAGTTTTGATTGGTAAAAATGCGACATCATTTATATTAGATACAGCCTCCGTTAACCATTTACCGAAATCCTTTATTGTGCAGGATACTACTGCCAACCTTACCGGTCATCCTGTACTCAGGTTTTATAAAGACAGGGTAGAAGTGAGCAACCAGCAGGTAAACTATCTGCGCAGATTAAGTTATCCGAGTATCTCGATGATAGGTGTGTTTCAGGGAAGGGGATCTGGGTTTTCCAGTAATTATGCACTTGACCAGTCCGACTTCACCAAAAAATATTCAGATGGTGTTAATCCAACCCGGGCAAACTATCTCATCGGAGTGGGCATAACCTGGAACCTGACCAGTATTCTTCGGAATTCGCCTCAAGTTAAAGCGCAGCGTTTCATCAGCAGGGGACTGCAGGATGAGTACGAACTTGCAGGGCAGCAGTTGCAGGCACAACTTTTATTAGCGGAGACTAAAATAAAAAATGCGATGGACAACTATCAGGAGGCGCCGGTGCAAGTTAAAGCAGCAAGTGATGCTTACTTGCAGAAAAGTACATTATATAAGAATGGATTAACCACACTTGTGGATCTTACCCAGGCTTTATATACACTAAACAGAGCGGAAACAGACCGGGATATTGCCTACACTAACGTCTGGCAGGCTTTGTTGCTCAAATCGGCAGCAAGCGGTGATTTTAATCTGTTTATCAATGAATTTTAAGCCCTTTACCCTATGAATCTTATCCGTTTCGCACTGCGCAAACCAATTTCAATCCTGGTATTTGTAGCAGGACTGCTTTTCTTCGGGATCAGTGCAATGACCAGTATTAAGGTAGATATTTTACCTAAAATGAATTTACCGGTTATTTACATTGCCCATCCTTTCGGGGGTTATACGCCGAACCAGATGGAATCCTATTTTGGTAAGGCCTATGTAAATATTCTGCTTTTCGCCAACGGTATTAAAAGTATTGAGACCAAAAACACACAGGGTCTGATGCTCATGAAACTTACCTATTATGAAGGTACGAATATGGCGCAGGCTGCGTCTGAGTTAAGTGCATTATCGAACAGGGCACAGGCAATTTTTCCAGCCGGTTCACAGCCACCTTTTGTAATTCGTTTTGATGCTTCGTCGCTACCTGTTGGACAATTGGTCCTTAGCAGTAAAATAAGATCGAATAATGAGTTGCAGGATCTGGCTAACACTACCGTACGGGCATCCTTTACTCAAATACCCGGATTATTATCTCCCGCTCCGTTCGGAGGTAGTCCAAGAACTGTAGAGATTAATGTAAATCCGGGCTTAATGCAGTCCCATAACCTTACCGTAGAGCAAATAGTTGAAGCTATTAAGCTTAACAATCAAACTGCACCTTCAGGAAACGTGAGAATTGGTGATAAAAACTATATTACACCAACCAATTATACCATTGAGAAGATCAAAGAATTTGAAGATATTCCATTGTTCAAAGGAGGAGTACAGAATCTTTATCTGAAGGATGTAGCCACCGTAAAAGACGGTGCGGATATTACCTCCGGATATGCTTTAATTAACGGTAAACGATCTGTTTATCTCAGTATTGCGAAGTCAGGAGATGCCTCTACATGGGATGTGGTTAAAAATCTTAAAGCGCACCTTCCGCAGATACAAAACACCTTACCGGAGGATGTTCAGCTATCTTATGAATTTGATCAGTCTGTCTATGTAATTAATGCTGTGAAGAGTCTGATCAGCGAAGGGGCGATAGGAGCCATATTAACCGGCTTAATGGTATTACTGTTCCTTGGTGATAAAAGAGCGGCATTAATTGTTATTTTAACCATCCCGACTTCAATTATTGCCGGTGTATTATTCCTGAAATTATTTGGGCAGACGATTAATATCATGTCGTTATCCGGTCTGGCCCTTGCAATCGGTATTCTTGTCGACGAGTCCACTGTTACCATTGAGAATATTCACCAGCATTTCGATATGGGAAAACCGAAGGCGCAGGCAATCTGGGATGCCTGTAAGGAAATCGCTTTCCCTAAATTATTGATTCTGCTTTGTATTCTTGCTGTATTTGCTCCTGCATTTACTATGTCAGGTATACCAGGTGCACTGTTTTTACCTTTAGCATTAGCCATTGGTTTCTCTATGGTAATTTCTTTTTTGCTTTCCCAGACTTTTGTTCCGGTTATGGCGAACTGGTTGATGATAGCCAAACCACATGCACATGAAAATGCCAAGAAAACCAGGTTTGACCGCTTTAGGGATGCGTTTATGAGAATGCTGGAAACCCTATTCAAATATGCTAAACCAGCAGTTTTAATTTATTTGGTTGTCGCTATCGGCTCTGCAGCACTTCTGTTATCTTTTATTGGAAGAGACGTATTGCCAAAGGTAAATTCAAGCCAGTTTCAGCTTCGGATGCGTTTAGCTGACGGAACCAGGCTCGAGAGAACCGAAGAAAAAGCTAATTTGTTACTTAAAGAGTTAAAGAATATGGTCGGAGAAGAACATGTGGCAATTTCTTCGGTCTATATAGGTCAGCATCCTGCCCAGTTCTCAGTAAATCCGATTTATCTGTTTATGGGAGGACCGCATGAGGCAGTATTCCAGATTACATTGAAAGATATGCACGTTGACATGGACGAATTGAAAGACAAACTCCGTGTACAGATTCAGAAAGTGATTCCGGGCGTTAAATTATCATTTGAGCCGATCGAATTAACAGATAAAGTACTAAGTCAGGGTTCACCTACACCTGTCGAGGTGAGGATTACCGGCAAAAATAAGGAACTTAACAGGACGTATGCAGAAAAAATAAGCAACGCATTAAATCAAGTAAATTATATGCGCGATGTGCAGATTGCACAGCCGATTGACTATCCTTCACTGAACATTAAAATCGACCGTACACGTGCAGCACAGCTTGGTGTCGATTTAAATGATATTTCTAAATCATTAATTGCCACAACTTCGTCTTCCAGATATACAGATAAAAATACTTGGGTAGATGAAAAAATAGGGCTTTCTTACAGTGTACAGGTACAGGTACCCTTTAATCAGCTAAAGTCTAAATCGGATCTGGAAGCTATACCACTATTAAAAAATTCGAGTAGACCAGTGTTAGGGGATGTAGCTTCTATTGAGTCCGGGTTAACCTATGGCGAAAACGACAATCTTGGTTCGACACCGTTTTTGTCTGTTACTGCTAATCTGAATGACAAAGATCTTGGATCAGCTAATAAAGACGTCGCGAAAGCTATTTCAAGCCTTGGAGAGCTTCCACGGGGATTGCTTGTTGAACAGGTTGGTCTTGGAAAGGTTTTGGACGAAACCTTAAGCAGCCTCCAATCCGGTTTGTTGGTCGCGATCGCTGTGATCTTCCTGATGCTTTCGGCCAACTATCAGTCTTTCCGTGTACCGTTAGTAATCCTGGCAACTGTTCCTGCCGTTATACTGGGGGCGTTGCTTTTACTGACAGTTACCGGTTCTACATTGAATCTGCAGTCCTATATGGGAATTATCATGTCAGTAGGTGTGTCTATCGCTAATGCAGTGTTGCTTATTACCAATGCAGAAGAATTGCGCAGGCAACACGGAAATGCATTGGATGCTGCCAGAACTGCAGCAGGAGTGAGGTTAAGACCAATTATTATGACGAGCATTGCAATGATTGCTGGTATGTTACCAATGGCAATTGGCCATGGCGAAGGTGGTGACCAGGTTTCACCTTTGGGACGTGCAGTTATCGGAGGATTGATTGCTTCCACTTTTGCTGTTTTAATTATCCTTCCCCTGGTATTTGCGTGGGTTCAGGGAAAACAATCCACTACTTCATTGTCTCTGGATCCGGAGGATGAAGAGAGTTTACATTATAATCCAATTGCTATATCTAAGCGTGAATCAGAACATGAATAAATCAGCCTATAAAAACTTAAAATTATACAGCGGTATGCTGACACTGTTAATCTTCATTAGCAGTTGCGGTGAAACTAATTCCGAAAAGAAGACCTCAGCAGCCAAGGCTCCTGAAATTAAAACACTGGTATTAGAATCCCAACGTTTAGCGAGTGAGTTGAAGATGCCTGGAGAACTGATCGCCAATCAACAGGTGGACCTGTATGCCAAGGTGAGCAGTTTTGTGAAAAGCCTTAAAGCTGATGTAGGAACACAAGTAACCGCAGGGCAGCTGTTGGTGACGCTGGAAGCACCTGAGATGAGTTCACAGCTTGCGGCTGCGGAATCCAGATTGAAAGCCCAAGAAGCAGTTTATACGGCAAGTAATGCGAATTACAATCGGTTATTGGCGACTAGTCAGACCCCGGGTACTATTTCCACCAACGATCTCGAGCAGGCGCTGGCTAAGAAAAATGCAGACCTTGCACAACTCCATGCTGCGAAAGCTTCATTTAAAGAGATAGGCACAATTCAGAATTACCTGGAAATCAGGGCGCCATTTGCAGGAATTATATCTTCAAGAAATGTAAATGCCGGTGCCTATGTAGGGCCATCCGGAAAAGGTTCTGAGTTTCCACTTTTCACCGTTCAGGAACAGAAGCATTTACGTTTGGTAGTTTCTATACCAGAGCAATACACCGGGTACCTGAAAACAGGGGATACCGTCACTTTTAAAGTCAAATCACAGCCGGCCGCTTTATTTACTGCTACGGTAAAAAGAATGTCTGGTGCATTGGATCAGCGATTACGTTCAGAGCGCGTAGAAATGGATGTAGCCAATCTGGATAAAAAATTACTTCCTGGGATGGTTGCCGATGTGTCTATTCCGTTACCAGCAAATGCAAGTACATTTGTTGTTCCAAAATCTGCTATAGTTGATGGATCAGAAGGAATTTATGTGATTCGTTCAAAAAATAACCGTGCAGAGAAGGTAAACATTAAAAAAGGAAGAGAAACCGACGATAAAACTGAGATTTTTGGAGATCTTACCGCGGGTGACAAACTTGTTGCAGTGGCAGGGGAGGAAATCCACGACGGAGATCCAATCAAACCATAATTTTACAATCCAGGGAAGAGACATGCTTAAAATTTGCGCAAATTTATGGCGTGAAAAAAAGTATGTCTCTTTTGGAGTTTTATGAAATGCTTGCGCATAACAGACCAGATGTTGTTATCCCAAATGCGATCGATGACGTACACACCGGGCATTTTAATGTATTTAAGAGATTTGGCTTTTGCTCACTAAATCCATCTCCTTACAACCGGCGTGAATTTTATAAGATCTCTCTGGTAATTGGCAAGGGCGTACTATATTATCCGAATCAAAAAATAGAAGTTAACGGATCTGCACTTCTATTTACCAATACGACCATCCCGTACTCATGGGAAACCACATCGGAATTTCAATCTGGTTACTTTTGTCTCTTTACAGAAAGTTTCATGCGGCAGCGCAATGAACCACTTAGAGAAGGTCTTTTATCTCGCATTCAGGAAAACCCCGTTTATCCGCTTAATTCAATTCAGGTAGCCGACATCAGTAGGGTATTTGAAAAAATGATAGCTGAAATGGATTCAGATTATGCTTACAAGTATGATCTGATGCGCAATTATGTTAATCTTCTCGTTCATGAAGCCATGAAGATGACACGTTTAGATACACAAAGTAAGATAACGAATGCGTCTACAAGGATTGCTACTTTATTTTTTGAACTTCTTGAAAGGCAGTTTCCCATTCATTCCACAGATCATGTGCTGCAACTTAGGACAGCTAATGATTTTGCAGCTAAACTATCGATTCATGTGAATCACCTGAACCATGCAGTTAAAGAGGTAACTGGTAAAACTACGTCTGAACACATATCCGGGCGCATAGCTACAGAGGCAATTGCTTTGTTACAGCATACGGAATGGAATATTTCTGAAATCGGGTATTGCCTGGGATTTGAATACCCTGCTAATTTTAATCAGTTTTTTAAGCGGCAGACGATGGCTGTTCCACGTTCATTCAGAGATAAAAATGCGCAACCACCGAGGCATTTAGATTTATGGAGCGG
The DNA here is from genome assembly GCF_900103515.1 of Pedobacter antarcticus. Classification (NCBI taxonomy): domain Bacteria; kingdom Pseudomonadati; phylum Bacteroidota; class Sphingobacteriia; order Sphingobacteriales; family Sphingobacteriaceae; genus Pedobacter; species Pedobacter antarcticus. The sequence continues at coordinate 548,066 of NZ_FNGZ01000002.1, forward strand.
TAATTGATTAGATTTTACCGTGGCGGAATATATATCAGGTTAATCTTTTAACAGAATTTAACATGAAAATGGCCACTTAATTTGTATTATTGGTGCAATTAGCTTTCTGATTTATGCTTTTAAAGCTTATTTGAACAGGTTAAAAGACTTTAGGTGTGTGTTTCTATGATTACTAAAATTCAGAAAAGGTCTTTTTATCTGCTTTTTTTACTATTTACTTTTACTATATCTTCCGTAGCTGCGCAGTCAACTGTTGTAACCGGAGTAATTACAGACGCTGCAGATAAACGACCTGTACCTTCCGTTACTGTAATTTTCAAAGGGACAAAAATAGCGACCAAAACAGATGCGCAGGGTAAGTACCGGTTGAGTGCACAAATGGCTTCGACCCATATAGAAATAAATTATGTTGGTTATAAAACTCAGTCTGTTCCGGTAAAAGCAGGGCAGGAACAGCAAATCAATATCATACTTCAAGAAGATTCTCAGTCTTTAAATGAAGTAACCGTTAATTCCGCAAAAAAAGCTAAATACAGAAACAAAGACAACCCTGCTGTCGAACTTATTCGTCAGGTAATAGCGCATAAATCTCTGAACAGGTTGGAAAGTGATTCTACTGTCGAGTACCAGCAATATGACTGGATGCAGTTTTCTTTAAGTAATCTTTCTGAAAAGTTCAAAAACAAGAAAATCTTCAAAAACTATCAGTTCCTTTTCGACGAACAGGATTCCACAGCAGTAGGTGGTAAAAATATATTGCCTGTTTATCTGCGGGAGCGGCTTTCTCAATATTATTATCGCAAAAGTCCACAGAAAACTAAGATTATTACGCTCGCAGACAAGCATGTGAATTTTGACGATGGGCTGGTAGATAACAATGCTATCGGCAATTATTTTGAGCGGATGTATGCTGATGTAAATATTTATGACAATAACATAGTTTTTACCAACAGCCAGTTTTTAAGTCCGATCGCGGATGGAGCACCTGCGTACTATAAGTTTTTTATTACCGATACGCTAAAAAATCAACAACCACAGCTCATTGAGCTCTCTTTTATCCCCAGACTGCCAAATGCATTGCTGTTTGAAGGGAAGATTTATATCACCATGGATGGTAAATATGCGGTCCAGCAGGCTTTTTTGAAAACGGGTAAAGATGTGAACATAAATTTTGTTCGTGCCCTGGAAGTCAAGCTGAATTTTGAACCGGATTTCCGGGGGAAATTCCATTTGGTTAAAAGCCATTTACTAATGGACTTCGGGTTAGGCAATGAAAAAGGAAGAGGTTTTAAAGGAGAAAGATCAGTAACGATTAAAAATTATAAGACAAATATACCAAGGCCGGACAGCGTGTATTCCGGGGAGAGTCTGGTGATGGCAGCTGGTGCAGAAAACAGGGATGCTGCGTATTGGGCAGATAACAGACTCGATACTATCGGGAAAGATAAGCTGAAAATTTACGGCAATATTGATACTCTGGGGCAGATGAAATCATTTAAGCGGATGATGGATTTGGTGACTTTCTTTTTTATTGGATATAAAAATCTTGGACCTGTCGAAATAGGTCCGTTGTATTCATTCTATACCTTCAATAACCTTGAAGGTTTTCGGCTACGATTCGGGGGAAGAACCACTACGGACTTCAGTACCCGTTTTTACCTGGATACCTATGCAGCTTATGGATTTAAGGACGAAAAGTGGAAATATTTCTTCAGTGGTGCTTATTCTTTCAATAACAAATCTATTTATAAATTTCCACAGAGTTTTGTTCGTGCGAGTTTTCGAAGGGATATGAGTATTCCGGGTGAGGAGTCTGTTAATGGTGTTCAGGAAGATAACCTCGCATCTTCGTTCAGGAGAGGTGTAAATGATAAGTTTTTATATAATGACTTTTACAAAGTAGAATATCAGCAGGAGTATCTGAACCATTTTTCATTTAACATTGGTTTCAGAAAATGGACACAGAGTCCGGCAGGAAATCTAGTTTTTGCAAGACAGACAGATCTCGGGCCACAGCAGCTGTCGCGGTTGACAAGTACAGAGTTTAACCTGAGGCTGCGTTATGCGCCATTCGAGAAATTTTACCAGGGAAAATTGTTCAGAGAGCGCATTATCGAAAAATATCCTGTTTTTGAACTGGACTATGCTGCGGGTGTAAAAGGATTATTTGGCGGTGAAAATGCTTATCACAATCTTACAGCAAGCATTGATAAACGTTTCTATCTGGGGCAGTTTGGCCGTTCCGATGTTAGGCTCGAAGGAAATTATCTATTTGGTCAGGTACCTTTTCCGCTGCTTCGGATTCATAAAGCCAATCAATCGTATTCCTATCAGGTTTACGCCTATAATCTCATGAATTTCCTGGAATTTGTAAGTGATCATTATGTAAGTCTAAATGTCGATCATAATTTTAATGGGTTGATTTTAAACCGAATCCCATTGTTACGGAGATTGAAATTAAGAGAGTATGTTACATTTAAAGGATTGTATGGCGGTTTACGGAACGAAAATAATCCGCTCATGAATTCATCTTTATTACAATTTCCTGTAAATGAAGATGGTGTTGCAACCACATATCACCTGGGGAACCGTCCGTATATGGAAGCAAGTGCCGGATTGGGTAATATTTTTAAAGTTCTACGTTTTGATGTCGTTAGAAGATTTAACTATCTGGATCATCCTGATGTTGCCAAGTGGGGCTTGAGAGCAAAAGTCCAGTTCGAATTCTAATTAAAAGACCTCATTCAGGCCAACAAAAACCCCTTTTGAGCCATTCTTCCCAATACCATAATCAATGCAGAGATTGGAACGGCTTTGCTTATTGAAGAGGATGCGCAAACCAGCGCCTGCTCCGGGTTCCCAGTATTGAAATAGCTTCGTTTTTTGCTGATTGCTGGCAGTTTGTAAATTAAAAAATGCTACACCGCTAAATAGTTTATTAGCAGAGATTGGGAAGCGGTATTCCAATTCGTTATAAAAGAAAGACGGGCCTTTAAATCTGGCGATAGTATAACCTCGTCCAGTTCGCTGTTCTGTATCACTGCCAGTACCGGGTAATTCCATATAAGGCAACTGACCCCGGAGCAGATAAGAGCCCCAGATCCAGTATGCAAGTACATGTTCAGGGTTTCGTTTTGACAGGCTCCAGTATTTTCTCAGCTCTGTTTTCAGTTGCATTGCAGACTTCTGACTTCCCATCCAGTGTGTATTCGTTCTAAGGATTACATCGATATATAAACCTTTATATGGCCTGTAAGGCTGATCTTTAGAATTATATTGCATGTTCAGGAGAAAACCACCTGCGATATTCTCGTCGGTATCAAAACCATTCTGTTGGCTATATAATTCATTGTAAACACCAGGCTGACCGGTGGCCGGACTTTCCTGCGTAATCTTTTTATAGTAGTTAAACGTAAGACCGGCACCCGCATAAAAGTTATCAAGGATACTTTTATAAACCATTTCACTAAGTTTTAGAAAGGTGTATCTGAGCGGAAGGGTTAATGGGTTTTTCTGGCCGGTTCCGATTCCATCGTCTTGTATAACCGTTTTGCCGAGGTTCCAGTTTCCTACAAGATTATACTGGTTCCTTGCTGTATAAATATTATGACTTAATTGAATAAGGGCCAGCTCATTTGTTGAAAGCACCCCGTAGGCATCAAATATGGAAAGTGATGTACTTTCGGGATTCCCCAGGTATTCACTGCCCGAAATGTCTGCACCAAATTCAAAACCGGTACTGGGTGTATAGCCGACGGAGGGTAGAATAGCGAAACTACCCTTATTGTTAACTATAGGTGCAGGTGTGTTTTTCTTTAAAATCAACTTTCTGAACACATCAACTACGTCTACTGCCACACTATCTTGAGCAACAGCATGCATACTAAGTAGTAGCATAACACTCAGGAATATTGCCCTTCGTGATAGGATTATTTTAGGTAGAGTTTTGATCTTCATGCAAGTATTCGAAAATAAAAATACACTTATTACTCTTATCTCTACAAACCGGTACAAATAAAATTTGTTATGGTCATTATCTACCTGGATTAGATGCCGGTACATGAATTTTTTATAATTTCAATCTGTGCTAATTGTAAAATTAATGGGAGGTTCAGTTAGATGAAAATGGCGTATTTATATTATAAGTGGTTTGTTTGCAGTGGTATTGAACGGAATTTGACGCGTTTATGTATGATTAATATGTTTTGAGGCATTACAATGAAATATATAAATGCTTATTTACTTCAAAAGGACACGGAAATTGACTAAAATTGCGTCTATACCGGGACAAACCCTTAAATCTGTTAAAATTGTCCCGTCCAGGTATAGTTTTTTATAAGGTTCAGGCCTGTCCGGAAGAACAAATAGTGATTATGAAACAAATATTGAAGATTGGCGTAGATTCAGCAGCGCCTTTTCCATTGCACAGCGATTATAACTCTACGACATTTGAAGGGTTTGAAGTAGACATGCTGCAGGCAATAGGTAAAGTACTTAATCTGGAATTTCAATATGAAGTATCATTATGGTCTAATATTTTGGAGAAGCTTTATAAAGGCGAACTTGATATAATTTGTTCGGCGGTCACTATGACCAGTTCCAGGCAGATGATTCTGGAGTTTAGTACACCATATCTCGAATTTAAACTTTGTGCAGTTGTCAATAAAGGCGATACGCATGGCGATGACCAAACTTTTAAAGATAAAAGAATTGGTATCCGTATTGCTACAGAAGCAGAGAAATACGTGATGTCTAAATTTCCTTCCAATACAACAGTTCATGCGGAAACAAATAAGGAGTTGTACGAAAAGTTGCTGGATAGAAAAATAGATGTTTTAATTGATGATTCTCCAATTGCAGGAGGTTTTCTGGATAAATATGATAGTCTTGAAATTGGACATTTCATACCGAATTCAGATTCCAGATATGCCATAGCGATGAAAAAAGGGGATATTGAACTTAAAGAAAGAATCAACGAAACATTAGAGCTGCTGCATGAGAACGGGACTTACGATGCCATTTATGAAAAATGGTTCAGCCATATCCGGTTGTCCTGATAAACAATAAATATTAAGCTTTGCACAAGAAAAAGAAAGATAAAGACAAAAAGAGCGACAAATCTGACGCTAAGTCTAAGAAGAAAAAGAAAGAGTGCTGCGAAAAATATAAACTTGGAAAACGGTGTAAAAACTGTCCTCTGGGTTAGGTTGTGTCAAACAAAAACCCATTCCAATTGCTTTTCATGTAGTATTATAATTAAATAACATGGAAAAAATAATTCAAGTACTCTTCGATACAGAAGCATCCGCATTCAGTGGACTCAAAGCGATACAGAATTTATCTGCTAATCAGGATATTTCTCTGGGAGAATCCTATGTCCTGAGTAAAAATGAGGCCGGTCAGGTAAATATTCGTTCAGCAAAAGATGAGTCTGCGGGCTACAGCACAATTGGTGGTGGGATAGTAGGCGGTTTAATAGGTTTGCTTGCGGGCCCTCTGGGTTTGCTTGTAGGAATTGGTGCGGGTATGGTTGCAGGTTCCGCGGGTGACACTTTGCGCGCAGAGCAGGTTTCCGATTACCTGGACGACGTTTCAATTAACATCCCACCAGGAAAAGCACTATTGGTTGCTCATGTTTGGGAAGATTGGGAAATACCCGTTAATACTGTTTTAGAGCCATTTAAGGGGCATATACATCGGTTGGATATACAGGAAGATGTATTTGTACCGGCAGAAAAACAGCTTAATCAGCTAAGCGATCAAATTTCTAAAACCGAAGCTGCATATCTTGCTGCAGATGAATCAGGTAAGTCGGCCTTGAACCAGGAACTCCTTGATTTAAAGATAAAACGCGAAAAATACAAAGAACAGTTTCAAGGTACGTCAGGCCACCAGGAAGCTCAATATAATGAGTGGTTAAAGGCAGAAAGGAAGTCGGACGACGAAACAACCTATACTTCTGAAAGCTGGGAAGAGAAGCAGGGACGCTTAACTGCAAGAATCAATGCACAGCAGAATAAATTAAATGAGCTTCTGAAAAAAAGATAAAAAGCTGTAATCAATTATGATTTAACACAGTTCAGGGCATCTTCAAAAGGTTAAAAACGATATATTAGCTGACCAAATAATATTAAAGCCAAATATGTCAGTTAAATCCAAGCCATTTACTCTTCATGAGGACTGGGCAGTTGTAATTCTCGGTGCCCTGGTTATTGTTCTTTCTTTATTTTTTTATATAGTCCCTGTACCGGTGTTTAAATGGAGAAATACAACTGAATTGATGTCGGTTGTATTAACTGCAGGAAATCTTAAAATTGTTCTCATTCAGTTTGTCTTTGTGTGCTTTATCGGCATCGCGGGGGCACGAATTACGGGGAAATCAGTGCGAAATTTTGTTGCTGGTTTCCCTTTTGTGTATCTGCTCACTATAATTGCGCTGCTCATTGCAGGTAATTCGACAATGCGGTCGCTTAATCTTGAAGCAGTAATTTTTAGTTTGGTTATCGGGCTTGTCATCGGTAACTTTTTTAAGCTGCCGCAATGGTTCAGGGATATGTTGTCGACGGAGCTTTTTGTTAAGATAGGCTTGGTCCTGTTGGGGACAACGATTATATTTTCCGACATTCTTAAGGCAGGTTCTTTGGGGCTTATTCAGGCACTGATTGTCGTACTTTCAGTATGGTATTTTGCTTTCTGGTTATGCAGGAAGTTTAAAATAGATGATGATTTGACTATGATGATCTCTTCAGCAGTATCTATTTGCGGTGTTTCGGCAGCCATAGCCACATCAGGAGCAATAAAAGGTGATCCTAAAAAATTATCCTATGTAATATCTATGGTGCTCATTACGGCAATTCCGATGATGATCTTTATGCCATACATTGCGAATTATTTTAACTTTCCGCAGGAAGTTACCGGCGCATGGCTTGGCGGTAGTATTGATACTACCGGTGCTGTTGTTGCTTCAGGAAGTCTTGTAGGAGAAGAGGCACTTAAAATCAGCACGATTGTTAAATTTTCTCAAAATGTATTGCTGGGTATCGCTGCGTTTGCTATCAGTATTTACTGGTCTTACCGTAAAACCGACGGTGCTGATACAGTTGAAAAACCAACATTAAAAGTAATCTGGGACAGATTTCCGAAATTTGTACTCGCCTTCGTAGCGGCTTCCTTATTATTTTCTTTTGCAGTGTCGGCTGAAACTGCGGCCGGAGTTAAAGATAGTTTGAAAAATATGCAGAACGCCTGGTTTACGCTTGCCTTTACAAGTATCGGTTTGGAAACAAATTTTAAGGACCTGTTCAAAAATGAAAATAAAAAGCCTTTGTATGCCTTTCTGCTTGCTCAACTTTTTAATGTGATTATTACACTCATCATTGCCTTTATCTTATTTAATTAGCCTGCCGGCCATTGAAAAAATAGATTAAATTTGTGGCATGACTATAGAAGAATTAGAAGCATATTTTGATGGTATCGAATTGCCTGCTCAAATAGACCTTGAAGCAGGAGTTGTTATTGCTGATGTGCCGCTTTTTTTGGAATCGCATCTTAGCTATGTGAAGAATAGTGGGAGTTTAAAATCCGCTGACGTATTCGTGAAAAGGCTGCACCAGTTACATGATCGCTTAGAACAAATGAATCAACAGCGGATCTAATAAGATGCAAACGTCAGTTCAGACGTCGCCTTCCGGAATGTTTTTACTTCGTTGGCTTGTTTTTGCCCTGATCCTGTTTAAAGTTTTTCTTGATATTCCCAGAAATGCTGCAATATTATCTACAGGCACATTTCTGAGTACATGTGGTGAGTTTCTGGCTAATATGACATAATTTTCAAGTGCAGAGTTAGCACTGAACTGGTATACCCGTTTTTCCTGGAAAATTTCATAATCAAGTATAATACGCTGAGTATAGTGATGTATTTCTGGGAAATCGGCAGAGAGAAGCTTTAGATCTTCGTATGTAATGTATTTTAGAATCGAAGGGTTAACTGCTTCGATATACTCCATAGTTGGTTTCTGAAGGAAAAAAGATTCCGCGGACAGAATCAATTCCCGTTCATTCCAGAACCTGTACGGTACTTTTCTGTCTTCCTTCCATTTATATCCCATCATATATCCTTTTTCAAGAAACCAGATACGGTCTGCCGGGTCTCCGGCCTGCTGCAGAAAATGGCGCTTTTTGATATGTTCAGTTTTGATTATTTCAATTAACCGTTGCCGTAAATCTGCATTGACAGGGTTTAGAAAGGTGAGGAAATTTATCAGCTCAAGATTATTCATAATAAAAGGATTAGGGATCCGATGGTGATTTATATTGTTAAATATTTAATTATCAGTAATATATGATAAAGTTTTTGTTAAAAATAACCGCATTTGATGCTATTTTTTTGATGAAAATCAAATTCAATCTAATAAGTTTCAAATTTCTTCTGGTAAAGCTCAATTTCTATTAGCTGCCGAAAAACTATTTTTCTTTAGCATAGGACATCCGGTCAGAAATACACACTGTATATATAGAGGTGTATTAATTTCAATCATATGTCATCAGATTTTTCACGTTTACTGTATTTGTTATCCAGATTTCTCAGGAGCACTCTTTCCCTGGCCTTTTACTTTGAAACAAATACACTCCAGCAATAAGATGCATATTAAACGTATTCTGTTACTATTATCGGGCGATGTTTGGTGTCAAATAGTTCAGGTTTAGTGTATGGTGATGAAAATTAGTTATCAGACCTGCACCGATGATGAACTTCTGCGGTGTATCTCTGAAAGTGATAGCGAAGCCTTTAATGAAATTTATCAACGTTACTGGAAAAAGCTTTATAATGAAACCTATAAAAGGCTGCGTAATGCACAGCTTGTAGAAGAGATTGTACAGGATGTCTTTATAGACATGTGGACCAAACGCACTTATTACCAGGTTAAAAGCATCTATGCTTATCTCTTGATTTCTATGCGCTATAAGACATTTAAAGAGTATCGAAAAAGCAAAGGTGTTTCATTTTTCGAGATACCCCTGGATGATATTTATGCCTCCGGAGATCAGGCCGACTCCAGACTTAACGTAAATGAATTGCAAACCTGCATTGAATATTGGCTGTCTATGCAGCCGGAAAAAAGAGCAGTCATTTTTCGCATGCGCTATCTTGATTATTTAAGTACCCGGGAAATCAGCACAATTTTGGGTATTTCCCAGAAAACGGTTCAGAATCAGTTAATTACGGCCTTTACCAGCCTGAGAGAATTTATAACCAAATTGTTGATACTGGCTTTATTCTAAATCTATAAGGCGAATGTTATGCAATGTGCTTGCGGTAAGTAGTTCATGTTAATTTGCTTCAACATATAAAATAGCATAGGAGAGTGGTTTCTTTTCCGACACTGTTATAGTATAAGGTCGTTATCAAACAAATAAGATGGAATCGAATCTTTTGAAAAATGAATTTCAACAATTTGTCGACCTGTATCTGGAAGGAAACGCCGATGGCGATCAGAAAAGGTTAGTAGAAAGCTATTTTGAACTTTTTGCTCAACAGCCGGACGTACTTGATGAATTATCTGATCTGGAGATATCTGTAATAGATAAACGTTTACACGATATGATCAGCAATAATATTCAGCTACGCCGGTCTGTTCTCAACCGTAATCAAAGATATTTCTATGTGATTATGACAGTTTTTCTAATCGCAGGTGGTCTTTTTATCTACCATAATAAGGTAACTGGACTAAATGATGAGCCATTAATTCAGGCAGCAATAAAGCCGGGCAGCAACCGGGCTACTCTTACACTATCCGATGGAACAGGTCTGGTGCTGGACAGCAATTATAACGAACTTCCCGGTGACAAATTCCCAGGAATGGTTTTTAAAACCGAACGGGGGCTTTTAAGCTATAAAAATATAAGGGTTAATGATTTAAGGAAGAGCTCTTTAAATAGACTTGTATTGTCAACCCCCAGGGGCGGGCAGTACCGGGTAATCCTTCCTGACGGGACGAAGGTATGGCTTAATGCTGCTTCGAGTTTAATTTTTCCTGTGGTCTTTGATGAGAAGGAGCGAACAGTACATTTATCCGGGGAAGCTTATTTCGAAGTAGCTAAAAGAGTGTCCTTACCTTTTACAGTTTGCGCAAAAGGACTGCAGATCCGTGTGTTAGGCACTCATTTTAACCTTTCTGCTTATCCAGAGGAGCCTATATCCAGCACTACACTTCTCGAAGGCAGTGTTATTATTGTTCCTAAAGCCGGAACGACCTTAAAACGGCTGCTTCCCGGAGAACAGGCTGTTGTTGACGAAGCATCTGGTTCTGTTATAGTTACCAAAGCAGATACTGAGGGTGCAACTGCATGGAAAGATGGATATTTCTCATTTGATAACGAGTCTTTGGAGACTATTCTCAGGAAGTTAGAACGATGGTATGATGTGACTGTCTGTTATGATAATCAGGACCTGCGTAAGCTTCAGTATACCGGGATCCTATCCAGAAATAAAGATATAGCTCAGGTATTAAGAAAATTTGAGCTGACAAATACTGTTAAATTTAGAATAAAGGGGAGAATAATTACGGCTGCTTTAAACTAATGTGAGTACCAATTAATTAATAACTTCTGTAAATGAATAATAATCTGTATATTCGTGCCATATTTAATAATAATACAATGCAAGAAGGAGTAGTAAAATTTTTTAATGAGACTAAAGGTTTTGGATTTATCGTACCATCTAATGGTGACAGCGAAATCTTTGTTCATTCAACAGGCTTGTTAGCCAGCATCCGTGAAAACGATAAAGTTACTTACGATGTAGAAGAAGGCCGTAAAGGTCTTAATGCAATTAATGTTCAGTTAGTCTAAATTTTTAATTTATATAATTGAGTGAGCCTTCCCGATCATCGGGAAGGCTTTTTTTTGTTTCTTTTTTTCGTAGGTATTGTTTCGTACGAAAAGTTTCCTACCTTTAGAATATGAAACAGCAAAACTATACATCCTCATCCGATATAGAACCCACTAAATCGGAACTTGAAATTCTTCAGGTTCTCTGGAGTGCAGGCCCATCTACTGTTCGTCAGGTAAATGATCAGCTTAATAATTTACGTCAGGTTAATTATACCTCTACATTGAAATTAATGCAGATCATGGCTGAGAAGGGCATCCTTAAAAGAGATGAAAGTCAAATGAAGCATATTTATCATGTTGTTGAAGAAGAGAAAAAAACCAAAGAGAATTTGCTGGGGAAATTCGTCGACAATTTATATGATGGATCTTCAAGCAAATTAGTCATGCAGCTGCTAGGTAATCAGAAAACTTCTAAAGAGGAATTACAGGCTATTAAAGATATGCTGAATCAATTAGATCAATAAACCATTTTGAACCACAAACTATGGAACTTTTAATTAAAGCTATTGGATTTACACTGCTGCATTCTTTGTGGCAGGGACTGCTACTATCCTTGATCACTGCGTTGATCCTGGTTGGCGGTAAAAATTTGAGCTCTGCATCAAGATACCGGTTTTTAACCTGGTCGCTTGTGCTTTTCGCTTCCGCAACCCTATTTACTTTTGCATCCTATATGATTCAGGACCAAAGTATTGTAGGTCCGGTAATGAGCCATCAGGCAAATGTAGGAATTCCGGCTGTTGATACTCTTCAAGGTAAATATAGTCCGGCTGAATCGGGGGTTTATGAACTTTCTGCATTTGCAGCGAATGGTATAAATACTGCCGGTGATTTTTTCTCCAGAAATACAGATCTGATTGTATTGGTTTGGTTTTTAATGTTCTGCGCTAAAAGTCTTCAGCTACTGACAGGTTTGCATGGAATATATCGATTGAAAAATACCAACGTAAAACCTGTTTCCGAATTCTGGCAAAACAAAGCAGAAGAGCTGGCCGAAAAGCTTAATGTTCAAGCTGTTGTCAGATTAATGGAATCCGGACTGGCCCGTGTGCCAATGGTTATTGGTCATTTTAAACCGGTAATTCTAATTCCTATTGGCTTAATCAATGCCATGAGTACAGCAGATGTAGAAGCCATACTTGTACACGAATTAGCGCATATCCGCCGCAGAGATTTTATAGTTAACATATTGCAGAGTTTGCTGGAGATGATTTTTTTCTTTAATCCAGCTGTGATCTGGATTTCAGAACTGATCAGAGCCGAACGTGAAAACTGTTGCGATGACATCGCTGTTACCCAGCTTAGTAATAAAGCGGTCTATATCCGTGCATTGGTGAGCTGTCAGGAATACGAACACGGCGCCCCTGGGTTAAGCATGGCTTTAAAAAATGGACAGGGACAACTAATGCATCGTGTGAAAAGATTGCTTGGGCAATATCAATCACCTGTTACGAAGATGGAGAGAGTAATATTATCATTATTGATGATCGTCGTAATATTAACTACGGCTGCCTTTAAAGTCCTGCCTGAAAGAGCTGCTGTAAAAACAAAGCTGGCTTCCAAAGAGGTATCTGCTACCAAGGCTCAACCAGTTGCTAATCAAGACCATTCTGATGCTAACCGCGATCAGCAGGTTAGCAGTACTACAGAACACCAGGTAGTAACTACTACGACAACAGTGCGTCCGGATAACCCTGTTGATGTTGCGGCCGAAATACCGGTAGTAGCAGATGTCCCAGTGCAGGAAACAGTTGCAATACCGGTTAAACCTGCTTTGCCAGTTGTTCCTGGGATGTCGCCTGCTGTGGTTGCTTTGCCTGCTCAGAAAAGTGACCGCGTTAATTCCGAGGCGTTAATTGCTGATTTAAAAAAGCATAATATGATTGAAGATGATCGTGATTTTAAAATCCAGCTTAATCAGGACGGCCTATATATAGACGGTAAAAAGCAAAGTGCGGTCTGGCACAAAAGGGTTATGCGCAACTACGTCAACGAGCCTAATAAAAAGCTCAATTACACTACTACAGTGCGAATTAACTAATTATATCAATTTCTCATAATTTATTCCTGTCTCTCGTTTTTACCGGGAGCAGGGATCGCTTTGCCCTTGATTTGCAGCTGGCATCTGTGCTATCTTAAAATTCTTATAAATGAAAAAATATTTAATGATGCTATTTTTAGCATGGTATGGCACCGCTGTGTCTTTTGGGCAAGTAGCTGGATCGAAAATAAAGGGGACTCTTCTGGATCATCAGGGTGTTGGGATCGATGGTGCGACGATGTCGGTAAAAAAACAATCAGATTCATCACTCGTGAAAATGGAGTTCAGTGAGGCTAATGGGAGTTTTATTTTTAGTGGGATAGCTCCCGGAATCTATTTACTGGATGTAAATCTGATGGGGCGAAGAGTTTATCAGTCTGTCTCTCTTGCTATTACCGCCGGTTTGCCGGTGTTGGATCTGGGTTCAATTCGTATTCAGGAACAGCAACAGTCTTTAAAAGAAGTGTCTATTGTATCTAAAAAGGCACTGATTGAACATCAGATTGACCGGACCGTATTAAATGTCGATGCCTTGATTAGTAATGCCGGAACTACGGCAATGGATGTATTGGAAAAATCTCCGGGAGTAAGGGTCGATCAAAATGGGCAGATTAGTCTGAAGGGGCAGCAAGGGGTAACTATTTTTATTGATGATAAGCCAACATATCTGTCCGGGGCAGACCTGGAAGGTTATTTGAGGAGTCTGCCGGCAACAACTTTAGACAAGATAGAAATCATGAGTAATCCTCCGGCTAAATATGATGCTGCTGGAAAAGGAGGAGTTATTAATATAAAGACGAAAAAGCAAAAGCTCAAAGGATTTAATCTTGGGATTAATGCATCTGCAGGTCAGGGAATATATACAACAACAAATAATAGTATTGACTTTAATTACAAAAACAATAAGATTAATGTATTTGGTAATGCTGGCTACAGTTTTCGCAATGGGGCATCGGACCTTCATATCTATCGGAACTACAGAGATGAAGCTGGTAATCATACCGGATCATTCGATCAGCAGACTTTTCTACGCAGGAAAGGCTGGGGAATAAACGGACTTCTGGGGGCAGATTATAGTCCGTCAGAATTAACGAGCTGGGGCGTGGTATTTACAGGTTTCTTACGTAAACCGAATTCAAATAATCTCAGTGAGAACGTTATTAATGATGCTGCAGGTAAACTGGAATCTTTGGTTAAAGCGCGTAATGTGGAGAATGGAACTTCAGATAATTTCGGTGCGAATCTGAATTACCGCCATTTATTTAAAAAAGACGGACCCGATATTTCAGCTGATCTTGATTATTTGCGTTATGGATCTGGTAACAAACAAGATTATGTTAACGACATATATAACGCTGACAGACAGTTTGATCATGTAGAAGGGTTAAATGGTAACTTGAAAGGGAATATAAATATTTTAAGTGCAAAAGTAGACTATACACATCCGTTTAGCGGGAAATTGAAACTTGCCGGCGGTTTGAAAAATAGTTTTACAGAAACAGATAACGTAGCAGATTATAGTAATACGCTGGGAGGTCTTACTACCCCGGATTATGATAAATCCAATCAGTTTAAATACAAGGAAAGGATTAGTGCAGCTTATGTGAATCTGAATAAAGATTTTGACAGATGGAGCGTTCAGGCTGGTCTGCGTTTGGAAAATACAGATTCACGTGGAAGGCAGTTGGGAAATATAATGAAAAGTGACTCCTCCTTTAAAAGGAATTATACAGGCTTGTTCCCGACTCTTTTTATACGATATCAGTTGGACACTTCGGGCAATCAGCAGTTGAAATTCAATTATGGACGTCGTGTTGAAAGACCGTATTATCAGGATTTGAATCCGTTTATTTCACCGCTCGATAAATTCACCTATTATGTAGGTAATCCATATTTACTACCTTCTTTTTCGCAGAAAGTCGAGCTGACTTATGTTTGGAAGAAGTTTAGTACTTCGGTAAGTTACAGTAGTGCCAAGGATGAGTTTAATGAGACTATTGAGATTAAAGATGGGATTTACTACAGCAGGCCGGGAAATATTGGCAGTAGTAAAGTCTTAAGTTGGAATATTGACGCGGGTGTAGATCCCTTGAGCTGGCTTAATTTACAGTTTTATGGAGAGCTGACCAGAATTCATTCTAAAAGTGATTTTTATTCAGGCCTGCTGGATAATAAAGGGGTTTTCACTTATCTTCAGGGGATTGCGCAGTTTAAGCTACAACACGGTTGGAACGCACAGCTGGATGGGAATTACCAAAGTAAAGTAACCAATGCCCAGTTTGTCGTTGGAGAGCAGTGGAGAATGAATATGGGGCTTTCCAAAACCCTTTCGCCAAAAACTACACTTAAACTGAGTGTTAGTGATATATTCAGAACTCAGATCACCAGAGGTACAATCAATAACCTGAATCTGACAGATGCAGGATGGGTGAACAGGGGAGATAGCAGACGTGCAGTACTTACTTTAAGCATGAGGTTAGGTCAGATGAAAGCTAACCGGCCTGATAAACGTTCAGGAGCAGATTCGGAAGCTGACCGTGTGAAGCAATAGCAGGTTTGATTCAGTTGCTGTTTACGTTTTATTTTCCATTGATTTTTTTTTGCTATTCTTCGGGGTTGGTATACCGTTGCGATACCCTTGGTATACCTTTCCTTTACCCAAAGGGTATAGCAAGGGTATCGCAACGGTATACCAAGGGTATAGCAAGGGTAAGGCAACCCCGAAGAAAAACAGAAGTAAACTAGGCGCTTACTGCGATAAGACTAAAGAAATGGCCGAACAAAGACTCCGTTAGACCGATTATCTTAATTTCAGGTCAAGTGCTTCCAGAATTGCCGCATAGATTTCTTCCAGATCGGCATTGCTAATACAATAGGGTGGAAGGATATAGATAATATTGCCTAAAGGACGAAGGATTATCCCTTTATCCAGAAAGAAATTATATAACCAGTCCCGCAGACCATTAAAATAAGAGGTCCCTTCTCCCGTTTCCCATTCAATGGCGAGGATAGTCCCTGTCTGCCGGACGGAGCGGACAAGAGGATGTAGTTCGATTGAAGTTGCAAATGTGCTATGCAGCGCAGCTATCCGCTGTATTGCTGCCTGGCAATCTGGTTCGGCTAATAAATCAAGGCTGGCCGCGGCTGCAGCGCAGGCTAGTGGGTTCGCTGTAAAAGAATGACCATGGAAAAGAGTCTTAAGATTATCCTCAGCTAAAAAAGCAGCGTAAATTTCTGAACTGCAGGTTGTGATACCCAGAGGCATAGTTCCGCCGGTTAATCCTTTGGAAAAACAAAGGATGTCGGCCTGTTGCTGCAGGTGGTCTGCGGCGAAATTTCTGCCTGTGCGCCCGAATCCCGTAAAAACCTCATCCTGGATCATTAGTATTCCGTTCCTACGGCAAAGAGCCATGAGCTGGTCAAGGTGTTCGGCCTTGTGCATTAGCATTCCCGCAGACCCCTGTACCAGTGGCTCGAAAATAAAACATGCGAGGTCTGCAGCGTGGGTTTCGATGATTTTCTGCAGATCTTCCAGGTTATTGCTGTCTGGTGTATCAATATAGATTACTTCGAACATCTGGTTTTTGAACGGGGCTGTCCATGTACCCCGGGCACTCACTGACATGGCGCCGAAAGTGTCGCCATGATATGCGTTTTTAAAAGCAAGAATCTTACTGCGTGGTTGGTTCTGATTATACCAGAACTGGATACACATCTTAAGTGCTACCTCAATAGCAGTTGACCCGTTGTCGGTGTAAAAAACTTTCTGTTGAGAGGGTGGCAGTATATTCAGTAGCTTTTCGGCGAGTTGAATAGCGGGCTCATGTGTGAACCCTGCAAAAATGACCTGGTCTAGCTTACCGAGCTGTTTGATCACTTTTTCTGCAATATAAGGATGGGAGTGTCCATGTAGTATAACCCACCAGGATGAAATTGCATCTATATATTTTTTGCCATCCTGGTCAAAGAGGTACGATCCGGATGCATGATCTATAACTATATGTTTATTTCCCTTATAATGTTGTGTATAAGGGTGCCATATATATTTAGCGTCTCTATTTGTTAAGGTCATATACTACCTCCTTTTCCAGATTGTTTATACGCTGCATTGGTTTTAATCCTAGTAAACTGAAGAGTTCTCTGTCCTGGGAAATGCCGGGATTTGGGGTTACCAATAGCTCTTCGCTTTCACTTGTAAAGATGGAATTTGCACCCGCCATGAAACACCAGGATTGTTCCTCTCCGCTCATTTCTGCTCTTCCTGCACTTAAGCGGACGATAGATGCGGGCATTAAAATCCTTGCAGTTGCAATCATGCGGATCATTTCCCAGGCGTCTGTTTTGGGCATGTTTTCAAGAGGTGTGCCTTTTACGCGGGCAAGGGCATTGACTGGTACAGATTCCGGATGAACCGGTAACGTGGAAAGTGTATGTAGCATACGAATCCGGTCTTCGTGTGTTTCACCCAGACCGATAATTCCACCGGAGCATACGCTGATTCCTGCCTTCCTTACATGATTTATGGTGTTTAACCTATCATCGTAAGTCCGGGTGCTGATAATCTCTTCGTATTTTTCTCTTGACGTATCCAGATTGTGATTGTAGGCATACAGACCTGCTTGCTGAAGTTTTTGTGCCTGACTTTCTGTGAGCATACCAAGCGTGCAGCATACCTCCATGCCAAGCTCATTGACGCCGGTTACCATATCTAGTATGGTGTCGAAATCGCGATTGTCTCTCACTTCCCGCCAGGCTGCAGCCATACAGAAACGTGAAGATCCGGCTTCTTTAGCGCGCGTGGCAATTTGAATAACCTCGTCTCTGCTCATGAGAGATTTCACTTTAATTCCGGTATGGTAGCGCGCTGCCTGACCACAATAGGAACAGTCTTCCGGGCAGCCTCCGGTTTTTACAGAAAGTAAAGTGCATACCTGAACCTCCAGGGAATTGTGAAAATTGCGGTGGACGGTTGCGGCCTGATACACCAGTTCAAGCAAAGGTGTATGGTATATTCCCTGGATTTCTTCGATGCTCCAGTCATGGCGGATGTTTAGAATTGACGACATATTGAGAATTAAATGTTTTGTATAGTCTAAAATTTGAGCAGTTTGGGTAGTATGCTCAGTGAATTATGGTTTATCTCAGTTAATTCCTGCAGATCAGTCCAGGAACAGTTTGATGGCAGCTGGCTGATAATTACTTTTTTGCTGTATGGATTAAAATCTCCGTTGAAAATCACCTGCTTCAGATCGAGTCCACGCAGTTTAATGACCTCAAGAGTAAGCAGGCTATGGTTAATACAGCCCAGATAATCCCTGATAACCAAAATCAGATCAGCTTTTAGGTGCAGGATTAATTCTGCCGTGAGTAAATTGTCAGATAAGGGTACCAGCAGGCCGCCGGCACCTTCGATCAGTAAAGGTCTGAGGTGCCCGGGCAGGATAAAGTCCTGTAAGGTGATCCTCACATTTTCTGCAGCGGCGGCTTCATGAGGCGATGCAGCAAGCATAAAGCGGTGTCTTTCAGGATGAAATCTGGAATGATGGTGCCCTGTAAGCTCACGCACGATCTCTGTGTCGGTATAATGCAGGTCGCCTGCCTGCACCGGTTTCCAATAGTCCATTTTGTTTTGATAACATATGACAGCAGAAACTACTGTTTTGCCTATTCCTGTACCTATACCGGTTACAAATAGCGGGTTATTCATGTTTGTTGTCTGATTTTTAAGATTGGTGCAATTGCTTAATCTGTTCACAAAGGCCATTAATTTCTGTTTCGGTGTTGAATGAATGAATGCAGATACGCAGTCTTTCGGTACCCGCTGGTACAGTCGGGCTGCGGATCGGGTAAACTGCATATCCTTTTTCGAAAAGCAATTTGCTCCAGCGAAGGCAATTCTCATTTCCCGGGATCGTAATTATTTGAATAGGGGACACTTTCAGATCAATCCGCTCTGTTGAATTCCCGGCCGGATAAATAGCTTGCAAATTAGCGCGTAGGAGAGTTGATTTTTGCTGAAGCTTATGTTGTTCTTCAGGAAGGGTTAATAATCGTTTATATCGCGTTAAAATGGATAGTATTAGCATAGGAGGCAGTGCTGTGCTGTAGATAAATGGCCTTGCGAAATTTACAAGATAGGTTTTGAGTAATTGGCTACCCAAAATTACTGCGCCATGAAGGCCTAAAGCCTTGCTGAAGGTGATGATTCTGGCGAATACCGGGGTGCCGGTCACTTCGCTGGTGGCCAGGCCAGTTCCGAATACTCCAAACGCGTGAGCTTCATCTACAATGAGTCTCGCCTGATATTTACTACATAGGGCCAGTATCGGGGGTAGGTTGGCGAAATCTCCATCCATAGAATAAAGGCTCTCTATTGCCACATAGCAACGGCCCTGACGGTCTTTGTTTTGGAGGAGTTTGTTTTCCAAATCCCTGCAATCGTTATGTCTGAACTTTAGCCGGTCTGCATAGCTTAGTCGCAGGCCGTCGATTACCGAAGCATGGATGTACTGATCGTAAATCACGAGGTCTCCTTTTTGTGGAAGGCAGGAGAACAGTGAGGTGTTTGCTGTATATCCTGAATTAAAAAGTAGTGCCGCTCCGGTTTTTTCCTGTGTTGCAAACAGGTCTTCCAATTCTTCGGCAGCAGCGGAATTTCCGCTGAGTAATCTTGACCCGCCGGCCCCTGACCAGCCTTGGTTTTTCGGTAGCAGCCTGGCTTCTGATTGAAGGTATTCTTTTGATGATTCTTCATTTTTCAGTCTGGAGTATCCTAAATAATCATTAGAGCTGAAGTCTGTTAAATCATTTGTTAATTGTAGTTTACGAATTCCATTTGTTGACTCTTTGTTGCCAATTTTAAACTGCATAAATTGTTCTGCATTCATAGTTTCTAAGCAATGGAATCTTTAATTAACGCATTTGTCCATCCAGTATGAAGCTGCTCTTCAATTGCGCAGATATACGCTGCATGTGACTCCCAGTCCACAGAAAATTCTTTCAGCTGTATGATCATTTCTTCGAGGTGGCCTTGCTCTTCTACAATTATTGACCTGACGCTAACCTTGCTGCCAGCCTGCTGCAGTGCAGCCTGATAGACCGGGTATAATTGGTCTGCCCGGACTTCTATAGCGTAGGTGACGAGTAGGTAAGCTGCAAATTTTAATTCCGCACCATGCAGGTGCAGACGATCGCGCAGATATCTGCTGGTTTTCAGATCCAACAGCTGTAAATAGTGTTTGCTTGCTATTGGTGCTATTAAGTAGTCCGGATGATAAGTAGGGTTTTCGCGGATTCCTAATCTGGTGATTTGCTTTTTTAGATAGTAGGCGTGGCGATGTTCTTCTGCTGCATGTTTTAATACCATCAATGTTGTGGTATGGGCATTTTCGCTCGCTGATATCTTTCTGGCACCTATATTCTCCAGAAGTGATAGTGTATTGAGTAGTTTGGCATGTAAAGAATCGTGCTGTATAATATGTTGTAGTAATGCTGTTAATGTCATCTTATGCGGATTTGTGCCAAAAGTATTACCTTGCCCCAAACTTCATATGTACCAGTTTTATTTTTATGAGTAGTCCGGTTAATATTCCATTTCAAACTGTTATTAAAATTGACAGATCAATTGATCATCCTGTTTATTTGCAGATTGCCCGGCAGCTTATAAATGCCATACAGCGGGGGGTACTGCAGGCAGGTTCGCAGTTACCAGGTAGTCGATCACTTGCGCTGATCCTTCAGGTGCACAGAAAGACGATTATTGCGGCGTTTGATGAGCTGGATGCGCAGGGTTGGACAGAAATCAGACCGAATAAGGGGACTTTTGTCCGGAAAGAATTGCCTCAGGATCCTGACGTTAAGCCGTATAGTGCGGGTTTGTTAACCAGTTATCCAGAGAAAACAGGTTATCAGTTCCGAAAGAGTATGTTATTAGACGCGCTTACTTTGAGTCCAAACACGGGACTGGAGTTTAATGATGGTCTGCCGGATATCAGATTGCTTCCGCTAGAGCGGTTGTCTAAGGTGTATGGGGGAATACTTCGCAGTAAGACCAATTATAGGCATTTCGGCTATTCACATGCCGAAGGCAACGTCTTTTACCGGGAAATGCTGGCTGACTATCTTAATAATACGAGAGGGCTGCATATTAAAAAAGAGAATATTCTGACCACCAGGGGTATACATATGAGTATTTACATGGCGTCAAGCATGTTAATTGACGCTGGTGATGTGGTCGTTGTAGGTGACCTGAGTTACTACCTGGCGAATATGTGTTTTCAGCAATGCGGCGCGAAATTGCAGGCTGTTCCTGTTGACAAGGACGGAATCTCGACAGAAGCGGTTCGCGAGTTGTGTAAGCGTCAAAAGATAAGGATGTTATATCTCACGCCGCATCATCATTACCCAACAACAGTAACCTTAAGTGCAGAGCGGCGTGTTGAGTTGCTCAATCTTGCTGCTCAATATGGATTTATAATTCTGGAGGATGACTATGATTATGATTTTCATTATAAGGGTAATCCAGTCTTGCCGCTGGCCAGCGCCGATACTAACGGAATGGTCGTTTATATAGGCTCATTCTGTAAATCACTGGCCCCCGGTTTCCGCTCGGGGTACCTGGTTGCTCCCGAAAACCTGATACTGGAAATGGCTAAGTTCAGAAGGTTGGTAGACCGCCAGGGCGACATGTTAATGGAACAGGCCATAGCTGAACTGCTCGAAGAAAAAGAAATTCAGCGTCACCTGAAGAAGGCGGTAAAAGTTTACCAGGATCGTCGTGATCTATTTACTTCTCTGCTAATAAAAGAGCTGGGAGGGGAGCTGACATTTGATGCCCCGCCGGGCGGATTGTCGGTCTGGACCAATTGGAATCCAGACCTTAATCTCATGCGGATTAGTAAAAATTGTACAAAAATGAACCTCCATTTGCCACAGGAACTTCTTTATCAAAATGAACATTCTACAGCTATGCGTCTTGGGTTTGGAAACCTGAATGAGCAGGAAATCACATTGGCTGTACGCGTGCTTTCGAAGGCTGTTAATATGGAAGAATAATCTAGTTATCAATTGATAATATTTGTATCATATATATCTATTTGTCAGTGTATATACAACTGTTAATTGTATTTTTAAACTAACTTAATACTTCTATCCCTTTATCATCAAATTCGTCGAAAATCGAAGCCATAATACTGCTCTTTGTAGGCTCGGCCATTGAAATATCCATGCACCAGAAGTAGACACGAACCTGGCTGCTGCTTTTACTTTTGGGGCTAATAATAAGCTTGGGCTCTTTGTTCAGGAAAATGTTGTCACTGTTTTTAATTACCTCTAAAATTAATGTGCTTACCACCTCCCTGTCATATGGTTTACTAATCGTGAATTCCAGCATCGCCCGCATCTGATTATTGGTTAATGTCCAGTTGATAATGTTGTTTGAAAGTATCGATCCGTTGGGAATAATGATTTCGGCACCATCGTCGGTAAGTAATGTACTTGCCCTGATTCCTATTTCTTTTACCCGCCCTTTTTTATCACCGAGTTCCACCATATCACCTATGCGTAGTGTCTTGTCGAATATCAGAATGATACCGGATACAAAGTTGCTGACTATGTTTTGTAAACCCAGTCCGATACCTACACCTAATGCGCCCAGAACCACCGTAATCTTATCTATAGGCAATCCTGATGCAGCGACGGCAACCAAGAAACCTCCAATCAATAAGATCAGTCTCATGATAATGAGTTTAGAACGTTCAGATTTGTTCTCTTCCAGGGAATCATCACCCATATCGCCAAAAAAGTAGGTGATATATTTCTGCAGGAAGTTTGCTGCCCAGATAATAACCAGGAACAGGACTATACCACCAAGCGTGAATGTTAAGCTGCCAATTGTTCTCTTTTCGTTGAGCAAGCCCAGAACAAAGTTGTAAAGTTCATTAAAGATATTCAGGTTGGTTAAAAAAAGTGTAGTCCAGATAATGAAGATTACGATTCCTAAAATGCCTCCTACTCTTCTTTCTACGCGCTGCCAGTCGAAGTAATCTGCATAGTTTCTTCTGATCCGGCTGGTTTTTACCTGCAGGATAAAGGCCTCTGTAAGCATACTGGCTAAAAGAATCAGTGAAATGGAATTTAGAACAGCGCTGATGGCTGTATTATAAAAGATTTGTGTGAGTGTAAACCTTCCGAATATATTGCAAAATATAGCCAGTATATTAAAAAGGATGTAGATAATTCCAACAGGTAGGAGTATACTGAATTTGCCTGCGGCTGGTCTTAGATTTTGGAAGGCTTTAATCCCGTAAATCGTAGACAGTATACTGAATATCAGTAGAATCCAGCGTTGGGATCTGGCTTGAAAACCTAAAAGGCGAAGCAGAATAGGTAAGAGCAGCAGAACAACGAATATAGCCCAGGTATAGAAGACCTTTTTTGGAACGCGTTTGTATAGTAAGGAAGCTAAAAGGATAGCCAGTAATACATAAACGCCTTCGATGTATAATGCAGGCGCGAGCAGATCAAATACGGGTGCCAGAGTGAGGATGAGGATGAATGTTATTTGATAGGGTTTGGGTCGTAGAAGATTGAAACCGTAAATGGTGGTTACGTCCATCTTATCCGCTTTCTTCAGAGTTTTGAAATTGTAATACACCCAGAAGAAGAAGACTGCTCCGGTTAGGAATAATAACAAACGGGTATTTCTGGTATAAACAAAGTAATAGAAAGAAATTTTCTTTTCGCTCTCCAGAAAGTGCTTGAAGCCTATTTTCCGGTTCATTTTCTGGTTTATGGTCTCCCACAGATAACGCCTCTCTTT
Source organism: Pedobacter antarcticus (assembly GCF_900103515.1). Lineage (NCBI taxonomy): Bacteria > Pseudomonadati > Bacteroidota > Sphingobacteriia > Sphingobacteriales > Sphingobacteriaceae > Pedobacter > Pedobacter antarcticus. Next base: position 571,819 of record NZ_FNGZ01000002.1, read on the forward strand.
TCCAAAAGCCTTTATGCCTACCAGTTTGAGCTGGTTTTCTGTCAGAAATTTCAATTCTTTGATATTAATCAGATTGGTTGAAGTCCTGGCCATCAATGCATTTAAAATGCTGGTGTTGGTCTTAATGAGGCTATCCATTTCTGTTTTCTTGCCTGCGAGTTCTGTAAACTGACTTTTAAACACAACTTTTAAGGAGTCTGTGCTGAATAACCGCGTTAGTACTGTGTCCTTACCTAGTTCAAGGAGATGAGTTTTAACCTCGTTGAGTTCTTCATCGTATTCTTTGAGGTCTTCCAGGCAGGTTTGATTATGAGAATCCAGTTCTGAGAGTAAAGTCTGGTACATTTGTAAATTCTGCAGGTTTTGAGGTCTGTCTTTCTGATTAAGACGATCCCTTAAAAGCGATATTGCAGCTTCATCCTGCTCCAGGTGGGGCTTAATGGAGTTGAGCTTGTAAAAGCTTCCTGTAGTAACCCTAACCTGATTAATGGCTTCGTAAACTTTACCCAGGCTGGCCAGATAATCGCTTCGGTTAAGGACACTAGAATCAGCGAGATAAGAAACGTCATTTTTATCGGGTTTATCTTTGTGTTTCTGGGCCCGGGTGAGTTCTGGTATAAAAAAAAGGCAGGCCAATAGCGTTAAATATTGACTTGCCTTTTTTAAGTTGGTGCTTATAGCTTTCATTTACAAGATGTTTGTCCTTGCAAATATAGGCTATCGGTTATATCTTTTCAGTAATCCCTGCAGGAGCAATAGTTTTTTCGAAAATGCGGTATTTTTTGTAGGGATCTCCTTTGATTGCTTTAATCGCGTTGTTCACTAAGTCGTTGTTTTCCAGTGTCCAGGATGCCTCTGCATACTTTAATCCTTTAGCTTTGTATGCCTTAATAATATTACCGTACAGACAGGCTTCAATTCCCATTTTCCGGTAACCTTCTACAACTCCAAGCAGTAAAATCCGCAGGCCTGAAACCCTTTTTTTATACCACAACAATTTAAGTAAACCGGTAGGAAACAGTCTCCCTCTTTTGATTTTGATAAGTATTTCATTAATGTCAGGAACGGCTGCACCAAAACCGACTATCTTCCCATTCTGCTCTGCAACCAGGCAGAAGTCCGGGTCGAGGATCATTTTTAAGTCTTTAGCCTGATAATCATATTCTTCATCATTCATAGGTACGAACCCCATGTTTTTATCCCATGCTTTATTATAAACTTCACGGAGCTTGTCAGCTTCTTCTTTGAAGTTTTTCATGTTGATCTTCCGGATCACAATCTCGCTTCTTTTTAAACGTTCCTGCAGTTTGTCCATGAGCTTTACAGACCTGTCATCATAGCTCTCACCGTCCCACTTCCAGGCGATAAGATCTACCTTTTTTACCAGTCCGTTATTTTCCAGAAGCGTAACATAATAAGCTGCATTATATGGCATCATCACTACCGGAGGGCTATCAAAACCGGAAACCAGTAATCCACAGGATTCATTGGTTGAAAAATTTACCGGTCCGATAATCGTATTCAAACCTTTATCAGTAAGCCATTTTTCGGCTTGTCCAATTAGCATATCTGCACTTTCCTGGTCATCGATACAATCAAAGAAACCAAAAAAACCATCCTGGTTATGATTCACTTCGTTGTGAATGGTATTGTGTATTGCGGCTATTCTGCCTATAATTCTGCCCTGGTCTAAAAGAAGGAAGCATTGCAGAGAAGAATGTTTATGGAAAGGATGTGTGGTTAATAAGTCTCTCTGGGCGATATGAAGTTCCGGTACGTAATTAGGATCATGTTTGTACAGATCGTGTGGAAAATCAATAAACGATGCTAATTCTTTTTTCGATTTTACCGGAATTATTGTCTTCATAAATCTAGCTTTTTTTAAGTCTGATCCGTTTTGTCAGGCGTTTTAAAACCTGCTGTTTCATTGACTCCTGACAATTCAGGCTCCAAATATATTCAAATGGATAATAGGTTGTATGTTTCAGATGAAATTGAGCGTTATATGCCCCAGGCTGTAATAACCAGGTTTCTTGATCCGGCACGATTACGATGCTCGCAGAGATAGATGCCCTGCCACATTCCGAGTGCAAATCTTCCATTTTGTATCGGAATCATAACTGACGCACCCATCAAGGATGCTTTAATGTGCGCGGGCATGTCATCCGGACCTTCATCATCATGGAGATACCCCGGATCATTTTCTGGTACGCTTTTGTTGAAATAATACTCGAAATCCTGTCTCACTGTGGGATCTGCATTTTCGTTAATGGTCAGTGAAGCCGAAGTGTGTTGTATAAATACCTGACAGATTCCCGATTTTATATGTTGTATTTCCGGTAATATGGTTTCGATTTCCCTGGTTATCAAATGAAAACCTCTTCTTTTAGCACCAATTCTGATATTTTTCTGATAAATAACCATTGATTTTTTTGATTAAAAACAAATGTAAAAGATAAATATTGTAAGCTTTCAAAGGACCGTGTTTTTTTGGATATTTGAGGTCTATGATTAACTATAATCCGAAAGACTGGTTTAACTTTATCTTTCACGTTCACAAAGCAGATACAATCAGGAAACTCTGGCCGCTCATGCTTTCTGTAGCTGTATTTTCCGGGCTGGTTGCCTATCTGGAACTGTATTATTTCCGTGTTTACATCAACGATACTGTTAAGAACATTAGCATGATGCATAGTCTGCTGGGTTTTGTAATATCTATGCTGCTGGTGTTCAGGACTAATACTTCATACGACCGGTGGTGGGAAGGGCGCCGGCTGCTTGGTCAGCTAACCAATGTCAGTCGTAACCTGGCTATTAAATTAAAGGCTTTGCGCCTGGATAAAAAGGAGCTGGAATTTTTTAACTATGCGATTCCTAAATATGCTTTCGCTTTAAAGGAACATTTGCGTGAGAAACAGTATTTTGGAAAAAACAGTCTTCTTATCGAGGTAGATGGGGGCAAACATATTCCCAACCAGGTGGCAGCCAGTATTAATTCAAGAATTATTCAGCTGAATTTGGATGGTAAACTTACAGGAGAACAGTTGTTGATGTTAACGCCTGAAATCACTGCATTTACCGATATCTGCGGAGGTTGCGAAAGGATAAAAAACACACCCATACCGTTTTCTTACAGTGCATTTATAAAGAAATTCATTTTTATTTATGTCATCACACTTCCTTTCGGCTGGGTATTCAGTCTTGGATTTTTCGTGGTGCCGATAGTTCCGTTCATTTTATATGTACTGGCTTCCCTTGAACTGATTGCTGAAGAAATTGAAAGCCCTTTCGGGCTTGATGCAAATGATTTGCCTGCGGACGAGATTTGCGCTAATATTGAAAAACATGTCGGAGAAATTTTAAGCTAATGGTTAAAATTGCTTATCATCCCTGTTTTGCACATAGTTTACCCGAAGGTCATCGGTTTCCTATGCTAAAATACGAACTGATTCCATTGCAGCTGCTTCATGAAGGGATAGTTTCTAAGGATAATTTTTTTGAACCGGATCCGCTGGAAGAAGAGTTTGTATTACTGGCGCATCAGTCGGCTTACTGGGAACAATTGAAGCAATTGAGTTTGCCGCCAAAGGAGCAGCGCAGAATTGGTTTTGAACTTAATGAAGCATTGATGGAACGAGAGCTGCGGATCGCAAGAGGTACGATTGAAGGGGCAGAGGCAGCGCTGAAATCTGGAATTGCTTTTAATGTTGCCGGTGGTACCCATCATGCCGGCTCAGATTGGGGAGAAGGCTTCTGCCTGTTGAATGACCAGGCTATTGCTTCCTGTTATTTGCTGTTTAAGAAGCTTGCCAGGCGAATTTTGATCGTTGACCTTGATGTTCATCAGGGAAATGGAACTGCGCAGATTCTGGCGCAGGAAAAGCGTGTCTTTACTTTTTCAATGCACGGAGAGAAGAATTTCCCCTTTCGAAAAGAGGTCTCAGATCTGGATATTGGATTACAAGATGGTGTGAGGGATGATTTTTACCTTTCCACGCTCGCTAAAACTTTACCCGAACTGATCTCGGTGCATAAACCCGATTTCGTATTCTATCTTGCTGGCGTAGATGTGTTGGAAACTGATAAATTAGGCAAACTTTCGCTAAGCAATGCAGGTTGCCGGGAAAGGGACCGTCTGGTTTTCGAAGCCTGCGTTAAGTATGGTTTGCCGGTGCAGGTGAGTATGGGAGGTGGTTATTCGCCCCAGATCCGTGATATCGTAGACGCACACTGCCATACTTTCAAAACAGGTATTGCGCTTATAGGAGATTAAAAATAAGATTTTTCCGGCTGTTTTTTATCGGGCTATCGTGCTGCAGTTGTTTTAAATTAGATATAGATTAACCGAATCCAGATATTTTTGATGAAATTTATCGGTCCTAAAGAATACATATAACAGATGAAGATTGTAATTGCAGAGAAACCATCAGTTGCACGGGAATTGGCTAAAGTATTTGGCGCTACCGTAAAAAAAGATGGCTATATAGAAGGGAAGGGATATTCTTTTACCTGGGCATTCGGACACTTACTGCAACTGGCACCTCCGCAGGAATATGGTTACATTGGCTGGAGGAGGCAACATCTGCCGATGCTGCCTCCGAAATTTAAACTGGCTATCCGAAAGATTAAAACGAAGGATGGGCTCGTGGAAGATCCGGGTGTACGGAAACAGCTGGATATTATTAAAAAACTATTTGATGAGGCTACAGAAATTATAGTAGCGACGGATGCCGGGAGAGAAGGAGAGCTTATTTTCCGGTATATATATTACTTCTTAAAATGTAAGAAACCGTTTAAAAGGCTATGGATATCTTCTCAGACTGACGAGGCTATTAAGGACGGGTTCAGAAATTTAAAGCCTGGTACGGATTACGACACGCTTTTTAATTCTGCACACTGCCGCTCCGAATCGGACTGGCTGGTGGGAATGAATGCTACACAGGCATTGAGTATCTCTGCAGGTGCGAGGTCGGTACTATCATTAGGACGTGTACAGACTCCTACACTAGCCATGATCTGTTCGCGCTATTTGGAAACGAAAAATTTTGTACCTCAGCTTTATTATCAACTGGGTATCCAGGTAGATAAGGACGGACAGTTATTTAAGGCAATTTCCATACAGAATTATAACGTTAAGGAAGAGGCACAGGTTCTCTTTGATAAAATTGAAGACATTCCGTCGGGTTTCACTAATGGAGCGCGCATCGTCGATGTAGAAGCCAAACCACGGAAAGAACCGCCTCCGTTGCTGCACGATTTGAGCAGTTTACAGCAAGAGGCTAACAAACGCAAGGGGTATACGGCAGACCAGACATTAAATATTCTGCAGAATCTTTACGAGAATAAACTGGTATCGTATCCGCGTACAGGTAGCAGGTATATCGGAGATGATGTTTTTGCCGGTGTACCCCAGTTAATTACTTCCCTGTGTACCCATCCTGATCTGGGTAAACAGGCAGAATTTCTATTGACTGTTCCATTGAATAAAAGGAGCGTAAATGCAAAGAAGGTTACCGATCACCATGCCATATTACCTACAGGTATTACTCCGCAACACCTGAGCTCGGATAAACAGGCTATTTACGATATGGTGATTGCGCGTATGCTGGAAGCTTTTCACCAGGAATGTATAAAGGAAGTTACTAAGATCACCATAGAATCGGGTTCCGTCTTTGTTGCTAACGGGACTGTAATCCGCTCTGCAGGCTGGCGTTCTGTCTTGAACGATAAAGAAGATGATAAAAAGGATGAGGACAATCCTTCATTACCAAAAGTTAAAAAAGGCGAAGCATTGCCCTTGCCGGTTAAAGCATTGCTGGAGAAACAAACCAAACCTAAACCTTTTTACAACGAAGCTTCTTTATTAAAAGCATTGGAGACTTCAGGGAAAGAGATAGAAGATGAAGAATTGCGGTACGCAATGAAAGACAGTGGTCTGGGGACGCCAGCAACCCGTGCTTCAATTATTGAAACTCTGATTACCCGGGAATATATTCAGCGGGAAAAAAGAAACCTGATTCCAACACATAAGGGTCTCGCCGTATATGATGTAGTAAAAGATCAGATGATTGCTCAGGCTGAGCTTACCGGCTCATGGGAAAAAAGGCTGGAAGAAATCCGCTCCGGGGCATCGGTTTCAGACTTTAAAGCGGAGATATCTGAGTATACGCGTACAATCACTCAGGAATTACTTGCTGCGGGAACTGGTCTTGCTGCTAAACTTGTTCCTCCTGCGCCGGTGGCGGAAGCGGCAAAATAAAACTTACAGGCATAGCCGGATTTAAAGACCGGCCTGCTTTTTTACGATGGCAGTGATCTGGTCGAACAAATTTGTTGTGACTTCTCCCGGACGCCCTGTTCCAACAGCCTTTCCATCTATTTCTAATACAGGAAGGATATGCTTGGTCGTACTGGTAATAAATGCCTCGGATGCATTTGCCAGTTCTTCCAGGTTGAAGTCTCTTTCTACCACACGGAAGCCTTGCGCCGCAAGAGAAAGTATATTTTTACGGATTACTCCTGGTAATATCTGCGTTGCGGGGGTGATTATTTCCTGATCATGATTAACAATAAAGAAGTTTGCTCTCGGGCATTCTCTTACCCATCCTTGATTATGATACAACACATCATGTGCACCTGCCTGCCGGATTGTAGGCTGCAGCCAGATTGCCATTGCATAATCTAATGTTTTAATTCCTGAAAGCTGCCTCTGATAATCAAATGTCATCAATTTAATTCCTTGATCCTGTAGTACCAGCGGTGCTTGCAGCTCAGTTTGGCTAATCACCAGATTTGGCGGCGTGTTGAGCAGATAACCGTCACTTGAATAGCCTCCGGTTAAAGTAAGTCTGATTCCTGAATCGGGGATTTGGTTGTTTGCTGTCAACTCTTCCAGAATTTTTAGGATAGCTTTTCTATCCAGATCAATGTCCAGATGCATTTGGGCGGCTGAACTGAAGAATCTGTTGAGATGATCTTCAAGGAAAATGGCTTTTCCATTAACGGTCTTAAAAAAATCGAAGATCCCGTAACCGCGTTGGATAGACAGATCTGAAATCTGAAGACTGGCTGCTGTAAGGGGTACAAACCTGTCGTTTATGAAAACCTGCTTGTTTGACATAATATCTTTTTTATGCAATGATAAGAAAAATAAGCAGGCTGAAATCTCCTATTGACTATATTCGTTCTTTTATTGTAATCCCGTTTGAGATTGTACGCGCTATAAAGAATTTATTCATGATTATTGATTTTGTTGTTTTTCTGCTAATTTGCTTTTTGCTTTTTCTGATCTGGAGATTACCTGTTTTCGGAAGCCTGCCCAGGGGTAAAAGGCTGGAGCTGATTAAAAGTAAGTTTTATTATAAGGATGGCAGCCTGAAAAATCTTTCGGACACACCAGTGAAGCCAGAAAATGTGAGCTATTTCCAGCTGCTTTCTGCTCTTTTAAAGAAAAACCCGCTACGCAGACCGCCTGCACCACTTCCGGTGTTAAAGCCGGATTTTACCAGTTCATCACAGACCAGGATTACCTGGTTCGGACATTCCAGTTATTTGCTGCAGATATCAGGCTTAAATGTGCTGGTAGACCCGGTATTTAGTCCGAGAACATCTCCTTTTAGTTTTATTGGCTCATTGAATTATGCAGGGACCGAACAGCTAAGGCTGGAAGACTTGCCGGACATTGATATTTTATTGATCACGCATGATCATTATGACCATCTCGATTATCAATCCGTCCTGAAATTAAGTGGGAAAACAAAATATTTTCTTACCTCGCTTGGTGTCGGGGCTCACCTGCAGCATTGGGGTATTCCGGAATCGAAAATTACAGAGATGGCCTGGTATGAAACAACAACTTTATCAGGGCTTCAATTCACAGCTTGCCCTGCAAGACACTTTACCGGCAGGTTATTTAAGCGAAATCAAACGCTATGGTGTTCATTTGTTGTCCAATCTTCAGATAAACGGATATTTCTCGGTGGAGATTCGGGATATGATACCCATTTTAAGGAAATTGGAGAAAGGTTTGGATCTTTTGATCTCGCCATACTGGAATGCGGTCAGTATAACGTTTATTGGCCGTTTATTCACATGTTCCCGGAGCAAACCGTACAAGCTGCTATCGATCTGAATGCTAAAGCGCTTCTGCCGGTACACTGGTCGAAGTTCTCGCTGGCCTTGCACGATTGGAATGATCCGGTTATCCGGGCGGTTAAGGCCGCAGCGGATGCCCAGCTACCGATTGCAACTCCACATCTGGGTGAAACTATAACTATCGGTGACCCCTATCCGGTAAAACAGTGGTGGCTAAATTTATCGGTGGCTAAACAATAATTTTTTGCTGGTGTTATAAACAAAAACTCAAGCAGTATGAAAAAGACAGATGAAATTGAAATCTTCCAGACTGTAAGGGCTGACCTTCAGCCTTACGCAACTTTAGGATTTACTAACAGGCTTAACTCAGAAAGTGGTTATGATCTTTGGGCGGAACAAAAAAATGTGGTTAATGGACACGAAGTTCATGAATTGTTTTTTGCCGGTTTAGAGATTTCAGGTGATACGGTTATCCTGAGCTTATTTCCTGATGACTTTCCGCAACATGAGAAGATCAGTTTAGGGACACTTGATGAAGTTAAACTCAATCAGCTGGACGACAAGATTGCTCTGGCATTTAAAATATTTAAAGAAAACGAGTGGATATAGATCCTGCCTTCTGGCATAATGACTTTATAAAAAAGCTTGAGGAGAAAAGAGTAATAATCGGGCAGGTTTCTCCTGCTGACTCAATATTTAAGCTGAAATCCATAAATTGCAAGGAGACCGGAAATGTTATTTTTCTGAATCTTCTAAGCCTTGGGGTAAACTACAGTCCTGAGGCTTTAGTTAAATTGAAGAATGATTACGCTATACAAGGAGCAACTTTGATTCAGCTTTGGGAGGACGTATGGAACTTACGTTCAGTTCAGGTGATAAACCGGCTAATGTCTTTACTCGGTTTGAATTTGCAAAGGGTCCATGGACGGCAAACAACAGTTATATCCATCAGTCAGGTGGAGGCCGACCATTTTATGGAGCAATATCATTTGCAAGGGGGTGTTAAATCCAGATACCGGCTCGCCCTTATGGCCAAGGGAGACATCGTAGCAGTTGCAACTTTCTCTGCCAGGCGCCGGATGTCGCTTATTGCCGAAACATATTATTCAATTGAACTGATTCGTTTTGCTAGTGTTTCCGGCCTGGTTGTACAGGGAGGCCTGAGTAAACTGATAAAGCATTTGATTAATTTACTCAAACCAGATGATGTAATGACTTATGCTGACCTGGACTGGTCTGCGGGTGCTGCATATGAAAAACTGGGATTTACATTGGTCGACACACAACCAGCATCGAAAATCTGGGTCTGTCGTTCTACGGGTAAAAGATACTTTCAGCACCGCCTGCCATCTGACTTTGATTCCAACCCTACAGGTTATACGCCTGTTTTCAACACAGGTAATTTAAAATATATTTTATACTTAAATGGAAGATAATCCACTTCTTGTCGTCCTGGGACCTACCGCTTCGGGAAAGACCAGATTAGGGGTCAGTCTGGCGCGTTCGCTATCAACTGAATTAATCAGCGCAGATAGCCGCCAGGTTTTTAAAGATATGGATATTGGTACCGGCAAAGACCTCCATGAGTACGGGCAAGGTGAAAATGGCGTTCCTTATCATTTGATTGATATTCTTGAGGCGGGAGATAGTTATAATGTAAATGCTTTTAAGGAAGACTTCTATACTATTTATGGTGAGTTAAGAAAGCATCATAAGGTTCCATTATTATGTGGTGGAACGGGCATGTATATTCACACCATTTTACAGGATCAGCCTTATACAGCTATTCCTGTAAATACAGATCTGCGGGCTTCGCTTCCACAGCAAGATTCTGGTAAACTGCGGGATATACTGCTAACCTACCCGCCAGCTTTTACTGCGCATGCGGATCTTTCTTCTGCCAAACGAATGGTTCGAGCCATAGAGGTTGCTGATTATCTCCGGAGGAATGACCTTAAATTAATTAAAAGGCCCGTTTTGGATCCATTGGTTATCGGTCTTGTACCAGATGTTGAGCTCCGCCGGTCCAGAATCAAAGAACGGCTGCAGGAACGTTTGCATTCTGGATTGATAGAAGAGGTAGATAGGTTGTTGAAAAAAGGTATTAGTCCGGAGAAGTTGACGTTTTACGGATTGGAATATAAGTTTGTAACTGCTTACCTGCAGAATGAGATGAACCGGTCGGATTTAGAGGAGAAGCTCTATTTTGCGATCAGACAATTTGCAAAAAGGCAAATGACTTTTTTCCGTAAGATGGAAAAAGATGGTGTTATAATCAACTGGATAGATGCCGGTCAAAGTCCGGAGCAGATCCAAAGACAGGCCCTGGCTATGGTCGCGAAAAAATGGAATTTATAATATACAGAATAAACGTGCGTTACGTGAAATATTAAATTTAATAAACAGGTATGTTCGTTCTTTATTATTAAAACAATATCTATTTACTGTTGTGGCATGCATTTTGTAATTATTGGGTATCTATCGTATGGATAGCGCATGTTTTAAAACGGTTGTTTTACCAATGGAAGTTTCCTCAGTAAAACAATAATACACCAGTTAAAAGAATACTCAAATGAAAAAATCTACTAAATTATTTGCGACTGCAGCGGCTGCAGTAACAATTCTACTTTCTACTCAGGCAAATGCTCAAAAACTAGGTATAGGAGCAAATGTTGGTGTGCCGACAAGCAAACATTATAATTTTGCTGCCGGCGCTGATGTTCGGTTACAATTTAATGCAACTAAACAATTATCAATTCCTGTAGCTACAGGTTATACTCATTTCTTTGCTAAAGACGCACCGTATATTCTGGGTGGAGATGTACCTGATTATGCTTATATTCCTTTGAAAACAGGCTTAAAGTATTTCCTTGATCCATCTGGATCAGGTGTTTATGCAATGGGTGAGGTTGGAGCAGCATTTGGTGTTTCAAAAGACTCTAAAACTACATTTTTATATGCACCAACAATTGGTTATTCATGGAGCAGTGGCCTGGATCTTGGACTTAAATATGAAAATGCAGGAAAAGGCGATGCTTTACGTTATTTAGGTAACAACAGCGGGCAGATAGCTTTACGTCTTGCATACGGGTTCAAACTGTAATGTCCTGAAAAGGTCAATCGAAGTATATAAATTAAAAAACACGGTCAATTTCAGACCGTGTTTTTTAATTTATATATCTTTCTACTTATTTACACCGGAAAAACTATTCATCGGGTTTTGCCCGCATCTCAAATAATTGCAATATTTTAATTATAACAGCCATTTATCCTGTCGTTTTTTAAGTATTTGAAATTAAAATAGTATTTTGAGCAAAACACGAAATTGATAAATTAAACTTCAACTGTTCATCTTGAAAGTGATTTATTCATTTAAATTCTTTCAGGTAGGTAACAGTTTTGCAGGGCTTAAAAACGACAAATAAATATATAAGAATGATGAAAAGATATATTGGAGTTGCTGTGTTATCAGTATTTATGGCATGTAATTCCTCAGAGCATTCAAAAAATGCACAAGAGGATACTACTGTTGTTGCTGCCGATACCTTAGCAGTAAATAACGAAATCCAATTTAGTGAGCCCAGAATCGAAAATATTCTTAAAAACTATCTGATCTTGAAAAATACTCTGGTCAGTGGTAAAGAAACAGAAGCTCAGGGTGCCGCTAAAGAATTGTCCACAGCTTTAAATAGTTTCGAGGGCTGTGAGAATACTGCACTGATTGCAGATAAGATAGGTAACACTACCGACATCAAAATTCAGCGTAAAGAATTCACTGCTTTAAGCTCTGATATCATTGCATTGTTCGAACACGCAGACCTTAAATCCGGGTTCTTATATGTGCAGCATTGCCCAATGGCGAACAACGGCAATGGTGGAGACTGGATCTCTTCAGAGAAGAAAATCAGAAACCCTTATTATGGCGATAGTATGCTGGAATGCGGATCAGTTCTTAAAGAAATTAAACCCAAGAATTAAAAGCTCGATTCTTACTTTTTAATGACGTGCTGTTAATAATTATATAACAGTTTTGTCACCATTATTTAAGAGCTATTTTTATTTTAAATATTATTTTTGTTATTTATAAACTATAAGATATGTCAGATATTGCAGAAATTAAGATTGACGGAAAAGTGTACGAGTTTCCGGTTATTACGGGAACAGAAGGTGAGAAATCTATAGACATCTCTAAACTGAGGGAACTAACAGGACACATTACTCTTGACTTCGGCTACAAAAACACCGGTTCTACTAAAAGTGCAATTACCTTTTTAGATGGAGAAAAAGGAATATTAAAATACAGAGGATACGATATTGAAGAACTTGCGGAAAAATCTACTTTCCTTGAAGTTGCTTACTTACTAATTTACGGTGATCTGCCTACTATTTCGCAACTTGAGGGTTTTCAGGCTAATATCACCAAACACACCCTCATTCATGAGGACATGAAAAAGTTTTTGGATGGATATCCTTCCAAATCTCACCCGATGGCGCAGTTAGCATCTTTGGTATGCTCTCTTTCTACTTTTTATCCCGAATCTCTTCAAGCTAATTCTTCACCGGAAACAATGGATCAGACGATGATCAAATTACTGGCGAAATTTCCAACTATAGTCTCATTCATTTATAAAAAGTCTTTAGGTCATCCACTGATTTATCCTAAAAACAAATATGACTATGTTAGCAACTACCTGAATATGACTTTCGGTCAGCGTACTGAAGAAGTTGAGATTGATCCGGTTGTAGTTAAAGCAATGAACACTTTATTAATTCTTCATGCAGATCACGAGCAAAATTGCTCTGCATCTACGGTAAGAATGGTTGGTTCTTCTGACTGTAATTTATATGCGTCAGTATCGGCTGGTATTGCTGCTTTATGGGGGCCACTTCATGGTGGTGCAAACCAGGCAGTAATAGAAATGCTGGAGCGAATCAAAGAGGATGGGGGAGATACCGAAAAATGGATTAATAAAGCAAAAGATAAAAATGATCCTTTCCGTATGATGGGCTTCGGTCACAGAGTTTATAAAAACTTTGATCCACGTGCGAAAATTATCAAAAAAGCATGTGATGATATCCTGGAAAAATTAGGTATTAATGATCCTGTTCTGGAAATTGCAAAAAAACTGGAAGAGGCTGCATTAAGTGATCCATATTTTGTAGAGCGTAAATTGTACCCTAATGTTGATTTTTATTCGGGAATAATTTATAGAGCCCTGGGCTTCCCTACGGATATGTTTACTGTTCTTTTTGCATTGGGCCGTCTTCCGGGTTGGATTGCACAATGGAAAGAAATGCATGAAAACAGAGAGCCGATCGGTCGTCCGCGTCAGATTTATGTTGGGCATACCAACCGTGAATTTACTGCTCCTGAAAATAGATAATTAATTCAGTTAGCAGAATAGTTTACATAAAAACCTCCATATTTAAAATGGAGGTTTTTTTATGCAGTTACTTTAAGCCAGCCAGTAATACTCATCCTGGACTTGTGACTTATTAATACCTCATGTGGTAATTCATTACTCTTAAAAAACACACCTTTTCTGTTATCAGGAGAGATCAGTTGCTGGTCTTTTTCAGGATGGTGAATACAGAGTTCTCCGCCGTCTTCCGGTATCCAATTCTCATTCAGATATATAATCATGCTGAATTTTCGACTTTGGTTGTTGCTGAACTGATCAAGATGGGTTCTGTAGAAACTACCTTTTTCATATAGTGTATAATGAAATTCATAACCGGTTATACCGGTATAACACGTGCTGTTCAGGTAGAGGATGAATTTATCCATCAAAATAAAAAACTGCTGTTCGCTTATGTTCTCATGGCTTCTGTCAAGCCAGTGAATCTGGTCACTTCTAACTAATTTGTCTTTGGTTGAAATTTGTGCATTTCCTGTGCCTGCATCTTTAAGCAGATCGTCAGTTTTAAGTTGAAGGATATTATCTCTTAGTCCTTTAGCGAGTAATGTTGGGAAGAATTCTGTGGAAATCCCTACCTGATCAGTGATGAAACCGTCAATTAGCGTTTGAAATTCGTTTTGCAAACCTGCATTTTTACACTGTCTTCGGCAATCCGCCGTTCAGCGATCAAGGTAGTTATTTAATTCTGTCTACTATATTAAAAGATAGGTTATGGCAGATTCGATCATCATCTGCGTGAGACCAAATGCGATGAAATACATAATAACCAAAGTCATAGTTTTTCTGATAGTTACGGCTTTTGACCTGTTGTAAAATAGTTTCAAGCCACTATAGAGATACCACATGGTAAATGCAAATAACAGAAAACTGATGAACATACTCATAAAGGTGTCCAACCCGAAGATATATCTTTGAAGGACGCTCGTCACAATAGAAACAAGAAAGAATGCGGTCATACCATGAATGGTGAAAACGAGGTGATCAATATAGTAGACCTTGTTTTTTCTAAAGTTCCACATGATGAAAAGCGCGAGTAAGGGCATCAGCAGAAAAAACTGCTTAGGCTGATATTTTTTAACTTCCTCTTTAAGGCTCCAGTGTCCGTCAGACTTTTTTTCCAGAATTTTGACTTCTCTTTCTTTAGTCAGGTGTGTGAACCAGTTGTCACGGTCGGCAGCAGGTAGCTTGGACTGCCGGAGGTTATAAGCAGCAACAGTGCTGTCTTGCGTAACTATATGTGCCTTTTGGAATTTTTCTATTAACTTTTTTCTGGCATTGGTCGGGTTTCTTTCCTGCTCCAATGTTATTTTCGTCAAAAATTTATGCTGCTCTGAAAACGTTAGTTTCCTGAAATCTGATAAGGATAATGCATCTGATAAACGCCGCATTGCATACCCGGATATCTTATTTGAATTATCCTGAGCAATGTCAAGCTCATTTTTAAGACTGTCCAGAGTTGCTGCGGTTTCAGTTTTTGATGTTTCGTAATCTTTATCATTATCACTAAGCGTATGCGGAACAATGATAAAATAAACGATTGATACAAAAATATAAAGGCTTACAGGGTGGATGTATCTCGCCCGTTTACCTGCGAGATAATCTAATGTAACCTGCCCGGGCTGAGTAAGTAAAGGAACCAAAGTCTGAAAGAATTTGGAATCAAAATGAAAGTAGTGTCCGACACTGTGGCCTATGAAGCCCCAGAAAGGTTCTTTCAATTCTAGATTTGGCTGGCCACACTGGCTGCAGTAATGCGACTCAACGTCATGCCCGCAATTTAGGCAGTTCTTCTCTTTACGGTATTTTCCGGACATATATGTTTTACATAAGTATTCCTGCAATGCAAGCGGAAAGATAGGAGGCCAGGGTACCGCACATTAATGCTTTTAACCCCAATTTCGCTAAATCTCCACGGCGCTCAGGTGCCAATTCTCCAATTCCACCGATCTGCATACCCACACTGCTGAAATTTGCGAAACCGCAAATGGCAATGCTGATAATCAAAACTCCTTTTTCTGTTACTATAGGTACTGCATTTGTAGTCAGATTTTTGAAAGCCAGAAATTCATTTACAGTTAATTTTTGCCCTAAAAGGGTAGCCGCATTATTTACATCTACACTGGGAATTCCCATAGACCAGGCAAATGGATAAAACAATTTACCAAAAATCCAGTCTAATGAAAGATTTAAGTTCGGACTAAATAAATGACCTATATTAACCAGCGTGTAATCTACTAATGCAATTAGCGCAATAAAGCCAATTAACATGGCTATTACATTCATAGCGATTTTAAAACCTTCACTTGCACCATTTGAAATCGCATCGATCAGGTTGGTATATTCACTTTTAACTTCGAGTTTTACATTACCCATAGTCTGGGATGCCTCAGTTTCCGGATAAACAATTTTGGAGATAATCAGGGCTCCGGGGGCGGCCATTAAACTTGCCATAATTAATTTTGGGGCCAGATTCATGCCAGCCTGCGCACCCATATTCGCATAAACGATTAGAATACCGCCGGCAATACATGCAAGGCTACCACTCATAGATGCTAGTAATTCGCTTTTCGTCATGCCTTTGAGGTATGGCTTAATCATCACTTGTGCCTCAACCTGGCCAACAAAAGCACTGGCAACATTACTTAATGCTTCTGCACCGCTAACGCGCATGACAAAGTTCATCCCTTTAGCGATGACCGCTACTATGCGTTGCATAATTCCGAAATGATAGAAAACCGCCACCAGTACGCAAACCAGAATAATAGTTGCGGTGACGTTAAATGCAAATACAAAACTCTCTGGTACGGCGTAAGCATGTGGCTGACCGTCAAAGCCAATCACTGCAACTCCACCATATACAAAGTCGACACCTTTTTTAGCAAATTGTTCGATTTTCTGCATTCCTTTACCAAGGAATTCGAAGAAGTGCTGCACTGGGGACACACGCAAAATTAGAACGGCAATCAGTACCTGCAAAGTTAAACCACTGGCTACAAGTCTGAAGTTTATCTTTTTCTTGTTATTGGAAAAAAGATACGCTAGGCCCAAGATAAATAAGATGCCTAGTATTCCGTGAAAACGCTCCATAAAAAATAATCAAATAAGAAAGTTGGGGGTGATATTGGTAAGTATAAAATTTATTGTAATACTATTGAGATGAATTTCTTTTGTTTATTTCATCCCTGATTCGTGCAGCTTTTTCATACGCCTCATCAGCAATAGCTTCCTGAAGTTTCTGATTTAATTCCTCTAAACTGAGATTACTGTAATTACTTGCAGGGGTTTTAGGATCTATGGATTCAATAGCTTGTTCTTTCCCAAGGCTATCCATGTTTTCAAGAAATACGAAGTCATTACCTTCAATTACTATTCCAGCAGATGAAAGGATAAATTCGTAAGTGTAGATTGTGGAGTTAAATCTGACTGCGAGCGCAATAGCATCAGATGTTCTGGCGTCAATCTCCTCGGTACGTTGTCCGTCCGTACAGATTAATTTTGCATAGAAAACACCGTCAACCAGATTATAGATCAGAATTTCTTTGATCTCTATATGATATGTATTTGCAAATGTTTTAAACAAATCATGAGTGAGTGGACGGCTCGGCGTCATTTTCTCAATTTCTATGGCGATTGCCTGTGCTTCAAAAGCACCGATAATGATCGGTAAACGTCTTCTGCCATTTACTTCTCCTAGTACAAGTGCATATGCTCCTGACTGGGTTTGGCTGTAAGATAAGCCAACAATGTCTAGTTTTACTTTTTTCATAATGATGAATATTTGGCGAAGTCAAAAACTCCGCCAAATATTTATACTAGGCTTGATGTTTTTTTAAAGCCTCAATAAGTTGAGGAACGACTTCGAAGGCATCTCCAACGATTCCATAATCAGCTACCTTGAAGAACGGAGCCTCCGGGTCTTTGTTAATTACAACAATAACTTTAGAAGAGCTTACTCCAGCCAGGTGCTGAATAGCACCGGAGATACCGATAGCAATATATAAATTAGGACTAATAGCAATACCAGTTTGTCCTACATGTTCTGAATGTGGTCTCCAGTCGGCGTCAGACACAGGTTTTGAGCAGGCAGTGGCAGCACCGAGTAAACCGGCAAGCTCTTCTACCATTCCCCAGTTTTCAGGGCCTTTTAAGCCTCTTCCGCCAGAAACAACGATTTCCGCATCAGGTAATGTTACTTTATCAGTCGCTCTCACGATTTCTTTGATAACAGCAACCAGATCTTTAGACTGCAGGGCAGGACTGAAGCTTTCAACTTCAACACTGACAGGTGCATCCTTAATGCCAAAAGCATTAGGGTTTAGTGCAATGACCTTAACTGCCGATGTAAGTTCAGTAACAGCAAATGCTTTTCCGGAGAAAGCTGTCTTTTTTACCTGGAAAATACCGCCATCAATCTTTGGTAATTCTACCGCACCGTCAACTAGGCCCGCCTTAAGTTTGACGGCAATACGTGGCGCAAGTCCTTTTCCAGAAAATGAGTTAGAAAGAACGATGATGTCTGCACTTTCTTTTTGTGCCGCTTCGGCTATCACTGCTGCGTATGCCTGATTTACGAAATTCTTTAACTCTCCGGCCTCAACGTTTAATACTTTTGAAGCGCCATACTGTCCCAGTTCTTCTAACTGACCCTGTTCAACCTGGCCAATAGAAACTGCAGTAAGGTTTGTTCCTGTCTGATCTGCAATGGCTTTAGCATAAGATACTGCTTCAAAAACAGATTTCTTAAACTTACCTTCGACTTGTTCTACATATACTAAAACTGACATAATTCTTTTCTTAAAATTTTCTAATCAGGATGGACCTATCAAAAGTTAAATAATGTCCGGATACCCGTTTTAAATAATAGTTTCTCTATTCTTAGATAACCTTTGCTTCTGTATGCAGCAGACTGATAAGGCTGGCTGCATCCTCTGCTGGAATCAATTTAACTGCGCCACGTGCAGGCGGAGTTTCAAACTGAACAATTTTAGCAACTTCATCTATAGGAGCTGCCTCAATAACAACCAATGGTTTACTTCTCGCGGACATGATACCGCGCATGTTAGGTATTTTTGGTTCGGCTACACCTTCGGCGCAGCTCGCAACAAATTTACCGGAAACATTCACAACTTCCTTACCGCCTTCAATTTCTCTTTCTAGGACTGCAGACGACCCGTCAAAATCCAGTTTTTTTATAATAGAGATAGATGGGATATCCAGGAATTCGCCTACCATAGCAGCAACTTGCGCACCATTATAGTCGATAGATTCACGGCCGGTCAGGATCATATCAAAATCAGTGGTTTTAGCATATTCAGCAATTTGGAATGCTGTAAAGTACGCATCTCTAGGTACTGCATTAATTCTTACGGCATCATCAGCACCTATGGCTAATGCCTTTCTAATGGTCGGGTCAGTTGAGCTGTCGCCAACATTCACCACTGTAACAGTGCCTTTTCCGCCTTCGCATAGTTCTATAGCTTTCGATAAAGCCAATTCATCATAAGGGTTCACAATATACTGAACACCGGCTGTATTGAATTGTGTATTATCGTTAGTAAAAGTTATTTTTGTGGTTGTGTCGGGCACATGACTGATACAAACTAATATTTTCATATGATAAGTTGTTTAAATTAATGAAGCTGAGATCAGCTATTATTGGTTCAAATTGGCTTGAAATGATAACAGTTTCATGAAATTTCTTTTTGCAAATCTAATTAAAAAAGCAGGGATTTAAAATGCAAAGTACCCGATTAACCAAGTTATTAGCGTTTTTAACAAACGAACCTCAAGATCCATTTATATTATATGCACTCGCTACAGAATATAACAGTTTAAAAGATACTGACAATGCTTTTCACTACTATCTGAAACTTGTTGCGGAACATCCTGATTACGTAGGAACATACTATCATCTGGGTAAATTATATCAGCAGGTAGGTCAGCAGGAGCGGGCGGTCGAAATTTATCAGGCGGGGATGAAAGCGGCAAGAGATAAAGGCGACCGGCACGCGTTTTCTGAGCTGCAGGGAGCGTATAATTCTGCGGCGGGTTTGGATTACGAAGATGATTAACCCCAATGAAAGCAAGTCGAAAACTACTTTTTATTAAAGATGTACTGCTCTTTACTATTTCAGCTTTTGGAGGAGCACAGGCGCATATCTCTTTATTGCTTAAATATTTTGTAAAGCAAACACCTTTTGTAACTGAGGAAGAATTACTGGAACTAAATGCGCTGGCTCAAATACTGCCGGGTCCGGCATCTACACAGACGCTGGTAGGTATTGCTTATAAGGTTGGTGGGTTAAAACTGGCCTTACTGACCTTCTTAATCTGGATTATTCCCTCTGCTGCCGTGATGACGCTGGCGGGGATATATTTCGCCCAGTTTGACCAGAAGGAAAAGTTTATAATTATACTCAAATACATTCAGCCGATAGCATTGGGCATTGTCGCTTTTGGAGCTTATCATCTTTCCAGAAAGGTGCTTGTCAATCAGATCTCTGTGTTTTTAGCTATCGCCGCTGCTATAGTGACCCTTGTCTTGCGAAATGCATATGTCTTCCCCTTAGCTATATTAGTGGGTGGAATGATCTCTTCTGCGCTGGAGACCCATGGGGAAGAAAGCGCGATCAGAACTAAACTGCTTTCTAATATCAATCCAAAGAAGCTGGGTTACTTTCTTGGATTATTATTATTCCTGGCGTTATTGGGTGCTATAATAAACAGAACTTCGCCTTTTAGCCTACCGGTTAGGTTATTTGAGAATTTCTACAGGAACGGGATTCTTATATTCGGAGGGGGGCAGGTGCTGGTGCCGTTGATGTTTA
Source organism: Pedobacter antarcticus (assembly GCF_900103515.1). Classification (NCBI taxonomy): domain Bacteria; kingdom Pseudomonadati; phylum Bacteroidota; class Sphingobacteriia; order Sphingobacteriales; family Sphingobacteriaceae; genus Pedobacter; species Pedobacter antarcticus. The sequence continues at coordinate 592,160 of NZ_FNGZ01000002.1, forward strand.
CAGAATTTGTGCAGATGAAGCACTACTTGACGTCTTCTGGATTTCTTTCGGGATTTGCATTGCAGCAGGTGCTACCCGGACCTACATTTAGTTTTACAAGTTACCTAGGTACGCTGAGTATGAAGAATTTCGGATATGGAATTTACGGTCAGATTGCGGGTGGTTTTATAGGGGTATTTGGTATTAATCTGCCGGGTTTGATTCTGGTGCTTTTTATTGTTCCTTTCTGGGAAGATCTCAAAAAAATAACGAGAATCAAGCGTTCATTATCTGGCATAAATGCAGTTAGCGTTGGTTTTATTATTGCTGCATTTTTTCTGTTATTTCAGCCTATTGGGTTTGATATATTGTCAATCACTCTGGTGATCATAACTTTTCTGATTCTGAATTTCACCAGAATCAGTCCGCCCTTTATCATACTTGCCGGTGTCCTACTTGGTTATCTGATTTAACCGTTTAAAATTAAAAAGCCTGCTTGTTTTGTTACAAGCAGGCTTTTCTTAATAGATTTAAACCTTAAAAAGGTGCATCTTCGTCATTAAAATCATCCATTCTTGAAGGTTTGATGATCACATTTCCCGAAGGTCTGTCAAAGTCTGCAGAAGGCATCATTCCAGCAGCAGGATCCATTGAGAATGAATTAGGAGGCATGAAATCTTCCTCTAGATCGGTGAATTTCACGTATTTACCAATGAATCTAAGCGGTACAATTCCCGTTTCACCATTCCTGTGTTTTGCTATAATTACTTCTCCGACGCCTGCCTGTGATCTTCCACTTTCATCTTCTGTAATACCGTAATATTCCGGACGGTATAGGAATAACACCATATCTGCATCCTGCTCAATGGAACCGGATTCCCTCAAATCGGATAGTAATGGCCTTTTACCATTTACACCTGGTCTGGACTCGACTGCACGACTTAACTGAGATAGCGCTAAAACAGGAATGTTCAACTCTTTTGCTACGGATTTCAACGCTCTCGAAATACTGCCAATTTCCTGCTCTCTATTTCCACCACCACTCTGTCCTTCGCCTTTACCATGCATTAACTGTAAATAGTCAATGATGATCATTTGTATGTCGTATTGAGATTTGAGTCTTCTGCATTTAGCTCTGAATTCGAAAATGTTCAGTGCAGGTGTATCATCAATCAGCAGCGGAGCCTCGGTTAAGGTGCCAATTTTGCTGTGTAATTGCTGCCATTCCCATTCAGCGAGATTACCTTTCCGTATTTTTTCCTGTTCAATTTCAGTTTCACCTGAGATCAGACGATTAACCAACTGAACTGATGACATCTCTAAAGAGAAAACAACAACTGGTCTTTTGAAATCGACAGATGCATTTCTTGCACACGTTAATACAAAAGCGGTCTTACCCATGGCGGGACGTGCTGCGATGATAACTAAATCTGAAGGCTGCCACCCACCAGTAATTCTGTCTAAAGCTGTAAACCCGGAAGGTACGCCAGTTAAACCGTCAGATTTTGTCCGTAGTTCTTCTAACGTAGCAAGAGATTGTTTAATAATCTCGTCCATTTTCTGAGTGTCCCGTCGAAGATTATTCTGCGCAATATCGAATAGGCCTTTTTCTGCAGTATCCAGCAGATCGAAGATATCTGTTGTATCTTCATAGGCATTTTGTATAATTTCAGTAGAAATACGGATCAGCTCACGCTGAATATATTTCTGAGAAATGATTCTGGCATGGTATTCAATATTTGCAGCAGAAGCAACGCGATTGGTGAGATTGGTTATATAATAAGCGCCGCCTACCATTTCCAGCGTGCCAAGTGTTCGCAGTTCAGAAGTCACTGTCAGAATATCGACAGGTTTAGATTTCTGGAACAGTAAAGCAATTGCTTCAAATATTTTTTTATGAGATTCCTGATAAAAAACTTCAGGCTTAAGAATATCAATTACGGTAGATAAGGCATCTTTCTCTAGCATCAGAGCCCCGAGAACCGCCTCTTCCAAATCAATCGCCTGTGGAGGTATTTTTCCCAGAGTATTCATGGGTGCGCCAAGCCTGTTTTTACGGGTAGAGCTATAGCTCTGCCTATCCTGGCCCTGTGTTCCGTTATCCGTATTCATAGATACAAAAATAGATAAAAATTGCAGGCCTTACGGAATTGTTTTTAAACATTATTTATCAGTTTATAATTTTTTTATCTGGAATTTGATACAGATTTTGGAATCGAAAATTTGATATTTCAAACTGTTTTAATCCGCGTTGAGTTTCTGATTTTAGGATGCTGAAACCGATAATTGATTAACCATGAGGGCAAATCTGATTATTTCAGCTATTTTTGTGCGTAAAATAAGCTCAATGGAAAACTTTAAAAGGTCGTCAAGACCTAAAGAAAATAACGAATTTGTATTTGGTATCCGCGCAGTTATAGAGGCGATTAAAGCCGGTAAGGATATCGAAAGTATATATATGCAGCGGGGATTGACAGGGGAGATTATCCCAGAGCTTAAAGGCTTGTTAAAGAACACTGATATCCCGGTTCATAATGTTCCGGTTGAGAAACTGAACCGAATGACCCTTAAAAATCACCAGGGTGTAATAGCTGTGATTTCAGCTATTACCTTTCAAAAGATTGAGGATATTATTCCGTTAATTTATGAAAAGGGTGAAGTACCGCTAATTCTTATTCTTGATGGAATTACCGATGTCCGGAATATGGGTGCAATTGCCAGAACTGCGGCATGTACGGGTGTGCACGCTATAGTGGTACCAGCTAAAAATTCTGCTCAAATCAATGCCGATGCTATTAAGACATCAGCGGGAGCTTTATTTACAATCCCTGTTTGCCGTCATCAGAACTTACATAAAGTTGCGCTATATCTTCAAGAGTGCGGATTACAAATCGTCGCCTGTACGGAAAAAACTAACGATCTGATTTATGCTCCGGACTATACTGCGCCAACTGCAATTGTAATGGGTGCGGAAGATGAAGGAATATCTAATGAAATTATGCGCATGGCGAATCATTTAGCGAAGATCCCAATGTTCGGTGAGATTGGTTCGCTAAATGTATCTGTTTCGACTGGAGTTATACTTTATGAAGCTATCAGACAGCGTGTTAATGCTTAGATAAATTTCTGTCCAAATACAGACTTAACGTCTGCGACAATCTGTTTAACACTTTGCTCCTCTGTTCTAGGGCAGATTAATAATGTGTTATTCGCCTCCACAACAATATAATCATGTAAACCCTGCAGGATAACCAGTTTATCCTCAGGGACATTGACCATGCAATTGGAAGAGTTAAACATCATTACCTGTTCTGATGGGATAACGGCATTACCGACATAATCTTTCTCAGCCATATCGTAAATTGACGCCCATGTTCCAAGGTCGGACCAGCCAAAGTCTGCAGGTAATACATAAACATTGTCTGCCTTTTCCATGATTCCAAAATCTATTGAAATATTGGTGCACTGTAAATAAGCGTTTCCGATAAAGTTCTTTTCATCTGGCGTATTATACGCCGATGCGCCAAGGTGGAAAATCTCGTACATTTCCGGCAGATGTTTACTGAATGCATTATTAATTGCTTTGGCAGACCAGATAAAAATACCGGCGTTCCAAAGAAAATCACCGCTTTGCACAAAAGATCTTGCTAGTTCTATATTCGGTTTTTCTGTGAATATTTTAACTTTATGAATTTCAGGATCCTTCTCCAGAGTCTGTTCGACGTACTGTATGTAGCCATATCCGGTGTCCGGGCGGCTTGGTTTTATACCCAGAGTGATCAGACATTCATTTTCCCTGGCTGCATCAAGTGATTGATTAATTGCAGCTATAAAAGCATCCAGATTTGAAATCGTATGATCAGAAGGAGCAACAACAATGGTTGCATTTGGATTAAGTTCTGCAATTTTCATAGAACCATAGGCCACACAAGGTGCGGTGTTACGCATAATCGGTTCTGCCAGAATCTGATTTGATTTTAATTCGGGTAGTTGTTCCTTAACTTTATCTATATAGATCTCATTAGTTACAACAAAAATATTTTCAGGCGGACAAATTTTAAGAAATCGTTCGTAAGTACTTTGGATAAGTGTTTTTCCTACTCCAAAAAAATCAATGAATTGCTTTGGATGTTCAATTCTACTTACAGGCCAGAAGCGGCTTCCGACTCCGCCAGCCATTATTAATGCGTAATTGTTTGAGTTCATATTGTGATTAGACATCGTTTAGAGTAATCCTTCATGCAGAAGGTCGTGCAAATGTAAGATACCAAAATAGCTATTGTTTTCGGTAACTAATAATTGAGTAATATTAGTTGAACGGATCAGTTCGAATGCTTGTACAGCCAGGGTGTTTTTATCTACTGTTTTTGGAGATGAATTCATGATATCTTTTGCAGTCAGATTCGTAAGATCAGTATACTTTTCTAACATTCTCCGAATGTCTCCATCTGTAATTATTCCGATGATCTGTTCATCTCGAACAACAACAGCTGCACCTAAACGGTTTTTACTAATTGTTATGATTACATCCTTTACTGCGGAATTAGGTGATACAGTGGGTTTTGCGTTTTTTGAAGCGAGATCACCAGCTTTTAAGAATAAACGTTTACCCAAAGATCCACCAGGATGATATTTTGCAAAATCATCTGCATTGAAGTCTCTGGCTATCAGTAGGCTAATAGCCAAAGCGTCACCCAAAGCAAGCTGAGCAGTCGTGCTTGTTGTAGGCGCAAGGTTATTAGGACAGGCCTCTTTTTCAATCGTCGTATTGAGAATGAAATCGGCTTGTAAAGCCAGTTCCGATTCTAATTGACCCACCATGCCAATCAGGAGATTGCCTGCGTGCTTCAGAAGGGGTATCAGCACCTTAATTTCGGGGGTATTTCCACTCTTGGAAATACAGATAACGATATCCTCCTGACGGATCATTCCAAGGTCTCCATGCACTGCATCAGACGCGTGCATAAAACTCGAAGGCGTACCCGTAGAATTGAAAGTAGCAACGATTTTTTGCGCAATGATTGCGCTTTTCCCAATTCCAGTTACGATTACTCGGCCTTCACAGGCTATAATTCTGGATACTATCGTGGTAAAATCTTCATTTATGTAGTCGATAAGTCCAAGGATTGCCTGGGCTTCCATCTGTAAAGTGTTGATCGCCGCACTGATAATTGATTTTTTACTTTTCAAAGAGAATTATTTAGTACAATAATGCATTAGTTGATGCAAAATTATGTTATTTTGAATCAAAAATAGCACTGAATATTTTATACACAAAATGGACGTGAAAAAGTCGTTGTTTGACAACCTGCAAACCTTTTTTGGTTTTGACAATTTTAAAGGCGATCAGGAATCAATTATTACCAATGTTCTTGAGCGCAAAAATACCTTTGTGATTATGCCGACAGGTGGTGGGAAATCCATCTGTTATCAACTACCGGCATTAATGAGTGAAGGTACTGCGATCGTGATATCACCGCTAATTGCGCTGATGAAGAACCAGGTGGATCAGCTGAGAGCATTCGGAGGGAGTGATAGTATTGCTCACTTTTTGAATTCTTCCCTGAATAAGTCGGAAATTGCTCAAGTTAAAAGTGATTTACTGAATGGTCAGACGAAATTACTATATGTAGCGCCGGAATCTTTATCTAAAGCAGATAATATCGAATTCCTGAAGCTCATCAAAATATCTTTTGTTGCGGTAGATGAAGCCCATTGTATTTCGGAATGGGGACATGATTTTCGTCCGGAATACCGGAGAATACGCCAGGTGATCAGCGGCCTGGGACCAGATATCCCGATTATTGCATTAACTGCAACAGCTACACCCAAGGTACAGCAAGACATTATCAAGAATCTGCAGATGTCAGATGCCACTCTTTTCAAATCTTCTTTTAACAGACCAAACCTCTTTTACGAAGTACGTCCTAAAAGGGATGTAATTAAAGAAATTATCCGCTACATTAAATATAACACTGGTAAATCAGGAATTATATATTGCTTGAGCCGTAAAAAGGTTGAAGAAGTGGCTGAGGCACTGAATCTGAATGGAATAAAGGCATTACCTTATCATGCCGGACTGGAACCAAAGGTGAGAGCAGACACACAGGATAAATTTCTAATGGAAGATGCAGAAGTCATTGTTGCTACAATTGCATTTGGAATGGGGATTGATAAGCCAGATGTTCGGTTTGTAATGCACCACGACATCCCAAAAAGTATGGAGGGATATTATCAGGAAACTGGTCGCGCAGGCAGAGATGGAGGCGAGGGGATTTGTATTGCATTTTACGCACAAAAAGATGTGGACAAGCTTGCTAAATTCATGAAGGATAAACCAGTGGCAGAAAGAGAAATCGGAACGCAAATCCTTAAAGAAGTAATCGATTATGCTGAATCCGGTGTTTGTCGCAGGAAGCAGATTCTCCATTATTTTGGAGAAAACTTCAATGAGACCGGTTGTAACTGCATGTGCGATAATTGCAAAAAACCAAAAAAACTCTTCGAGGCAGAAGAACAACTTAAAACTGTTCTTACGATGATCGGACAGATGGGGGAAAAGTTCGATGATGCTCATATTCTGAATGTTTTGATGGGGCAGGAGACTGCTCAAACGATAGCCTACGAACACAACAAACTGAAGGAATTTGGATGGGGGAAATCTGAAGGAGAAAATGTCTGGAAGTCTGTAATCAGACAGGCTGTTCTGAATAATTTTCTTTCGAAGGATATCGATAATTATGGTTTACTGAAGCTGACTAAATCAGGCAGAGAATTTATCGAATCTCCTTATAATATTAAATTTATCCTTAATGAACCTATTGAGAGTTCACCGGATGACGATGAGGATGATGTAAAACATGGAACAGGTACTTTAGACATACAACTTTTACAACTGCTGAAAGATCTTCGCAAGAAAATTGCAAAGCAGAAAAATGTACCTCCGTTTGTAGTATTTCAGGATCCTTCATTGGAAGAAATGTGTACGCACTATCCAATTGCCCCCGACGAATTGAAACAAATTTCCGGAGTGGGAAATGGAAAAGCAATGAAATTTGGTGCACCATTTCTGGAGTTAATTAAAAAATATGTGGCTGATAATGATATTGAACGTCCAATTGATTTAATTATCAAAACACAGGCGAATAAATCGCAGCTGAAGGTTTCTATTATACAAAATGTGGACAGGCAGATTGGGCTTGAAGATATTGCCAGATCTAAAGGGATCACTTACGATGAAATCCTGAAGGAAATTGAAGCAATTGTGAATTCAGGAACTAAACTAAACCTGAATTATTTTGTTGATGAGATATTGGATGATGACCGTCAGGATGAAGTCTTTGATTATTTCCGTGCTGCGGAAAATGACTCTATAGACGCGGCCCTGAAAGATTTAGGGGAAACTGATTATACCCGCGAAGAAATACAATTAATGAGAATTAAGTTCATGTCAGAACTAGGAAACTAAAACTAATGATCAATTTCGATATACCACAGTTAAAACATACAGCATCTGATAATTTCTTTTTAATGGCAGGTCCATGTGCGATCGAAAGTGAAGAAATGGCACTCAGAATTGCAGAGAAAATCGTTCATATAACAGATAAGCTGGAAATTCCATATATTTTTAAAGGCTCCTATCGTAAAGCTAATCGTTCCAAAGGCGATTCTTTTACAGGAATTGGAGATGAAAAAGCACTAAAGATTCTTGAAAAAGTAGGGAAGACTTTTGGTGTGCCCACTGTTACCGATATTCACGAAAGTCAAGAGGCCGCAATGGCTGCAGCTTATGTAGATGTGTTACAAATTCCCGCTTTTCTTTGCCGTCAGACTGATTTACTTATCGCTGCTGCCAAAACAGGCAAAGTTGTTAATGTGAAAAAAGGACAGTTCTTATCAGCAGGTTCAATGAAATTTGCGGTAGAGAAGATTGTTTCCGAAGGTAATAATAAGGTAATACTTACAGATAGAGGTAATACGTTCGGGTATCAGGATCTGATTGTCGATTATCGTGGTATTCCCGAGATGAAGTCTTTTGATGTTCCTGTAGTAATGGATGTTACTCATTCCTTACAGCAGCCTAATCAGAGTACCGGTGTAACGGGTGGAAAACCACAATTGATAGAAACTATTAGTAAGGCAGCTATTGCTGTAGGAGCAGATGGTTTATTTATTGAAACACATCCCGACCCGGCAAATGCTAAATCTGATGGTGCTAATATGTTGCAGATTGACTTATTGGAAGACTTACTGGTCAAATTGATCAGAATCCGGAAAGCAGTAAATTTTTAATAATGCACTGTATTTCAGCCCGGTCTGCCTCCAGACCGGGCTTTTTTTTGTACAACTTTGAAAGTTATATTATGGGATATTCAGGTACTTATGTGTCTGAAGCGAAATTTCCCATTTTGGATTTGCCATTACATATTCTACAATCAGTGGCGTTATTTCCTGTGCCTTTGACCATTCTGGTTGCAAATAAAGTTTGCAGCCAGGTGAAACAGTTTCAGCGTATTTCTCAGCCCATTCAAAGTCACTCTTATTAAATACAATAACTTTAAGTTCGTTTGCGAAAGGTGTAATATCTGGTCTTGGCGCTTTAAATTTCTTTGGAGAGAGGCATATCCAGTCCCAATGTCCTGAAAGTGGATAGGCTCCGGAGGTTTCAATAAACGTAAGAATGTTTTTCTCCTTGAGTTTGGCAGTTAGATAATCAAGATTATAGATCAAAGGTTCTCCGCCGGTAATGACTACTGCTTTTCCAGGGAAGGTTTCCGCTTTAGCGACAATATCATCTGAAGAGGTGAGCGGATGTAGTTCTGCGTCCCAGCTTTCTTTAACATCACACCAGTGACAGCCCACATCACAGCCTCCTAAACGAATAAAGTATGCAGCTTTACCTGTGTTATAACCTTCACCCTGAATTGTGTAGAATTCTTCCATTAATGGAAGTAATGTGCCGTCTGCGGGAATATTGTGTGCCATAAGAAAGATGCAAAGTTAATTAAAATATACACGGCAAACAGGAATTTTTCAAACGCTAAGCAGTTTGAATGTCAAAAAATGTACTTTAGCTGATATGAGAACCCTGCGTTGGCATAAACTTGAAATTGAAATTCCTCGTGATGAAGAATTTATAGTGCCCGTAGCAGTTGCGGGTAAAAAGCTATGTTTAATCCGTCATGAAGGAAAATTGTATTTAACCCAGAGAAGCTGCCCGCACGCCGGGGGGCAATTAAGCGGCGGTTGGTGTAAAAAAGGAATGCTTATCTGCCCCTTACACCGGTATGGTTATAACCTGGAGAACGGACGAGGTGCGGAGGGACAAGGAGACTATATTGATATTTATCCTTTGAGAATAGATAGTGATGGACTATATGCAGGGATAAAGGAAAATCTTTTTAAACGTTTTTTTGGCCGTTAAACACGACTTCCATTTCAATTAAGGTGACGCCGGCTTTAGAAAGGTTTTTCCACGATGAGCTGGTAAACGGCTGGCAAATCTGCTTCTGCCCAGTCTAATTCTGCGAGCAGGCCTGGATCCATCCAAGCAGATTGCTGATGGACATGAAGGGTATGCCGGTATGAGCTCACGCGGCATATAAAGCAGTTAAGTTCAATGAAGAAGTCTGGATATTGATGCTCTACCGTGCAAAAAAGAGAATCTATGCGGATATCCATTGATAATTCTTCTTTAATTTCTCTTATTAGTGCTTCTTCGCCGGTTTCACCGGACTCAACTTTACCACCAGGGAATTCAAATTTATCACTCAGATAATCAAATTCGTGTCTGCCACGTTGCACACATAGAATTTTACCCTGATATATAATAATGGCGGCTACGACTTGGAGATTTTTCAATTTTTGAAATGGTGTGATATTTTTCTAAAAATACAAAAGGCTGGTGAGAGTTCCAGAAAAAGAACCGTGGTATTCGGATGTAAGATTTGTTTATCCAGACTTTACATTCAATTTAAAAATTCTGTTGATCCCCTGTTTTTAGATGAACCGGTGGTACAATTTGATTTGTATTTAATCTGTAAATAATATTGCCCTTGTACTTTCGCCCTTAAATAAATAAGCCATGAAAGACATTAAATTGTTCATATTCCTGTTAGCGTTGACCTTCATCACATTTTTCACCTTCGCAGAAGAGAAGTTGCCTGCAAAAAAAGGTGAAGTGCAGATTCTGATAGTAGGATTAAATGATAATATCAGGTCTAATTATTATTACGATGCGAGTATAGCCGAGGAAACCGGAATAAATGTGGATAGCGTCGTTAGGAAATTTAACACAATTATCGCAAAGAACATTGCGGAAGCGTTGCCGAAAAGTGCTTGTAAATTTATTACAGAGAATAGTCAGTCTACCTCTGAAAAACTGGCAGATAAAATCGAATTTCACGGGGAAGGGGAGAACTGCAATTCAAGTCTTTCGAAAATCCCTGTGGATACCTATAAAGAAGCACTAAACAAAGAAAATGCAAAATATCTGTTGGTTATTAATCAGCATTATCTGAAAAGGCAGGAACAGCCAATGCGAACAGTTTTTCATATTGTCAGCTATACGTTATATGATCAGGATCAGAAAGAAGTGCTGACCGGCAACCAATTTTTCACTTCGATGAAGCTGGAATCTGCAGAAAAGATCAAACAGATTAGCCGTAAGAGTACCGCGAAGATAGCCTCTTCGATTGCCCGTACGCTCGACTTATAATTAAGCCACTATTTACCGGAATGCCTAAGGCTTAAATGCCATTTTCCCTGCTTTTTTAAGGGACAGGGGAAACTATGTCTTGACCAGATTAAACTCAATTCCTATAAACACAAACCAAACACAAATTAAAAACAAAGATGACTAAATTAATTACCAGACTTTTGACCTGTTGTATGCTCCTTTTCTGCACCGGCACAGGTCTGTTTGCGCAGGGTAACCAGGCTATTATTATTGGAAAAGTGCTCGATGAAAACTCCAAACCGCTTATCGGCGCCAGTGTAAAAGTTAAAAATGAATCTACTGGTTTCTCCACCGGAACGATGACTAATGAAAAAGGGGATTTCATAATTAAGCAATTACCTCTTGGATCACCTTATTCTATTGCTGTAAATTACATCGGTTATGGCGAACAAAAGAAAACCGGTTATGCGTTAAACCTCGGTGATCAGTTAGAAATAAATTTCAAGATGGAAGGCAATGCTACTGAAATGAAGGCTGTAGAAGTTGTCGCAAATTCGTTAAAGAATACGGTTAAAACTTTGGGTTCTTCTACTCCGATAACTGCGAAAGATATCGCGAAGCTCCCGGTGAACGGTAGGAATTTTACTTCATTAATTGATCTTTCTCCCTTGAGTAATGGAAGCAGTTTAGGCGGTCAGTTGGCCTCTTCGACAAATTACACAATTGATGGTATGACTTCAAGAGGCACGATTGCAGGTGGATCTACCGGTAGTGCATATTCTATTTCAATGGAAGCTATACGTGAATTTAAAGTCGTAACAAATGAGTATGATGTGACGAATGGCAGAGCGGGTGGGGGTACAATCAGTACGGTTACAAAATCAGGTACGAACCAGCTGTCAGGAAGTGCTTTCACCTTTATGCGTAATGATCAGTTATCCAGCCCGTATGATTTAAGGGGTAATAAAAGAACCCAGGATTTTTCTACCTATCAATATGGGTTTTCACTGGGTGGCCCAATTGTTAAAGATCGTGCTCACTTTTTTGTAGCATGGGATCACCAGGCGGATTCAAGACCTTTGAATATTGCTAATATTCAATCTTCTGCAGACGAAGCTGCTTATAAAGTTACGCAGGCGACACTTGATAAATTTTCGGAGATCGGAAGATCAAAATATGGGTTAAGTAACAATCCTCAGTTTGGTTCATTCGGTAAGAAAAAAGGTACTGACGCTCTATTTGCGAGGGTAGATTGGCAGTTGGATTCAAGAAACCTCTTGACTATCAGAGATAACTTTGTTCATGAAATGGATAATCAGTCTGAAGGAGATAACTCAGGTATAAATCTTTACGAAGTTTATATTAACCGTAAAAAGACAGATAACAGTTTAATGGCATCACTACGCTCAGTATTGAGCCCTAAGTTGACTAATGAATTGAAATTACAGCACTTTTTTGAGAACGTAGAAGTATTACCGAATTCAGAATTACCTTCCGCAAGCATACCGCGTGCAATTGTTGAGAATGTGGAATCTGTCGCAGGTGAAAATACCTATTTCAATTCAATTCAACTCGGCGGACAGCGGTTTGCGCCGGAGTGGTTCAAGAGTAACGTGGTACAGTTAGTCAACAACTTATATTATAACACAGAAAAAATCAATTTCACTTTCGGTGTCGACCTGATGTATAATACAATGCATTCCCGATATGGCAGTGAAATGAACGGACGTTTCTATTTTACCGGAATGGATAACTTTAACAACCTTACCCCTTACCGTTATGCCAGAGAGATCAATATTGTAGATGACCCTAGTACTCGCGTTAATTCACTCAGTTCGGGCTTATACGCACAGATGGAAACTAAACTTGCCCCGGGTCTGGATATGATGGCGGGTCTTCGTCTTGACAATACACAATATCTAAACAAAGCAAACTTTAATCAGTTAGTAAACGACAAATTAGGTATACGTACAGACAATAGTATCAATACATTACAATTCCAGCCAAGAGTTCAGTTTACATGGGATATCAATGAGCAGAAAAAAGATATCATCCGTTTTGGTGGTGGTCTTTTCGGGTCGAATCTTAATCCTTATTCGATGATCAACAATATGTTGTTTGATGGTTCAAGAGTGGCATCTGTAGATATTCAGGGTGCATTGGTACCTACGCCTAATTTTCCTGGTTACAGGCAAGACCCCTCTACAGCTCCGGGAACAGAATTATTTGATATCAAAGGTGTAGAAAAACTAATTACAATAAACACTAACAGTCCGGATGCTAAAGTTCCGAAAATCTATAAAACGAACTTCTCTTATAACCATTTTTTTAGTGACCGTTTAAGGGTTGGTATCAGCGGTTATGCTTCTTGGGCGCGTAATAACTATATGTACATAGATCGTAACATGGTTGATAAACCTTATTTTACGATCGAGGCGGAAGCAAACAGGGGCGTCTATGTACCAGCATCCAGTATTAATACAAATAATGGAGCGACGAACTGGATCAATGGCCGTAAAACTAATGAAGTTGGCCGTGTACTTGAGCTAGTGAGTGACGGTAAGAAGAATCAGTATGCAGTTGTAGTTGACGGTACCTACCGTTATTTCAAAGATGGCCAGGTATCGTTCTCTTACACCTGGAATGACTCAAAGGATAATACATCGTATAACGGTAACGTAGCTAATACAGCAACCTTAGATCAAATGGTATTAGACGATCCGCGTGATTTGAGTAAAATGAGCTACGCAAATAACCAGTTCCGTCATAAGGCTGTATTCTACGGTACAGCGCCAAGCGTATGGGGAGTAACTTTCGGTTTACGTTTCTCCGGGATTTCAGGAACAAGATACTCAATGGCTGTGAGCGGTAACGTGAATGGAGATTTTGTTTCCTCTAATGACCTTGCTTATATTTATAATCCAGCTGATTCCAGAATACCGGAGTATTTGCGTGCAGGGATACAGTCAATTCTGGATAACCCCGATGCAAAGCAGAGTGTAAAAGATTATATCAATAACAATCTGGGTAAGGTTGCGGAACGTAACGGTGGCGTAAACGGTTTTTATGGCGTATTCGACATTCGTCTGGCGAAGCGTTTTAAAATTGAGAAAAGTCATGGACTTGAAGTTTCTGTAGATATCTTCAATTTCGCTAATTTACTGAAGAAAGACTGGGGCGTTGGAAGTGATTTGGGGAAACAGAACTTGTACTCTATTAAAAGCTTTGACGCTGCTAAAAAGGAATACGTATATAATGTGAATAAAGGAACAGGGGTGTCTAACTTAAATGGAAATCCTTATCAGATCCAATTAGGTTTAAGGTATGCATTCTAATTCTAAAAGCCTGCTCCACATTTAATTTCTGTATGTTATGAAAAAGATATTCGTTTTTGCACTGGCTTTACTAAGTTATCACACAATAAAAGCGCAAGATTCACATGTTATTCTAATTAGTGTCGACGGTCTGCGTCCGGAGTTCTATAAAGATGCTTCTTGGTCGATGGTGAATTTGAGGCAGGCTATGGAAAATGGCGCGTATGCAGATGGTGTTACAGGGGTTTTTCCCTCTGTAACCTATCCTTCGCATACAACAATGATCAGCGGCGTAAAGCCGATCAAACATGGCGTGTATTATAATACACCGGCAGAACCACTAGGAGTGACCGGGAAATGGAACTGGTCTTACGAGAATATTAAAGTACCTACAATATTCAGTTTGGCAAAAGCAAAAGGACTAAAAACTGCATCTATTTTCTGGCCGGTATCGGTTGGGGGGCCTGCAACTTATAATATTCCCGAATACTGGTATTTACCGGAAACAAAAGGCGGTGTCAGAAACATGATCAAAGCATTGCGCGAAAATGCAAGTCCTCAGGGATTTTATGAAGAGCTTGAGCAAAATGCAGTTGGTAGACTCGACGAAGTTGATTTTGACGGAGACTATTTGAGTATTGATGAGAACCTAGCGAGAATGAGCAGTTATGTGATCAGGAAGTATAAACCATCATTCCTGGCAGTACACCTTGTTGCAGTTGACCACTTTGAACATGAACAGGGCCGAGATGGTGATAAAGTCAGGGCAGCCGTTGCGGGTGCAGATAGCCGGATTAAAACTATTCTTGAAGCAATCGACAAAGCCGGGATTAAGGACAATACAACTGTGATTGTTACTGGTGATCATGGCTTCGTGGATATCCATACTTCAATTTCGCCAAATACATTGCTAACTACCGCAGGACTATATGACCCGGCGCACAAAGAGAACTGGAAAGCCTATTTTCATGCTTCGGGCGGCTCTTCATTTCTTCATCTGAAGAACAAAAATGACCAGAAAACGCTGGATCAGGTTAAGCAATTGTTGAGTAAACTTCCGGCAGCACAACGTCATATGTTCGAAATAAAGGATAGAGCTGCCTTGGATGAAGTTGGTGCCGATCCAAACGCTGTACTTGCGCTCGCACCAAATCAAGGTTTCACTTTCGGTAATGATGCCGTTGGCAACCTGCTTCGCCCTGCTTCCGGCGGTACTCACGGATTCTTTCCTGATTTTAAAGAGATTCAGACTGGTTTTGTAGTTTTCGGAAAAGGAATAAAGAAAGGTGTAGTGGTTCCTGAAACGGGGCTTACGGATATTGCGCCCCTAATTTCGAATTTACTCCAACTTGATTTACGTGATACAGAAGGGAGCCTTTTTCCAGGCCTGCTGATTAAATAGAAGTTTAGCGGTCTGAATAGATCGGTGTATTTTAGCTGTAGAGGCCCCGCGTCCAGAAGAAGCGGGGCCTTTTTATGCGTTTTAATTGACCAGTGGATACAGCGTTTTATTATTATTTAATGCGCTTTAGTGGGCGATCGTGTTGATCATTGAAACCTTCTCCATGTCATTATTTTTTATCTCTTCAAATATAGCATACCTGGGATTGTAGGCTTACTGTTACTATCCGATCAGTAATAATGGTATACATTCCAGTAATTCATATAATTATCAATTGCAAGGTAGACCTGACCTTTGTATTAGTGCGGGATTAATGATAGTGTTATGAAATATAGAAAATTAAGTAATAGCAGACTGGAAGTTTCCGCATTGGGTATGGCACCGGTTAAATGAAAATATTGGTGCTGTAGCGCTTTGCTTAATTTAAATCGTAATCAATATTAAAACAATCGACAGACATGGAAGTAAGAGACAGCAACAGACAAAACATTTCCCAATCGTCAGACCGGCGGAACTTCCTGAAAAATGGAATAACTCTTGGAGCAATATTAATTGCAGGACCTACATTAGCAAGTGGGGCCCCGATTACTACGACTTCATTTAACTCTCCCTCCCCCGGAAAAAGAATATTGGGATCAGGAAAAAATAGTTTGGAAGTCTCTTCGCTGGGCCTGGGGTGTATGGGAATGAGTTACCACCGTAGTTTTATTCCCGATAAAAAGGTGATGATAGCTTTAATTCGTCGCGCAAAGGATCTTGGAGTTAGCTTTTTTGACACTGCAGAAGCGTATGGTCCTTTAGTTAACGAGGAGCTGGTTGGCGAAGCACTGCGGCCTTTCAGGGAGGAGATTGTTCTGGCTACCAAATTCGGATTTAAAGAAGGTAAGACAACATTAGGACTGGACAGCCGCCCGCAGAATATCAGAAAAGTCGTCGAGCAATCACTTAAAAGACTGAATACAGATTACATTGATCTGCTTTATCAGCACCGAGTTGATCCAAATATTCCTATTGAAGACGTCGCCGGAACTGTAAAAGACTTGATAAGCGAAGGCAAAGTAATGCATTTCGGGATGAGCGAAGCTAACAGCGAAACTATTCGAAAGGCACATGCTGTCCAACCAATAACAGCGCTACAAAGTGAATATTCTCTGGTAACCCGCCAACCTGAATATGATGTCATAAAAGTCTGTGAAGAACTTGGTATCGGCTTTGTTCCATATAGTCCGCTAAGCCGTGGCCTGATAACCGGATATATCAACGAGCGTACGACATATATAGCAAGTAATGATAATAGAGCATCACTGCCCAGATATCAACCTGAAGCTATTATAGCTAACTGGCCTTTAATAGATATTTTAAAAGAATTTGGTGATCAACGCGGGCTGACAGTAGCGCAGGTGGCACTAGCATGGTTATTGGCACAAAAACCATTTATTGTACCGATTCCCGGGACTACTAAGCTGGCGCATTTACAGGAAAATATGTGGGCTGCCGACTTCAAGTTCGACGCACAGGAATTGCAGGAAATTACTAATAAGTTGTCTAAAGTGAAAATTGTAGGTGACCGGTATATCGGTACTCAGGCGCAACAAACACACAAATAGCGTGTTTAGATTCCAATGTAAATAAGTATATAAAAGCCCCGTATACGGGGCTTTTATATATATTGAAAAAACTTTTTATTGATAGATTTCTTTTCTCGCCGAAGCCAAGGTGTTCTTTAATAGCCCGACTATAGTCATTAAGCCTACGCCACCCGGTACTGGTGTAATCCAGGAAGCTTTTGGAGCTACATTTTCAAAATCAACATCGCCAAATAATTTAAAACCTGACTTAGTCGTTTCAGAAGTTTCTCTGTTAATACCAACATCGATAATGATCGCACCAGGTTTAACCATATCGGCAGTAACAAAATTCTTCCTGCCAATTGCTGCGATAATGATATCACCCTGCAAAGCAATCTCTTTGAGATTGGTAGTTTTACTATGCGTCAGCGTAACCGTACAATTGCCTGGATTTGCGTTTCTGGCCATCAATATACTCATCGGGCTTCCAACTATATTGCTACGTCCTACAACTACGCAATGTTTTCCTGCAGTATCAATTCCGTAAGCCTGTAACAATAATAGAATGCCGTAAGGAGTTGCGGGAATAAAGCATGGAAGATTACGCATCATGCGCCCAAGGTTAACCGGGTGAAAGCCATCGACATCTTTTCTATAATCGATAGCCGCGGTTACTTTTTCTGGGTCGATATGTGCTGGAAGTGGTAGTTGAACTATCAGACCGTCTATAGACTCATCCTGATTGATTTCTTCTACTTTCGCCAGCAATTCGGCTTCAGTAACTGTATTATCGAAACGAACGAGAGAAGACTTAAAACCCACTTTGGCACAATTCTTCATCTTACTGGCTACATATGTTTCACTGCCACCATCGTTACCAACTAGAATTGCCATCAAATGCGGCTGTCTGCCGGTACTTTCAAGAAATTCAGCAGCTTCTACTGCTATTTCCTCTTTAATCTTTTCCGATGCGGATTTTCCGTCCAGTAACTGCATATCTAAGCTTTAATATATTTTTGAAAAATTAATCTAATTTAAGTACTGCCATAAATGCAGTTTGCGGGATTTCCACATTACCAACCTGACGCATACGTTTTTTACCTTTTTTCTGTTTTTCAAGTAATTTACGTTTACGGGAAATATCACCACCATAACATTTAGCCGTTACATCTTTACGTAAAGCTTTAACTGTCTCACGGGCAATGATTTTTGCACCAATGGAAGCTTGAATGATTATCTCAAACTGTTGGCGGGGAATCAGTTCTCTTAATTTCTCGCAAATTCTTTTACCGAAATCATAAGAATTACTACGGTGAATTAAGGAAGAAAGTGCATCTACAGGTTCAGCATTTAAAAGAATGTCCAGTCTGACTAAATCAGATTTACGGTAACCAATCTGGTGGTAGTCAAAAGATGCGTAACCTTTAGAGATAGTTTTTAACCTGTCATAGAAATCGAATACGATTTCTCCCATTGGAATTTCAAAAACCAGCTCCACGCGATCTGAAGTAAGATAACTCTGGTTCACGATAATACCTCTTTTCTGAATACAAAGCGACATCACAGGACCGACGAATTCAGATTTTGTTATGATGTTTGCTTTGATATAAGGCTCTTCTACATACTCAAGTTTACTTGGATCAGGCAGGTCAGAAGGGTTATTAACCACGATCAACTCATTTTTGGTGGTCATAGCCTGGTAAGATACGTTGGGTACAGTAGTAATTACTGTCATATCAAACTCGCGCTCA
Source organism: Pedobacter antarcticus (assembly GCF_900103515.1). Lineage (NCBI taxonomy): Bacteria > Pseudomonadati > Bacteroidota > Sphingobacteriia > Sphingobacteriales > Sphingobacteriaceae > Pedobacter > Pedobacter antarcticus. The sequence goes on from NZ_FNGZ01000002.1 coordinate 610,852, forward strand.
AGACGTTCCTGGATAATTTCCATGTGCAGCATTCCAAGGAATCCACAACGGAAACCAAAACCCAGAGCAGCTGAAGATTCCGGTTCAAATACGATCGAAGCATCGTTTAGCTGCAGTTTGTGCATCGCTTCCCTGAGTTCTTCGAATTCATCCGTATCTACTGGATAAATACCGGCAAATACCATTGGTTTAACCTCTTCAAAACCTTTGATAGGTTCTGAGCTTGGACGGTCTTTATGGGTAATCGTATCTCCGACTTTTACTTCACGAGCTTCTTTAATACCCGAAATTATATATCCCACGTCACCGGTTTTGATGACATCTTTTGGAGTTTGTTTTAACTTAAGTGTACCTACTTCTTCAGCAATATATTCTTTTGCAGTTGCCACAAATTTAACTTTATCGCCTTTACGGATTTCACCGTTTAATACTTTAAAATAAGCGACAATACCGCGGAACGAATTAAACTGCGAATCAAAGATTAGCGCCTGTAATTCTCCTTCAGGATTTCCTTTTGGTGCTGGAACCCTGGCTACAATTGCTTTCAAAATATCATGAACACCCTGACCTGTCTTACCGGATGCAGGTATGATATCTTCGCGTTTACAGCCAATCAATTCGATAATCTGGTCTTTAACCTCCTCCGGCATTGCGCCTGGCAAATCCATTTTGTTCAGGATTGGAATAATTTCCAGATCGTGTTCTAATGCAAGATAAAGATTTGAAATAGTTTGCGCCTGAATACCTTGAGAAGCATCTACGATCAATAATGCACCTTCGCAGGCAGCAATTGAACGGGAAACTTCATAAGAAAAATCGACGTGTCCCGGGGTGTCAATTAGGTTGAGGATATAAGGTTGTCCATCTTCCACATAGTCCATCTGGATAGCATGGCTTTTGATTGTTATGCCTCTTTCTCTCTCTAAATCCATGTCATCCAGTAACTGGGCCTGTGATTCCCGTTGGGTGATTGTATTAGTATATTCTAATAAACGGTCGGCCAAAGTGCTCTTACCGTGGTCAATATGTGCAATTATGCAGAAATTACGTATGTGCTTCATCAGTGCCGCAAATATAGAATATTAGCTTGATTATTTCGTATGGTTTGCCAGTTCGAGTAATTTTTCGACTAGCTGGGGGTCGGTCATAGACCCGCTGTATTCATCTGCAGGACCTCCCATTTGGAGTGCAGTATTTCTGAACTGCATCTGACTGACAGTATTTCCGCGAGCGGAGGCATGGAACTCTCTTGCACCTGTTTTTTCTATTATACCCCTGATGTTGTCTGAGTTGATACCAGCTCCAGGCATTATGGAAATGCGGCCTGCAGCTTGTGCATTCAATGTTTTAAGTCGATCCGAACCATCATCTGCCGAAGCCTTGCCTCCGGAAGTCAATACACGTATAAAACCTAGCTCTATTAAATCTTCCAGGGCCTGCTCCATGTTCCTTGTCATATCAAAAGCTCTGTGAAATGCCATTTTCATAGGACCCGCCAGTTCAATCAATTCTGTGCAACGTTTTTTATCGACATCTCCTTTTGCTGTTAATATTCCAGTTACAATCCCCGCACAGTTTAATGCTCTGCAGCTGATTATATCAGACTTCATAATTTCAAATTCCAGTTCCGAATAAAGAAAGTCACCACCTCTGGGACGGATAATAGGGTATACGTCTATGTCAAGATATTTTGCAGCGGCTGCAATTTCACCATAGGAGGGCGTTGTACCCCCTTCTGTGAGGCTTGCACAGAGTTCCACACGGATTGCGCCACCTTGTTGGGCCATCAGCGCAGAGTGTACGCCGTTTGCACAAACTTCCATTTGTACGTTCCTGTTTTCCATAAATGTCAGTTTAGTAATAACTTTTTCCTGGGATTAATATATCCTGTTTTTGCTGGTTGCATACCGCGAAGCTAAATCCCTTTTGGATAGCGTAGGCTCCATATTCCCCTTTCTTATTGAGAGCCAGAAACCCAACCTGTATTTCTTTAGCCGTCTGCGGTTTCTTTTTAATGATACGCATAACGGCTTCTTTGCAGGCTTCTTCCGGCGGATAACCCTGACGCATTAGCTCTACCACCAGAAAGCTGCCTACATTCCGTATCACTTCTTCTCCGACACCAGTTGAAGTTGCCCCACCGATTTCGTTATCTACAAAAAGACCGGCTCCGATAATAGGACTGTCACCGATACGACCATGTAATTTATAAGCCATCCCACTTGTAGTGCAAGCCCCCGATAAATTGCCTTTTGCATCCAGCGCAAGCATACCGATTGTATCGTGATTATATTGATTGCCTGGTAATCGTTGCGGTGCGGCCTTGTCGTAAGACTTATTTTCAATATTCATGACGGGGCTGTATTTTGCAGTAACGAGCCACTCTTTCCATGCTTTTTCTGCTTCCGGGGTTAATAGGTTGATTTTTTTAAAACCATTTTCCAATGCAAATTGCAAAGCTCCATCTCCCGCCAGCATTACGTGAGGTGTGTTTTCCATTACTTTTCTGGCTACAGAAATCGGGTGCATGATATGTTCCAGCGCTGCGACTGAACCGCAGTTTCCGAATTCATCCATAATACAGGCATCCAATGTGACTCTCCCGTCACGGTCAGGTAGGCCGCCATAACCTACAGTTTGGTTTTTTACGTCTGCTTCGGGTACCCACACACCTTGCTCCACTGCATCCAGCGCCCGTCCGCCAATTGAAAGTATTTTCCATGCAGCTTGGTTGGCCGCAATACCGAAATCCCAGGTGGAAATAACGACAGGAAGGTTAGCTACAAGAGTGGATTTGGTTGGTAAAAGAGCTGCCGCGGCACTGTTTTTTACGCTTAGCATGGCGGAGGTGAAAGCAGTATATTGTAAAAATTTTCTTCGGTTAAGCATAGGGTTTGTTTAGAAGAAGCAAAATGCAAATTTTTTATGATGCTGTATGCAGGAACAAAAAAAATCCGGATGTTAGCCGGATTCAATACATTATTATGAAGTTACGATTCTTAACTTAAGCTGAAGTTGTCACCGTCTTTTAGAAACGGGAAACTTCTGCGTACTTTTATGAGTTCTTCGTAACTGATACCGAAAGTATAAAGATCTTCATCCTCAGGTTTGTAGTAAATAGTATTCCCATAGGCTTCGATACACATAGAGTGCCCGCTGTGATAGACTTCGTTGCCGTCGTGGCCAACTCTATTCACTGCTACCACGTAACTTTGATTCTCAATGGCTCTTGCAGGTATCAGTGTTTTCCAATGCGAAATACGTTTATCAGGCCAACTGGCAATGATGAGTAAAATATCATAAGCCTCTTCTTCTTTATTCCGGAGAAATACAGGGAACCTGAGGTCATAACAGATTGCCAATCTTATCTTCCAGCCCTTAAGTTCGACAGTAACTCGTTTTGTACCCGCAGTATAGGTTTTGTCTTCTTCTCCCATACCGAACAGGTGTTGTTTGTCATAATGCTCATGTGTGCCGTCAGGAAGCATCCAGATCATCCGGTTATAAAAGTTATTGTTTTCATGGATAATCAGGCTTCCGGTAATAACACAGTCGTATTTTTTAGCAGCTTCAGCCATCCAGCGCATTGTTTTACCGCCCGTTTCTTCAGCCAGGGCAGATGCGTTCATGCTAAAACCTGTATTAAACATTTCTGGCAGAACTATCAGATCTGTCTTTTCTTTGACCCCCATAGAGAGGCGCAGGCCAATATTCTGCAGGTTTTTATCGATATTTTCCCAGAATAGATAAGCCTGAAATATGGTGATCTTTAAATTATTGATACTGAGATATTTTGGACTTTCCATAGGATGATCAAATAGGTGCTATTATATTGGAGCCAGTTTATAATTTCATTAGTCTTTCAACGGATTTTTCGAGCGTATCTTGTTTCTTTGCAAAACAAAAGCGCAGTACACGGTGATCAGTATTTCTGGTGTAAAAGGCCGATACGGGTATTGAAGCTACCCCGAAATCTGTGATCAGGCGTTTAGCCATCACCGTGTCGTCTTCTTCGCTGAAATGTTCATAACTTACACATTGGAAATAAGAACCTTTACAAGGTAGTAATTTAAACTTAGTTTCTGCGAGCAAGGAGCGGAACAAATCACGTTTCTGCTGAAAGAAGCTACTTAGATTCAGATATGTTTCTGGATTTTTTAAATAGTTGGCAATGCCAATCTGCATTGGGGTATTCACGCTAAAAACATTAAACTGATGGACTTTTCTAAATTCTTTCATGAGATATTCAGGAGCGAGGCAGTAGCCTGTTTTCCAGCCAGTAGCATGAAGTAACTTTCCGAAAGAGGCGATAATAAAGGCCCGTTCGCGTAATTCAGGATATATCGCCAGCGATCTGTGCTGCTCGCCGTCATAGATTAGGTGCTCATAGACCTCATCGCTTAGAATTAGAACATCTGTGTTTTTAGTCAGTTTAATTAACGCCTGGATATCCGTTTCAGTCAGAATCTTACCGGTCGGATTATGTGGACTGTTCAGAATAATCATTTTGGTGCTGGCAGTAAATAGTTTTTTAACCATTTCCCAATCGATATCATATTCCGGGGGTGCCATTTCATAAGATTTGACTAGCCCACCCAGCATCCTGACGGTTGGCGCATAGCTATCATAGGCTGGTTCGAAAATTATAACCTCATCACCAGCGTTAATGCAGGCAGATAAAGTACTGAAAATTGCTTCTGTTCCACCCGCTGTAATTGTCACTTCCTTATCGGCATGGTAATCCGAACCATATAATGTGTTGACTTTTTCTGCGACCCATTCCCTTAGTGCGGGCGCCCCGGTCATTGGTGCATATTGATTATGTCCGTTTTGCATAGCCTGTGCAACAAAATTGATCAATTTTGGATCACATTCATAATCAGGAAATCCTTGCGAGAGGTTAATTGCCTGATGTTCTGTTGCTAACTGGGACATTACAGTGAATATACTATCAGATGTTCCCGGAAGTTTAGAGTATGTTGCTATCATGTTCCGGCGAAATTATAAAATATTTCAGTTTGGGAGAGAATAAGATTAATTTAATGATCTCAAAACATATAATGACTTTTAAATCGAAAGAGAGCAGATTGCTGCTGATTCTAGGATGTTTTTTTGTTGCCAACACGGTACTGGCAGAATTCATTGGCGTGAAGATCTTCAGTGTAGAGGGATCATTGGGAATCAGTCGATTCAATATTAATTTACTTGGTGTACCCAATTTATCATTTAATATGTCAGCAGGCGTGTTGACATGGCCGCTTATTTTCATCATGACAGATATTATTAATGAGTACTTCGGGCTCAAACAGGTCCGCTTTTTATCTGTTTTAACCGCGCTGCTTATTGCGTATGCTTTTTTGATAATCTGGGGTGCTATGCATCTTCAGTCTTCAGATTTTTGGGTTAATCAGAAAATAAATGGTCAAAATCTCAACATGAATAATGCTTTCTCCGGTATTTTCGGTCAGGGAATGTGGATTATTGCAGGTTCAATTACCGCATTTCTAGTGGGACAGTTTGCCGACGTACTGATCTTTCATCAGATTAAAAAAATTACCGGCGAGAAATATTTGTGGCTCAGGGCTACCGGGTCCACACTTGCATCGCAGCTGATAGATAGTTTTGTGGTAATCTTCATCGCATTTTATTTAAACCCTCAATATCACTGGAGCTGGCAGATGGTTGCAGCAATCGGATTAGTTAATTATGCTTATAAATTTCTAATTGCTATTTTGATGACTCCGCTACTTTACTTCGTCCATGGTATCATCGACCGTTATCTTGGACCGGAATTGTCTTCAAAAATGATCAAACTGGCTGGGAGACGATAATTTTTGAAACATTGACGCCTGGAACTTGTTGTGCTGATAAGCAGGTATTTAGACTTAAAATCAATGTATAATGAAAACCCTCACCTTTTATTTTGACCACCCTGTGGCTGTCAAAGTCTTCCTTAGTTGTACCTCGAATAAAGAACACAGGTACGCGATACAGTTCATTCGTAGTGATGAAACCGGTTTATTAACTATTCCCGTTCACGATGTTCCAGATGGCACTTGGCTGTTAAACATGGAATGGAGTTTTGATGAGCGGGAGTATTGTATGGAAAAAACTATAAAAATGCCTGAAGGTACCGTTTTATGATGCATTTACTTACATTATGATTGCAAATAAACGGTATGGTTTTTGTACATTTGAGGAAATTTTTAGACATTAATGAAGATATTTATTACAGGCCTTCCTTTAGAAGTTGGGGAAGATGAATTAACAGCCGTATTTGGTGATTTCGGTCAAGTAAAATCACTTAGAATTATTAAAGATCGTGAAACAGGCCAAAGCCGTGGATTCGGTTTCGTTGAGATGCCGGTTGAGGAAGAAGCTAAAGAAGCGATTAAAAGAATGAACGGTGGTGATTACAATGGTAACCGTATCAAAGTTGCTGAAGCGCAGGAAAAACCAAATACAGGTGGAAACGCTGGTGGTGGTTTTAAACGTAACAACAACAACAGAGAAAGAAGCTACTAATTAGCTTTTTTTTTATTGCATTGAATTAAAATTTAATATAGAGAACCAGGTGATCTCAATCATCCTGGTTCTTATTCAACGCAATTGTATTGATAGCAGGTTTCTATTTCAATGGACAAAAAAACCGTTTACAGTCTGGGGTATGCACTGATTTTTTCGCTTGCACTCCTTGCTGGAATTTCAGGCTGGAATAACCTGCTGGTATTGCTGCACCCTTTGGTGTATCTATATCTCATGTTATATCTGCAGCAATGTGCCAGTCTTAAAGGGCGTTTTCATAAACGTTTGCTCAAAGGACTTATCCTAAGTTTTCTCGCAGACATACTTTTCAGGTATGCCGGAACAAATACATCCCTTTATCTTGGGGCACTCTTTAGTTTCCTTATCGCTCATCTTTATTTTATCAGCGCGTTTTACCTCGATTTTAAATCAGCTCAAGAGCTTGATAAAAAAGGAGCAAAATGGGCTATTGGTTCCAGTGCCATAGTTTTCTCGCTCTTCTACCTGCAGATCCGCTCTCATCTTGGAGCTTACAGACTTCCTGTCATCGTCTATATTTTTATTGTATCATTATTACTAATGATGGCATTATTCCGCAACCGGCGTGTTAATACACAGAGTTTCAGAATGGTTCTCGCCGGCGTAATTTTTTGTGTCCTTGCCGATGCAGGTTTACTTTATGGTCACTTCACTACAGGCATTTCAAATGCGTCTACCTGGATTTTTGCACTCTATATGATCGCATTATATCTCATTATCAGTGGCGGAGTGAGTAGAGAACTCATTTATAAACAAACGGAAGTATAATTATTACTTACGTTTTTCCTGCGGTAGTACTGTGAAATTCTGAACAAGTCTTTCTCCATTTTCATCCACAAGTGTAAGCGTATGTTTCCCGGGTGACGGAGATGTGCTTAGCTGATGGTTAAATTGCGTTTCTCCCACAAACTCCTGATCAATATGCCAGAAGATCTTTGCTTCAGGGTTGCGATGGGTCGCAGTGAAGATTACCTTACCTCTTTCCCCGTTAAATTCCAGTGGTATATATACAACTGCACCAGATTTAGGGTAGATCATATCCATGACACTATTTTGTCCTGCATCCAGACATCCTGGCATCCAGGCTGGCAGGGAGCGATAGTCACTATGTTTGATTCTATAGTAATATTCCATCGCCGGAGGGAGAATGAACCACGATTTATGTTGCATTTCAGATGGGGTAACACATAAATCCGTAACTCTGTAATTACCGGAAGGATCCAGATGAATCATTTTGTGATAAGGGCAGGGAGATGTTTTTTCGCCCGACGGTGATGTCTCCTCTATCTTTATGTCGGGGCAATAAGGGCCAGCTTTAAAACCACTTTGTCTGCATACCCTGATCTGACTTAATTGATGCGCAGGTTTAACAAACCATTTTCCCGCTGGCAGAAGTTTGAATATATCAAATAGAACGGGGGCAGCCACTTCTACACCTGTTAAACCAGGACGCCCTTCTCCATCTGCGTTACCTACCCAGACACAGATTACATAATCAGGGTTAAGTCCGACAGCCCAGCCATCCCGGAAACCGAAGCTCGTTCCAGTCTTCCATGCGACTCTGCGCGAGGATGAGAATTGTTCCCATAAGCCTTCTTCACCCGGACGCATCACTTCTTCCATGGCATTAAAAGTATTCCAGATGGCTCCATTATTCAATAAATTGCTTTGCAGGAGTTCGCTTTCGCGTGGTTTTATTAATGCTTGTTGTTGATTATATACAGGCTCCTGGTAATCGTAGGGATTATATTTGCCACTATAATCGTTATAATGGTTAAGCGATCTTGCCATCCCAAGATAAATGGTTGAAAGATCCCAGGCGGTCACTTCACTGCCTCCAAGAATTAAGGAAAGGCCGTAATGATCAGCGGGTTGAGATAATGTACTGAGACCGAGTTTTTTCAGCTGATCATAGAATCTGGGATATTTGTAAGTTTGGAGCATTCTAACCGCGGGAATATTCAAAGAGCGACTCAGTGCCTGATTGGCGGGAATGGCGCCATCATAACCTAAATCGTAGTTCTGTGGGTTATAGTTCCCGATTTGAGTGGGAATATCCGGTATCAATGTTTGTGGCAACAGGTAACCCTCGGTAAGCATGCTCGCATATAATATTGGTTTCAATGTGCTTCCCGGACTCCTGGGGGCACGGATCATATCCACATGACTTTCCATTTCGGCATTATCCGGCTGGTAGATATTACCTGCATAAGCTATTACTGTTCCCTTTTTGACATCAAGAACAAGTGCAGCGATATTATTAATATCGTTGGCACGGTATCGGTTCTGATATCTTTTTAGCATCCCATTAAGCCTGATCTGCAAATCTTCCTGAAGTGTCGAATGAAGTCTGGTCGAATAATTTCCTGCACGTGAGTTGGCTGTTCTAAACCTGTTCAGAAGATGCGGCGCCTCCTGAGGCAGAGGTCTGGGTTGGGCGGGGATAGGCTCGAGCTTGGCTAAATCTGCACTGGCCCGATCTAATTTACCAGCACTTACAAGTGCGTCAAGAAGGTTGTTCCTTTTGGTGATCAGTCTTGCCGAATTTTTACCCGGGTGAACAAGGCTGGGACTATTGGGCAATACCGCAAGTGTTGCCATTTCACCCCATGAAAGTGTTTGTGGGCTTCTGCCATAATATCTCCATGCAGCGGCTTCCAGCCCGACAACATTGCTTCCAAAAGGAGCATTTGAAGCGTATAGCTGTAGGATTTCCAGTTTACTATAACTGATTTCAAGCCGTACGGCAAGGATAATTTCGTAAATTTTTTGCCAAACAGTCCGTTCTTTTCTGCGGCTTAAACGAATGGTCTGCATACTGAGCGTACTTCCTCCGCTAACTATACTTTTTGCATTGAAATTCTGTTTCATCGCCCGGCTTAGTGCCAGCAAATCTACTCCCGGATGTTGAAAGAAACGCTTATCCTCAAAAACCAGAATACAATCAGTGAATTTTTCAGGAACAGTGTCCGCTTGTGGGAAACGCCATTGCCCGTCACTGGCAATGGCGGCGCTTAAAAGGGTACCATTTGAAGCCTCCAATACGTAGGAGGTCGGTGTACGGAATAGTCTTGCAGGCAGCAACAATAAAAATGTAGCTGTCAGTAATAAGACGAATAAGTCTGCAAGTAAAAAAGGAGTTAAATAGCGGTTCTTCCCTGACATTTTATGGCGTCACTTCTACCCACATTCCATTTTCTACAGCACTGATCTGGTTGTTGTACATCGCTTCGGCAGAAACGGCAGATAAATAATATCGGCCTAAATACGCGGCATTTAGCAGCACTTTATACGTCACCGTTTCATTCTCTCTAAGGTTAAAATACGTTAATACACGGTCATCTCTAATATCCTGGTAAGTATATGGAGAGGAGGCCAGTATACCTTCATTGTCATTCAGGCGGGTATTGATAATTTCCCATCCGGAAGGGAAAATCTGTGTAAGCGCCATTTGTTCATAAAGCCCCATTTTACCAGGATTTTTGACGACTACCTCAGCGTAGAAATCTAGTCCCTGAGCTAACTTTGCCGGGTTAAGAGGTTTACCGTTCAGCAATTTATAACTCACTTTCATATCCAGAATATTAGGGTCCTGAGTTTTCGCAGTGTATTGTCCCGGTGCCGGTTGTCCATCCAAAATCAAACGGGCAAAAAGTAAGGACTTGCCATTATTCGTGACCGATGCATTGGCCCCTTTAAAGCTTAATGGAATACTACTTAAGAAACCGCTGGAATTATAGCTGCCTTTTTTTCCATCGATGAGATAATTATATTGGATATTTCCACCTTTGTTAGCACCGCAGAATTTCGCTATAGCCAGTAAGCTATATGCAGTAGTTTGCGTACTATACCACTCATCCTGGCCTAATTTGGCCGCAATTCCTTGTAATAACTGTGTAGCCCGGCCTTTCTGACCCATCAGGGTAAGTGTTTCCAAAATCATTGCCTCATCTCGAATAGCCGAGCCATACGTTCCGCCCAGCTGCTGATAAGGCTGAATATCAATATTCAAACCTTTAATTAATGCATTTGCAGCAGAAGCTTGCCCGGCGAGCTGATAAGCTGCAGCCAATCTCCATTTAGCGGTTACAGATAAATATTCAAACGCTCTTAAACGGTTCATCGCAGCCATTTCTGGTTTTCTTGCCAGTGCAAGAACGTAGAGACGGTAGGACTGCGAAAGGTCACCACCATAGAAATTATTACTATTAGGAACCCATGCAGTAGCTTTGTTTTTTAGATAGCGCAGTACCTCGTCTAACATTCCTACAGGTAAAGTATAGCCTGCTTGTTGAGCCTCAACGAGGAAGTGAGCAGCATAATTAGTTCCCCATTCGTCAGCTGACGGCATTCCAGGCCAATAGGCCAGTCCGCCATCTGTTGTTTGATGACTGCGCAATTTGTTTATACCAGCGCGGATATTCTGATCTGTTTTGGTTTTTTCCTGTGTAGAAAGTGGGCTCAGCTTATCCAGATAGAGTTGAGGGAAAACTGCTGACGTCGTTTGTTCTACACATCCATGAGGATATTGGATCAAAAATGCCATGCGCTTTTTTAAATTAATCGCAGGAATACCGGAAATTTCCAGACTTCCGGAATTTGTTCCGCTGATGCCAATTGGCGTATAAGGAGAAGTCCATGTTGCACCCGGCTCTATTGTAGTCGAAATTACCTGAGTTATATACGGGTTTGGATTTCTGATATCCATTTCCAGATCGTAAGAAGCTTTCTCAGTGCCGCTTTGAACGGTGATTTTTACTTTCGCAATTCCAGTTTGCTGGGGAACCGTAACTTCATAATAAGCCATCTGCTCACCAGGTTTTGCGAAACTAAGTGTTTTATCTTTAGCGCCGATTACGTTCAGGCGTTGTGTCTCCAGTTTTACATTAACCTGTTTTAGGTTGTTTTCTGTAGCAAAAACAGTTACTGGCAATGTAAATCTTTCACCCGGTCCGATTATCCTTGGAAGGGTTGCCAATACCATCAGTGGCTTTTTGACCTGTACCGATTTTTCGGCATTACCATAAGCACCGTCCTGTCCGGCAATTACCATGGCCCTCACTGCGCCGATGTATTGCGGTAACTTGAACTGGTGGGTTTGTGTTTCACCTTTGCCAAGCTTAAATGGTCCCATATATTTGACCACTGCATTAAAGCGATTTGCTTTTGCAGGATTAAGATTACGGTTAAGGTTGCCATCGCCACCAATGCTGAGGATTCTTTCCAGATTTCCACCCCATGCGCCAAGTACCTGATCAAAAAGATCCCATGTTTTAACTCCCAGACCTTCCCTGGCATAAAAAACTGCGTGGGGGTCAGGTGTTTTAAAACGCGTAAGGTCGAGCAGTCCTTCATCTACAAGTGCGATAGTATAGGTCATAGCTTTACCGCTTTTCTCTGATATTTTAATGCTGCTCTGTGTTTCCGGCCTGATTTTATCGGGCATGGTTATCACAGGATTTAATGTCGTTTGCTTGTCTTCAATAAATAATGGAATTGCACCGTACATTCTGATCGGTAAATCGTTAATGGTCTGTGCATGTGGCTGTAGCAAAGTAATATTAGCGAAAACATTGGGGGCCATTTCTTTGTCAGCCTTAAATTTAAATTGCGTCTGTCCGGCTTTTGTATCGGTCCAGAATGTCTTAAGTACTTTACTGCCGTTTTCGATTGAGATTAAGGCACGGCCATTCTTACCTGTAGGGATGGTAAGCACAATATCTTCACCTACGTTATATTTAGTTTTATTGGCGGTAAAAGATAACATAGATGCTTCGGTAGGATTGTTCCCTTGTTCGCGCTGTGCCCAACCTGGCCAGTCGATATAAACAGATTGTCCGGTCACATGCCCGCCGTTCAGATCTCTGACAAGTATCAGGTACCGGCCCCATTCAGGTTCATTCACTCGAAGTTTCCATTTTCCTTTACCGTTTTCAAGATTTATAGTCTCCTTACTAACTAGTTTGTTATATTCATTTTGCGTGAAATTGGCGAAAGAGTTTTGGTCATCTTGTTCCCACCACCAGCGCCACTGCACCTTATATAGTTCCAACTGTACCACTTTGTTTCCAGCTGTCATTTTACCATTACGGTCGACATTGACCAGGTCGAAAATATGGTCTTTGCCCGTAACAAGCATTCCGCTCAACTTTTCTCCCTGAGGTGCCTTAATACCATAATAATTTTGGAAAACATGATAAGGAATCGAAAAATTGTCGATGCTGAAGTTCCCGCCGGCTTCAAACACTTTGGTCGTAAAGTTGGCCTTTAACATACCAGGAGCTACATTATTCTCATTAAGATTGGTGTTGACCGAAACTTTTCCCTCGCCATTTAGCCTGCCCTCGAAAATAGTTTTTATTTCGGACGGGTAGCTCGCTGTGGGGTTATCAAACTGATAGCCTTCAAACCCTTTGAAAGTAGTTTTCATCGGATTTAGGTTCACGTCAACCTTGGCTTTCAAATCTTTACCGGGAGAACCGAATAGCCAGCTGGCCGTTAAAGTCGCAGGTGTCTGGTTACCAGTTCCGAGATAAGTCCTGTTGCCGATATTAAAGTCAATTTTGAGCCGGTTAGGCATTACTGTTTCAACTTTTAAGGTTTTTTGAAAAGTAGCGCCACCTGCCTTTACTTTTACATTCCAGTTTCCGGTTGGAGAGCCATTCTCAGTACTTGTTTTGAAATTATAAAAACCATTGATAGGAGAGGCACTTACCGACTTTTTATAAAGTTGCCCCTGTGGATTGTAAAGTTCAAATGTCACCGGGTAGGATGGGGGCAGTTTTTTCAATTTATCTTCCAGGATAAAAGAAAGGAACAAGGAATCTCCCGGGCGCCAAACCCCACGCTCTCCATAAATCAATCCTTTCAATCCATTTTGCACCTGTTCTCCGCCGACATCAAACCGGCTTAAAGGGAGTGAATTTCCGTCATCAAGTTTCAGATAAGCCCGTTCAGATCCATTTTTTGCAATTAATAGAAATGGCTTTCTTTTTAATTCGAAAGTAGCCATACCTTCTCCATCTGTTTTTGTGCTCAGGATCACTTGACGCTGGTAATCCAGTAATTCAAGAGTTGTGCCACTCAATCCTTTAGTTGTCAACAAATCTGTTGCTACCACGAGCATAGAATTATCATTACCTCTTTTAGCTACCAAACCTATATTGGAAACCAAGAGATTTCTGGAGGCCCATTTATCGTTGGTATAGTAAGACGGTGTGCATGGATTATCTTTGTCATTCCAATTATAACCACCAGAATAATATCTGTCATAATTCGCCCAGAAATCATCATCTTCATCTATTTTCTGGCCATAATAACCGTAGTCCTGATCTTCATCAGAAGCGTTTTCAGAATTGCCTGCATCGTTACAATTGAGCAGGTTATAAGATTGCCGGAAACTAAGGGTAATACGGTACATGGCCCCTGGTTCGGTTTTAATGATGTCATCCAGATCCAATACAAACCGGTTCTTTTTGTGAAGGTTCAGTGTTTTATCTTCGTCCAGTCTGATTTTTTTCTGCAATAGCGGTTTTCCTACACGCCTGAGTTCCCCCGCGTCTTTATAGTTGTTGGTCTGGAAAAACTGAGGGAGGTTATTTTCATATACCTTCACAATAGTTAGATCTACTGTTTTAAGGTTTGTCGCCTCGAAAGGCAAAACAAGTTTACCGGAATTCGGCAAGATTGTTCCACTACCTGCAATAACCACAGATGGCATTTTATTTTCAAACAACAGATTGGCAGATACAGCAGACTGCAATGTTTTTTCATTACTATTAACGACTCCTTTGTTGGCTGTCAGCGTATAGTTACCCATGAGTGCTGCTGGAGAATAAACTTTAACCTGACTGCCATCAATCGTGTATTTGAGTTCGCCTGTATTGCTCAAGCTAATTAAACCATTTAAATCCTGTCCAATACCTACCGGTTCAGAGAACTGTACCAAAGCATAATCTTCCTGCTGCTGTACCGCACGAACATCCATCACTTTAAAAACGCCAAGGGCTGGGACAGGTAGTTCTATTTTACCTTTTTGATCGGCATTTATGGGCTTCCCAGACCATTTTATTTCAAATTTCTGCTCATTCCCGGTTTTTCTAATGCTGTCAATCTGGAAAGTCGATGTATTTGCAGCTGCGTTATGCTGCCATTTTATTTTTAATTTTTGTGGGAATTCCAGTTCGAGTGCCTGCTCAATCAGCTTTGGATCTTCCTGATCAGCAGTACTGATTTCGCCCTTTAGCTTCATGTAATTTAATGATGTATTATTCTGGGAAACCAGGCCTTCCTGGCTGATTGCCATCCCTGGCTGAATTACCCGGAAGCCGAAATCGAATTCTTCCAAACCTTTCTCGGTAGGTGTAATTTTGTCGAGTTTAAAACTAACCTTGTAATTTTCTCCTGACTCAAGTTCCTCATCCGGTCTGAACTCGATAGTTTGCGCATCTATCCAGAATGTTTTACCTTTTAGGGAAGGGGAGAAGCTGAAAAGTTTTCTTTCATCAGGTTTGCCAATTTCCCCAATTGTATTGACCTGTCCCGCCAGCTGAATTCTGATCGTACTTTTTTTAGATACAACACCAGAGGTGTATGCTTCAATATATTTAGCATAAGCCTGTTTATTTTCATTGGTTTTGTCTTTTCTGAAAATAAAAAAAGCAGCGACTCCGATAACGAGCGCTGCCACTATGCTTAAGATTATGATTTTATTCTTTTGCGGAATTGGCGTCTTCATAAGGTAAAATTAGAGGTATTGTCCTAAAATTACGCAAAAATGCAGAACCATTGAAAATTATTTAATCATTACCCCTGGCTTATTAACCAACGGAATTCTGATCAGATTTTCTTCGACAATACTTTCTGGCAGGAAGATGAATTTTTTGTCATAGATAGTACCATCAATGTAGTAGCTTAACCAGTACTCATTTGTTAGTCCAAATACTTCTGGATCAATTGCTTCTACCCCTTTGAAAGAATTTGCCGGCATGTCACCCAAAAAGTGTCTGAGTACAGAAGTCTTTACTTGTCTGCCATCTTTTTCACCGTAACCCTTCGAACTGATTAATACATTATCTATCTGAACATTTTTCATATTGACAAGATATACAGACCAGTTTTTTATTTCCGGAGTCTCACTCATCAAGACCACTGCCATGGCCATATCTTCAACTTTATTTTCCGGTAGATCCTTTTTCATTGTTTTAATTGATTAAATAAACGAAATAAAAATGCGGATCAGCCCTTTTATCAGGATGATCCGCATAGATTAGAACTAATTATTTTTTAGCAGCTGCTTTTTTAGCGGGTACTTTTTTCACCGTAGTTTTGGCTGTAGCAGTTTTTTTGACCGCTGTTTTCTTAACCGCTGCTTTCTTTTTTGTCTTAGGTTCAAAAGCATTTGGAACTTGTTCCACAATCAGTTTTTTCACTTCCTCTAATGTAAGAAGGGAAAGATCTTCTGGAGTGTATTTTTCGTTGGTGACTGGATTTCTTCCTAGTTTCAGCATGTCTTTACCAAAACGAATAAACGGACCCCATCTGCCATTTTCCAATGCAATTTTTTCTTCCGGCCATTGCTGAATATAACGATTTGCCTCTTTTTCTACTTTTTTAGCAATCAATTCGGCTATGTCACTGTCAGAAAGAAAGTCGAAATTATAAGCCTTTGGAACATTAATAAACAATTCATTCCATTTAATGAAAGGCCCGAATCTTCCGGTACCTTTGGTAACTGGAAGTCCCTGGAAATGTGCTACTGGTGCGTCAGCCGTGATTTTTTCATCGATGATTTCTTTCGCTCTTGCGTAATCAATCGTTAACGGATCTTCATTTTTAGGGACTGAAATAAACGCTTCGCCCCATTTAACGTAAGGTCCGAACCTACCTACGCCGACACTTACTTCCTTCTCCTGGTAGTCTTCCAACTGAAATGGCAGTCGGAATTGTTCCAATGCATCTTCCAGAGTAACCGTCCCGACAGACTGGGATTTCATCAGGCTGGCATATTTAGGTTTTTCTTCATCGTCATTCTGGCCAATTTGAACCAGGGGGCCGAATTTACCTACTTTAGCATATACATTTTTTCCACTAACCGGATCTATACCCAGCAGACGCTCACCATTTGCACGGTCTGCAGTTTCGGTAGTTACTTCAACTTCCTTATGAAACGGCTTGTAGAATGCGTGGAGCATCGTAGTCCAGTTCTGCAGCCCCTGCGCAATCTCATCGAATTCTTTCTCCACTTTAGCAGTGAAATTGAAATCTACAATTCCCGTGAAGTGCTCTACAAGAAAGTCATTTACCACTTCTCCGATATCAGTTGGGAATAATTTAGCTTTTTCAGCACCTGTAATTTCGGTTTTAATCGATTTGCTTACTTTTCCCTCTTCCAATAAGATAGATCCGAATGAACGGCTTCTTCCATCACGATCTTCTTTGACAACGTATCCACGGTTTTGAATGGTAGAGATCGTAGGCGCATAAGTTGATGGTCTTCCGATGCCTAGCTCTTCTAGTTTTTTAACCAGGCTTGCCTCGGTATATCTTGCTGGCGGGCGGGAAAATCTTTCGATCGCCTGCATTACGGTCAGCTGTAAATCCTGACCTTTAGCTAAAGGAGGGAGGATGTTTTCGTTTTCCTGTTCATCATTTTCGTCATCATCGCTGGATTCCAGGTATACTTTAAGAAATCCGTCAAATTTCATGACTTCGCCTTCCGCAACCAGGTATTCCGGACGTGTGCTGATAGCGATATGAGCAGTTGTTTTTTCAAATTGAGCTTCGCTCATCTGGGAGGCAATAGCTCTTTTCCAGATCAGTTCATATAAGCGTTGTTCTGAACCGTCGCCAGTTACAGTATGCTGATCAAAATAAGTAGGGCGGATGGCTTCGTGAGCTTCCTGTGCACCTGCAGACTTTGTTTTGTAGGTTCTTGGCTGATGATATTTACTTCCGTAAGCCGAATTTATTTCATTGGCAGCAGCAGTCAAAGCTGTTTCCGATAAATTCACAGAGTCTGTTCTCATGTAAGTGATCTTACCACTTTCGTATAATCTTTGTGCAACCTGCATAGTCCTTGAAACCGAGAATCCAAGTTTTCTGGAAGCTTCCTGTTGCAAAGTAGAAGTAGTAAAAGGTGCTGCGGGGTTTCTTTTTGCCGGTTTTGTTTCCAGGCTGCTTATTTTGTAAGTAGCCTTTATATTATCTTGTAAGAATTTTTCTGCGTCATTTTCCTTTTCAAAGCGCTGTGGTAATTCCGCTTTAACAGTTTCCCTTGCAGTACCAGTGCTAAACTTCGCACTAATTTTAAAAGCTGCAGCCGCATTGAATTTATTGACTTCTCTTTCCCGGTCGACAATTAATCTGACAGCCACTGATTGTACCCTGCCTGCAGAGAGTGACGGTTTTACTTTTTTCCATAATACCGGTGACAATTCAAATCCTACCAGTCTATCCAGTACTCTTCTTGCTTGTTGTGCATTGACCAGATTATAATCAATTGTTCTCGGAGATTCAATAGCCTTAAGAATGGCTGGTTTGGTGATCTCATGAAAAACAATCCTTTTAGTCTTATTTTCTTTCAGACCGAGCGTTTCAAATAAGTGCCAGGAAATTGCTTCCCCTTCGCGGTCCTCATCGGAAGCAAGCCATACCATTTCGGCTTCTTTCGCTAGTTTTTTAAGTTCTGCTACCACCTGCTTTTTATCTGCAGGGACTTCGTAGGTCTGGGCAAAATTATTTTCAGTGTCAATACCCATATCTCCCTTTACCAGATCACGGATGTGTCCATAACTGGATTTAACGAGGAAATCTTTACCTAAATATCCCTCTATGGTTTTTGCTTTTGCAGGTGATTCAACTATTAATAAATTTTTGGCCATTCAGAACGTTTTTCTGCAAATAAAACTATAAATAAGGCGAAAATCAAAATTATACCTATAATAAATGTGAAAAGCGAGCATTCTTGAACACTTATTCTAGCTTAAAATGATGAAACTGAGCCTGTCTTTCAGGTCGGTGGCTGAATTTTCGGAAAGGAAGTTTACTTTAAGGTTATAATTCAGTACGATATTTGTGCATATATTCGAATATAAAATAAATGAATAGTCATGAATACACTACTGATCTTATTAAGCCTGTTGTTTACCCCGCCTGAGAGTATTTACAACTTCTCTTTTAAAACCATTGATGGAAAGGAAGTTAAGCTTTCAAAATTTAAGGGTAAGAAAATTCTTATTGTGAATACAGCTTCAAAATGCGGCTACACACCACAATACGAAGACCTGGAAAAGTTGCATAAGCAATATGGTAAGGACGTTGTCCTGATCGGTTTCCCTGCTGGAAATTTCGGCGGACAGGAACTCTCCACAAATGCGGAGATCCAGGATTTCTGTAAAAAGAATTTTGGAGTGACCTTCCTGCTAAGT
Source organism: Pedobacter antarcticus (assembly GCF_900103515.1). Lineage (NCBI taxonomy): Bacteria > Pseudomonadati > Bacteroidota > Sphingobacteriia > Sphingobacteriales > Sphingobacteriaceae > Pedobacter > Pedobacter antarcticus. The sequence goes on from NZ_FNGZ01000002.1 coordinate 629,844, forward strand.
GAAAAAGTAAGCGTAAAAGGGGAGGACATTAATCCATTGTTCAAATATCTGACCAGTGCAAAAAATCCTGATTTTACCGGTGATATTAACTGGAACTTCGAGAAATTCCTGATTAATGAAAAAGGAGAATTGGTACATCGTTTCCGTTCTAAAGTTACTCCGCTAAGCCCTGAGCTGACTAAGAACTTGTAAAATTCAGTTAGAGATCAAAAAAAAAGAGAAATCCAGCTATAGCTGGATTTCTCTTTTTTTTTGATCTCTTGTGTTATTTAAAGCTTAACAAAGGAAACCGCCGCCAAGCAGATCGTTACCTTCATAAAATACTGCAGACTGGCCAGGTGCTATAGCAGATACATTATGGTCGAAAACTACCCGCATACGGTCTTTTTCCTCGACAATAGTACTTAACATACCAGCATCTTTATATCTGATTTTAGTGATAACATTATCCATAGGCTCTTGGATATTTGCATACTTAATCAGATTTACATTTCTGACCATAGCTTCTCTTCTCTCCAATTCATCAGCCCGTCCCAATACCACAGTATTACTCTCAGGCAGGATCTGCGTTACAAACATAGGCTCGCCAAAAGCAATACCTAATCCTTTACGCTGTCCGATCGTGTAAAATGGATAACCTTTATGCTGTCCGACAACCATACCGTTACTGGTAATAAAATTACCACCTGCTACACGTTCTTCCAGGTCGCCAACTTTATGTTTCAGAAATGCCCTGTAATCATTATCGGGAACAAAGCAGATCTCATAGCTTTCGCTTTTCTTTGCCAGTTCTTCTTGTCCCATATCAAGAGCCATCTGTCTGATTTCCGATTTGGCAAAAGAACCTAAAGGGAACTGAGTCCGTGCCAGGTTTTCCTGAGAAACCCCCCAAAGCACATAGCTCTGATCTTTATTTTCATCTTTCCCTTTAGAAATGACATACCTGCTGTTGTCGTGTTGTCTGATATTTGCATAATGCCCGGTTGCAATAAATTCGCAATCCAGTTTATTAGCTCTCTTTAACAACGCTTCCCATTTGATATGCGTATTGCATAATACACATGGATTTGGCGTACGGCCAGCAAGATATTCATCAACAAAATTGTCGATAACAAAATCACCAAACTCATCTCTGATATCTAATATATAATGCGGGAAACCATAGTTAACCGCTAAAGTCCGTGCATCATTGATACTATCCAGACTGCAACATCCTGTTTCTTTGCTATTACTGCCGGAGCTTGCATAGTCCCAGGTCTTCATGGTCAGGCCAATTACTTCATAACCCTGTTCATGTAGCATTACTGCAGCTACCGAACTATCAACACCGCCACTCATGGCTACCAGAATTCTACCCCTTTTACTCATTGTAATTTAATATGATACAAAAATAACTGATTTTAATTAAACATTCTTTTTTGACCGGTCAGATACTTGTAAAAAGGAGCTGTTTTGGTCTAGTTAAACGATATAGCAGTAAGTTTAATACTGTTTTTAAAATTATATGATATATTAGCCAGCAGAAACATTCATTAATAATCTGGAGGGATTATAAAAGCTGGGTGTAGCTTCATTACCTTTAAATCACGAACGAAACCAAATCACTAATAAAACAAAATGAGAAAACAATTAATCGTTGGTTTGCTGTGTATCCCTTTTATAGCGGCTGCACAGCAAGACTTGGCAAAGTATGTAAAGCCTATCATAGGTACGCAGAAAATGGGCCATACTTATCCCGGTGCTACCGTCCCTTTTGGCGCGGTGCAGCTGAGTCCTGAAACTGATACAATCTCGTACGAGCTTAACGGGAAGTATAACGGACCAGTATATAATTACACCGCAGGTTATAAATACGAGGACAAGACCATCGTTGGATTTAGCCACACACATTTTAGTGGTACAGGACATTCTGATCTGGGAGATTTCCTAATTATGCCTACACAAGGCAAACTACAGCTTAATCCGGGAACCGCAGATAATCCTAAAAACGGTTACCGTTCTGCATTTTCCCATGACCAGGAGATTTCAGAAGCAGGATATTATAAAGTAAAACTGGAAGACGACCAGATTTTGGCAGAGCTTACCGCCTCAGCAAGAGTTGGCATGCATCAATATACTTTCCCAAAATCAGACGATTCCCATATTATTTTAGATCTGATGGCCGGAATTTATAATTATGATGATAAAAATGTCTGGACGTATGTGCGCGTGGTAAATGATACACTGGTTACCGGGTACCGTCAAACCAGCGGATGGGCAAGAACAAGGACTGTATATTTCGCAATGACATTCTCCAAGCCTTTTAAAAGCTACGGACAAAAGAACTATGATAAAAAACAGGCATACAGAGGGTTTTGGGGTAAATTTGACCAGACTAAAAACTTCCCTGAGCTTGCCGGGAAAAACCTGCGAATGTATTTTGACTTCGAAACTGCTGAACAGGAGAAAGTGAAGATCAAATTCGCATTATCGCCGGTTAGCCAGGAAAATGCGTTAGAAAACATGCGCGCAGAAGTGCCGGGATGGGACTTTAATAAAGTAAGAGAACAGGCCAGGGAAAGTTGGAATAAGGAGCTGAATAAGATCCAGGTTAATACTTCAGAAGAGGATAAAGTGAACTTCTACACTGCGATGTACCATGCATTCATTAACCCAACGTTGTATACAGATGTGAACGGTGAATACAAGGGGCTGGACCAGAATGTGCACAAAGCCGAAGGTTTTCAAAATTACACGACCTTCTCATTATGGGATACTTATAGAGCGTTACATCCATTCTTCAACATCATACAACCATCCAGAAACAACGATATGGTTAAATCCATGATGGCTCACTTTGATCAGAGTACGATCAAAATGCTTCCTGTCTGGTCACATTATGCGAATGATAACTGGTGTATGAGCGGATACCATAGTGTTTCAGTGGTCGCAGATGCCATTATCAAAGGGGTTTATACCGGTGATCCGGAAGCCGCTCTGGCAGCCTGTATTACAACTTCGAACCGCAGAGATTATGAGGGTATCGGAGAATATATTGACAAAGGCTTTATCCCTGCTGAGAAAAGTGGTACTTCGATTTCCAATACCTTGGAATATGCCTATGATGATTGGTGTATCGCACAATTAGCGAAAAAATTGAATAAACAGGATGTATATGAGACGTATATGAAACGTTCAGCAAACTGGAATAATAACTTTGATCCCTCTACTGGATTCATGCGTGCTAAAGATGCTTCAGGTAAATTTCTGCCGAAGTTTGACGTCATGAGCACACACGGGCAGGGTTTTATTGAAGGTAACTCCTGGAACTATAGTTTCTTTGTTCCGCATAATCCAGTAGCGTTGATAGAGAAAATGGGAGGGAAGCAAAAATTCGCAGCCAGACTGGATACTTTATTTACTATGCACCTGCCTGATGAGTTCTTTGCCGACACCGAGGACATTACACGTGAGGGTATCATTGGTGGTTATGTTCATGGTAACGAACCTGCCCATCACGTAGCTTATCTGTACAACTGGGCAGGTAAGCCGTGGAAAACACAGGAGCGTGTTAGAAAGATCCTTAAAATGCAGTATAAGGCTGCTCCTGACGGTTTAGGCGGTAACGATGATTGTGGCCAGATGAGTGCATGGTACATGTTCTCTTCTTTAGGTTTTTATCCGGTATCACCAGGGTCAGATACTTATTCGCTGGGTAGTCCTGCTGTAAAATCTGCCGTACTTAAACTAGAGAACGGAAAAACATTCACTGTTGATGCAATTAACCAAAGTGATAAGAATGTCTATGTTCAAAAGGTATTATTGAATGGTAAGCTGGTTACAAACCAGGAGATTCGTCATACAGATATTGTAAATGGAGGAAAATTAACATTTTATATGAGCAGCAAACCCGCGAAATAAGGGTTTATAGCAGCAAATCAACAAATGGCCGCTCAGTTAGAGTGGCATTTTTGTTACCCGGCAGGATCGGTTTATAAACTAATCTGACTGTAAAACAGTGTTTTGTGCATTTAAGTCAGTTTTTTTTATTCCATAATTTGCAAAACAGATTATAATTTCTACTTTTGCATTCCCTCAAAACGGGTAATGATTCCGTAGCTCAGCTGGTAGAGCATTACACTTTTAATGTAGTGGTCCTGGGTTCGAATCCCAGCGGGATCACGAAAAGCCTCACAGAAATGTGAGGCTTTTTTGTTTTAATCCTACTAAGTGTACGATCTGTTTTACAGCCAGCATGGCTCTTAACAACGAAATTCAATTATTTTCTAAAGCTGTAGTTAGAGAGAAGTTTCGGATCAACACGAAAATTTATATTTTTATTGGCTATGCAGATCCAAAGTTATGAAGTCATTCCCAGACTCCGGCTCTACGTCAAGATGATATGCACGATGAACTGCGATGAAGAAACGGATACAAATCAGATACGGGTGCTGCCTGATGCTTGTGTGGAGTTATTTGTGAACTATACGAGTACACCGGTAGCGGTTATTGAAAATGAACTTTACAAACGCAGTATCATTAGCTTTCGTATGAATCGTCCGGTGGATGTTCAGATGCGAAAAGGCGCCGGTTGTCTCGCTATTTGTTTTTACCCTGGCATGGCGTATAAGTTTTTCCAGGTACCCATGTGTACACTAAGTAATACCACTGCGGCTTTATCTGATATATGGACCGGCCTGGCAGACGAAATAGAAGATCAACTAGCTTGTGCCCGAGATAATAATACACGTGTGCAGATTGCGCAAAATTATCTGGTACAACAAATAAACCGGGGAAAGAACGACTTGCAGCTAGACTATTGTATCCAACAGGCACATCTTTCTGGTGGCTTAGTATCCCTGAGTAAGCTTACAAATGACGCTTGCATCAGTCAGCGGCATCTTTCAAGAATATTTAAACAATATATTGGCTTATCACCTAAAGAATATTTGCGCATCTGCCGGTTCGTGCATTCACTGACTCATATGAAAAAATACCCGGCATTTTCACTTACGGAAATAGCATGCAAAAGCGGCTATTATGATCAGGCACATTTTAATCGTGACTATAAAACGTATACCGGATATGCTCCGGGTAAATTGGTACGTGCACCACATATTTTGTATTAATGTCCGTTTTGTACAATTTATAGTAAGTTGATCTCTACAAATTGCGGGACAAAAACATTGACGATATGAGAAAACTAATATTAGGATTGGCAGTAACATTAGACGGATACATAGAAGGGCCAAATGGCGAATATGATTGGTGCTTTACGGATCAGGATTATGGTTTGAATGAATTCTTTGCCCGTGTTGATGCGATCTTTATTGGTCGTAAAAGCTATGAGATAGCGCAACAGCATGCAGCTAAAAACGGAGAAATAGTTCCTGGTTTGCCTGAAATAACAGAATACGTCTTTTCTAAAACTTTGAAAACAGTTAAAGAAAGTGCTGTGCTTATAAACGAAGATAGTATTGCCGAGGCGCGAAGGATAAAAGAGCTACCTGGTAAGGACATATGGTTATATGGAGGTGCGGAGCTCAGCGATGCCTTAATGAAAGAAAACCTTGTGGACGAATTGTGGTTGTCGGTACATCCCATACTCCTGGGTAGTGGCAAATCTCTTTTTCATAAGCAGAATAAATCATTCAAATTAACACTCCAGAAAAGCAAAACATATAAAACAGGTTTGGTGTCGCTCTGGTATACAATCAATAAATAGTAGAATCTTATATGAAGATTTGAAAAAGATGTGGAGTTAGCTGGTAATACGATATCAGTAGAAATGTACAGGTGCTGGTTGGGGATCGTTCTTAAGGCAAATTCGCGTGTTGCTCAGCTATGTAACTGTACGATTTCGCTCATAAACTGTTCATTTACGACCGTTTTGGGCTGAGTATTTTTGACTCAAGTTGTTGTTTTATAGTAGTTTATGTACCTGATTTGCTTTTGGCATGTACTTGGTTTACAGCTAGCCATACCAAACCGCCGGGCAGCTGCCCGATTAGATCAATTCATATGAGTATGTTTAGACTGAACTTAAAAATAGCCTTGCGAAACATTCAGAAAAATGTCGGTATTACATCACTTAATGTGGGTGGTTTAGCCATTGCGCTGGCCGCTTTTATTTTGGTAATAATGTATTTTAATTATGAGACGAGTTTCGATAAATCAAATCCCAATTACAATAATATTTACGTAGTCGGAAGAATATACCCGGATTTCAAGACCAATTATACAGCTCCTCCTTTTGCTAAAGCGATCAAACATAATTTTCCAGAAGTAGAAATTGCGGGTATTACCAAGCTCGATCCTTCTTGGGAACTGGTGATTAAAAATGGTGATAAAACAGTTTTTGCTAAAAATTTCTTACAGGCTGATTATAATGCGGCTAAAATTTTGGATTTACAGCCTATCGGAGGATTAGAAAAGCCGACTGGTGACATCGAAAGGCTTGCTTATTTAAGTACTGAAAGTATGCAGATACTTTTTCCGGATAAAACAGATAATAGTCCGGAAATGGTCGGATTCGGACCGAGTACTTCAGGTATAACAGGGAAAATCAATGGTTCAATAGCAAGTAACCGGCATTCAAATATAAATTTTGACGGTGTGTCAATCGCTAATGAGCTGGGAAAGTCAGAAAATTACGGGCATAACAATTACACCACTTATATTCAGGTGAAACCCGGTACCGACATAGCAAATCTGGAGCAAAAAATAACAAATTTATATAGGGCCGAATTGTTGAAGGGGGAGACCGACCAATCGACCATAGATGAAATCAAGGTTATCTCCACATTTTTAGATCCCTTAGCAAATTTGCATTTAAAACCAAGAGCAGGTAATGATGCACCTTATAAGATACTAATTGCACTTTCGATACTTGGGGTATTGATTTTGGTTATTGCATGTATCAACTTCACGAATTTGAGTATCGCTCAGGCAACCAAACGCGCTAAAGAAGTGGGGGTTAAGAAAGTATTAGGTGCCTATCGTTTTCAAATTACGGTTCAATTTCTTACCGAAATATTCATGCAATGCTTGTTAGCGACTATTTTAGCGTTGATTTTGGCAGAGTTGATATTGCCTACATTTAATAATCTGTTCGAAATTAATTTATCCATCTGGCATGCTGATAATAGTCTGATTTGGCAACTTCCGGTAATATTATGCCTTATTACTATTATCGCGGGTATATATCCCTCGTTAGTGTTATCCGGCTTTAAACCGGCGATGGTGCTAAAAGGAAATTTCTCTACGAATAAACAGAGCTACTGGTTACGGAATAGCTTACTGGTATTCCAGTTCAGTATTGCCGTGATTTTTATTATCGGTTTGTTTATTATCCATTCGCAGTTAAAATATATGCGCAGTCAGGATCTTGGTTTTGAGGCGACTCAAGTGGTTTACGTCAAAAATATCATGATTTTTAATGACCCTGCTAAATTCAAGCCTGTCAGAGAAAAGATTTTGAAAATACCTGGAGTAGAATCGGCTACGGTATCTACCACTATTCCTGATGGTTCTGAAAGTGGATTAAACGGATATACTGCAGGCGGAAAACAAGCAAATATCGATTTTGTGGATGTAGATTTTGATTATTTCGAAACCTTAGGCATTAAATTAAAAGAGGGCCGTTTTTTTTCACAGAAGTTTAAAACCGATACAGCGAATTCGGCGATAATAAATGAAAGCGCTGCTGCGAAATACGGAATGAAAAATCCGGTGGGGCAGCTGATCAGAGGTTGTAATATGGATTATAAAATTGTCGGTGTGGTGAAAGACTTCAAGACACAAGGTTTCGAAAATGCGGTTCAACCTACAATCTATGGGATTAAAAACCCTTGTGGGAACTTGAAGGTTCATATCATGCTGAAGATCGAGGAAAGTAAAATGGCAGGAGCTCTGGCTGCATTGAAAGCCCAGTGGCCAGAAATAAATACGAAGGATGGCGAAGACTTTCGGTTTGAGTTTTTAGACGAACTTTATGGTAAGCTTTTTAAAAAACAAGAGCAGCTACAGTCTGTATTTTTTGCAGCGGCAATGCTTACTATTTTTATCGCCATTTTAGGTCTGTTCGCTTTTGCAAAATACATCACCAATGGTAGAACTAAGGAGATTGCTGTGCGTAAAATCCTTGGCGCAAGCGATATTCAGATTTTTAAGTTAATTAACAGCTCTTTTCTTGTAATGGTCACGATCGCTAATATTATTTCATGGCCAGTAGCTTATATACTTACGAAAAAATGGTTAGAAACCTTTGCTTACCGCGTTGATCTGTCGGTGCTTCCATTCCTGATGAGTGCATTGATTACAATTTTACTCACCGTAATTACGGTAAGTATTCAGGCCAAAAAAGCTGTTAAAGCAAATCCAGTTGATGGTCTGAAATATGAATAAAATATTTTTTGGTCTAAAAAGTAACAGATGTTACTTATCCGGGTGTTTAATCTGGAAAATCATCCGGGCATCTGAGGTCCAGATATAATCGTCTGAACAGCAATAACCTCTTAGCCACTTTGCTCTGTTAAAATTTCTCAGATATAATCCGCGCGGGAAATCTTCATTTTCAAAAAGAGGTTTGGAGAAAATAGTTAAAGCCCCATGAGGATTTTGATTTACAGTCTCAACGTTAGATTCGGCCTGCTCAAGGTAAGCAAGCCTGATATACGGACCAAATTCTACGGGACAAGCACATAAATCGAATTTAACGATCGCTGCATTTATCTCGCTGAAATTTCCGCCGCCGGTTAGTCCTAGATCAGCCAGTGCGCATTCAATAATTGTTATAGACGAACTTAGCCCGTCGGGATTAAACCTTTCCGAATTGATGATCTGATAAGCATATTCGTTAAGCTTTATATTAGAAGTACCAAGTTCATGCAGTAATGCCGGATTAGCTAAGCCGGCATTTTTTATAAAGTGTGTTTTATTTTGTTCATCAGAAATTAGTTGACTGAAGTGCATTCCTTTTTTCATTTAGCACTTTTTATAATTGCACATATGCTTAATTGATGGTTGTATTTCATCTTTTTGCAAATTATTACAAATTGCTTTTGCAATACGTATTTCCCCAAGCTATAATGGTGTTGATTACCGGAACGAGTGTTTCGCCTAAAGGCGTAAGCTTATACTCCACTTTTGGGGGAGTTTCGGCATAAATTTTACGGGAAAGAATTCCGTCGCGTTCCAGCTCCCGCAGTTGCGCGGTCAATGTGGTCTGCGTAATATCTTTCATTTTTTTCTTTAACTCTCCAAACCTCGCTGGACACTCGGACATAATTGCATGAAGTATTAACAGCTTCCATTTTCCGCCAATAACTTTAAGCGTATTTGTCATTGGACAGTTATTTTCGACAATATCAGAAAAATCCTGATTTGTAAATTCCTGCTCGTCAGCATTAGTATTATTTTTCATACTTAGTACGGTTTATCAAACTACTTGCAGACACAGTTCCGCATTTGCAAATTTGTGATTGCAATCTAGTTAAAACCGTTCCAAATCTATGAAGAGTATACAAAAGAGCAAGTGGATATCGCTGCTGATCGTTTCTTCTGCAATGTTTCTTGCAGTAATTGATATCTTTATTGTCAACGTAGCAATTCCGGCAATTCAGAAAGGAATTAATGGTACTGAAGGTGACATCCAGCTCGTTATCGCTTTGTATCTGCTTGGGTATGCTGCCTTTTTAATTACTGCGGGAAAAATAGGTGACAGATACGGACGAAAGCGTGTTTTTGTTACAGCAATGTTCGTTTTCACCTTAAGCTCCCTTTTATGCGGCATCTCGCAGACAGCATTACAATTGAATACTGCGAGATTTTTACAAGGCGTCAGTGCCGCATTTATGATCCCTCAAAGTATCGCTTATATTCAATTTTATTTTCCGGAACAGCGGGAACGAATTAAAGCAATGGGTATTTTCGGTAGTATTGCCGGTGCAGCGTCAGTTATTGGTCAGTTTCTGGGAGGTGTTTTGCCAGATACAGACTGGATCATAGCAGGTTGGAGATTGATCTTTTTGATTAACCTTCCAATAGGACTGATTGCAGTTATGTTGGCCTGGAGGAAATTAGAAGATACACCCAGACAAATAACCGGTTCATTCGATTATATGGGAGTCACGCTGCTCACTTCAGCTTTAATCTGTCTGATTTACCCCTTAATCAGGGGCCGGGAATTGGGATGGCCGTTGTGGAGCCTTTTCGGTCTCGGGGCTTCCGTTATCCTGCTCATTGTATTTATTTTTAACCAACGTAAAGGAACTATTGCCGGAGTAGACAGGTTGATTAACATGCAGCTTTTTGCATTTACAGATTTTAACCTGAGTCTTTGTGCAGTGCTGTTTTATTTTCTGGTACAGGATACTTATTTTCTCATCAATGCCCTTCTGTTTCAAAATGGATTTGGGATGAGTTCCTCGGAGACTGGTGTTTTTTTTGTAGCGCAGGGAGCAGGGTATGTTTCAGCTTCTTTGTTTGCAATTAGGTTAATACCTGTTTACGGGAAAAAGGTATTACAGACCGGGGTGGTTATTATGCTGATTTCGCTTGTTTTTCACGTGTTGTTCTTCCGGTCGGCCGATATAAGCAGGTGGATAATCTACCCGGTTTTGTTTATTTATGGAACAGGCTGTGGGTCAGTACTTCCATCTTTGATGACAATGGCGCTCAGAGGGATTCCTGTTCATTTGTCTGGAGCTGCCGCAGGTACATTCTCCACATTTCAGCAGACAGCTATAGCGCTGGGAATCGGGTTGGTAGGAGGAGTGTTTTTCTATTGTCTGAACGGAGAGGTCAGTACGCAGGCGTATGTATATGCGTATGACATAACAACTGTTTTAAATGTGATATTACTCCTTCTGGTTAGTTTCTTTTTATATCTTTTACCAGGTGATGTCGCCACTCAGGATTAACTTCCCAAGCCTGAAATGATCTGTAGAGGAGCAGCTGGACCTTTACAGTCTTTTTGATGGAAAGAGGCGAGAATAGACTGAAAAATTGGAATTTTTTTAAAAAAAAACGTTTAAACAAATTTTGTGCGGACTTGTTAGGGATCGAAAATGACATCATTCATTATACTAACGAACACACGAAATGAAATCTAAAACATCCAGCGGGTTTGAAAAAATAGCAGATCGTATTACCTGCTTCACAGGTAGCTCCACGGCATTTGGTATTGCAGCTGCAGTAGTCATAATATGGGCGGTGAGCGGGCCCATATTTAAATATTCTGATACCTGGCAGCTCGTTATTAATACCGGAACCACAATTGTCACCTTTATGATGGTCTTTCTGATCCAGAAATCTCAAAACAAAGAAAGCAAAGCAATTCAGTTAAAATTAAATGAGCTTATCGCCGCCAGCCGACATGCAAGTAACAGGATGGTCGATATTGAAGATTTGACTGAATTAGAGCTGGATATGCTCCATAAATACTACGCTACCCTTTCAGATAAAGCAGAGGAGGATGACGATATCCACAAGTCGCACTCTATAGATAATGCCCGTATCAGGCAGGAAGAAAAAAACAAGAGATATAATTAATTATCATCATTTGTTTCTTCAAGTTTACCGTCTTTATTTCTTTTTAGCCTGATCACCGGATTTTCCTGTGTGCCGGTAATACTTAGTGGAATTCCAAATAAACCAAAAGGTGGCAGACCCAGTCTTCCACTAATATTTAAATGACCGTCCAGACTTATCTGACCTTCAAAACGTGGACGAAACCCGGCTATGCGCATTTTCGTACGCTTAATGGTCATAATATTGCGGTCTATGCGAGATTTGATCTGCACATCTTTAAGGTTTGGGTTTTTAAGACTATCCCTTTTTGTCTCTTTGCTCACTGCATTAATCATTTTAAATCCCATCAGACTTACCTTTTTTAAGATAAGTACGCCTTCACCTTTAATCGATGGCAATACTGGGAACATATCTCCGTTCAGACGGCCTGATAACTGGTAGTCCAGTCCGACAATACCTTTAACTGAAGAAGCCGAAGTGGCCATTTCCCGGAATAGTTTAATCTCCCGGTATGCTTTGGCAATATCAAAATCCTGTGCAGAAAGATGAAAATTGAAGTCGGCAGATTTAAGTGAAGTACTGCGATAAGTTGCATCCATTTTTACCATTGCATCAATCAGATCGAATCCAGTATCCTTTAGTGTAAGTGCGCCGTTATTCAGTTCCATCGTCCCCGTTGCATTTTGTATTTTAAGGCCGCTGTACACGACCTGTCCGGCACTGGCTTTGAATTGTATATTCAGATTCTCCGGAATCAGAATCACACCATTTGATCCTGAGGATGGCTTTACCGGATTTTGATCTGCATAAACCATAAATTCATCTGCATTTATTTTTTTACTTTTCAGAGTGAAGATACCCTTCAGGCTAGATTTCTCATTTAATACATAACTCATGACATTCTCCAGGTATCCGTTAAGATTGAAATCTGAACTGCCATAAACGGCCTTAAATTCATCAAATTTCATCTGTTCATTGGTGAAAGAGAAATCTCCTCTTGAAATCCGGAATTCCTTTGGAAACAGATCAGACTGCAGATTTAATTGTTTAATCCGTATAGCTCCTGTATTGCTTAAGCGGGTAAATCTGCCGGCAGCTGCATCACTTTGCAAGCCTTTAAAGTGTACATTAGTAAAGATATTTCCTCTAACCTGATAGCCTTTTATAGCGAAGAACTGATATATTTTTCCCAGATCAATATTACCTTTTGAGCTGAGATCATAACGGATGTTTTCAAAGTCACTGACAGCTGCTTTTAACATAAAAGGCTGTCCTGCCATTAGGAAAGAAATGGGTTTGATAATTAGCTTACTATTACGGAACGTTCCATCTGTATTAGACAGTTGTGCATCGATCTGAATTGAAGTCAGCGCTTCAGGAAAATTCGCAGTTTTGATACTACCATTGTCCATTTTAAGTGTTGCCCTTGTTTTTGGAAATAGTTTTTTAGCGTGGTTATAAGGTCCCATGCTGCTCAGGTCCAAGTTTAGCGTTCCCTGAAGTTCCAGATCTGTTAAGGGATAGACCTTAGCAATATCTGAAAGGTTCAGCAGCGCCTTTAAATTTATTTGTAAAGGAAGATCGGGGCGGGTTTTTATTTGAAAATCGCCTTTGATATAACTGCTCAGTGCTTCCAGAGTCAGGTCATTAACGCAAAGCATCGTGTTTTGATAAAGCCCATCTGTATTTTTCCCGGTAATATTAAAATTGATTTTCTCGATTGCCGCAGGAAGAGCAGTGAATTTCAGATAACCGTTACTAAACCTGGAGCTGAGTGAAAACTTTGGGACGGTGGACCATACAGTATCAACTTTTCTAATACCGCTCCGCACCACTTTTTTACTGAACTTTCCGTCGGCTTTAAGATTCATAACTAATCTGCCTTTCAGATCCAGTCCTTCGATATTAAAAGCTTTGGACCATTTTTCCAGATCGATGTCGGTACGGGTATCTGTTTTCAAAACAGGTTCTTTTAATCCATCCAGCTTAAAGACTGCAGCAACATAATCTTTACCCATATTAAAATAAAGGCTATCCAGATCTATGAACAGACGGTCCATATTTAAATCCGGTAACCGTGTCTGCAAATTCAAGGACAGTTTGGTTACAGGGACAGGAACCTTTGGATTTTCTATGTATCCGTCACGTATTTTCAGGTTGAATGTCGCAGAAGGCATCTGCTGGGTTGCAGCGATATATTGTCCTGTAAGAGATGCCGAAATTTCTGCATAACCAGTAATTTTTGTACGGCTGAACTGTTCGGCCATAGCGGGAGGCAGGGCGGAAAATATATTAGCCAGATCTGTTTCTTTAGCCCTGGTTTTGAAATTCAAATCATAACCATCTTTCAGAAATGCGAATTTCCCGATAAAGCTTATAGGTAACGAGTTAATTATCAGATTGTTTTCGTTAAACTGGAGTTCCAGAGAATTCGTGTTGATTTTGGTGAGTAATTTAGCGTTAAGCTTCTTATGTAACAAATAAGGAACATGGTTGTAATAAATATCGATGTGATCAGCAGTAAGCTGGCTCTTCAGGTCAAAAATATCCTTGCTAAAATCACCTTTGCCCTGGTAATTTAGGTTTTGGGCCTTCAGTTCGAATGGAATCGACTCGTCTTTATAGCTAATCTCACTGTTCAGTAAATAAATAGCCTCTATTTTTAACGCTGTTCCTGATGAGGTAGAATCTGAAGCGGCAGTATTTCCGGTTGGTTTGTAGATGTTATAATTTGCATTCCCTTTTTCATCAACCATGACATTAACTTTTGCATGATCGGCATAGATCTCGTCAATCCGTATCTGTTTCGACCATAACGAAGGGATATTCAGGCCAAAAGATAATCTCTTGGCTAACAGTAATTCTTGCTGTCTGAAGGGTGCAGATCCTTTTAAGGATACGCCGTTCAGGTTAATTGTAAGTGAGGGAAACTGTGTGAAAAATGAAATATTACTATTCTCAAATTTGATCTCACCGTCAATCTGAGCGTTGATTATCCGGGTTACTTCCTGATCTATTTTTCCAGGAATGATTAAAGGTATACTAAGCAGAATTGCCAGGATTGAAAGAATGGTGATTACCATTACTTTTACTATTTTTTTCAAGAGCGCACCGGTTATAGATTGTAAAAATGCGAAGATAGCAGTTTTGATTTCAAGCCTGTGTGTTTTATCGCTATTAATTAATGGTTAAAATATCTTGCGTTGATGTTGTTTTGGTTAACTTAATGGTTTCTTCGTATTTTGTTCGGACTTCCTTCGTACTTCCTTCAATGTTCCTTCAATACTTACCGAACGAATATTGAAGGAACACTGAAGGTGATTTGAATTTTATTATACTAATACTATAATTATAATTAACTATTAGTATACTGTGAATGCCGGCCTTGCGGTGCCGGTCTGTTTGATTTAATTTTAAATTACCGTATATTCGTATAGTTCAATTATTTCAATATTAATTGGCTTATGAACAAAAAATTGGAGGAAAAGCTGGATAGTAAACAAAAAGATATCGACGCAATAAATCAGATTCCTGTAATCAATCAGATTTTGGAAGTCATTTGCGGAACTACTGGTATGGGCTTCGCAGCAATTGCCAGGGTTACACCGGACAGCTGGACGACTTGCGCGGTAAGGGATGAAATTCTATTCGGTCTTAAGCCAGGCGATGAATTGCAGATTGAAACGACCATCTGTAATGAAATTCAAATGTCAAGATTGCCGGTTGTCATTAATCATGTAGCTAATGATTTGCATTACGCAGATCACGCCACACCGAAAATGTATGGTTTTCAAAGCTATATTTCCATACCTATTATCACAAAAGATGGCAGTTTCTTCGGTACATTGTGCTCACTGGATCCTGAGCCTGCAATTCTCGATACGCCACAGGTTATGGGAATGTTTAAGTTATTCGCAGACCTGATTGCTTTTCACCTTCATGCATTACAGGAACTGACAATTACTGAAATAAGTCTGCAAGAAGCACAAAAAACTTCGGAGCTTCGCGATCAGTTTATAGCTATATTGGGACATGATCTCAGAAACCCGGTTGGTGCTATCAGAAACGGCGCCCAGCTACTGTTACGGTCCGAACTAAAAGAGCGCGACCTTAAACTGGTGAATGTAATTAAGGATAGTTCTTACCGCATTACCGGACTTATTGAGAATGTACTCGATTTCGCCAGAGGCAGGCTTGGTGACGGAATTACACTGGATGCCACACGTAACGAAAAGATCAGAGAAGATCTTGATGAAGTTATCCGTGAACTGAATATGATCTGGCCCGGCCGGAAGATTGAGACAATTTACGATCTGGACTATGCTGTTCACTGCGATGGCAAAAGAATCGCACAGCTATTTTCAAATCTGCTGGGAAATGCGCTCACTTATAGTACCGCTGAGTCTGTAGTTACTGTAAAAGCATTTTCCGACCCTCAGAAATTTCATCTTGAAGTAATCAATACCGGAAATCAAATTCCCGATAGTAAGCTTGAGCGACTTTTTGAACCTTTTTCGCGTATTGAAACGGGCAAGAGTAAAGACGGACTTGGACTTGGACTCTATATATCTAAAGAGATCGCCCATGCACATGGCGGGCACCTGCTTGTAGATTCCAACTCGGAATACACTTGTTTTAAGTTGATTATTCCCCAGCTTGCAGGCTGATTAATACACCGGCAAACTTTGCCCGTCCACGTTTGTTATTTTGTCAGATTTAACCATTTGATAGAATTCAATTTTATGTTAGGACAAAACGAAAAAGCACCAGACTTCAGTTTGCAGTCATCCGATTTCAATCCGGTTTCCCTCAGTGACTTCAAGGGTCGGAAAAATGTTGTGCTGTTATTTTACCCGGCAGACTGGAGTCCTGTTTGCGGTGATGAGATAGCCGTATTTAGCGCAATGAAATCCATTTTTGATAAAGAAGATACTATTTTACTCGGAATTTCAGTAGACAGTATGTTTTGTCATAAAGCGTATACAGATGCGCATCAGGTGAAATTCCCCCTGCTTGCCGATTTTCATCCAAATGGTGCTGTTGCACAATCTTATGGGGTTTTTGATGAACAGACCGGGTATTGTAAGAGAGCGTTGTTTCTGGTCGATAAACAGGGGTTAATTAACTGGTCCTACCTTTCTCCTGATGAAATTAACCCGGGCGCAGACGGAGTACTTGAGGCAATTGGAAAACTGAATAAATCTAATAGTTAATTTTTAAAACATAAATTATGTCAACACAATTAAAACCCGAGATCAGCGAGCAGGACCATACCAGGGGTAATAAAAAAGCTCAGCTTGAAATTGTAGAATATGGAGATTTTCAATGTCCTGCATGTGGTGATGCTGAACCTCTTTTAGAAGAGATGCTGGATCAGTTTAACTCTGTACTAAGTCTAACATTTAGGAACTTTCCGTTGAAAGACGCTCATAAATTTGCATATGGTGCTGCATTGGCTGCTGAAGCAGCAGGAAAACAGGGGAAATATTGGGAAATGCATGATTTGCTTTTTTCCAATCAGGACAGTCTGAACGAAACACATCTGATAGGGCTGGCAGAAAGGATAGGATTGGATACCGAGGTTTTTGAGCGCGATTTAAGGAGTAAAGACGCAGTGGATAAGATTGAGGCCGATTTTGAGAGTGGCGCCAGGAGCGGAGTCAATGGGACGCCAACATTTTTCGTGAATGGAACCCGCTTTGATGGTGGGGCTGCAGATCTGTATCAAATTATCAAAGATAATGCTACTATGAATTGATTGTTTCGTATTTCTTTAAAACCTGCAATAATTAGTCTAATTTTCAGGCACGAATTTGTAGTATAGCTTAAGAGATGATACGTACCCTGATAATTGAAGATGAGACCGCCATTATTAAAGAAATAAAATGGTTCCTAAGTCAGGAAACTGATATTGAAGTGGTCGGTTGTGCGTCCAGATTACCTATAGCGTTGGATATGATTACCAGCCTCCGTCCCGATCTGGTACTGATGGATATTCAGTTACCCGATGGCACCGCTTTTGATATTCTTAATCAGCTCGAAGATATTGATTTTCAGTTAATATTCTTGACTGCATTTAACAATTTTGCGATTAAGGCTATCAAATACGGTGCGCTGGACTACCTCTTGAAACCAATGGACGACGATGAACTTAAACTTGCGCTGGAGAAGGTTAGGAGAAATATCGCGGCAAAGGATATTAGTCAGGATACTCAGGTTAAAATAGCTTTAAAGAGTCATTTACTTCCAGAAACGCCAGACAGCCATCTAGTCCTTCATACGATGGAATTTATTCAGATACTGCAGCTTAAAGAAATTATATACTGTAAAAGTGAAGGAAGCTACACAACGTTTTTTCTGACTAATGACAGAAAGTTAATGATTTCTAAACCCCTTAAATTTTATGATGAACTGTTGCCTGAGCAATTCTTTCTCAGACCCCATCAAAGCTTTTTAGTAAACTTCGCATTTATAGATAAATATCTTAAATCCGGATCGATTCTGTTGAAGAATCAGATGGAAATACCGGTTTCGATACGCCGAAAGGAATACGTTCTGCAAAGATTGATAAAGTTAAACTGATGAAATGTAATTTCAGTATTTTTGTTATCGTTTTATTGTCAGCCGGATTGTTGTGCTGTAAGCAAAAGAAGGCCGTTCCGGCAAAAGATGCAAATAGAATTGATGTACTCGCTAAGCTTAAAGCAGATGCTTTAAAATTTCAGGACGATAAACGCCCTATTGCCACACATTTAGCTTATTGGAGCGGTCTGCTCAAGCAACAGCCTTACTATCAGGATTCTGTAATGCAGTCTATGTTGCATTACTATATTGCCGGTGTATATTTTAGAATGGATGAGCAGGATTCGCTAGAACATCATATGCAGCAAGCCTGGTCGCTGATGGAAAATCAGCAGGGATTCGAATCCGAAAAAATTCTTTTATTTTCTGGGTTGGGGAATGTAGCTATGGTCAGGCATTTGATTCAGCAGCAAAATTATTACTACCAACGGGCGGCTCGTTTATTAATAGCAGTAAATGGAGGAACTTTAAAGCCCAGACAACAGGTGCAGATTCTATTCGCAGCGGCACAATCTGCACAAAAACTCCGGCAATATGACACCGCGGTTGAAATGAATAGAAGGGCATTAAAAATTCTTCCTGGTTTACCAGATGATTATTCTGCCTGGTTCAGAGCTTACAGTCAGATGGCTTCTTATTTTTACCAATCTGATGGCAATTCGGACTCATTATATCACTATATCCAAAAAATGGAGCAAGTTTACCATCTTGCGCCGGATCACAATAAAGCAAGATTTCTGTATGATCGTAAAGCTTCCTATTTCGAGCATAAGGATATGATGGACTCTGCACTTTTATACAGTCAGTATAGAAGAAATATTGATCTTAAGGATGCAAAGACTAATGGCGACTTAAGTAAGGGCCGGCTTAGTGGGAATTTGTTCAATAGTTACGCAGATCTTTCTGCAATCCACCTTAAAGCACGTAATTTAGATAGCGCCGCATATTACCTCAAGCTTTGCGAGAAACTGATCAGCCGTTTTCCCGATGGTCTAGATGAGAATAATCTTATTTTATATAGTCAAAATAAGGCCGGTTACCTGCTCGCAACAAATAATTTAAAAGCAGCCTCTGGATTACAGCAGAAACTAGTCAGGCAGTATCGCGAATTATACGAAAACGAGAATGCAAGAGCCCTTGCTGAGATGTCCGCACTTTATCAGCTACAGTCAAAAGACCAATCAATTTCGCGGTTAAATTTCAAAGTTGGGGAGACAAACACCAGCCTTCAACGGAATAGATTTTACCTGATCATCACTGGATTGACCGCATTACTGGGAATTACTTTTTTTATCCTCTTATATTTTATTCAACGGCAGCGGAAATTGAAAGCCGAAAATGAAAAAGCGATGCTCAACCAGCGCTTACTGCGAACGCAGATGGAACCCCATTTTATTTTCAATACACTGGCTGCTTTGCAAAGTCTGATTCGTTTTGACGAAAAAAGTAAAGCATTGAAATACCTGAGTCAGTTTAGTAAGTTATTAAGAAGTTCCCTCGAACTGTCCCGAGATGAGATGGCGCCGCTCGAGGAAGAAATAAGCACTTTGGAAAACTATCTCAGTCTACAGCAGATGAGGTTTGATTATGCTTTCACTTATTGTATCACACTTGCTGAAGATCTGGATTCATCTGCATTGTATGTACCGCCTATGTTAATTCAACCTTTTGTTGAAAATGCTATTATTCATGGCGTTAGTACCAGAAAGCAGGGGGGAGAGATAACCGTCAGATTTTCGCTTCAAGGTAAGATGCTGGAAGTTCAGGTTACAGATAATGGAGCTGGATTGTCGGTTAATACTGAAGAAGGAAACTCGCCTCATCATTCCTTATCTACTCAGATCAGTCGGGAACGGCTGACACTGTTGTCCAGAGATAAAAATATGAATGGGGGAATTGATATTAGTCATACCGCGCAAGGTACGGCAGTGCTGATTAGAATACCTGTTTTTTAAAATTGAATTGGTATATACTAAACCAATCTTGTGAATTTATGGTCAAAAATCCTCCTCATTATCTGATAGAATCTGCAAAACGGCAGGTTGACCCTTAGAATAACCCGGTTCATGTAAATTATTTTATTAGATGGGCTTACCTTAATATGTTTGTTTCAATATCAAGTTAAAGACTATTTATTTTGTCACGGCTGGTTTGCTTGTTCAAAGAGCTTTCGCAGGTTTAAAATAGAACCAACCTTTGATTTTTTGTAATCTGGTCAAAATGAGAGGGTATTTTAATTCTGCAATACGACATAATGATTTTACTTTGGTTTAATATTAATAAGGTGTGTTTGTGTTTGGAGGCTGTCTAATCAACAGCCTTCTCTTTTTTACGGATATTGGCTTTTACCGGACCCAGCGTTCAGCCATGGACACCGATTGTTCAATAATGAACATAAGGTTATCAAAATGGCGTTATTTGTTTCAAAGGCAGTGTTTTTTTTAATGGCACGCCATTGGTAAAGGGCGGTATAAACTAGAATGTTATGCTTAGACACCAGCTCCTTTTAATTTACCGCACTTTTAAAAAATATAAAACTTCTTTCTTTATTAATCTTGTAGGATTATCCGCCGGGCTGGCTTGTGCGCTTCTTATTTATTTGTGGGTTAATGACGAAATACAAAAAGATAAGTTTCAGGATTCAAGTATTTACCAGGTTATGGTTAATGAGATTACATCACAGGGTATTCATACATCTGCCGATCAATCTGCACTAACAGCCGGAGGGCTTAAGTTAGCAATGCCTGAGGTGGAGGATGCTGTAACTGCTTCTCCTACGTACTGGTTAGCACAAACAAAAATCGTTTACGGACAGGCCGCAGGCGTTAAAGCAGCAGGTAAATTTGCCGATCCTAATTTCTTCAGCTTTTTCAATTATCCTGTTATTACAGGAAATACCGACCAGGTATTGAAAAATCCAAACGGAATCGTGTTATCTGAAGATTTGGCCAGAAAAATATTCGGAAGCCTGGATATTATCGGAAAAGAAGTGATCTGGCGTAACCCTGAAATGAAAAATGAAACCAAGGTGCAGGTTTCGGGTGTTTTTAAAAATATCACAGCCGATGCTTCTGATCACTTCGATTTTGTCTTGCCTATAGAAGCCTTATTTACCTCTGCACCAATATATAAGGAATGGAATAACTACGGACCAAGTACATTCGTCTCCCTCAGGGAAGGGACAAATATCGATTCTTTTAATGCGAAAATTAAAGATTTCTTGGCATCGAAGGGAGTTAAGTTCAGAAAGATGTTTGTACGCAAGTTTAGCGATGCTTATCTCTACGATAAATATAAAAATGGTAAACAGCATGGCGGCCGTATAGATGATGTACGTATTTTCTCTCTGCTTGCGGTATTTATTTTGTTTATCGCTTGTGTGAATTTTATGAATCTATCCACTGCCAGGGCTTCCAGAAGAATGAAAGAGCTGGGGGTTAAAAAAGTGATGGGGGCAAGCAGGTCTGCATTAATTTATCAATTCCTTGCAGAATCACTGCTATTGACGTTAATTTCTATGTTTGTTGCGCTAGTATTAGCAGAACTTTTTCTACCTCAGTTTAATCAGATTACGGATAAGTCATTGAGGCTTGTATTTGATCTGCCGCTGCTGTTGATCCTGGCAACTATCACACTATTCACCGGTCTGCTTGCTGGAAGTTATCCTGCTTTTTATTTATCTGGCTTTAATGCATCTACGGCGCTGAAAGGAAAATTGCAATTTTCGAGCAGTGCAATCTGGACGAGAAGGGGACTGGTTATTTTCCAGTTTACATTATCTGTCATTTTGATTGTTGTGGTTCTGGTTGTATATAAACAGATCGAATTTCTTCAGGATCATAAATTGGGATACCAAAAGGACAATGTTATTTATTTTGAAGCAGAGGGACACGTGAAAAATAATGTCGTTAATTTTTTAACACAGGTACGTAAGGTTCCCGGGGTGAGTCAGGCGTCTGGTATGGACAGAGATTTTTTGGGTGAATTTGGTTCTACAACTGGTGATTTTGATTGGGAAAATCGTGATCCTGGTGTCGTGATTAAATTTCAAAACGCAGGGATAAATGACAGACTAATTGAAACACTGGGCATGCAAATGGTTGCAGGCCGTAGTTTTTCCGCCCAATATGGTTCGCAGGAAAACAAGATATTGATAAATGAGGCCGGTATAAAAGCTATGGGATTAAAAAACCCTGTCGGTAAGATTTTTAGATTATGGGGCAAAGACTATGAAATTGCTGGTATAGTCAAAAATTTTAACTTCGAATCTTTACAACTGGAAGTAAAGCCTGTGTTTTTTCGGTACGAAGCTACCGGATCAAATCGGATTTTTGTACGGTTAGAAGCCGGTCAGCAGCGTAAAACTATTCAAGCATTAAAGGACTTTTATCAAACGTATAATCCTGGCTATGTACTCGATTACAGATTTCTTGATCAGGATTTTCAAAATCAGTATGTCGCTGAAAACAGGATCTCGGTTTTGTCAAGGTATTTTGCAGGTCTTGCCCTGATTATCTCCTGTCTCGGATTATTTGGTTTGGCAGCTTTTACAGCGGAACGTAAAATGAAAGAAATCGGCGTTAGAAAAGTCTTGGGAGCCAACGAATGGAATATTGTATATCTACTTTCCGGTGAGTTTATGAGACCCGTACTTATAGCAGTAGTTACTGCAATTCCTGTAAGTTACCTGTTAACCAGGTATTGGTTAAATAGCTTTGCATATAGAATCGAACTGCAGTGGTGGTTTTTCGTTGCTGCGGGTCTGGCAGCCGTTGCTATTTCCTGGCTTACTGTTGGCATGCAGGCTGTGAAGTCGGCTCATTTAAGCCCGGTAAAATGTCTCAGGGATGAATAGCTAGAGTAGATTCCCATGGCAATAACCCGGTTTAAACTCTTATTCTCCGGGTTAATGTAATAACTTTCATGCTTAGCGTTTACTGTTCTACATTGGTCTTATGATTCATCAACCATAATGATATGAGTACCAGTATTCAATTCTATGATAAACTTATCGTACGTACACCAAGGCTACACTTGGCGTCGGTAGATGGCGAACTTCAGACCTTGCTGGAAGATAATGTTTTTATGGACGCTGTATACATGGCCTCAGCATCATTACATCAAGAGTGTTTAAAATATAAAAGATTTAAAAATTTTACTGAAAAAGATACGAGAAGACTCCATATATCTTTATTGAAATATCAATATAGAATGGCGACCAGACCAACTCCTTTCGGCCTTTTTGCAGGGTGTCACGTTAGTAGTTTTGCAGAAGCTCATCACGGAATTATTCTGGATGAAGGCCATATCGATACACATTCCCGTCTTGATATGGAGTATATCTGCACGTTGATCAGACATCTGGTTAGCGTTCCGGAAATTCGCGCACAATTGGTTTATTTTAGTAATAATAGTATTTGTAAAATTGGAGATGATTGGAGGTATGTAGAATATACCTTTAAAAATGACAAACGTCATTATCAGATCAGCGAAGTAGTTTATCAGGAGTTCCTTGCCGAATTATTCCAACGTGGAATAAACGGGATAACAATTTCCCGGATTCAGGATTTGCTAAAGGAAGGTGAACAAGGATATGGAGAGCAGGAGATCGACGTTTTTATTGATGAACTTATCGATGCGCAGCTTTTGGTATCCGAACTGGAACCCACGACAATAGGGGAAGATCACCTGGAAAAAATAATCAAGGTATTAGACCGGATTGTCTTACATGATGCAGGATCACTTTCGCTGCGTCTAAATTTACACGAGGTCTCCGAACTCCTTAGACGGATCGATCAGCATGAAATTGAGAGAATGGATGGTCTTACCGAGATTGTCCGGTTAGTTAAGTTAATTGGAATCCCTTTTGAAGAGGCGAAATTATTTCATACCGATTTATACAGGAAACAGGTTTCAGGAGCGCTGAATTCTGCAGTTAAAAATCAACTTGCGAACGCAGTTACTTTCCTTAACAGACTAACTCCTGTAAAGGAAAATTCAAATCTTAAAAATTTCCGAGAGAAATTTTACAGCAGATATGAGGATAAAGAACTGCCCTTGCTTCAGGTTCTGGATACGGAGAATGGTATCGGATATGTAGATTCTTCCACTAATCAGGATGTTACGCCGCTAATAGACGATGTTGTGCTAACTTCTTCAGGTTCTTCGGTAAAACCTATGTATTGGAATGAAATGGAGCAGATGCTTCATGAAAAAATGCTAACAAAAAAGGGTAATGTTATTACTCTTACTGACAAGGATATAGGTGATTCTGCTGTTCAATGGAATAATCTTCCGACTTCTCTTCCTGTAGTATTCCGCATGCTGGAAGATAAGCAAATCTATGTTGAAAGTTGCGGAGGGTCGAGTGCAGTAAATCTGCTGGGCAGATTTACTGCTGGAAATAAGGAAATCAGTGATATCGTGTCAGATATAGTGACACAGGAACAAGCGCAGGAACCACATATCCTTTTTGCTGAAGTAGTTCACCTGCCGGAAAACAGGCTCGGGAATATTCTTTTCCACCCGCCTTTCCGGGCATATGAAATACCATATATTGCGTTACCGAGCAAGTCCGATGCAAAGACGATCGCATTAAGTGACCTTTATATTTCCCTAAAAAATAACAGAATAGTTCTTCGTTCAGCCAAACTTAATAAAGAGATAATTCCAAGGCTCAGTAATGCGCATAATTTCGGAAAGAACCCGCTCCCGATATACCAGTTTCTTTGTGATCTGCAATGTCAGGGTAGAAGAGAAGGTTTACATTTCAGCTGGGGTAGTTTAAGAAAAATCTACACTAGTTTACCAAGGGTTAAATATGGGAATATTATTGTATCACTGGCACAGTGGAATTTTACACAGCTTCATGCCAAAGAACTCTTAAGTCTGGAAGGTGATGAGAAAAAGCATGCACTCCTGCATTTCAGGGAGCGGTGGTCGTTACCCAGAGAGGTATTTATCGCCGAGGGTGATAATGAGTTGTATATAGACCTGGAAAATGCTTTACTGGTGAATGTATGGCTGGAGAGAATCAAAAAAACAGGTTTTACCTTATTAAAGGAATATATTACACCAGATCGGAGCGTCACAAATACTAAACAGGAAAGATATGCCAATCAGTTTATTGCAATTTTACAGCAAAATACATCTACCTACGCAAACATACTTTCTCCTGCGCTAATTAACCCACTGGTCAAAAGATCATTTGCCACAGGCTCTGAATGGCTGTATTATAAAATCTATTGCGGTGTCAGATCTGCCGATAAGATTCTGATGCAGCTCATCAAACCTGTTTGTGAAGAACTCGAAGATGCAGGCATCCTGAATAAGTGGTTCTTTATCCGTTATAATGACCCGGATTTTCATCTGCGTGTACGTTTCAACGCTAAAAATATACAGGATATCGGACAGATCATTCAGATTTTTAATATCTGGTCTGAACCTTTACAGGAGAATGGACTAATCTGGAAGATTCAGAATGACACCTACAACAGGGAGCTGGAACGTTACGGCAGTAACAGTATAAGCCTAGTGGAAGATGTCTTTAATCTGGATAGTAAAGCGGTCGTCCATATGATTCAGGCAGTTCATTTTGAGGAAAGTGAAAATTTTCGCTGGATGTGGGCGATGAAGTCAATTGATGAGCTGTTTAACTCTTTTGGGTTGTCTCTTAGAGATAAGTTCCGCTTAACAGATAATTTTAGGGAGAGTTTCTCCAGGGAGTTCACAGTCGACCGGAATTTAAAAGGACAATTGGATCATAAATATCGGCAGCATCGTGGAAGGATGGAACGTTGGTTAACAAATGAGGGGTTGCTTCTGGAAGATCCAGATGAATTATCTGCAATCAGATGTTTGTTTGAGCGTACGAAAGAGATGATTCCTATTGCATTCTCCCTGAAAGCACTAGAAAGTAGATCGGCTATGGAGGTTTCTCTGGATGCGCTGATCGGTAGTCTTGTTCATATGGCTATAAATCGCGTAATAACTTCTAAACCCAGGTTACATGAACTGATCATTTATGATTTAATGAGCAGGCTATACCAATCCAGGCTGGCCAGACAGAAATACGGTTCTCTGGTGAAAAAAAAACCGGATTATTTTGCTGTACCCAAGGCAGGAGATAGTGGTAGGGGTTAAATTGTTCTGCTTTTCAGGAAGTTAAAAAATGACTCCCTGTAAGAATCCCCGATACTGATATCGATATCATGGTTTTGCAGCCTGAGCGTATAACCCTGTACTTTTGAAATTCTGGCCTTGGAGATAATATAAGATTTATGGACTCTCATAAATTTACTCTTTGGTAGAATAGCTTCCAGTTCTTTCAAACTTTGATTTGAAAGAGAAACTGCGCCATTATGGTACAAGCTTATATAATTTCCATCGCTGGCAACATATTCAATATCATCCATATTAATCTTGGAATATTTACCTTTCACACCCGCTTTGATAAAGAGATAATCAGCTTGCTGATCTTCTTCTTCAGATACTGGAGAGCTGAGCAGCTTTGACTCAGCTTTCTCGACTGCTGAAAGAAATCTAGCGAAATTAAATGGCTTTAGCAGATAATCAGTCGCTTCCAGATCAAAACCGGTAACTGCATATTCACTGAAGGCTGTGGTAAATATAACCTGTACCTGTTGTTTGATCTTGAGATTCCTTACAAAATCAATCCCTGAAATTTCCGGCATTTGTATATCGCAGAATAGCAAATCAACCTGGTTATTTTTAATATAATGGTGGGCCTCTATAGCATCTGTAGTTGCAAGAACTATCTGTAACACACCAGATTTCAAGCAAAAATGAGTAAGCAACTCTACTGATGGAAGTTCGTCGTCTAATATTACGCAGGTGATCATTTTGTCTTTTGAAGTTTTATAGTAAGTTGAGTGTAGTAAAATCCATCTGCTTCAACATTGGAAAAGGTGAACTGATCCGGAAAGCTCCTGTTTAAACGGAGCCTTATGTTTTCTATACCGACTCCGGAGTGCTCTTCGTGATTCTTTGCTGTCTTGATTTTATTTTTAGAGAAGAAACTGAACTGGTCATTTTCATGTTTAAGGGCTACGAAAGCAGGGTACTCCGCAGTGAGATGACCGTGTTTGAGTATGTTCTCTACTAAAGTAACTAATATTAGGGGAGGAAGATATATGTCTGTGAATGTGCCTTGAGTATCGAACTGGAAGATCTGATTATTACTTAATCTGAATTCATGGATTTCAATAATATTTCCAATATGCTTGATTTCTTCTGTTACAGGTGCATGCGATCCGTCTTTTAACCATTTTGGAAGATAGGCATAACGCATAATTTCCGAAAGTTTTTGGATTTTATCTGCAAGGTCTTCTGAGTAAACCATACTTTTTGCATAAAGCACATTTAAGGTATTAAACAAAAAATGAGGGTTGATCTGGGAACGCAGTAGGTTGGACTCAATGACCGTTTTCTCATTCGCCAGTTTTGTTGATGTTATTTTCTCTTTGACAAATTCCTTAACGAAAAAATAGCCGGCACCCATAGTGAAGTAATATATGAATTGAAAGAGCCAGAAGGAAAGGTATTTGGTGTAATTAATCGGGTTGTAATTATTAAGGAATATGGGTTGTATAATACCCCGGTTTAGTAAAGCCAATGCGCTGCTGGTAAGAATCAGTACGATGAATATAAGAATATTGACGATTCTGGGCAGGTGTTTATACTTAAGGATCTCAAAAAAAAATACTGTAGCGTAGAAGTTAAAAACCAGTACTGTAAAGAAGAAGCTGACATAGGTTAAAACACTAACAAATGAAAAGGCATATCTGGGGTCCTGTACCGCATTTGATATGAACTGATAAAGGAAAAAGACTATCCAGAAAATATAATGAAATTTGGGTTTTAATATATATTCAGCTTCTACTTTTGACATAAAGATTAATATAGCCTGTAAAGATCAGCTAAATTATTTTATTGACAGAAAAAACTATCAAAGATAGTAGTGTCGCCGCTGTCGCCCATAAATTTGTGCTGGGCATTTTCAGCATTCTGGTCCATTAAACCATTGTTTCTTACATTTTTGTTTTGGATAGATGAAGGCTGGTTATTTAATTTAACAACTACCTTTCTTTGTAAGCTCAATTTTTGTGTCAAGATATTTTTCATCGTTTTTATTTTTGGTTCGATATCAAAATAAACAAGTATAAATGAGCTAGTTAATAAATTACATGAATGAGGGTATTCTCTATGTGAATATGATTATTGATCTCTAATACACCTGTTTGTGCAACAGGGGGTTACCGGAATTAACTGGATTTAGTCTTGAAGTTTATCGATTCTGAGGATAAAATCGGTTTGTCCGCTCATTTGAAGACCTCTCTTCAAGCTGCCGTCTTTGATATTATAAATCCAGACATAATTTCCTTCTTTCGGGGAGTTGACAGCAATATAAGCGATGTCATCCTGAACGATAACACATTGTTTTCTTGTTCCCTTATCCAGCGGAAGATCAAGTTTAGTTGTCGTCTTTTTTGCAAGATCAAGGATGTAGAATTCGAAGTGAGGAGTGCTGTAGTGATCATTCAGTCCCTTGAATAAATCCTTTCGTTCAGAACGTATGATAGCTTTTCCATTCCCCAGGTACCAGATACCATAAGCATGGTTTTTAATTGGCGAATCTGAAATATTAAAAAAGTAATCAGGATCCAATACGGTGTCTCCGGCCTTAATACGCATGATTGCTGTCGGCAGTTCTGTTCGGTTACCTAAGGCAATGCCCGGACAGGTCATCAGGTAATAATCCTTCTTTTCATCATAAAAAGAATAGGGCTGAATAGTATTCATCCCACCAGGGTAAGTAGATCTGGTATCTTTTGTAAGTTTCCTCAGTTTCATTTCCGGAAATGTGTAGACTGCCATGTAGGTGGTGTCGCTGGTGGTGTAGCTGGACGCGCTGGTTTGCCGGTGAAAAGTATACCCTATCAATACTTCTTTATCTTTAGGTTCAACTATACCGACAGAGATTGCACTGTAAATACTTCCTGGAACTTCTACCGGAATAAATCCGGCGGAGATAACCCGCATCTCTGCAGTATTCAACAACATATAACGCACTTTGAGCGCCTGTTTATTGCTTAATCCGGTGAGCAAAAGTGTTTGATCGTCAATCCATTTGAAGTTTTCAATATAGAAGTCCTCCAATGGGATGCTGGCGATAGTTTTAAGTGTCTTTCCTTGTTTCTTATATTTCTCAAAAATGGGTTTTTTCCTGTTTAGATGGTAGTAGAATCCCTGATGTACAATGATATCCCGATCCATAACTGAACCGTATAGTTTAATACCATCGTCTTCTGGTTTGAGCGTACCCTTGTCGAGTGAATTTGTTTCCAGCATATAATCTACACCGTCTTTTCCAAGGATATAAAGACTATAATGCTTATCTGATGGTTGGTTTCCGTTGCCCGGCGGTTTACAGGAGCCGAACAGGCCTATAACTAGTAAGCAGAGTAGAGGAAAACGAAGCACTGACCATGCTAGGTATGGCATAAGGATTAAGGTAAAAGTTTAGCGTTAAATACGGAATTCATTGACAACTTGTTTTTGCAGTAATGGTGGCAGGTCCATTAGGTTTTGAGTACTAATAACAATAGTGTGGTCGTTAGGGGATTTTCCAAGGAGCGCGATATAGGTCTGACCGCCTTTGAATTTAAGTTTCTTATTAATGCCTTTAATGTTAAGTTCTATATCCCTTTTTGCACAGATAATAATACTACCGGTAAAGTCTATCAGGCCGTTTCTGTAATTGATATTTGCATAGGTTCCAGGACTTATTGCAATACTGTATCCTGCGTCATCTATGTGCTTTACATTAAGTGTATTATTGTTTACAGAGACGCTGTTTCTTATACTGGTATAGGCTGGCAGAACGGTTTTCTTATTATGGAAAAAAAGAACAGATAATGCGACCAAAGCTATGGAGGCTGCAATCAATTTAGGCCATAACCTTATAGTTTTTGTTGCAGTGGACGAAGTATGATCAGGTATTGTTTTTCGGATTTCTTCCCATATATCACTTTGAAGGTTTTCGGGTAATGTACATTCCTTATTTTCAATTTCCTCTTCAAAAAAATCATCATTCAGCCATTGTTCCACAGCTGTACGTTCTTCTGCAGTACATTCGTCCAGATGGTATCGCTCGATGAGTTCTTTAGTGATTTTAATCATGGCTGGTTGTAATACAAAATTAGGGAAAATTTCCTGGTATTGGGGTGTTTTATCTATATAGAAAGTCAGGAGGAGTATTCAGCCAGCTCAAGACGAAGTGTTGATGTAGCTTTGGCTATATGATAGGCAACCGCACGTTCGGTAATTAACAGAGCCTGCGCAATTTCTTTATTAGCCATATCTTCTTCCATACTCATTTTATAAACACGTTTGCATTGGCAGGGAAGGGTATCTACGATATCATTTACTTTGCCTTTCAGGCTATTGAAGAGAATATGTTCTTCTGTGCAGTTGGTGGAGTTGTCGCAAGACGACATCTTAATGTTGATGTGTTTTTCCCGGCTGACTTTGTTTCTGATGTACTCAAATGCTTTAAGTTTGGCGGCTCTGATTAAATAATGCTCTGCATTTTCCATAATCAGTGTTTCTCTTCTTTCCCAAAGTGACTTGAAGATATCCTGTACAATTTCTCTTGCTGGTTCCGTTTCTCTCAGCTGATTATAAAGAATGGTATAAACTTTCTCCCAATACAGCTGATAGACTACTTCAAAAGTAACCCGGTCTATCCGGATACTTTGCGCTTTAAATGGTATGGGAGTTCTATGTGCCAATTCGTTAAATATGGTGTCAAATATATGTTATTTAGAATGATTATAGGAAAAAGTTTTATGTAAAATGAGCTGCATAATAATTTCTTTCATTATTGTTACTTCTGCGAAAAACGTAGTGCATAAAATACGCTTATCTGTGTTTTATATAAAAAGAGTTAGTAATCAGTGAAATGTATTATATTTATTTTACCTAAATCAATTACTTTGAAACGAAGAAATTTTATCTATTTAACCGGGGTTGGCGCTGCTGCGGCGATGCTGCCTGCCATACCGGTATGGGGAAATGATATTTCCCCAGAGCAAGCACTCGAGTACATAGACCCGGCTGCCAAGAAAATATTGTCTGATGTTGCGCTTAACGCTGCAAAGTCAAAAGGTGCAACCTATACAGATGTACGCGTGGGGCGTTATTTGAATCAGTATGTGGTTACTAGAGAGGACAAGGTCGAGAACATTGTAAATACAGAGTCTTTTGGAATCGGTATCCGCGTAATTGCCAACGGCTGCTGGGGTTTTGCCTCAACAGATAAAATGGACAAGGACAGTATTGCAAAGGCGGCTGAGCTGGCTGTGGCTATTGCGAAGGAAAACTCCAGGCTTCAGGCAGAACCGGTACAACTGGCCCCGCAACAGGGATATGGTGAAGTAAGTTGGAAGGCTCCGATTACAAAGAATGCTTTTGAAGTTCCAATCAAAGAAAAAGTAGATCTCCTGCTGTCTGTAAATGATGCTGCTATGAAGGGTGGAGCGGATTATATTAATTCCATCCTGTTTATGGTAAATGAGCAAAAGTATTTTGCTTCTACTGAAGGATCCTATATTGACCAGGATGTTCACCGTATCTGGCCTACTTTTTTCATCACCAAAATAAATAAGGAAACGGGTAAATTTGAAACCCGTAATGCTTTAAGTACTCCTATAGGTAAGGGATATGAGTATCTGGATGGCAGGCCCGAAGATAAAATACAAACGGCATCAGGAACGCTTTATAAAGGCACGTACGATATGTTGGAAGATGCCAAGCAGGCCGCTGTGCAGGCAGGAGAAAAATTAAAAGCCAAATCTGTCGATCCCGGAAAATACGACCTGGTATTAGACCCTTCTAATCTGTGGTTAACCATTCATGAATCATGTGGTCACCCAACAGAACTGGATAGGGTACTCGGTTATGAAGCTAATTATGCCGGTACCAGTTTTCTGACTCTCGATAAATGGAAAACAGGTAAATTCAACTATGGTAGTAAAGAGGTGAATATTACTGCCGATAAAACTGAAGTGGGTACTTTAGGAGCAGTAGGCTACGATGACGAAGGTGTTAAATGTGGTAAATGGGATGTGATCAAAGATGGCGTGCTGGTTAACTATCAGGCTATCAGAGATCAGGCACATATTCTTGGTCTGGAACATTCCCAGGGGTGTTGTTATGCAGACAACTGGAGCAGTGTACAGTTCCAGCGCATGGCTAATATTTCATTGCAGCCCGGTAAAAAACCACTGACAGTGGCCGATCAGATCAAAAACGTCGAAAAGGGAATCTATATCGTCGGAGATGGCTCATTCTCAATTGATCAGCAACGCTACAATTTCCAGTTTGGCGGACAGCTTTTCTATGAAATTAAAGCTGGTAAGATTACTGGCATGCTGAAAGACGTAGCTTATCAGGCCAATACACAGGAGTTCTGGAATTCATGTACTGCAATCTGTGATCAGCGTGATTATCGTCTTGGCGGCTCTTTCTTTGATGGTAAAGGTCAACCTGGTCAGGTGAGTGCTGTTTCTCATGGCTCTGCTACCACTCGTTTTAACGGAATTAATGTAATTAACACTGCTAGAAAAATCGGATAATATATGCCTATATTAACTCAAGAACAGGCTAAGGCGCTGTTAACGAAAGTGCTCAGTTATTCAAAAGCTGACGAATGTGAAGTAAATATCGAGGGTTCTGATGGCGGGAATGTCCGCTACGCCCGTAATTCAGTTAATACAAGTGGAGGGGTTAGTAAAACCAGCCTGGTTGTTAGTTCTGCATTCGGGAAAAAACTGGGGGTCGCGACGATTAATGAATACGATGATGCTTCCTTAGAGAAAGTTGTCAGAAGAGCTGAAGAACTTGCCAGGCTCGCCCCTGAAAATCCTGAATATATGTCGGTTTTAGGTCCGCAGACTTATGGACCACCGTCTCCAACATTTTCACAGACCACTGCCAGTGTTGGCCCGAAAGAACGCGCAGATGCTGTAGAGAAAAGTTTGGCCGTGGCTAAAAAGAATCAGTTGACAGCTGCTGGTTTTCTGGAAAATAGTTCTGGGTACAGCGCCATGATGAATAGCAAAGGCTTATTTGCCTATAACACTTCTTCGGATGTGGCCTTTAATATTACCATGCGTACGGCAGACGGCAAGGGTTCCGGTTATGCTACAAGAGGTTATAACGACTTCGGTAAACTTAACACAGAGTTCGATACAGATGTTGCTGCTAAAAAAGCGTTGTCGTCAGTTACTGCCAAAGCAATAGAGCCTGGAAAATATACCGTAATTCTCGAACCAACTGCAGTAGCAGTAATGCTGGAAAATATGCTTTTTGATATGGACGCACGTCAGGCAGACGAAGGAAGAAGTTTTCTAAGTAAGCCCGGTGGTAAATCCAGGCTTGGAGAAAGGTTAGTTGATGAGCGGGTAAATATCTACTCTGATCCCTGGAATCCAGAACTTCCTTCCAGTACATGGTCGGGAGACGGAAGGCCTCAGGAAAAAGTAAGCTGGATTGAAAAAGGTGTTGTTAAAAACCTGACAAGCTCCAGGTATTGGGCGCAGAAAACAGGTATTAAAGCTATTCCCAGACCTGATGGCGCAATTATGGAAGGTGGCACTAAATCACTTGCTGAATTGATCAAAGGTACAGAGAAAGGGATTCTTGTAACCCGTTTATGGTATATCCGCTCTGTTGATCCTCAAACTTTATTATTAACCGGTTTAACCCGGGATGGCACTTTTTACATTGAAAACGGAGAGATCAAATTCCCTGTAAAGAACTTCCGTTTTAATGAAAGTCCGATTATAATGTTGAATAACCTGGAGGAAATTGGAAAGGTCGAGCGTACTGTTAGTGCAGAATCAGAAGCTAACTACTTGCTTCCACCACTTAAAATCAGGGACTTTACTTTCACATCTCTTTCTGATGCTGTATAACAATTAATAGAATATAACAGGCCGGAATTTGCCTCTTATATGGACCGGCCTGTTTTTCTTGCTATTAAATTATAGCAATCTTTATACCCATCAAATGTAATTTAAGAGCTTTGATGGGTATTTAGGTAGCATTTATACGACTTTCTTCTGTTCTATATTTGGCAAAAAGATGGTGATAATACCAATCAGCGGCAAAAATGCACAGATTTGGAATATATACTCAATGCTCGTTTTGTCTGCAAGCCAGCCGAGAACTGCAGAACCTAATCCACCCATCCCGAACGCAAATCCGAAGAATAAACCGGCGATCATTCCTACTTTGCCCGGTACCAGGTCAGTTGCGTAAACTAAAATGGCAGAAAATGCAGAGGAAATAATCACACCGATTAACACCGCAAGTACTACCGTCCAAGCCAGATCTGCATGTGGTAGTAATAAGGTGAAGGGCGCTGCGCCGAGAATAGAAATCCAGATAATATATTTCCTTCCAAAACGGTCACCTAATGGTCCTCCAATGACAGTACCTGCCGCAACAGCGGCCAGAAATGCAAAAAGATAGATTTGAGACTGCTCTACCGTTACATGAAACTTATCAATTAAATAAAAGGTAAAATAACTAGTCATACTCGCCATGTAGAAATACTTCGAGAAGATTAATACCAGCAGGATAACAATAGAATAGATTACCCTTTTTCTGCTGAATACGGGTTGCTCGTCATTAACAGTTTTTACCTGATTTTGTGTACGCAGCAGCATATGTTCGCCGTACCATTTACCAATTCTGCTCAGAATCACGATGG
This sequence comes from Pedobacter antarcticus, assembly GCF_900103515.1. NCBI lineage: Bacteria > Pseudomonadati > Bacteroidota > Sphingobacteriia > Sphingobacteriales > Sphingobacteriaceae > Pedobacter > Pedobacter antarcticus. The sequence goes on from NZ_FNGZ01000002.1 coordinate 664,735, forward strand.
CGGCAACTGCGGCAACTGCGAACCAGATGATATAAAATTGCCCATGAGGCATGATGATCAATGCTGCAAGTAGGGGACCGATTGCACTTCCTGCATTACCTCCTAGTTGAAAGATGGATTGAGCCAGACCTTTTTTTCCGCCGGAAGCCAAATAAGCCACCCGGGAAGACTCAGGATGAAAAACAGACGATCCCATGCCAATTAGGCTGACAGATATTAAAATGGTCAGGAAGCTTGTCGCCAGAGAAATACAGATCAGGCCAATGAGTGTAAAGCCCATCCCAATAGCTAAGGAGTTCGGCATTGGTTTTTTATCTGTGTAAAAGCCTATAAAGGGTTGGAGCAGAGATGCGGTAAGCTGGAATGTAAGCGTAATTAATCCAATCTGTGTGAAGGATAGATTAAAATTCGTTTTTATTAAAGGATATACGGCCGGAATGACCGACTGCATCATGTCATTTAGAAGGTGCGTAAAGCTGATGGTGAATAAGATAGAGTATACGGTTCCTGTGACTATCGTTTTTGCAGGTGTAGTCTCAGTCGGGATAATACTGGCTTTCATAAGAAGTTAATAGGCTGTATTGGTGAAAATTTGGGTTTACTGGGAAATATGTCCGATGATTTTTGCTGCTGTATTCCAGGCTTTTTTTGGATCGGCAGCAATAATATTCTTTAATAATTGTTCATGTAACTGCTGTGATTCGGCAAAAGCGGTGGTATCCGTATATATTTCGCGGAACCATTTTTTTAGATGAACAGATGTAGAACGGTAGAGATCACTTAGAATACTGTTTTTTGAAGCAACTGAAATAGCATTGTGAAAGTTTATATCTGCTTCGATACAGCTTTCCAATGTTCCTGCCAAAGCGGCATTTTTTCTATCCAGCAGGTATTTCTTAATTATCAGAATATCTTCTTCTGTGCGATTCAATGCCGCTTTCTCGGCGATTTTCATTTCAATGATCTGGCGTACTTCATCCAGATCCCTTGAATTTGCCCGAAGCAGTATCTGATCCATGGGTTCATTATTATCAATCGTTTTTTGGATGAAGGTTCCAATTCCTTGCTGTACTTTAAGCATCCCGGAATTGGAAAGGATTTTAATTGCTTCACGGATGGTAGACCGTCCCACACCAAAATGCTTCATGAGCTCCGGTTCAATCGGAAGTTTCTCACCGGTCTGATATTGTCCGGAAGAAATCTGCTGCTTGATATTTTCAGCGACCTCGTCTGCCAGCGACATTTTTCGAATCATAAATTATAGCTTTTTTTTCATCATATCATCTGATGAATTCAAAAGTATAGATTTGTTCTGGAAATCAAAAAAATATATGCTGTGTATGCAAATATTTATAAGTATTAACTTGAAAACATGAAATGAATCTCTGATCTTTAATAGATGGGAACACTAGCTGTTATAATTATAAGTATCGTAATTGTGATACACCTTTATATTGTGTGGATGGAGATGTTTGCATGGGAAACACTTGGCAGAAAGGTATTTAAAGGTGCGCTACCAGATGAATTATTTCGGCCGACAAAAGGTTTGGCAGCTAATCAAGGATTATACAATGGTTTTCTGGCGGCTGGTCTAATCTGGAGTTTTTTGATTACTGACCCTATTTGGAGTGATCATGTCGCTGTTTTCTTTCTCGGCTGTATTGCTGTAGCAGGAATTTATGGTGCAATTTCGGCATCCCGAAAGATCTTGTTCGTACAGACTTTACCCGCGCTGGCGGGGATGCTGGCTATCTTGTTGAAATCTTAAATAGATTACCGTTATGGAACAGCTCCATGTTTCTTAAACGTATAAGAAAAATGGAGCTGGAATTTGGTGAGTTGTTTAAACCACTAAATTAAAATGTTCAACTTAAACTGTGGGGTTTTTATGTTGGCTAATGAAATATTTAAAGGGAACCCAGAGCATACCGAAACATTCTCCATGTTCTTTGCCAGTATGTTTGTGATGCATTTTATGGGCACGGCGGATAGCTTTAAAATACCAGTGGTCAGAATTTCTGAAGATTTTTATACGTTGATGAATAAAAATATCATGTACAAAAAAATAAGCGGCACCGTACAAGGTAACACCCACACCGATCCAGAATGGAGTAGCATAACCATAAAATGTACCTATAGCGATGCAGGCAATAGCGGGTAGCGCAAAAATAAGGAAGAAGAAATCGTTTCTTTCCATTACAGAATCATGATCTTTATGATGATGGTCTTTGTGCAGTATCCATAATAAGCCATGCATGATATATTTATGCGTAAACCAGGCTACGCCCTCCATTAAAATGAAAGTGCCTGCTGTAATCAGCGAATAATAAATCCAGTTATCCATTATTAAAATTTTTATTGTATTGTGCCAATACCAGTTTGAAAACTATTTTTAACCATTCTGTATACTGTTCGGGTTGTAGGGTAAGATCTGTTTCCAGCTGTTCCATACTCATATATTTATAGGCAATAACCTCGTCAGTGTTTAGAACCGGAAGGTCATCGGTACTGCCAAAGAAAACGTGGTCAAATTCATTTTCTATTAACCCGGGTTCAACTTCAGCTTTATAGGTGAAACTAAAAACATGTTCCAGTTTGCAGTTCATCCCCATTTCTTCGTTAAGTCTTCTATCAGCTGCTGCGGCATTATCCTCGCCATATCTTGGATGACTACAGCAGGTATTCGTCCATTTTCCTCCGGAATGATATTTATGCAATGCTCTTTGTTGTAACAGAAGCTCACCCGAACTGTTAAAAATGAAAATAGAGAATGCCCGGTGGAGCCGGCCCAGAATATGTGCTTCAAGTTTGGCCATAGTTCCAATTGGCTGGTCATCGCTGTCAATAAGTATTACCTCTTCATTCATATTTTAGGCTCATTTTTTCTTGCTCCGAACAATGTCTGGAAGTCGTTAAATATGCGACAATGTTCTGTTTTAATTTGTTATCCCGGACTGTATTCAAATGGCTGAGCAGGAATTTTTTGTCCTGGTTCACCTGTTTATCATAACCCAGGAATTGGGGCAGATTCGTCTGAATAGTAAAACGTAAAAATCTCACTTCTATGTCTTTATCATCCTTTTTAACTGCTTCTTCCAATAATAGCTTTCCTCTTTTAAAACTTTTGTATTTACTGAAAGGATTAAATCCATATTTAGCCTGCATCATTTCTGCAGCCCCCTTATAGCCAATATAAATAGCTGCAGAATTTTTATCTGCACCCTTAAGTAAATTCAAAAGCTGATCAGCCGACTTTTTACTGTTCGCTGATTGTGCATATAAGTCTCTTAGCTGATTTATCTCCGGTTCAGCGAAAAGATTGAATCCTGACAAGAAAAGCGAAATTAAAAGACAGACTGTTTTCATATAATATTCATTTTAAAACGGATGATTGAGTCAAACATAAGCCCAAATTTATGAGTATTTGAGATTCTTATCCGTTTTGCCATGACTTTTTCTGCAGAAGCATTTTTTATCTTATTGAAGAGTTCCTTGTAATACAGGTATGCCAGATAAACACCATTTCTGGACGTGCTGGGTAACTTTCGAATTCCGGCCAGGGCTTCGGTGAATTCTGCTTCAATTTCCTCTTCAATCCGCTTTTTCTCTAAGTTTGAAAATTCTGCCAGATTAACATGTGGAAAGTAAGTTCTGCTTAAATTATAGTAATCTGCATTGACGTCCCGTAAAAAGTTTACCTTCTGGAATGCAGAACCGAGCTTCATTGCAGATAGTTTTAAAGCTTCATATTGTTGGGTGTCACCACCTGTAAAAACCTGAAGACACATTAACCCGACGACTTGTGCTGAACCCAGGATATACTGGTCATACTTTTCGGGTGTGTACTCATGCTTTTCCAGATCCATCTCCATACTTTTCAAAAACAGATCGATTAACTGATGTTCGATTCCATATTTATTTACTACCTGCTGAAATGAATTGATAACAGGATTAAGACTTATGCCGTGTGCGATACCCTCAAAGCAATCTTGTCTGAATTTGGTCAATAGAAATGCTTTATCGTAAGCATGAAAGCTATCTACAATTTCATCTGCCAATCTTACAAAACCATAGATGGCATAGATTGGGTCACGTAGTTTCTTGTCCAGAAAATAAATGCCCAGGGAAAAACTCGTGCTGTAACGCTTTGTTGTCATTTTACTGCATTCCGCAGATAGTTTATCAAATATCTCTTTCATAGTCGGACTTTAGATACTTTATAAGTTGTTTGGCGGCGATATTACCAGAGATAATTGAAGGTGGTACACCCGGACCTGGTACAGTAAGCTGTCCGGCATAAAACAAACTCGGGATCTTTTTATTTTTAAGTGTCGGTTTAAGGTTGGCAGTTTGCATTAAGGTATTGGCAAGACCATAGGCATTACCTTTATAAGAATTGTAATCTGCAATGAAATCAGAAACACAATAACTTTTTTTATAATCTATATGTTTTCGGACAGGGGTATCTGTGTACCGTTCCAGGCGGTCCATCATTAAATCAAAATAAATAGCTCTTGTCTCTTCGATGTCATCCAGGCCGGGAGCAAGGGGCATCAGCACAAAAAGGTTTTCATGACCTTCTGGTGCAATTCCGGAGTCGGTCTTGGAGGGGCAGCAAACGTAAAACAGAGGCTTTGTCGGCCATTTAGGGTCTTTGTAAATTTCACGCGCATGAACTTTAAGATCCTCGTCAAAAAATAATGTGTGATGTTTTAATCTTTGAATACTGGTATTCAATCCGATGTAAAAAATAAGACATGATGGAGCAAAGACCTTTTTATCCCAATAATTCTCCGGATAATTTCTAAGCTGAGGCGGGAGTAATTTTTCTTCTGTATGATGGTAATCTGCAGTAGAGATAATTCCCTGATACTGCCTAAAGCCCTGGCTTGAAGTTAATCCTTTAAGTGATTTCCCCTCGGTTTCTATTTGAGTAACAGTTTCATTGGTAAAAAAACGAGCGCCCCGCTCTTCGGCGACAGTTCTCATCGCATCAATGACTTTACCAAAGCCACCTTTTGGATACCATGTACCAAGTTTCAACCCCGCATAGTTCATCAGACTGTATAATGCCGGCGTATCTTCGGGCATGGCACCAAGAAACAGTACTGGAAATTCCATCAGTGCGATTAACCGGGGATCTTTAAAATATTTTTTTACATGCGTACTGAAAGATGTGAATACCTGCAGTTTAAATAAACCACGGATCAGTTCTGTATCTGCGAATTCAAGAATGGAAAAACCAGGTTTATAAACAAGTTTTCCAATTCCAACCTGGTATTTATATTCGGCCTCAGTCAGAAACTTTTTTAATTTTACAGCGCTGCCGGCTTCAATAGTTTCAAAAAGATCACAGAGTTGCTGGAAATCAGCAGGAATGTCCAGTACATCTTGTTCACCGAATACGAGTGTGAAACCAGGGTCCAGGAGCTCCAGTTCGTAAAAATCGGATGCTTTGTATCCAAAGTCATTAAAAAATTTCTCAAATACATCAGGCATCCAATACCAGCTCGGTCCCATGTCAAAGATGTAACCGTTATCTGTTTTTAACTGACGCGCACGGCCGCCGACGCTTTCGTTTTTTTCGTAAACGTCGGGTTGATAGCCAGCTTTGGCTATATATGCTGCTGCACTTATTCCGGCGAAACCCGATCCAATGATAGCTACTGCTGGTTTTGTTTTAATTGACATCGGCTAAATGAGTTAAAGTATTCTCGAAATCTTCTATAGATTGAAACCAATTGACATTTTCTGCTAACTTGACCTGGTTTAACAGCTTTCCGTTGCCCGCCAGATGTATTCGGGAGCCGGCAAAACTCGTACTTAATTTATTCAGGTAGCTTTCTGCCTCCTGAGCGGATCTTGAACGAACCATAAATAGCAGCAGGTGCTCACATTGATTATGTGCCATCGCACTTTTAATGGATTCAAGCGGAACTTTTCCGCCCAGAAAGATAACGCGCTGTCCATGTTGTTTTAAAATATAATGGGCAAATAATAAACCGATATCATGGTCTTCATCCTCCGGCAAAAACAGTAGCCATGAAGAAGTTGATTTAAGCTTAACATTTACTTTACCTATTGCCGCGAAAATCTTCTGCCTGATCAGATGAGATAAAAAATGCTCCTGAGCAGGACAGATTTGATCACTCCGCCACATTAAACCGAGACGAACAAGCATTGGATAGATGACCTGTTTATAAGTACAGATCATACCATGCTCAACAATGCATTTGGAAATTAGTTTATCAAATTTTAACTCATTATAAACAAGACCGAACTTAAGTAACTGCGATATATAATATTCATAAGTTGAATCCGGAGAGATTGTATAGTCAATCTCCTTTTTTAGCAACTTTTCCAGTTCGGAATCTGAAAGAGCACAGACCTGTGAAATTTTCATTCCCGATTGGTTTAGCGAAACAATGTTTAGTAGCCTGCGCAAATGCCGGTCATTGTAAAGCCTTGTATTACCGGCGGTACGCATTGGTTCGAGCGCCTGATAACGCCTCTCCCAAATTCTGATGGTGTCTACGTGGATGCCGGATAACTGTTCAAGATCAGAAATAGAGTATGTCATTTATATTTTGTCCATATTTTTAGCGATGAAATATAGACAAATAAAATGAATATTTGTTCTGGGCGTTGTTTTTAGCGCATTAAATTCGACCTTACATAGAAGGAGATAACCGCTACAGCAGTCATCAGCCCTTGGTTTTCGAGGGAAATAAAATAAAATTATGTTTACTTGTACCCAATAAGTGTACATTTATCAGTGTCGTGTTATTTTATTTAAACGCTTTGATCCGGAAGTTTTTAATCTTCTTAGGATAGAGGCATGTTTTGAATTGTAATTACTATAAAATGAACCAAAATATAAACTTGAACTCCGCCGGATTCCGCTTCCGGCAGGCGATGCAAAGGGAAAAACCCTTGCAAATAGTGGGGGCGATTAATGCAAATCACGCGCTTTTGGCCACCCAGGCTGGATTTAATGCCATTTATTTATCTGGGGGCGGTGTTGCTGCCGGATCATTGGGTATTCCAGATTTGGGCATTACAACTCTGGAAGATATTTTAATTGATATTAACCGGATCACTAATGTGACAGATACTCCCTTACTGGTAGATGTTGACACTGGTTTTGGCCCTTCTGCGTTCAATGTGGCAAGAACTGTCAAATCTTTAATTAAAGCCGGTGCAGCTGCTCTCCATATCGAAGACCAGGTTGGTGCCAAACGTTGTGGTCACAGGCCTGGTAAGGAGGTGGTTAGCAAAAGCGAAATGTCAGACCGGATCAAGGCGGCTGCAGATGCAAGAACTGATGAACACTTTGTACTTGGGGCAAGAACAGATGCTTTTGCCAGCGAAGGGCTGGAGGCTACATTGGATCGGGCAGTGGCTTATGCGGAGGCTGGTGCAGATTTTATTTTTGCCGAAGCGGTACATAACCTTGTTGATTATCAGAAATTTGTCGATGCAACCGGTATTCCCGTATTGGCGAACATTACGGAGTTTGGTATGATTCCGATGTATACTGTCGCCCAACTTGAACAAGCTGGTGTCGGGCTGGTGCTTTATCCTTTATCGGCTTTCCGTGCTGCTAACCGTGCTGCCCAGAATGTATATACTCATATTCGTCAGGATGGAACACAAGCTGCGGTGATAGACACCATGCAAACCAGAGAGCAGCTTTATCAAAGCATTGGCTACTACGCCTATGAAGAAAAATTAGATCAATTATTTAAACAGAATAAAGATGTCCAATAACCAGGAACCAGGAACATTCAAGCCGAAGAAAAGTGTAGCGCTTTCCGGCGTCACGGCTGGTAATACAGCCTTATGCAGTGTCGGTAAAAGTGGTAATGATTTGCATTATCGAGGATACAATATTCTTGATCTCGCCGAAGGTGCGGAATTTGAAGAAGTTGCTTATTTGCTTATTTATGGCGCATTGCCCAATAAGGCGCAGTTATCAACTTATAAAACCAAGCTCCGGTCCTTAAGAGGCTTACCAATATCGGTTAAAAAGATTTTGGAACAAATTCCAGCTTCTGCTCACCCAATGGATGTTATGCGCTCCACCGTATCTGCGTTTGGAAGTATACAGCCCGAAAAAGACGATCATAATCTTGCTGGTTCCCGGGATATAGCCGACAAATTACTTGCATGTTTTAGCTCAGCGTTATTGTATTGGTACCATTTTTCCCATAATGGTAAAAAGATAGAAGTAGAAACTGACGATGATAGTATCGGTGGTCATTTCCTTCATCTGTTGCACGGGAAAAAGCCTGATGCCTCCTGGGAGAAAGCCATGCAGATTTCGTTGAATCTTTATGCCGAACATGAATTTAATGCTTCGACGTTTACGGCTCGTGTTATTGCGGGAACGGGTTCGGATATTTATTCTGCAATAACCGGTGCAATTGGTGCTTTGCGAGGGCCTAAGCACGGTGGGGCAAATGAGGTTGCATATGATATTCAAAGCCGTTATGGATCCGAGGAAGAGGCCGAGAAAGATATATTAGAACGTCTGGCCAGAAAAGAAGTTATCATTGGTTTCGGGCACCCGGTTTATACGATTTCGGATCCCCGAAATGAAGTAATAAAAGGAGTTGCAAAAAGGTTATCTGAAGAAGCGGGTGACCTTTTGCTGTTTAACGTTGCAGAGCGGTTGGAAACGTTAATGTGGGATGAAAAGAAAATGTTTCCTAACCTTGACTGGTTCTCCGCAGTTTCCTATCACCTGATGGGTGTACCCACTTTATTATTCACCCCGCTATTCGTTGTATCCAGAGTTACAGGTTGGAGCGCACATATTATTGAACAGCGTCAGGATGGAAAGATTATCCGTCCAAGTGCAAATTATGTCGGTCCAGAAAATAGAAGTTTTACTCCAATTGAAAAAAGATAAGAATATGTCATCACACATTTCAAACGAAAGGCCGCAACCAGATCAGGTACTGACCGATATCGTAGACTATGTTTTAAATTATGAAATCACAAATGAACTTGCCTGGAAAACCGCGCATTATTGTTTGTTAGATACTTTAGGCTGCAGTTTTGAAGCATTAACTTACCCTGCTTGTACCAAATTATTAGGACCGGTAGTAAAAGGAACTGTAGTTCCGAATGGAGCGAAAGTTCCCGGTACCCAATTTCAGTTAGATCCGATTCAGGCGGCTTTCAATATAGGAACAATAGTCCGCTGGCTTGATTTTAACGACACCTGGCTTGCTGCAGAATGGGGGCATCCTTCAGATAATCTGGGTGGAATATTGGCCACGGCAGATTGGTTATCCCGAACTGCGGTGGCACAGGGGAAGTCTGCAATAACTATGAAAGTTGTTCTTGATGCGATGGTTCGTGCCCATGAAATTCAAGGTGTACTGGCATTGGAAAATTCTTTCAATAAAGTTGGGCTGGATCATGTGCTGCTGGTTAAAGTCGCGTCTACTGCGGTAGTAGGCAGGCTGATTGGTTTAAATAGAGATGAGCTCATCAATGCCGTTAGTCTGGCTTTCGTCGACGGGCAATCGCTACGCACTTACAGGCATTCGCCCAATACGGGCAGCCGCAAATCATGGGCAGCAGGAGATGCAACTTCCAGAGCAGTAAAACTTGCTTTAATAGCACAGACCGGAGAAATGGGATATCCGTCGGTATTAACGGCGAAAACCTGGGGATTCTATGATGTTTCCTTTAAAGGAAATGAATTTAAATTTCAGCGTGGTTATGGTTCGTATGTTATGGAAAACGTACTGTTTAAAATCTCCTTTCCCGCAGAATTCCACTCACAAACTGGTGTAGAAGCTGCGATGACAATCTTTACACGTCTAGGAGCTCTGGGTAAGACTGCAGAAGATATTCAAAGTATCACCATAAGAACACACGAGGCAGCAATTCGTATCATCGACAAAAAGGGACCACTTGATAATCCAGCAGACAGGGATCATTGTATCCAGTATATGGTAGCAGTTCCGTTAATTTTTGGCAGGCTAACTGCCGGGGATTATGAAGACCATATTGCGGCCGACCCCAGGATAGATATATTAAGAGATAAAATTGAATGTATAGAAGACCCTCAATTTACTAAAGACTACCATGATCCACAGAAACGTTCTATAGCAAATGCCCTCACTGTGACTTTTCAAGACGGTACAGTACTGGAGGAAGTCGTTGTTGAATATCCTATCGGACACCGTTTGCGCCGTGAAGAGGGAATGCCTGAACTGATTAAAAAATTCAGAATTAACCTGGCCAGAAGATTCCCGGAAAAACAGCAGCAGTCTATTCTGAGTCTTGCACTCGATTACGAAAGGCTGTTGGAAACACCGGTTAATGAATTTATCGACCTACTCGAGATTTAAGGCGTTAAATTTCTTATTTCATATATAAAAGAGGATGCCTGTAAAGGCATCTTTTTTTATATATAAAAATGCAGTCTAACTCCCGATTGTTTTTGTTTTCCTTTTCCAGGGGCGGCCATTTTTTTAGCTGAATAACTACGATGCGCTGGAGTGATTTTAATTTGTATCAATTAAATATTTGTTTGGCGTGATGCGATACGCACTTCCTGAATATAAGTCACTAGATTTGTTTTTTTTATGTTATGATCACGGAAAGAATATTGAAGAGTGAATTAGCCGCCAAGGTGATTACTCCTGCACAGGCTGCTGCTTTTTTTAAAGATAAGATGGTAGTTGCATCCAGTGGCTTCACTAAAGCCGGAGATAGTAAAGCTGTTTTAACCGCACTGGCAGAACGTGCAAAGTTGGATCCTTTAAAAGTTACATTGATTACAGGTGCATCCCTGGGGCATGGCACTGATGGTATTCTGGCAGATGCCCATGCGATTTCATTACGTCTGCCATTTCAGGTTGATACGATTATGAGAAGGGCCATTAATTCGGGTGAAGTGTTGTTTATTGATCAGCATTTGGGTGAGACAGCTAATTTGCTCAAAGCCAATAATTTCCCTAAAATAGATATTGCTATACTCGAAGCAATCTGTATTGAGCAGGACGGCAGTATAGTACCCACTACTTCGGTCGGGAATTCGGCGTCTTTTGCTGCACTTGCTGATAAAATAATTATAGAAATCAATACAGAGATCCCTTTCTCACTGAAAGGTGTCCACGATATTTTCTCCCCGGGTGACTATCCTGACCGCAGGGAAATACCAATTGTAAATGCTGCGAGCCGGATTGGCCAGGGAACTATTCCGCTGGATACCGACAAGATTATCGGGATTGTATTTACCAATATTAAAGATAGTCCCGCCGATATTGCTCCTCAGGATGAGGTGACAGCTGTCATTGCTAGACATATTGTTGATTTTTTCACAACGGAAGTTGAAAAGGGTAATCTCACCAATTCTTTACTTCCGCTGCAGGCTGGCATCGGTAAGGTGGCTAATGCTGTCCTTCGTGGATTTCTGGAAAGTGATTTTGAAGGATTGACGATGTATTCTGAGGTGCTGCAGGATAGTACATTCGACTTGCTGGATTCCGGGAAGATGACCTTCGCATCTGGCTCTTCAATAACGGTATCTTCGGATTATTACGAGCATATCTTCAATGACTTTAGTATCTATAAAGACAAAATTGTTCTTCGTCCGCAGGATATCAGTAATGCAGCGGAAGTGATCCGCCGTCTGGGCGTAATTGCGATTAACACAGCGCTGGAATGCGATATTTATGGTAATGTCAATTCTACGCATATCGCAGGAACAAATATGATGAATGGAATTGGCGGTTCCGGGGATTTTGCACGTAACTCTTATCTTAGCATATTTGTGACCCAATCAGTCGCGAAAAATGAAACGATTTCACGTATCGTTCCGATGGTTTCACATGTCGATCATACAGAACATGATGTCGATATTATAGTAACTGAACACGGATTGGCCGATTTGCGCGGCCTTGCGCCAAGGCAGAGGGCAGAGGTGATTATTGAGCATTGCGCTCATCCGGATTATAAAGCTGAACTGAAGTCTTATTTTGACAGAGCCTGCGCAAGGGGAGGACACACGCCCCATTTGCTCGAAGAAGCATTCAGTTGGTATACTTCATTAAGGCAGCACGGCACTATGAAGCCGGTTTCTGCAGAAAAAGTCGAGTTTGGGGCTTAATTTAGCATGTATTCCGTAGAATGTTTAATTAGCTAAAATGAATCATAAAGATGAAGTGTATTTTAAATATAGCCTCTTTCGCATTGCTGATTACTGCATGCAGTCCGGTAAAACAGAACGTACGAGATACAAAGCTATTAGGCTTTAAGTATAATTATTGTGCTCCAAATGTGCCATATCTTAAGCAGGGGGCGCTATCGAAAGATACGATCGACCTTAAACTTACTCAGACGAATATTTCACCACGCGACCAGCTGATTTGCAGGATTCTAGGTGTAAGTAAAGATATTGATGGTCTATGGAAGCTTAACCGCGCGGGTGGTAAGGATAATACTGCAGATAAAGTCTATCTCCGGCAAAAAATAAGTAATAAAATATTACTTGCTCAAACACAGTTGCAAGCCGTTGCAGCAGAACTGGATTGTGAAGGAGAGCGTGCTGATATGGCTGCAACTTACCTGGATGCGCTAAATAGTAAGAGAAATACGAAGCTCACTGTCGGATCTGTCATTCTCGGCGCTTTAACCACTGTTGCCACCGCCGTTATTTCCAATAATGGTGTACAAAATACCGTGGGAATAAGCGGTGGTCTTATTAGTGCAGGATTAGGTGCAATGACAATTAATCCGAAGGGGAGGGAGGTCGAGTTTGAGCATGCGCATAATTTACTGCGCAGTATCTGGACTGAGCCTGAAACTAATACAGATTATCCCGAGTTTGTCTGGGAGATGCTTCATGAAAAAAAATTTAGTAATCAGGGGAATGTAACTCTTTCGGAAAGTGTTAAAAGGCGTTGGATTCAATTCCAGTTTGACGGCAAAATAGATCCGGAACAGGAGGCATTGCTCTTTGGATCCGGAGGTTTTTATGGTGCAGATGATCTGCATACTCGTGCATCAATGATCAATCAACTTCAGTCTTCGGTACGGTCCCTTAACCAGGAATTAACTGGCCTGATCGGTTTCGTTGCTAATATGGAATAAGTATATTTTCGGTTGATAGCGTTTTATTTAAAAATATAATTACATTTGCCACTCAGTTGCGACTATTGCTGCTGATGTGCCCCATGGTAAAAAGAAGAAGAGAATTTATGAAGCAGTTAATTAGCAAGGCAGGTTGTCTTTTGCTGGTGGTGCTTTTTCTCTTTATATCTGCCGCGCAGATACTGCATACACATGGTTATAAGGTACAAACTGAGCACGCTACCGACAATAATAGTTTAGATCAATCCGGTGATTGTAAAGTGTGTGACTATTTTATTCACCACCATGGGAAGCAAATTTTTCTTAATTATCCTCCGCTTATAGCTATCCCTGTTCCGGAAATTGTCGTTATTTCTTCTGGTGTATTCGCCCGCATTTATAAGTTTACGCTTCAGGGGTTTACGAACAAGGGGCCGCCTGCATTCAATTAATTTCAATTGCATCGTCCTGATGCTTATTCATCGCCTTCTCAGGTGATGTGATTTACTATTTTATTTTTATATGGATCTGAAAAGATATCTGCTTTATAAGTATGTCTTTTCCTAGGATTCCTAATGGCTAAATAGCCTCTGAATTTTAATGAAGAAATTCTTTATTCTGTTTTTCTGTATGCTTTGGAGTGGGCTACTTTGCAGCCAGGACCTCCACCTGAGTGGAAAAGTGACCGCTGCGACAGGCCTTCCTATCAAAAATGTGAGCATTTCAATTATAGGTCAATCCCGTTATTCCGTTACCGATTCCGCTGGTATGTTTTCAATATATGGTTTAAAACCAGGAGTATACGAGGTGAATTTTATACATATCGGGTATCAGAAAAAGGTGCAGATAGCTGTTGTCGCCACTGTCGATGTCTTTTTGGCCATTACGATGGAGCAACGGCAACATCAACTAAAGGAGGTTAGCGTACGAAATAAGCGGGGAAAAATAAGAGGTCAGACCGAATCTATGAATATTGAAGTGGTCGGCAGTGAATTTATTCAACGGAATTTGGGCGGAAGTTTAATGCAAACCCTAGACCGCCTTCCGGGAATTAATACAATCGGTATTGGCTCCGGGCAATCCAAACCCCTTATCAGGGGGTTGGGTTTTAACCGTGTGGTAGTTGTAGATAAAGGTGTTAAGCACGAAGGCCAGCAGTGGGGAGCAGACCACGGGTTGGAAATCGATCAGTTCGCAGCAGGCGAAGTAGAATTGATCAAAGGAGCAGCTTCCTTTCTTTACGGTTCCGATGCGATTGGGGGTGTGATTGATATTAAACCCAGAGCTATTCCTGGAAAAAATACATTTGGAGGCGCAGTGGATTTGATTGGAAAAAGCAATAATAATCTTTACGGCACATCTGCAAATTTGTTTGCCCGTAAAAACCACTTTTTTTATGATGCCCGTGTTACTTATCAGAATTATGGAGACTACAGAGTGCCTGCGGATCAGGTTTTTGTGTATGACTATGCCGTAAATCTTAAAGACGGACGATTAAGAAATACTGCGGGTCGTGAAACTGCATTGCATTTTAATACCGGTTATATCAAGGATAGATTCAGGACTGTTTTTTATCTCAGTAATACTTATAGTAAAAGTGGATTCTTCGCAAATGCACATGGTCTGGAACCGAGAAGAGTAGACACCGAAATGCACGACCGTTCAAGCCGGGATATCCAGATGCCTGGGCAGGAGGTTAACCACTTGAAGTTAATAAACCGTACTGAGTATAGTGTTGCACAACATAGACTGCAAATGGAGCTTGGCTACCAGCACAATTTTCGGCAGGAATTCAGTCAGTATGTAAATCATGGATACATGCCACCAGCTTATCCGGATACACTTAATATACCTGCAGATCTCGAGCGGGAATTTGATAAACACGTATACAGTGTAAATCTGCGGGATGAGTTTAAAGTAGGAAAGCATTTGCTAACTGCAGGGGTTAATGCAGAATATCAGCACAACCGGATCAATGGCTGGACTTTTCTTGTGCCTTCATTTAATCAGTTAACTGCGGGTGCTTTTATTTATGACAAATATGAGCTGAACGACCGTGTGCTTTTACATGCCGGAATGCGGTATGATTATGGAAGCGTCCGGCTCTTCGAATATCAGGACTGGTTTCCTTCTGAAGGTGCGACGGGCACAGCCGGCGGTAAACTGACCCGGGCAAATAATCTGAAACGCCGGTTTGGCAGCGTGGTCTGGTCAGCAGGCATAAACTATAACCCGGAACACTTTGTACTGAAAGCAAATCTGGGTAAAAGTTTCAGAATGCCCATTGCTAAAGAGTTGGGGGCAAACGGTGTCAACTATCATTATTTCAGTTATGAAAAAGGAGATGCAAACCTCTCGGCAGAACAATCTTATCAAGCGGACCTAAGCCTGGGCTGGGATGCTGAAAATTGGTCTGTACTGATCACTCCATTTTATAATTATTTCCCAAATTATATTTATCTGAATCCTACTGCTTACCATGATTATTTCTATGGTGCAGGTAACCAGGTCTTCCAGTATGCGCAAAGTAAAGTGATGCGTTATGGTGGCGAGTTTAAACTCCGGGTGGATCTGCTAAAGGGGCTCAGTTCTGAATTTGTCGGTGAATATTTATATGCCAGGCAGCTTTCAGGTGATAAAAAAGGTTATGGCTTACCCTTCTCACCACCTGTATCTGGTATGATAAGCTTGTCCTGGTCACCCGTATTCGGAAGGAATTTGGACGATACCTATTTTGCGATCGATTACCGGATTGCAGGAAAGCAGGACCGGATTGTTCCACCCGAAAAGAAAACACCGGGCTATACAGTAATCAACCTTCAGGCAGGTACCAAAATAAACCTATTTCGTCAACCAGTAATGTTTAGTCTGCAAGCGCAGAATTTACTGGATACCAAATATATGAATCATACAAGCTTCTATCGCCTGATAGAATTGCCCGAGGCAGGGAGAAATCTTATCCTGTCTTTAAAAATCCCATTTCATTGAAAATGAGAGCGAACTAATTTAAAATCAACACAAATATTTAAAAATCAAACAATTATGCAAAAAACAGATCAAAACACCTGGAATGCCAAGACAGGCAAAATGAAAATTAACAAGATGATGGTTATACTGCTCTTTTTCTCTGCAGCATTCACTGCTTGTAAAAAAGACGATAAACCGGAGATATCTGCGCCAGTTATCAACGCGCTGGAAATCGGTCATGACAATAATAAAACTGCTTATCCCGGCACCGATATTCATATCGAGGCCGAACTGATTGCTGCAGGAAAACTAGCAAGTGTAAAAGTAGAGATCTCTCCTAAATCAGGTAGCGGCTGGAAATTTAATCAGGAGTACGTAGATGGTTTTTCAGGTTTAAATAATGCAAGCTTCCACAAGCACATCGACGTGCCGGCAGATGCTGCTATCGGCCAGTATCTGGTGGTTTTCGCGGTAACCGATCAACAAGGATCAGTTACAAAAATAGAGAATACTCTGGAAGTAAAATTCGATCCTTTTCTACCCGCAGCGACCGGATTTGAGGTAGGTATTAACACTGCCGGTAATGATCTCCATATGGAAGCGACGCTTACTGCGGTTAATAAAATTGCTAAAGTCGTTGCTGAGGTACATGGGGCAGGATGGGAAAAAGAATTTGAATTTACAGATGCAGCAATGGTTGGACAGACTACCTATAAATTGCATAAACACCTGGATGTAACCGCAGCTCCAAAAGGCCATTATCATGTTCATCTGAAAATAATTGACCAGGCTGGAAAAGAAAATGAGTTTGAACAGCACTTTGACAAACCCTGATTACAAGATTAAATTAAATATCAAATGAAGAAGATATATACTGTTTTTATACTAATAGGTCTGGCATCCGGACTTTCAGTTGCTTGTAAAAAAGATAATCAATCTGCTCCCGAAGCAGGAAAGCCAACTGTTGATAATATCGAAATTGGAACCGGCAATAATAAAAATGCCTTGCGAGGTAGAGATTTTCACTTAAATGCTGATATAATTGCAGGAGACAAAATAAGTGATGTTCAAGTTAAAATTCTGCAGAAAAGTACAGAAAGTTATTCAGCTTCCTGGAAGTTTGAACTGAATTGGGGGGAATTTAAAGGCGTTAAGAATACGAACGTGCACAAACACTTTACCATTCCTGCTGAAGCGCCAGAAGGAAAATACGATTTCTTTTTTATTGTCTTGGACGAAAATGGCAGCAAGCTGGAAATCAGGGAAGATTTTGTTATAACTGATCCTGCTAATGTTCCGGTCGACCCTCAAATAGGGAGGGATATGATTTCCAGAAATGGACAGCTAATTTATTATATGGAAACCTGGGTTGAGAAGGAACTTATTTTTAAAAAAGGCGATGAGCTTAAAGCTCATGCTCAAGTCAACGGAATTAAAGGTGATGGAATATTATATTCTGTGTTGATTAAAAGAAGTGCAAATTATCACCCTGAGTCCATAGATAATCTTGATTTTAATAAGGCTATTGTTATTTCAAGAGTAGAACATCATGACTTGCCATCGGCTTCGAAAGTGACTACGCTTAAACAGGTTAATGGTGTTTGGGGATGGGAAGATATCACGATCGGTGCCATTGAAGATTTCAATGAGCCGAAACCTAATCCCGTCTCGGGTGAGAAAAGTTGGGCATCCGGTCAATATGATCTGGTTTTTCTGTACAAAAACACGACTTATAATCGCAGTACTTTTAAATCATTTCCAATCACTATAGACTATAAATAATCATGGTGGTGGAATTTAACACGATTCACTTATTAAAAAATACAATGAGAAGAATAAATTTTTTACTGTCTCCAATTTTAATACTCTTTTTGCTTACGAATTGTAGTAAAGACAATAATAGTACAATTGACACTACCTATCCAGAAATCGATAACACCGCTTCAGATGCGTTTCCTAAACAATGTAGTGTAATAAAACGTGGGGAGACGTTTACTTTTCGTGCATTACTGACTGATAACTCACAGCTTGGTTCCGTAAGCGTAGATATTCACCATAATTTCGATCATCACACACATAGTACCGAGGTCAATGACTGCGGAATGGAACCAGTAAAGAAGGCAGTAAAGCCTTTTTTACTGATCAGGGATTTTCCAATTCCTGCGGGATCGAAAAGTTACCACTTAAACACTGAAATCACTGTTCCTGCAGATATCGATCCGGGGGATTATCATTTTATGATTCGTCTGACAGATAAAGAGGGTTGGCAGACTATAAAAGGACTAAGTGTAAAAATACAATAGTCTATTCTATTTTATTCAGCAGTGCATCCTGAAAAATGTGCTGCTGAATATTAAATAGGTTTAGTTTTTTCCGGTATATTTTAATTTAACCAATGGAAAATCAATCCTTTTGGTGAAATTCAGAAATTCGTAGATTTGTATGGCTCTTTTATTTGATTCTAATACATGCAAAAATGGGATATTACCCTTTTCGAGCGTTATCTGACATAGCCCGCGTAATAATTGCTGCGCATAACCATTACCTGTATGGGAGGGATGTGTACAAACAGCGCTGAGCTCTGTGAAACCATCCAATTTCATTCTTTCTCCGGCGACCGCTACAAGAATTCCTTCCTTTCTTATGCCGTAATAATTACCCAAAAGTGTTGTTTTTCGTTTAAAAAAACCTGGTTGTACAAGATTCACCAGCGCATGGAGCTCATCTGAATCTTGTTCCGAGAGCTGTGATATGGGATTTATCGCGGATTCTACTGCAGAAGGGTTGTAAACCATTTGAATACAAGCTAATCGCTGCAGGATTTCCCAATTTTCAGGAACGGATTCCAGTTCGTCCTTTAAGAATCTTTCTTCCCCTTCTTTCAAATAAGCTTCCAGTTCTGTTAATAGATTTTTATCGTTATACTGTATACCCATAAATGGAATAGTCTGTTCCTGGTAGCATTTTACCCCAGGCGTACCAACTGCAAACTCCTGATGAACTGAAGATAAAGCGTTCCAGATTGGATTGTCTAGTAAGAATAATTTAGGTTTCATTAGTCAGAGATCTTTATTGTAAATTTTTACGTAAAATTTTACATAAGTCAAATGTATGGATTTTGATGCTTTAAAAAAACCTAATATTTGTTTTTTGCAGGATTTTTAGTTGCTACATAAACAAAAATTAATTTGTAAAGTTATTGTACATGAAAAAGCCAAAAGATTTTATATTAGCGCCCGCCTGCAGAAAAAATTATGTATAACGACCCGCCATTTTTAAGTAAAGAACAATTAATAACTGTACTAAATCAGACTAAAACAGCTACGGCCGTACATGTTGGAGAACTCGCTGTGATTCAAATGGCCAATGACGCGATGTTGAAAATCTGGGACAAAGACCGGTCAGTTATCGGGAAATCTCTTGAAGATGCATTGCCTGAATTGAAAGGACAACCTTTTGCAGAAATGTTTAAACGTGTATGGCAAGAAGGTATTACTGTTGCCGGAACGGAGACTGCCGCCGACCTGATTACCGATGGACAGCTGTACACTTATTATTTTGATTTCGAATACCGTGCTATTAAAGACATAGACGGGAAAACTATTTGTATTTTACATACCGCAACCGATGTAACCGAACGTGTGAAACATCGTTTAACACTTCAAGAAGCTTACTCGAAGGAGCAGGCTTTGTTGAGAGAACAATCACTCAACGAAGAACTTGCTGCCTCGAATGAGGAACTGAATGCGGTCAATGAAGAGTTATCTAAAAATCAGGATGAGCTTAAAATATTAAATGAAACCCTTGAAGGTAGAGTAGAAGCACGTGTCAGGGATTTAAGAGAGAGCGAAAATAATTTCCGCTTGCTCTCCGAAGAACTTGCGGCGATGAACGAAGAAATGGCGGCCGCTAATGAAGAACTTCTGACTTCTAATGAAGAGTTATATGAGGCTCAGCAAAGATTGCAGGAAATTTACGACCGGCTTGAAGACAAGGAAATTGCCTTAAGGCTTGCCATTGAGGCTGCAAACTTCGGAACATGGCATATTCATTCTGTATCCAGGGAGTTTGTCACTTCCAGCAGGCTCAGGGAGCTTTTCGGATTCCATGCAGATCAGAACATAACAATTGAAGATGCGCTCAATCAAATTACAGATGAATACCGGCAATACGTATCAGATAAATTGGAGAATGCTCTAAGTGGGAATGGCGATTATGATGTTTCCTATCCTGTGGAAGGTTATCATGATAAAAAAATTCGATGGCTAAGGGCAGTAGGGAATTTAAAAGCAGATAAATCGGGTGAGTTTTCTGCTTTTACAGGTGTAGTGATGGATATCTCAGTACTTAAAAAGGATGAACAACGCAAAAACGATTTCATAGGTATGGTAAGTCATGAGCTGAAAACGCCGCTGACCTCAATGAACGGATACCTACAATTATTGCAGCGTAAAACCAGCAAAATGCAAGATGATTTTATTAATTCTTCTTTAGACATGGCAGTCAGACAAGTCAAAAAAATGACAAGTATGATTAATGGTTTTTTAAATGTTTCCCGTCTTGAATCTGGTAAAATAGTTTTAAATCGACATCACTTTCTTTTAAGCGACCTGGTACAGAACGCAGTGGAAGAAGCCAGATTAATGGAGACCGGCCATACTATAAACTTTCATCCTTGCGAAAATATACCTGTATACGCTGACTTCGATAAGATAAGTAACGTTATTTCTAATCTTTTGAGTAACGCCGTAAAATACTCACCTGCTGATAAGAATATTAACTTACAGTGCGAAATAACCGATGGAATGGCGCAGGTGAGCGTTAAGGACAATGGTATTGGAATCAATGAGGTCGACTCCAGTAGAATTTTCGAGCGTTATTATAGAGTTGTGAGGGACAGTCATATTTCGGGTTTTGGTATCGGTCTTTATCTGAGTGCAGAAATTATTGCAAGACATCATGGTAATATCTGGTTAGAGAGTGATCCTGGTAAAGGTTCTACCTTTTATTTTAGTATTCCTTTAGCTAAACAACCCGGAAATTAAAGAGTAAATGAAACATTTTATTTTCCACGATGTTAGGGGATTAAATTCTATTAATTAAAAACCTGTTATTAGCTTATCAATTATGGAAAACAACGAAAATAGTGCCTTTCAAGATGCACTGGATCCGAGTGAATTGGATGCAGCTGCCAATTTTAGCGAACTTAACGAAGAAAATGACACCATTGACGGAGAAAATGAAAATGAAGAACTTTCTCCTGCAGATGAAGAGGAACTAGCGGAGGGCAACCCTGTTCCGGATCAGGATGAATATACGGGCTACGACTCCAGTGAAGATACAGGTAATACAGCAGCAGATCTGGATCTGAATTTAGACGATGACGACGATACAGCTATTGAACCAGAAGATCTCGACACGCTTAACGCACAGGATGAGGACGATCAGGATACTATGTCTTAAAATGCGGGCCGGCATGTGATTCTCTGTTTACCCGAATGGAAGAAACGGGCGATATTATTGGTATGCCGGGATAATGTATTTTACTAAAATATCAAATGCCCGTTTTGCTTTCCATGAACCATAATTACTTTGTGTAAAAACGATAACCAAGCCTAAATCTTTAATAGTCATAATGTATTGTCCGCCATTACCAGAAGCAAAAACAATATTCGCTGTGAACCCATCCGTTTTTACTTGTTCATTATACCAGTAATAACCATAAAAGGCAGGTTGGGGAATCGCCGTTTTGTTTTTGCTTAATTTAATGAAAGATGTTTCAGGTATAGGAATATTTGCCGTTGTAGAGCTTTTCAGCCATTTTGCACTAACTATGCGTTTACCATTCCAGATACCCCTGTTAAGCAGGAGCTGACCTATTTTTTGCATATCCTGTGTACGGATAAAAAATGATCCTCCAGTCATACCATGTCCAGCGGGGTCGGTAGTCCACCTGTAGTTTGTAATGCCCATTGGTTCGAACAGATATAATTTGGCGAATTCCATTATAGACATACCAGATGCATTGCTGATAATACCACTAATGATCATTGGGTCAATTGATGTATATGACCATATTTTTCCAGGTTCATGTTTCATTGGCACACTTAGCGAAAATTTCAGCCAGTCGTTGGTAGGTTCCATTTCGGACTCACAATCCTTTTCGCCATTCCATTCGTCGCAATCTATTCCGGAACGCATTTCCAGTAGATTTTTAATAGTCATTCTCCGTTTTAACGGATCTGCGGCAAATGCTTTCTCTTCCGGAAAGAAGGTGTAAACAAATTGATTTACATTTTTTACTATACCTCTGTCAATAGCAATTCCTAAAAGTAGGCTGGCTACTGATTTGAAAGAGGATCTGGAGTCGTTTAATGAATCTGCAGTAAAACCATTGAAATAGTGTTCATAAACCGGTGCTCCATCTTTTGATATCAGAATGCTATTTATGCCAGAATACTCATTCCGTAAAATAGCTGCTTCAGCTTCAGCCATAATGCTGGAAGTTTTAACCGGAAGTGTCTGAGCATCCAGTTTCAACGTGAGTGTAAAGACAGGTATGAATGTAAGGACAGATAAAATAACGAGCGCATTAAGTTTCATGAAGTTAAAGATACATTTCAATTTGAGAATGAACTGCATAGAAATAATAATGTTTCTGTAGAGGTAATCGGCGCAGTTTTTGAAGCATGAAAATTAATCTAGTTTTTATATATGCCCGAGAACCAATTGTTATTAGACGCATTCAGAAATAGTAATTTTGAAGAAGCCAGGGAATTATTGAAGGAGGAATCAAATGTCCCCGTTGATCTGCAGCCCTTTGAAAGGATCCAGTTGTTCGACAAATTAATCAGAAATAAAGCATTCGATATTATTTTGCTCTTTATCAGACATCAATTAATTGAGACTGATTTATACGAATACACTAGTTTTGACCACACATTATTAAAAAGCATCTTCTTAAATCTTCAGCAAGAAGAAGAAGATATCATCTTTTTTGATGAGTTTCTTTCGTTGTTGCAAAATCTCAATGAGCCGATAAATAATCAAACACTTTTAGGTTACGCTCTAGAGTCAGGTGTGCATCCCGTATTGATTAAAAGCTTAATTAGGGCCGGTTGTGATACAAACTGGGTAAATAATGCTGAAGAAACTTATCTTCACCAGATTGCATCGAATAACCGAATTACGCCAGAAATTGCTGTTATTCTCCTTGATTTGATGATCAATGAGGGTTTGGATGTGAACGCCATGGATATCGTTAAAAAAACGCCGCTCATCCATGCAATTTCGAGAAATAAAGTTCAGTTAATAGATCTACTGCTGAAAAATGGCGCGG
Organism: Pedobacter antarcticus; assembly: GCF_900103515.1. Lineage (NCBI taxonomy): Bacteria > Pseudomonadati > Bacteroidota > Sphingobacteriia > Sphingobacteriales > Sphingobacteriaceae > Pedobacter > Pedobacter antarcticus. The sequence goes on from NZ_FNGZ01000002.1 coordinate 688,136, forward strand.
ACACTAATATGCCCGATAACGTAGGAGAAACTGCCATTTACCATGCTGTAGTTCATCAGCAGAATTTATCTTTATATCATATGCTATGCGCCTATGAAAAGCCGGATTTCGAGATTCTGAATAAAAATAAGGTGACGATATTATTTGAATTTCTGCGCAGATTAAACAGGCCTTCAGAAACTTTGCTAAACTTATTAACTGCCCTTATCAATGACGGTGCTGATCTATATGCACCTGCAATTTATTACGGGAGCGAGAAGACTCCGGCAGATATTGTTGCAGAACAGACTTTCGATGTTTTTAATACAGTTATCCAGCTGGAGGCACTGGATCTAACGCGGCTAGGCCAGAATGGGAATTCCCTGTTGCACAAAGTCTGTGCTTTTGATGTCAATTTTGATCAGGAAATGGCCAAAGACACCTATCGAAAGGTCAAACTATTGATCCAAAAAGGTATTGATATCAATCTGACAAATAATCAAGACCAAACTGCGATGATGCTCGCTTCAACTGATAACCTGAAAGCTAAAACTGTAGAGCTACTTTTGACCAATAAATAATCATTATGTCCATGTCATTTATAATTGCCTGTGAATCGGGCAAAAGAAAGATCGCTGAAATCTTATTAAAGAATAACGAAGTAGATGTTACTTATACCGATGAAAAAGGAAGAACTGCACTGCATTATGCAGCGCATAGAGGATACCTGGATATTGTAAAGGCTTTGGTTGAAGCGGGGGCTGATCTGGATTATGAAGATCACAACGGAGAGACTCCGTTATTCTTTTCATGTCTGCAGAAGCAGAAGCAAACAGCAATGTTTCTGCTGGAAAAAGGCTCGGGAACTGACATTAGGGATCACCAAGGAAATAGCCTTTTACACCTGGCAGCCCGGACGTCTCAGGCAGAGGTTCTTCAGGAATTATTAAAAACCGGTTCAAATGCAGATCAGGAAAATAATGAAGCAGAAACACCGTTGATGTTTGCCGCATATAGCCGGAATAAAGAGGTTCTTTTGCAGTTAGTAAATATAGGAGTTAATGTGAATGCAGCAGATAAGCAGGGGAATACTTCGCTATTCTATGCTGTGAAGTCAGGCAGTAATGCAGCACTCTCATTGCTGTTGGAGAACGGAGCTGAGGTTAATCAGGCGAATCACGCTGGTGAAACACCATTGTTACTGGCCTGCCATCAAAATAACAATATGCTTGTTAAATTATTAGTTGAATTCGGCGCCGATATAACTGTTTCCTCAAATAATGGCTTGTCTCCAATCTGGTATGCCTGTAACCATAATCAAAAAGAAATTGTAAAACTTTTCATTCAACAAGGAATTGACATCAATTATAGCAAGCCACTGTCCGGAAATGATGACTCCATGAATTCATACCTGGATTGGGTACAGACAGCTAATAATCTGGCAAATGAGAGTAATTTCTCCTTGAATGAGAACTATCAGTATGGAGGGGAAAGCTTGCTGCACGTTGCTGTTAAAAAGGGGCACCTGAGTCTGGTTAAACTTCTTCTCGAAAACGGCGCGGCTGTTAATATTCAGGATGAAAGCGGGAATACCGCTTTGCATTATGGGGCTGCCAACGGGAAAAAAGATATTGTAAAAACCTTGCTGGAAAATGGTGCAGATATAGCAGCAGTTAACGTTAAAGAGCAGAAAGCGATTGATTATTCAAATATCAAAGGATTTAATGAAATCACGGCGTTATTACTTTCTTTTGGACCTAAGGATACGAATGTTGACACTGGTAGTTCAATAAATACTAAAAAACAAGATCTTCTGGATCTTAAAGACCTTTTAGATGCCGGAATCCTTACGCCGGCAGAATTCGAGATTGAAAAACAAAAAATACTTCAAGGATAAATAGCAATAAACAAACATTATATAAAAATGGAATTTTACAGAAACAGAAAAAAGTCAGTTAATCTTATACTCATATGTTCAGGAATACTTGTTCTCCTGATAGCTATCTTTTTATACAGTATCGGTTTGTTTAATGGTGAGGTGGTTGCTAAGGGAGTCGCCATCTCCTCTATATTTGGTTTAATACTGGCAGTTATAATAGTTAAAATGTTAATCTCTTTAAGAGATACCTCCCCGTTGGTAATCTTGAGTGAGCAAGGTATAATAGCTAAAGTTACTCCGGTTAGTAAAGCAGCCGGGTTGATTTTGTGGGCCGATATTATTGATATGAACCTGACTAAAGTTGGTGCAGACACATTGATCGCACTTACAGTCAATAAACCTGATCACTACGGACCGATAATCCGTAAGAAATTATCTGCACTGGCAACTAGCGGGGCAGATGACGGACAGGGAAACCTGTTAGTTTTCCTGACGGCTTCAGCGCTGGATGTTGAAGCACCGGAATTACTATCCATAATCACGAAATATAAAGACGGACTGCGTTAGTCATTATAATTTTAAATAATACTCTTGGAGGTGAAGAAGACGCCTGCTTGATTAGATATTTTACTTTTAACAGTGGCTTAATATCCGGGCTATAATTTTGGCCGCCAGAAGAGTTATGGATATTAACAGTGCAGACAATATAATCTGGAGTCACATTATAAAGGGGGAAGAGAAAGCCTTCGAGATTCTTTTTATGAGGTATTATCCGGGATTAATCAGGTATGCGAAAAATCTTCTCCCATATCCAAATGATGAAGCAGAAGATATCATCACCGATGCTTTCTTTAAAATATGGCAGCAGCGGGAAACTGTAAATATTCACACATCTGTCGTTTCGTATCTTTATGTGGTTGTGCGCAGCCGTATTTACGACTTCTACCGGGCAAAACGAATGCATGTTCCTATTGAGGATGCACTCGATTTTGCCGGACCAGAATATTTAGTTCCTGACCATCTTCTAGTCTATAAAGAATTATGTATGGAAATGGAATACCTCATCAGCCTGCTTCCCAAACGTACCAGATTAATTTATCAGATGAACAGAAATGATAATATCACCTATAAAGATATTGCTGTCATTTTAGATATCTCGGTCAACTCTGTGAAAACACATATGTATCGCGCAATCAGTTTCTTAAAAGAGTCTTATTATGCTTCGCCTAAAAATTCCGGGTGTTAAGCTATTGTTACCCATATTATCGTTGTGTGAATTCGTGAGATGCCTGTCATGAACTGGTTACTCTTAATCGTCCTATAAATGAAAAAAGAGAAATACCATTTTGGAAGAAATATATTTATTGATTACACGCCATCTGGCAGGGCAGACGAGTGAGGAAGAAGAAAAACATCTACGGGAATGGACCAGTTCTTCTTCGGTTAATGCAAGAACCTTTGAGGAAGTTAAACAGGTTTGGCTAGCTTCTTATCAAAGAGACGATACAGCAGCGATCCATGCTTTTCAGCGACTCGACAAAAAAATGCACGCTCAGAAACAGCAGAAGCCGGGTATTACTCCGTCCGGTAAGTTACCAATTTCTAAACCCAGGCGATTTGCCATAATTGCATCACTCGCCCTGACCTTTATAATTTCAGCATTACTCTATAAGGTTTATTATCCATCGGAACCGGTTGTGATTAAAGAATTCACGGTCTCCGGTCAGAAAAAAGAGATCTGGCTGGCTGATGGAACTAAAGTTTTTCTTGCTCCTCAAAGTGAGCTTTTTTATCCAAAAGATTTTACAGCAGAAAAGCGGGTGGTTGAACTGCAGGGCGAGGCGTATTTTGAGGTAAGTAAAGACCGGCACCGGCCATTTATTGTACGTACAGCAACACTGGACGTACAGGTATTGGGTACGCATTTCAACGTAAACAGCTATAAAAAGAATACCTCCACATCCGTATCGCTAATGGAAGGAAAAGTTAAAGTACTCATGGCTGGAGACGATGGAGATGAATATCTGCTGGAGCCGGGTCAGGAACTCTCATTGAATAAATTAAATCATCAGGTTTATCAGCATGAGTTCGATCAGGAATCTACAACCGGCTGGATGACAAATACATTATTAATTAAAAACGAGAAGTTGGGGCAGGTAGCTGAAAAGATAAACCAGCTTTATGGTGTTAAACTCATTTTCGCAGATCAGGCTACGGCCGACACCCGTTTATACGCGAGATTCAAAAACGAATCCTTAATAAATGTACTGGAAACGATTAGTGCAACTGGAAATATTGCCTACCGCATAGAAAGAAACAAGGTCTATTTAACCCTTAAAAATTGAATTTACAAAACAGAATAATATCCTGATAGAAAGAGACATGCCAGGCATGGGCTTTTTAAAATTTAACCGGCATGGACTAGATGCCGGTTAATAACGCCATATAAATGTTCGAATATTTAAGATAACGAATTTGCTAATTTATGAAAATAAAGATATTTACACGCTATTTATTCTACCCCTTATTGTGCATTATTAGCACAATAACATTATTAATCACGACGGGCATAGGGCCGGTTTCTGGTGCCGAAAAAGATCAGGACCTCTCTAAAATACAGTGCTCGGTAACTGCCACGAAACAATCCTTACAAAGCGTTTTTGACCTGATACAGAAACAAACGGCTTTTAGTATAGTATGTGTGAATCAAATGGGGTTTTTACAAAAAGAAATCACTCTTAATGCGCCTAAAAGCAACCTCGAAGATGTAATGCAGCAGCTTTCGGTAAAAGCTGGTTTTACTTATACAGCATTAAGCGATAAGATCATTGTTAAAACCATCGCACCGGCGGGCATTGCAAATAATGTTGCAAGAGTTATTAAGGGACGTGTTACAGATAAAACTAATGGAGCGCTTCCGGGTGTATCCATATTAGTAAAAGGAACAAATACCGGTACTTCCAGTAATCAGGAAGGTGATTTTTCCATTAAAGCGTCGACTGGTGATATTTTGACTGTTTCCTTCATAGGATATAAAACTGCAGGAATTCCGGTAACCGAAGCTGAAAATTATGCAATTATACTGGAAGAAGATGCGCAAGGTCTATCTGAAGTTGTGGTAACTGCATTGGGCGTAAAGAAGGAGAAGGCTAAACTCGGGTATGCTGTTCAGGAAGTTCAGGGTGAGAGCCTGGTAAAGGCGCGTGAACCCAATGTTATCAACTCCCTGACAGGTCGTGTTGCAGGTCTGAATATTCAGAATTCTACCGATCTTTTTCAGGACCCTAAAATCTCATTACGTGGACGTAGTCCGCTGGTGGTTATTGATGGTATTCCGGATCAATCCGCAGACGTGTGGAAAATTAACGCCGATGATATAGAAAGTATGACCGTACTTAAAGGTGCAAATGCTTCTGCTTTATATGGCTCTATCGGACAGAATGGTGCAATTATGATTACGACTAAACGTGGTAAAAGTAATGGATTGAGTATTGACGTTAATACCTCTACCGAATTTCAGCCGAGCTTTGTGCGGATCCCAAAAGTTCAAACGCAGTATGGAAATGGATTTAAGGGGCAGTATGCCTATGTGGATGGTTCTGGAGGCGGAACAGAAGGCGGCGGCTGGATCTGGGGGCCTAAACTCGATCAGTTGGATCCCTCGACACGCAGTGGATATTTTGAGACCCCACAGTTTAACAGCCCGATTGATCCCCTTACTGGAAAACTGGTTCCACTACCTTTTATATCCCGGGGGGAGAACAATGTATCAGATTTCTTTAGAACCGGAAGTATATCCAGTAATAATGTAAGTGTTACCCAAACGTCTGACCGGGGCACATTCAGAGCATCTGCTTCTCATGTTTATCAACGAGGAGTCGTACCAAACACAGATTTAAAAAACACCTCTTTTAATCTTTCGGGGAACTATAAACTGACCGACGAGCTAACTATGGATGCCAGGATCAGTTATAACCGTCAATACACTAATAATTTTCCTGAAACAGGTTACGGGCCAACAAACTATTTATACAATCTGATTTTATGGACAGGTGCAGACGTGAGTGTTAAAGACTTACGAAATTACTGGACGCCAGGTAAAGACGGGATACAACAGCGTAATTATAATAATTCCTATTATAATAATCCGTATTTCCAGGCTTATGAATATTTACAGGGATATGCGAAAGACAACACATTTGGATCACTCAACCTGAATTATAAACTGAGTCCTTCTTTTAGTGTGCAGTTCAGAAACGGAATAAATACCTACGGACTAAACCGCACTTATAAAGAGCCTAAAAGTTATATTGGATATGGAGATAAATCCCGTGGACAGTACACAGTCGCTACTGGTAATTATTTTGATATTGCATCTGACCTCATTGTTGACTATAATCATACCTTCACTGATAAAATCAAGCTGCATGCGCAATTTGGCGGATCAAATTATTACAGAAATCATAAGTACGGAAGCACCAATACTGACGGTCTTGACGTTCCGGGGTTCTATAACTTATCTAATTCGACAAATCCGCTTCAGGGTACAAATTTCATAGAGGAGAGACGTACAAGTGGAATTTATGGTTTAGTAGATCTTGAATTTTTAAATGGAATCTATTTAACTGCCACCGGTAGGAATGACCATATTTCTACTTTACCTGTTGCAAACAATAGTTTCTTTTATCCGTCGGTGAGTTCATCTGTAGTGATTTCCCAGCTCACCAAGTTGCCGGATTGGCTTAGTTATCTGAAAGTTAGGGGAGCGTGGTCCAGAGTCTCCAGTGCGACACTGAATGATAACACAGGTTCGGCACTGAGTGATAAAACTTATACCTACAGTTATCTTCCTTCTTATAATAAGGGAGTGATCTGGAATAGTCAGCCGTCGCTCGCTTATGGCAGTGCACTATTAAATGGAAGCCTGAAACCGCAGACATCGGATAGCTGGGAAGCGGGTCTGGATGCGCGATTTTTTAACAACAGATTAAGTTTGGAAGCTACTTATTATCAGACTCGTGACTACAATAATATTGTATCTATTCCAATCTCAAATACCAGTGGCTTTAAAACAAGGTTGGACAACGGAAACGTATATCAGCGTAAAGGTGTCGAGCTTGTACTTTCCGGAACTGCCATACAAAGCAAGAACTTCAGCTGGGATATTACAGCAAACTTCAGTCAGTACCGCAGATATCTGAAAGAAATTTATGGCAATGCAGAACGGCTTAACAACCTGAAAGTAGGCGATCGTACAGACAAGATATTTACAACCGTTTATCAGGAAGATCCGAATGGCAATGTGATCTATGGTGCCAATGGCTTTCCACTGGAAGATACCTTTCAACGTTCAGTCGGAAATCAGGATCCTAACTGGACTTATGGAATGGAAAACTCCTTCCGCTACAAGAATTTTAGCTTTAAGTTCTTAGTAGACGGTCGTTTGGGAGGCAAGATCTATTCTACTACTAATCAGAAAATGTGGTGGGGCGGAACAAATCCAGGTACCGTAAACCAATATCGTGATGATGCCAATGCAGGTAATTCAACTTTTGTAGGTGAGGGTGTAATCTTGACTTCCGGTCAAGTAAATTATGACGGGAATGGCGTAATTATAAATGATACACGTACGTTCGCACCGAACACTAAAGCCGTAAATTATATTGATTATATGACCAATACAAGTAATGGTGCTTATAATAACTACAACTATTTCTCCCAGACTTTCCTGAAACTACGGGAAGTTACATTAACCTGGCAAGTACCCGCTAAATGGCTTGGTAAATCGGGAATAAAGGCATTAAATATCTCTGCCGTAGGACGTAATCTATTGCTATTCTCTAAAATGCCTAATGTAGATCCTGATCCGGGCGTTGACAATCTTCAAACTCCTTCTATGCGCACCATAGGATTTAATGCGAACCTAAGATTCTAATTGTAAAGACATACACATGAAAAAAAGAGTATTCATTTTACTTGCAGCAAGCATTGTTTTACTGCATACAGGATGTAAAAAACTAAGCGAATTTCAAATAGACCCCAATAAGTCGACCATTGCCACACCAGATTTATTACTTAATACGGTCGAACAAAAGGCTTTTCAGTCTACGAGTTTGAATGTTGCAGTTGCGACAAGACAGATGGGAATTACCGAGTCTGCATCCAATTATCAATATTATGGCTGGACCAGGAGCGATTACGGCGATTTTGACAATCTCTTGCAGGTGGTTAAAATGGAGCAGGCAGCGACCGCACAAAACAAACCAGAATATATGCCACTGGTGAAGTTTTTCAAAGCATGGTATTTTTTAAAACTAACCCAGACTTTCGGCGATATTCCTTATAGCGACGCTTTGAAAGGCGAAGATAATATCAGCTCACCAAAATATGACAAACAGGAAGATATTTACCTCAGCATATTGAACGACCTGAAAACTGCAAATGGCATGATTGACGGAAACACACCTTCTGTACAGCGTGATATTGTCTATAATGGTAATATGATGAATTGGAAGCGTGCAATCAATTCATTAGCGTTAAGGGTATTGATGAGCTTATCGATGAAGGAAAATGACAGTCGTTTTGAGATTAAAAAGCGGTTTGCTGAAATCGTAAATAACCCGTCCCAATATCCGGTTTTCACGGGTAATGCAGATAATGGCCAGTTAAAATTCTACGATCTTCAGGATAATCGTTATCCATATTTTAATGATAATAGTATCCAGACTGCCTATTATATGGATGAAAGTTTTGTCAATATATTAAAACAGCTTAAGGATCCGAGATTGTTCAGCTTTGCAGATAAGGCACCGAAGTTCGCAGCATTGCCAGCAACAGATTTTAGTGCTTATGCCGGCATACAAGGAAGTGCTCCAGTTAATGAAAATGCTTTGCGTCAGATAAAAGGAGAAGCATCCAGGATTAACCCCCGGTTTTATAGCAATCCGGTGAACGAAGCCAGTATCGCAATTGGATACCCTGAGCAGCAGTTTATTTTAGCAGAAGGTGTGACCAGGGGCTGGATCGGAGGAAGTGCAAATGATTATTATCAGAATGGAATTGCGGCTTCCATGAGTTTTTATAATATTGATCAGACGACTATCAAAAATTATTTGTCACAGAGCGAATTGCAGTTGGGCAATAATGCTGTTTCACAGATTATTACTCAAAAATATATTGCTTCGTTTATGAACAGAAGCTGGCAACCATTTTTCGAACAGAGACGTACTGGTTTTCCGGTTTTTGAGGTTTCCGGTTCAGGCGTGTTGAATAATAAACGCGTACCTAAACGCTGGATGTATCCGGAGTCGGACTTGCAGGTAAATCAGCAGCATGTGATTGATGCAATTAGCAGGCAGTTTCCGGAGGGAGATAATATAAACGGAGTAATGTGGCTCCTTAAGCCATAAGTTCTGAACTCAATTCTTATATTCATCAATACGATCAGATATTACATGAAAAAAATATTTATTTGCGGCCTTTTACTACTGAGTATAAGTGGTTATGCGCAATCTAAGCGAAAAGTAGTTTATGTTATTGCAGATGGCATTCCACCAGATGTCATAGAAAAATTGGAATTACCAAACTTCAAACGTATAATCAATGAAGGTACTTACCTCAGGATACATGTTGGAGGCGATAAGGGAAGTTATAATGAGACACCGACTATTTCTGCAGTAGGGTATAACAGCCTGCTTACCGGAACCTGGGTGAACAAACATAATGTCCCGGATAATGATATTAAGGAACCTAACTATAACTATCAAAATATATTCAGGTTATTTAAATCCCAATTTCCAGACAAAAAGACGGGGATATATTCTAGCTGGACAGATAACCGTACTAAGCTTTTAGGGCATCGGCTGCCTTCGGCCGGTAATTTACAGGTCGATTATATTGCCGACGGTTATGAATTGGATACGTTGAATTTCAAGCATGATAAGCAGCGCGATTTTATGCACAGCATCGATGAAAAAGTCGTGGAACAAGCGGCATTGAGCATCAGAAAAGATGCACCTGATTTGTCCTGGGTATACCTGGAATATACAGATGATATGGGGCATATGTATGGTGATAGTCCTAAATATTATGCATCAGTTCAAATGCTGGATGTTCAGATGGGTAAAATATATGATGCCATCAACGAGCGTAAAAGGAAGTTTAAAGAAGACTGGCTGCTAATTATTACAACAGATCATGGGCGTAGCGAAAAAGATGGTAAAGGACATGGCGGGCAATCAGACAGGCAGCGTAATACCTGGCTGGTAACTAACAGTAATGACTTGAATAAATACGCACATACTTATGATCCAGGGATTGTAGATATTATGCCTACGATCGCCAGGTATTCGGGTGTACAAATCCCCAAAGATGTTTTGGAGGAAATTGATGGAACACCACTGATTGGCCCGGTGTCAGTAGCAGATATGAAAGTCAATTACATTCAGGGAGATATTGACCTCAGCTGGAAGGTGATTGAGAACTCCGGGAATGTTAAAATATGGGTTACTACTACCAATAACTTCAAGACAGGTGGAAAGGATACCTATCATATGGTCAAAGAAGTTCCGGTAAAGGATGGGCATGCATTAATTAATGTGAAAGAATATCCTTCTGAATTTTATAAAATTGTAATGGAAGCGCCCGCTAATACATTAAATAAGTGGCTTTTTGTAGAAAAATAGTCTGTCTTAGCTTGGTAAATATAAAAATAGAGTGCCTTAAAAGCACTCTATTTTTGTTGCAGTGCTGTGATTTCGAATGTTCAATTTTGACATATAAAAAATAAAATATGATGAAAGCAATCATTTTAAAAGAGTTTGGATCTGCCGACCAGCTGCAAATCCAAGAGTTGGAGATACCAGCAGTAAAGGAACAAGAAGTGCTGATCCGAGTAAAAGCAATAAGCATAAATCCAGTAGATATAAAAACCCGCGAAGGCAAAGGGGCTGCCGGAAAAATCGGAGAGGAGAGGCCGATTATTTTGGGTTGGGATATCTCCGGGATTGTAACGGAATCGCGGTCTGAGAGGTTCAAAGTTGGCGATGAGGTATTTGGAATGGTCAACTTCCCCGGGCACGGTAAAGCTTATGCGGAATATGTATCGGCACCTGCCGATCAACTGGTACTAAAACCTGCATCAATAAGCCATATCGATGCAGCTGCAGCTACGCTGGCGGCTTTGACAGCATGGCAGGCCCTGGTGACCAATGCGAAGATTAAAGCTGGAGATCGTGTATTAATTCATGCTGCGGCTGGTGGGGTAGGAAATTACGCGGTACAGATTGCCAAGCACCTTGGCGCCTATGTAATTGGAACTTCTTCCGGTGCAAAAAAAGATTTTGTACTTAGTCTGGGTGCAGACGAGCATATAGATTACACAGCTGTTCCTTTTGAGCAGGCCACGAGAGATATTGATTTTGTGCTGGACACCATCGGCGGTGACAACATAGACCGGTCTTTGAAAGTGATTAAAAAGGGGGGCACGATAATCAGCATTCCTTCCGGATTCAGAGAAATGGTGGCCGAAAAAACAAAGGATTCAGGAATTAACGGATATTTCATAATGGTGCAATCGGATGGTCAGGATATGCAGCAGATTGCAAGGTTACTAGAAAATGGTCAGCTTAAATCTCATGTATCGCAGGTCTTTGATTTCGAAGATATGATAATTGCCCATAAAGCACTGGAAACCGGGAGGACGCAAGGGAAAATAGTTGTCAGGTTATAATAAGCCTGAAAAAGGAAAACGGGAATGATCTCCGACCATTCCCGTTTAATCTAAATTAACGCTCTCATATACTAAAGCGTTCAAAACAATAAATTATTGTGCCGTTCTAAAATTAATTCATGATTTTTCTAAATCATCACTACTTTTATAGAATTCAGGCATGCAAGACATATTACGTCAACATATAGAGAAAATAGTGTCATTGAGTGACGAGGAATTTGCTTTCGTACGTACTCATTTTACAGCCAAAAAATTTAAGAAGCACCAATTTCTTATACAGGAAGGTGAACCTGTAAAATACTTTTATTTTGTAGTTTCCGGGCTTTTAAAGCTTGTACACACCGATAATACGGGAAAGGAGCATATTGTTTCTTTTGCTATGGAAGATTGGTGGGAAAGTGATTTTTATGCGTTCTATACACAAACTGCAGCAACACTGTCGCTGGAATGTGTAGAAGATACAGAAGTACTCTGCCTGTTACTCAAAGACTATAAAAAGCTGTGTGACGATCTTCAGAAGATGGAACGTTTCTTCCTCGAGAAATCAAACTATGGTTTTATCGGGTCACAAAGACGTATTATATCGTGGTTAACGTCAAATTCTAAAGAGCGTTATGAACAGCTTCTTAAACAGTATCCCTCTCTTGTACAGCGAGTACCTAAAAGTCTGCTTGCCGCCTACCTCGGTGTTTCCCGCGAAACATTGAGCAGACTGTCTCCTTAATGCTGTGATATAACTCACTTTTTATTCGTGCGCTTTGTCAAGAGCCAGTTCCATGGGTTATCTGCAGATTTGCATATAAATTTTAAATAAGCGCCAGTGTTGGTGCGAATTCAAAGCCCTAATAAAATGGAAACAAGAAATATTAATCCCTGGAAATGGCAGGATACACGTAGTTACTCACAAGCTGTTGAAGTTAAAAATGTCGAAAGTACGCTGTATTGCTCAGGCCAGGCGGCTATAGATGCGAATGGAATATCAAGTAACGAAGATATGAAGTCCCAGCTCATTCTGGCATTGCAGAATCTGGAACAAGTGATTCAGGAAGCCGGTTATGAATGCAAAGGTATTGTCCGGTTGAATATCTACACGACCTCAACTGCCGAACTTTGGCCTCATTTTGATATTTTCCAGAACTGGATAGCGAAACACGGCATTAAACAAGCAACGATCCTATTAGAAGTAAAAAGTCTTTTCGAAACATTAAAAGTCGAATTTGAAGCTACAGTAGTAAAATAACTGAGATCAGAAAAAGTGCTTTTAATCAAAGGTTAATTATGTCATGCTCGGGTTTCGCTAAGTTTAGATTCATACTTCCTTCACTGTTTATTCATAGTTCCTTCATACTTCCTTCAATCGAAATTGAAGGAAGTATGAACGGACATTGGATGCAGTCCGACCAGGATCCGCAATAATGACGAAATACACCTTCTCGTCTGACGATAAACAGAATAAATAGGAATACTACGAATTGCTCAATCATTATTGATAGGAGAAGAGCGCAGGAATAGTTCTTTAATTTTATTTGTAAGGCTTAAATTGTTTTTCCGACTAAGCCATAAAAACAATATGAAAATTCAAAAAATGGGATACGCTTTTGGTGTAATTGCGACATCGTTAGTATTATTATGGATTGGTATTCTGAAGTTTACTGCTGCGGAGGCTGCCGCTATCAAACCTCTTGTAGAGCATAGCTTTTTAATGAGCTGGATGTATAAAATTGCTTCGGTAAATATCGTATCAGTTCTAATAGGTCTGTTTGAAATAGTCACAGGTCTGCTCTTATTGCTTTCTTTTCGGATTAAAATAGCCGGAAAAATAGGAGGGTATCTCGCGTTAATCATATTTCTGACAACAATTAGCTTTCTTGTTACCACACCTGGGATTTGGAAAAAGGTTGATTTTGTACTTGTAACCGACTTTTTCATTCTAAAAGACCTGGCATTTCTAGCTATATCCTTACAGGTAATTGAGCGTCACTCAGATTAATATCTCTAAAAGTTAGTTATACAACTTGAAAGTCAGTTGTATAACTAACTTTTAGTTGTGTAACTGAAATATAAGTTATACCTTCGGATATGGAAGAATTAACCAGAAGCGAAGAAAGGGTAATGCAGGTCCTTTGGAAACTGCAAAGCGCATTTGTCAAGGATATTATTGAAGCACTGGACGAGGAGCCGAAGCCACCATATAATACAATCTCCTCCACAGTAAGGTTGCTGGAGAAAAAAGGTTATGTATCCTACAAAGCGTATGGAAAAACTTATGAGTATTTTCCTGCGATAAGTAAGGCAGCGTATACAAAGACAACCTTCTCAAAAATGTTTGCTGGATATTTTGATAGTTCACCTGCAAGTTTACTCTCATTTATGGTTAAAGAGGAGCAGTTAAGCGAACAGGATGTTGAAAATCTCAAAGCTTTGATCAAGAAAAAATCCTGATCATGGAATTCATCTATTATCTGCTGAAAGTCAGTATATGTCTGGCGCTTTTTTTCGGAACTTACGTGCTGTTCTTAAAGAAACTAAGCTTTTTTAAAGGTAATCGCGCGTATCTGGTTGCCACATTGCTGCTCAGTTTTACGATTCCTTCCCTGAAATTTGAGCGAAGTCCGGAGATTATTGCTCCCCGGTTTTTTGGCGACTACGATACTGTAGAACATATATCAGGTAAATCACTTTCACCAATAGTGATCAGTGATGCGACTGGTTCCCTGTCACTTTCAGATTTGTTTTTTTACACATATCTTTTAGTTATGCTGATATTTTTGTCAGTAAGCTTCTTTAAAATATATAAGTTAATCCGGTATGCCGATGCTGAGTTTACCCGTATCGACGGTTTAAAGGTCATTTATAAGAAAAGCGGCTTTGTTAACTGCTCCTTTTTTAATTACGTTTTTATAGATCGGGACAGTCTGACAAAAAATGAAATGCAGATACTGTTAGCACATGAACGGGTTCATGCGAAACAGCTGCATACGCTCGATAAATTAGTTTTATTGCTTTGTAAATCGTTGCTGTGGTTCAATCCAGTTATTTATTGGTATGAAAAGGATTTAGAAGAGGTACATGAGTTTGAAGCCGACCAGATCACAGCAACTGAGTTTTCTGCTGATACCTATGCAAACCTGCTTATCGGACTTGCTTCAAAGAAACCATCAAATCCAATTCTCCATAGTTTCAGCAGGCAGCCACTTAAAACCAGGATTGTAAGGCTGTTTACAAAGACATCATCCCCTAGATTGAGGTGGTCTTATTTAACCATTATTCCATTACTTGTTTGCCTAAGTTGGATATTTGCATTTAAAGCGCCTGATATCTCCCTGAAACAGGTTGCCGGGAACAGCAATTTTGTGTTGGTTTTGGACGCCGGGCATGGGGGTACAGATAAGGGAGCTGAGGGTGGTGGCATTTTGGAAAAAGACCTGGCATTGCTAATCTTGCAAAAGGTGAACAGCATTGCAAACGAAAGAAATGTTAAAGTTGTCACGACGAGAAATATAGACCAGTATCTATCTTTAAAGGATCGTGTTAAATCAAAAGGCGATCTATTGGTTTCATTTCATCTGGGTCAGGATATTGATCCTAAAATTAACGGAATCCAGCTGCTGGTTGGAAATGCCGGCGCAGATAGTGTAAAACGTAAAAGGTTAGATCAAATTAGTTATCAGTTATATAAAAACTTAAGTCAGCTCAAAGGAATTGCAGTAGACAACACACCAAAAGAAGTTGAAAGCCTGTATATTTTAAACAAAAGCAGCGCGCCGGCAATTATCCTTGAATTAGGTTATTTAAGCAATAAAAATGACAGGGATTATTTGACTAACCCCGTAAAACAGGAAGAGTTAGCAAACACAATCGTAAGTTCTATAATAGAATACAACACCATCCTAAATCGGGAAAAATAGCAAAATAACATGTTTAAATTCGCAAGCTTTCTTTTGTTTGCCGGTATGTTTTTACTGGTGAACAGATCCTCCGCGCAATATAAAATAATTGTTAATGTATCTGGAGAAGATGGCTCGGCGGCTGCCATATCGGTTACGATTACAAATAAGGATAACTTTTTGAAAATAACACGAACGGACATTCTGGGCAGGTTCATTTTTAATGATCTTAAAAAAGACAATTATCTGCTCTTATTTTCTTCGGTAGATTTTGGGGAAATACAACACAAGCTACTACTGGAGGCAGATACTGTAATTAGTGTAAAACTCGAAAAATCGGCAATTGAGTTGCAAAATGTAGAAATTCGGTCTACAAAAGCATTAATAGAAAAAAGGGTAGACAGGACAATTTTTAATGTAGATGGGAGTGTAGCTGCAATTGGAAGTGATGCACTGGAGCTAATGAGCAAAGTTCCCGGCATCCGGGTTGTAAATGACAGGGTTTCTTTAGTCGGCAAAGGAAGTATCAATATTATGATTAATGATAAACTCACGCCACTATCTGAAGATGATTTGGCTAACTATTTAAGATCTATTCCTTCAGATCATATCTCCCGAATTGAGGTTATCACCAATCCTTCTGCTAAATATGATGCTCAGGGGAATAATGGTTTGATTAATATCGTGTTAAAGAAATCTGTTGCAGAAGGATTTAAGGGGGCAGTAAATCTCGGTTTTACTCAGGCGACTCATCATACTGGGTCCGGTGGTGGAAATTTAAGCTTTAGAAAAGATAAAATCACCTTATTCACAAATTTCAATTTTCGTAAAGGCTCAACCGTTCCTTTTGAGCAAAGCAGTATTTTTTACCCCACGCAGACCTGGAACATAGTGAATAAAGACCGGAATTTTCGAATTGTACCCAGCGGACAATTAGGTCTGGATTATCAGATTTCAAAAAATACAATTGCCGGAATCTCTTATAATGCCGGGCTGACAGATTTCCATTCTGAAGAAAATATAAAAACAACAGTATTTAATAAAGCAGGGGCGATAGATTCGCTATTGAATTCTGACGCCAATGCCAAGATCAAATCGAATTATAAGACGGCAAATTTTTATTTGAAACAGTTAATTGATACAATGGGTAAACAGCTTGTTATTAATGCAGACTGGTTTAAGTATAGAGATGATAATCAGCGATTTTTCGATAACACAACTTATAATCAGGATGGTGGGATAATTCCAGGATCATTTGCTCAATATCTTTCGTCAAGCGGGCAGAATATCGATCTATATACCTTAAAGGCTGATGTGGATTTACCATACAAGGCATTTACTCTTTCTTTAGGGGCAAAAACGAGCTTTATAAAAAATAAAAGCGATGTATCCTTCTACAGGATGAAGAATGATATTTATGAAATTGATAATAGTCAGACCAACCTTTTTAATTACACTGAAAATACGCAGGCACTTTATTTTAACCTGAATAGAACCATCAATAATTGGGATTTTCAGATGGGATTAAGAGCCGAGTATACGCAGATAGAAGGTGTGTCTGTAAATTCAACAACCGGCGATGATTATCTAAGGCTGTTTCCTACTTTATTTATAAGCTATCGGAAAAATGAAGAAAGTGAGTTTTCTTTGAACTATGGACGCCGTATTAACCGGCCAGCTTATAAAAAGCTGAATCCTTTCCGATGGTACAGTAATCAATATTCCTATGCAGAAGGTAATCCATTCCTACGACCTTCTTACAATAATAACATAGAATTATCCCATACCTATTCCAAGGTTTTAACTACTACATTGTCGTTTAATAATACCAATGATGGGTATAGTAATGTGAATTTTACCGACGTAAATACTAATATTCAGATCTTGCGCCCCTTGAATTTAATTACCAGCTATCAGTATCAGTTGAGCAACTCTATTATTTTTAACCAACTGAAATGGTTAGAAAGCGTAAATCAGCTGGATGTATATTATGTTAGGTCTAATTCGTCTATTGCGCAGACTTTGCCGGGTTTAAATGGTTTTGGGGCTTATTTTTCTTCCTCCAACCAAGTTGTGTTTAATAAGGTCAGAACAATGATGGGGGAGTTGAACTTTTGGTATCAGTTCCCCGGAGTTAATGAACTGAATAAAATGAAAAGTCAATATCGTCTTGATATTGGATTTAAAAGACTGCTTTTAGATAACAAACTCCAGCTTGCATTGAATGTATCCGATATACTGAAAAGCGGAAAGGAAAGATATAGTAGTATAGTCAACGGCATAGGTCAGGAGTATAAAAACTATTATGATTCACAATATTTACGCTTAACAGTCAGGTATAATTTCGGAAACGAAAAAATTAAGCAACAAGATCATAAGCCTGGTAATGAAGAAGAAAGACGTCGGAGTAACTGATTTACAGCTGATCATTATTTATATTGCGACTTCTGGCGATTTAGTAATGGCAAGATGGCCCAATTAAAAGCCTTTGCTGTTAAAAAGGAATAACTTTCAAAAGTGATTAGTATGAAAAATAAAATATTATTATTCGCGATAATTCTAATTTCGTCACTGACTTCTGAAAAGCTGGCAGGACAGACGAAAAAAGACGTCTATTATGTCGTAGATACCCTAAGTACTGCTCCTAATAATAAGATTGCTGAGTTGGGGACGGAAGGAAACCTTAAGTATATAAGTTTTTATTGCAAGTGTGTCCCCCCTTACAACAGAAATTTAACTTTCGTTTACGATCCAGGTAAACAAAACGTTCAGATTCTTAGAGAAATTAATCATCCGACTCTTTCATGGAAGGATTTACAAGAGTTAATCGTAAAGGCCGGGGCTGAGTTTAAGCATCAGTATAATCTGACGATACTAGAAGTACTACCCGACAAAACCTATAGATCAGCAAACGTTAGACTGGTACTATACCCCGAAACTACCGTGGATTTTGAGAAGCTTTAGCATTACCATAGCGTTTGAAAACTTCCACCTAAGAAGAAGTGATGTTGACACATTTCAGTTTAAAGTCTAATAAAAAAAAAAGCACAAGTTATATTTAAAGATGAAGTGAACCCCAAAAGTTGGACAAAAACTTTTGGGGTTCACATCAAAATGACTTGTGCTTTTCTTTAATTTTTAAAGGCCTGAACAAACCTGGTAATGAATATATGACATGTTAGCTATTTCTCTTGTAGAAAATCCACCAGCCCAAAACATTTCAGCTCCCATGTCAAATGCATATTGAAGACAATTTCTAGAAGGTGCAAGTCTTCCAGTAGATGCATTTAAACTTGTTGACATTAATAAAACGATAGCTAATAATCCGAAGTACTTTTTAGTTGTTTTCATAAATTTAAATTTTAGTAAAAAAATACACTGTAATAGATAAATCAAATATATACCTAAAATAATTTCCCTTTTTGTTATAATGATTATTCGGGAATATTAAGTTATTATTTGCTGAGGTCAATCTATTATATGCTTACCATAGCTGCAGGTTAGACAAGAAATAGGTTAAACATAAGCAAGTTAAAGCCTGCTCTGTTCACTTGTTTCCCCCTTAAGGGCTTTACTCTTCAGCGCATTATTACCTAGGTTATATTTGAAACTGAACCGGATGTTTTGAGTATCTCCGTAATAGGTAAATGAGTTACGTTGATCGGCGTAATTGGAACTTACCGTCATTTTCTCACCACGGTAAACATCGGATATCATCAAGCCAATTTCCGCTCTGTTGCTAAATAGTTTTTTACTGGCACTAAAATTTAGACTGCTCATAGAACTCACTTTGGCCGGGCCTTGTATGCCACCTGTGGTAAAGCTGAAGTTGACGTTAGCGCTAAATCCATCGCTTTTGCTAATTATATATTGCTGGTCTATATTGGCGTTTAATGAATTGGTCCGGTTGTAAAGCATAGTCCCATCGCTTAACTTGAAGCTGCTTTCAACTCGGTTCGGTCCAGCCTGCAGGTCGATAGTGAACCAAGGCGCTAGTTGGAAGTTGGCGCTAAAATCGATACCATAATAGCGGTTTCCAGGGATGTTAGTAACCTTTTGGATCAGTAAATTATTTACATTATCCTGGAAAGGTAGTTGAATTGTGGGGTTTTGTTCATAGCTGTAATAAGCTTCAGCCCTATAGTTACCTTTATAAGCATAACTTATGCTAAGCTTGTCGGTAATAGCCGGCTTGAGCTTCGCATCACCTACCAGGTAAGAATTTGGGCTGAAATAAGTTTTTGAAGGATTTAGATAGCTGTATTGCGGACGACTAATCCGCCTGCCATAAGACAGGCCTAAAGTATGACTGTCATTAAGCTTGTTCTGCGCAAAGAGAGTCGGGAACAAATTGTAATAACTCTGTCTGTTCATCTCCTGCTGTTGGCTCGAATTTCCCAGTGTGGCGGTGTGTTCAGCGCGTAGTCCCGCCTTTAAGCTCCAGTTTTTGATTTCCTTATGGAGACCGATATAACCTGCCAGTACCGATTCATCATACCGGTAAGTATTGCTGAGCGCGGGATCGGCAGCAAAACTACCGGGCAGGTATTGCTGAAAATCCTGTTTATTATCAGCGTTCACTTTGCTATATTTTAAACCGCTTTCCAATTCAAACAGCGGCATATTGTTACGGTAATCCAGCTGGGTGCTAAACAACCGGATCTGCTGATCATTGTTGTTTTTAAACCGGCTAAAGTAAGAATCCGCTACGTGGTAAATTGTACTGATATCTTGATCTGCCCGGTTAAGATCTTTCGTGAAATCTGCATTCAGATTCAATGATTCTTTAGCTGAGAAACGATGTTCATAGGAGATATTATAAGCCTTATTACTGCGTGGTGTAGACCGTTCATTTCGTGTGTCGAAGCTATAATTATACTGTCCGTTTTCATAGATAGCTGTAGGGATCAGGTAAAGTGCATGATTCTTTTTTGCAATATATCCGTTTGTGCCGATTGTGATAGTATTAAGACTGTCCGGCGTATACTCCACATTAAACCGATAGGTATGCTCAGCATCTCGGAAATTCTTTCGCCTGAGTGTATTATACCAGGTCTGCTGCTGGACAACATAATCAGTTATTTCACTGATCTCATTATAAAAGATTCCATTACCAAAAGTATAATTGGCAGCAGCAGCAAATTTCTGCCCTTTTATATACTGGTTTGTACCGAAATTACTTTTAGCATAGATTCCCTGGGTGTGGCTACTATTTATTGAGCCTTTGTAGCCGCTTTGCAGGTTGTTTTTTAGTTTAATATTGATAACTGCGCTACCAGATGCATCGTATTTTGCGGGTGGGTTAGTAATAATCTCTACAGACTTGACTTCGTTACCACCGGTACTTTCCAGAAATGCTTTCAATTCATCACCGGAGAGATAAACTTTTTTATCGTTAATGGTCACCAAAATAGATTTACTGCCGCGCAAGGAAAGTTCCCCGCCACCGGACTGGACCCCGGGCGCACGTTTAACAATCTCCCAGGCATTAGCGGATGATAGCACGGTATTCTCTACACTGAATTCCACCCGGTCTATTTTACGTATGATCTTAGGTTTAATGGTTGTGATTTGTACTTCGGCAAGCTGCGAAACCTCGTCTTGTAAATTTATAATTGGCAGCTCCATATCTCTATCCACCTCAACTGATTGCTCAAAGGATACAAAGCCGACTACATTGATCAATATTTTATAATCATCCTTGGCTAGTCCTGCGAATTTGAACGCTCCGTCCGGGGTCGCAACGGCCCGTTGGTTAAAGCTGCTATCTTTACTGCTCTTCAATGTTATATTAGCATAGGGAACAGCAATGTGTTTTTCGTCCCGGATATGACCTGACAAAGTAAGATTTTGTGTGAATCCTGCCATAGGCAGTAATAATAGAGAAAATAAAATGCGCATAGTGTTTGATTAGATGCCTCAAACCTCTATAAACCTGTACTTGCTTTTGGTTAATGCTTTGTTAACGGTAGGTTAATGGCTAATGAAAATTTAGGAATAACCTGGAAGTCCAATATCTTTAGAAAATGAAACGGAAAATAAAGTACTTGATCTGGGGTTGCAGCACAGCCATAATAGCGTTAACTGCTATCCAGACGTATTTTATTTACAATACTTATATTCTTAAAGAGAAAGACGCGGAAACATTGGTTAGGGCAGAACTCACCCGGATGGAGAGCGAAATAAATATTGATTCGATCCGGAATGACTGGTTTACACAGGCCGAAATACTTGTACGTACAAAAGGTGCTGAAGCTGCGGCCGCTTTTCTAAGTCGCGGTTCACCCGCAATTAGCAGGCAGGTTAGTGCTTATATCAGAAAGAATAAAATTTTAGAAAAATACAAAACCACTTATGAGGTAATTATTCATAAGGTTTCTCTTCAAGGTGATGGTTCCGTGCTAAATCTGAACAACAAACGTTGGTTTGCAAACGGAGTCGTTAACGGTGGCCACCAATTAATACTTCATGATCTGATTTCAAATAGTGATGCTGACGGAGCTCTGGTACGAAACTTTAATTCACGGTCAACTTTCACTATTCATGGCGGCAGTAGTAGTATTCTCCGTGAAATGCTTGGCTTACTTATCTTTTCGGTGGTCCTGTTAACGGTAGTGATCCTGCTTTTTTATTTTTCCATCAGGAGCCTGATTACGCAGAAAAAGATAGCAGATCTGCAGACGGATTTTATCAACAATATCACCCATGAATTTAATACACCCTTAGCGACAATGGGTATTGCGCTGAGTACGGTCAGGTCTCAATTATTATTAATGGAACATAACAGTATCAGCTCGAATGGATTAAATGTTATTGACCGCCAGTATCACCGTTTAAAAAAATTGATAGATCAGGTTGTTACGCATACAGGTGTAACCGGACAGCTGGTACTTAACAAGGTAGAAATACCGTTATTGGATTTCCTGGAAAAACTGCTCGACGACTTCCAGTCAGCTCATCCCGGCATTGAGCTTATTCGCAAACTTAAAGAGGTTCCCAAAGAAATTCTGGCTGATCCTTTTTATCTCACCACAGCGATAACCAACCTATTGGGAAACGGAGTGAAATATGGTGGTACGCAACTTATAGTTGATGTGATGAAG
Organism: Pedobacter antarcticus; assembly: GCF_900103515.1. NCBI lineage: Bacteria > Pseudomonadati > Bacteroidota > Sphingobacteriia > Sphingobacteriales > Sphingobacteriaceae > Pedobacter > Pedobacter antarcticus. Next base: position 710,714 of record NZ_FNGZ01000002.1, read on the forward strand.
CAGGAGGATCGCTGCCGGGTTATGATAACGGACAACGGAATCGGCATTGCACAGGCAGATATCAGCAATATTTTTCATAAGTTTTACCGCGTGGAAAAGGGTGATATACATACCACCAAGGGGCTTGGCCTTGGTTTGTTTTACACGCGCAGCATAGCAGGCGCTCACGGTGGAGAGCTCAGCGTTCAAAGCATCCCCGGGACAGGATCCACTTTTACATTGATTATTCCTCTCGCATGAAACATATTTTAATGACCGAAGATGACCTGGATTTTGGCGGTATTCTGAAGCAATACCTGGAACTGGCGGGTTTTAGGGTAACATGGAAGCTTCATGGTGAGCAGGCACTGGCACATCTGAAAACAGAAATTCCTGATATCTGCGTGCTAGACGTAATGATGCCAGTAATGGACGGTTTCACATTAGCGGAAAATATTATATTGATATACCCTGATATGCCCTTTGTTTTCTTAACCGCAAGGAGCCAAAAGGACGACCGCCTTAAAGGCCTTGGATTAGGTGCTGATGACTATATAGTTAAACCTTTTGAAGCCGAGGAGCTCGTTCTGCGGATCAAAAATATTCTGACACGTAGTACGCAGGCGGGAATGCTTTTACCTGAAGTTCTGCTGCTTGGACAATATAAATTTGATCATCAAAGCCTTTTATTGATACACAATTCCGGTAATATTCGCCTGACTGAAAAAGAAGCCTTACTACTGCGTCATTTCTACTTGAATAAGAACCGGTTGATTAAGCGGGAAGAGATCCTGTTACAGCTATGGAAAAGCGACGATTATTTCTCGGGGCGCAGCCTGGATGTGTTTGTAAGTAGACTGCGCAAATACCTCAGTGCAGATGACCAGATTTCACTGTCAACAGTAAGGGGGATAGGATTCGAATTTAAGTATTAACTCAGATTTCGAAATTCATTAGGACTGTGGCCGACATGATGTTTAAATGATCGGCTAAAATGCTGAGGATATTTAAAACCTAATTCATAGGCGATCTCACTTACAGACTTCGAAGCATCAAATATCATCTCTTTAGCGAAGTCCATAATTTTAAATTGAATGTATTCCTATGCGGTTTTACCTGTTTCCTTTTTGATTAAATCGCCGAAATAGTTTGGAGACAAGTTGAGTTGATCAGCACAATAGGCGATTGATGGCAACCCCAGTTCCTTTGATTTATCTGAGTTGAGATATCCACTCAATAACTCTTCAAATTTTTGTAATATCCCTTTATTGACATTTTCCCGCGTAATGAACTGCCTGTCGTAAAAGCGTATGCGATAATTTAGCAGGAGTTCAATGTTGCTGACAATTAGGGTCTTGCTAAGCTTTGTCTTGACCCCGGGCAGTAATCCAGATGCAGCTGTAATAAACTCAACTGTTGTGAATCAGCTTTGTTATCAATATCGCTATGATGGGCGTAAACGCTTAGTTCAAAAACGTCCTGCCGGAGTTGACGACTGGACAGATCTGTTCTACAATCAGCTGGACCAGTTGGTTTTTAGCCAGGATGTATTAGAGCGGGGATTAACGCAGCGAAGTTTTGTTAAATACGATAGCCTAGGTAGGGTGATTATGACAGGACTGGCACTGAATTCTACGGAGAGTCCCAGTTTAATTCAGAATGTTATCGATAACTGGCCAGAGAATTGGGAATACAGAGATAGAGGCGGTTTTCATGGTTACAGTAATCGAAGTGTGCCGTCCAATGTATAGTTTTGATAACCGCCTGCTGACAACTAAACGTCAGCATTTAAAAACTGGTGCTGCTACCACAACAATTACCAATAGATATGTATACGATCATGTAGGTAGAAGGTTACAAAACTATCAAAAGATCAATACGGGAGCTGAAGTACAATTGATAGATGACCGGTACAATGCCATAGGTCAGCTACAGGACCGCGCTTTAGCAGACCGCTTACAAAGCACAAGCTTAAGATACAATGAGCGGGGCTGGCTGAAAAGTAGTGGTTCAGCGCAGTTTAGTTATGAGCTGAAATATCAGGATGGTGTACAGCCGCAGTTTAATGGCAATATCTCCGCGCAGGAATGGTCTGTTGCTTCTGTTGGAAGCAATACTTTCAATTATAAATATGACAATCTAAGCCGTTTAACTTCTGGAGTAGCCACCGGAATGAGCGAAGTGCTGACCTATGATTTCAATGGAAATATCAAAACGTTGAAACGTGATGCGGTCGCAGTGAAGACTTATGCTTATATCGGTAATCGTTTGAATACAATTACTTTAGGAAATGGAGCATATGCTTATGATGGTAATGGCAATGCCATCCGGGAGGGACGAACAGGTATGGAGATCACTTATAATAGCTTAAACTTACCCTCTAAGGTAGGCAGCGTAAGTTATACTTATGATGCTTCCGGCAGAAAACTCCGCAAAACAGGGGACCAGGTTACTGATTATGTAGATGGTATCCAATATATAAGTGGAGCTATAGATGTGATTCAGACGGAAGTCGGAATTGCGCGTAGGAGTGGAACTGCTTATAGTTACGAATATAATTTAACGGATCATCTGGGAAATGTACGCTATACATTCAACAAGAATTCAAGTACAGGCGCTATAACGCGGGTGCAGAGTGATGATTATTATCCGTTTGGATTAAGAAAAGTTATCGGGAGTTCAGTATCTTTAGTTAATAAATACCTGTATAACGGGAAAGAGTTGCAGGAGGAGTCCGGACTGTACGATTACGGCGCACGCTTTTACGACCCGGTTGTAGGGCGTTTCAGTACAATAGATCCACTTTCTGAAAAAAACAGGCGTTTCAGTCCTTATGTTTATGGGAATAATAATCCAATCCGTTTCATTGATCCGGATGGAATGGAGCCTCTTGATATTATCTATAAAAATAGATTAACCAATAAGGAAGTCGGTCGAGAAATAATGCCCGGAGCGCCTGTATACAGGTACACAGATGCTAAGAATACAGCAGAATTAGTAGCAAATAACTTTGATCGGCCTCAGGTAAGTGCGACAAATCCTAATGCACAAGGAGGTCAACCTGCAGCATCTCAAAATGTCGATTATCAGGATATGTCGCAGTCAACAACTAGTTTAGCTGTTGTAAAGAATGTTGCGTATACTTTTGGAACAGAATATGCTGCAGCTAAAGTAGTAAGTGGAGTTGCATCTATTTTTGGAGCGGCCAGCAAGGCAGTACCGAATGGATCGGTTTATTCAGTAGCTTTCGAAACAGAATTATCGAGTACGCTTTATCCTGGTAAAGGTTATTATAGTCACTTTAAGGCGGCTAATACAGCATTGTCTAATACTATGGCTTCAGATGCAACTTTTTCATCTTCCATGTCTGAACTTGGGATATCTATACCTCGTTCTTCAACAGGGAACATATTAGGAAAGTCACCGACGAATTGGGTTTGGCATCATGATGTAGGTGCTGGTGTGATGCAACTGACACCAAAGGTACAGCATTCGACAGGAAGTATTTTTTGGAATACGATGCATCCTGGAGGTTTAGGCGGAATGGCAACATGGGGTAGATAATAAATATATAATATGAATTTAATAACTTTAATAGGCTTTATAGTAGTCCCGGTAAAACTTGAAGAGTTTTATATAGAGCACGAACTGGACATGGATTCAGAGGCATTGATTATTTACATGAAAGAATCTTTAAGTATGGAATCTGAAATATATATATATCCAATAGAAGAAACGGATGATGATCTTGTTTATGAAAAAAATGGAATAAAATTTATCCAATTTTTTCCATTAGATTATGCATTAGAGTTAATAAATTCAGATTTACAATTGATGAACAAGGGATTGACAGATCGAGCTATTGCCGAACGATTATTAGAGTATCGACTAAAGGATGCGTAGCAGTCCATCAGGCTTTTTCGATTATCCAATGGGCTGCATAAATACTTATGTGGCCCATTGATGTTTTGTAATCTACAAGTTGTGTTTTTGTACGTACATCCCGCCTTCGGTCGGTCTGACCTACAAAAACCTGCTTGCCTTCGCTTGGGCGAAGGAAGAAAAAACTGCGCAACTTGTTTTTACTGTATGGCTATATTAATGGGCGTATGCTTGTTTAGCTTTAGCATCCCTAAGAAAAGCATCCATAAGGGCAAATAGGTGACCTTTATCTTCACCGGCCAACAACTGGATATCCTGAATGCGTTTGATGATACTTTTATCGAGCAATAAATCCGTATTGCCTACAAGATAATCCAGGGAAACTTCCAGTGCATCGGCAATGGCAGCAGCCATTTCGATAGAAGGTTTCACTTCGTCACGTTCATATCGGCCAATAACAGCACCATGCAATTCTAGCTTTTTAGCCACATCATCCTGAGAAAGCTTTTTGGCTTTCCGCACTTCGATAAGCCTTTTTCCAAATGTACTAGACTTCATAAATGTATTGAAAACGACAGTTAATGTAATCGTTAGTCAAATCAGTAAAACAGTGACCTTGAAGGACAATAAGGGCAACCTGAAAACGGTAACATTGAATGTTGAGGGGCCGGTTTGTGTATCAGGTTGTATCACCAGGGAACAATTGTATGAAGACAATGCGAACCGTTGCATATTGCTGTATATGGATAACAGTATCGAACAGGATAAAAAGATCATGGAGTATCAGCGCATCCTAAAACCCATCACCGTTAAAAATCCCTACGCTACCTTCCTGCAATTGCCGGAAGAAGTCTTTAAGCCCAGAAGAACAATGTTATTATTACTGCTGTTGACCGAGGCAATCACGTATTACCACCAGTACCTGCGTGCGCTGAAAACCGATACCGATACCGGAGAGCAGTATATTGAAAGTACGCTGGAAGATGTAGAAGCCGCCGTTACACTGTTGGAAACCACGCTGCTAAAGAAGAGCGACGAGCTGAACGATGCCTGCCGAAACTTCTTTGAGCGGCTGAAGGGCTACCTGAAAGAAAAAGATACCGAAAGCGAGAGCGTAAGCTTTTACAGCAAGGAGATCCGATCGGCCGTTAGGCTGACACCCAGCAGTATCGGGCGTTATTTGTACGAGCTGGAACGGATGGGCTATATCAAGATCACCCGTGGTAACCGCTATAGAGGCTTTGAGTACAAGGTACAGAGCTGGAATGACCTGGAGAGCTTACAACAGAACAGCAAAACGCTGGTCAGCAGCATCCTTGAAAATATCAGATCAGTATCCCGTAACCCAACAGTATCCCAAAGGCCTGATGGGCCGAGAGCGGACAGGAAAGCTTTTCAGTAAAAGTGCAGCTCAAAGGCAAATCTACCAATATCAAAGGCATCCTGAGCAAAAAGGAAATCACAAAGTTGTACGAAGCGACTACAGAAAGTGTACTGGGGTTAAGGGATAGGGCTGCTGACCCTGTATTATGGGTGTGGTTTGAGAAAAAGCGAAGGACTAGCTTAAACACAGATGATATCCTGCTGGAAAAAGAACTGGTGCTTGTAAGAAAAGGCAAAGGGTATAAAGCAAGCTATGTTCCTTTGACCGGGAGCAATAATAAAGACCTGGAATACTACCTGAACTTCTCCAGGCCTTACCTGCTGAACGGCAAGAAGGAACCGGCATTATTACTGAACGCAAACGGAAAAAGGTTATAAACCGCTTTTGAGCGGATGCAGAAACTACGGTCAGCATCTGTAAATGAAACCAATAAGCGGGAAGAGATCCTGTTACAGCTATGGAAAAGCGACGATTATTTCTCGGGACGCAGCCTGGATGTGTTTGTAAGTAGACTGCGCAAATACCTCAGTGCAGATGACCAGATTTCACTGTCAACAATAAGGGGGATAGGATTCGAATTTAAGTATTAATAGGGCCAAAACAGCAGAAAGCAGAATTGCTAAGCTTGTTAGATTTCAATTGTACCTTATTAAAGCTTTCGCATCATTTCGTTGAAAAATATATCATGATAGGATTTACCGATCGCGATCTCATGTTTTCTAATAACTACATCATGATGATCAAAGGAATCTATTTTAGATTTATTGATAATATATGAACGATTTATGCGTAAGAATTCCATTTTAGGAAGCCATTCATAGATGTTTTTAATGGTCATACGAGATATAATCCGTTGCTCTTCCAGTTGGAAAATAACATAATCCTTCAAACCTTCAATAAAGAGAATATCACTGAGATTAATTTTAAAAAATCGGCGATCAGATTTCACAAAGATGTAGTCTTCTGCGACTTTTTCTACACTTTTCTGCTCCTCGTCTATTAAAAGTGCATGGTAGGCAATGGCCTTCTCTACAGCTTTTCGAAAACGGGCATCATTTATAGGCTTAACTATATAATCTACAGCATCTAACTCGTAACTATCTACTGCGTATTCTGAATACGCAGTCGTAAAAATTACCAATGTGGTTTTCGGAATTATTCGTGCAAACTCTATTCCACTGATGCCTGGCATGTTAATATCTAAAAAAACTAGATCAACCGCTGTCTCTTGTATAAAAAGGCCTGCAGATGTCGCATTGTTAAAACTGCCTAAGAGTTCTAATTGTACAATCTGATCAACTAATTTTTTTACGCCCTTGCGTGCTATAGGTTCGTCATCAACTATAATACATCTCACAGTTTTAAGATTAATTTCACGGTATAAGTATCAGTTGATTCGCTCTTCGTTAATGAATAGCTATTTGCGTAGAGCAAATTTAGCCTTCGAACGATATTGGTCAACCCAATGCCGCCTATTTTTCGTGAAACAGGCTGTGCAGGTTTTGAATTCTCACATGTAAATTGAAGTTCTTTATTTTCCAGCTTAAAAACAACATGAACATAAGAAGATCCATGGCTATCCAAATTGTGTTTTACGGCATTTTCAACAAACGGTATAAATAGTAAGGGGGCAACAAAAATCGAATTAAGGTCGCCTTTACTTTCCATGATAAACGTAAACTGTTCTCTCCGTACTTTTTCCAATTCCAGATAATCGTTCAATAATTGAATATCATCCGTCAGACGAACCTTTTCTTTAAAGCTGTCTGTAAATTGATATTTCAATAAGTCGTCTAATTTAGTTAAAATATGAGAAGCCATCTCGGGGTCTTCGTCTACTAATATATGGGCATTGTTAATGGTGTTAAATAGAAAATGCGGATTAATTTGACTTTTCAAAAATTTCAATTCTGACTCTCCTGCAGCTTTTTGCAATTCCTGTTCTTTAATATTGCTATACATTAATGGTTTAAACAATAAGACAGTTGACATGCCGAAAATGAACAAAATAATGGCCAGAAAGGACGAAGATAGGCTCAGAAAGAGAGCAAAAATGCTGGGCTCTTGCCGGCTGACGGCGATATCATAAAATAGGTCTTGCAAAACCATTAGTATCAAGAGGGCTAAAATTGTAAATAGCACCACAGCTATTAGATACGCTATCATCTTGTCTTTAGCCAGAAAATAAGGGAACAATAAGTAAACGTTGACATACACCAGCATATTCATAAATAAATAGTAAGTGATCCAGCCACAAAAACGATTGAAGGAAAGATTTAAACTGTCCGGGGCATCGAAAAATATACCAATTGTAATAAGTAGCATAATAACTTGTAAAGTAAGATGCCGGGGTACGCGATACTTATCTTGTGTCAAGAATGCGATTCCTTTATTATTTTCCGTTATAAATTCCATCACCTTAGGTCTAATTGGAGTTCTAGTTTTCCTGATTGAGTAGTCAAATTATATAAATCGGGATATAATTTATTTAGTTTATTGACGACTTCTATTTTATCTTCATTACTTATGGTAAAGTCTTCAGAATAATAACAGTTAAATTCTAATTTATTGTTTACAGTTTCAATTGAAATATTCAGCGCTGTAACCGTGTTATTATTTAGAATATGCTGTGGCAACACAATTAACAGGAGGGGAGGAATTAGTATATTAGAGGTATTACCGCTTACTTCAATCTGGTATTCGAAATGCTGATCGCTGATTAGATCATTTAAGATTAAGAAGTTTTTTATAAAGGTGATCTCTGAATTAAGAAAAACCTTTTCCTGGTCGCAATCATATAATTGATAACGCAGGATCTTTCCAATTTGCATAAGGATTTCAGCTGCTTTTTTTGCATCCTGATTGGTGAGAGATGAAGCTTTTTTTAAGGCCTTGGACAGGAAAATTGGAGAGACCTGACCTTTGAGTTTGTTGACTTCTGACTCCAGAAATTGATATTCTAAGGTAATAATATGATCATTAGTATGCTTCCATTGACGAAACAAGGTCAGCGCGGACATGCTCCAAAAGCAAATAACTGTGATCATAGAATTGGATAGACTATCCAGAAAAATCAGGGGATTGGTGTAGGATTGTATCCGGTGCGGCAAACCCAAATAAGTTCGTACAGCATATTCCAGAATTATACCTGAATACAGTAGTATAAATACAATAAGCAGCAAATATAGAATATAGGTCATGTAATTCTCCTTGAGCAATAAGCGCGGGATCAGTAAAAAATAGTTAAGATAGGTGCTTACTAAATAGGTCGAAAACGATACTAGGCAAATGATATATAGACTATTCCCCAATTGCGCCATACAATCCTGATAACTTATAAATACCTGATTGAAAGTTATAATAGCTAAGGTAAGAATAAAGAGAAGGTGTCTCCAGATTCGGTATTTAGAATCAACAATCAGCGGATAGAATTTACTTTGCATGTAATTTTCTCATAGTTCAAATAAAATTACATTAAAAATCTATTCTGTATAATATATTAAAGAGTGAAGTTGCCTGTTTTTTAGGCTCAATACTGCCGTTTTTTAGATTATAGGCATGGCCATAATACTCTTTGGTACCGGTAGCATTTAACCATTTAATAGCAAATTCCTGCGCACGTTTAGATCGGTTTATTCGATAACTTATGGAATAATTGGCTAGGAAAAGCGGTGTAAATTGTTTGGTGTAAGCCTTTGTCTCTTCGTATCCTATCTTGTGATCCAGAGGGTTAAAGGAAGCTGTTTCATCTACCGGAGTATAGCGATCGCCTCCCTGCAGCGTTAATTTCAGATTGACGCTCAATACATCTCTTTTTTGTACACCTATCCTCCACTCTTTGCCTGCTAATCCATTGAAAATAAAACGTCTATTGAACTTTGTATTATGCCAGATACCGTCTCCACCAGTGTATTTGGAGTCAAATATAGAAGCGGTCATGATATAATAAAATCCTTTGTTCAGGTATTTTTCCAGGGTTACATCTACACCGAAGTTTCTTCCTTTGCCTTGATTTACTAAAGCGTCCTCTACATAGAACAAACTACGATTGAGTACAGAGTAAGAGCTGTCAGCTATAACCGGCACATTAAATAGGTATTGAAAGTAAAGTTCTGCTTTTAGACTCATATTCTCTGATATTTTATATTGATAGGATAATAATATGTGGTGAGTTTTTATGAAATCAAGATTTTGGTTTACTTGGTGTCCGGTAATTTTATCTTTGACATAATACACATCCATTTTTTCCATACGGCTATGTAAGCCATAGGCCAAAGACACAACATTTTTTGGCGACGTTTGCCACCTGATAGATGCTCGCGGTTCTATCGCACGACTCTTATTTAAATTTAGCATTTGTGCATTTATGCCTATTGTAGCAGATAACTTATCACTTAACTCAAACCGGGAACTGCTGTATGCTGAAATTAGATTGGTATGGCCAGTTCCTTCCGCAATGCTTTCTAATGAGTTCCCTATATAGGGTGCAAGCTCGAAGTTCATATTATACTGCATGCGGGTAAGGGTGAAACCTGTTTTATTGGTATGTCTTGAACTGTATTGTTTATCAAAGGAAGATGTGAAGATCAGATTGGTATATCGGCTGTCTACGTTCAAATATGGACTTGTGTTTTCTGTATCATCATAGTAATCTTCTATAGCTTCATTACTGGAATAACTGGACGCCAATGTGCTGCGGAAGGTTCCTCCATTAGCCAGGTAGTACTGATGACTAATACCTGCTGTTGCCGTGGTTTGTTTCATTTCCGAATACTTGCCGTCATCTGTGTATTTCCAATTGGCTTCTTGTTCTTTTTTATTTCTGAATTTATCGACCAGTCCTGTACCCCAGATAGAAAATGTTCCGGCGCGTCTTGTGGGGAAGTTCAATTTAAAGTTTAAGTCCTGATAATCCAATAATTGGTTTTTATGATCGCCGGAACTTATTTTACTCATCAGTCCGGTTGTAGAATAGCGATAATTGAATAGATAGGATGCATCATTATTTTTACTAAAAGGGCCTTCAGAAGCGAAGTCTAAACCCAATAAACCGGCCTGAAAAGTATGTTCATATTTGCGATTGTTGCCCTTACGCAGTTTCATGTCAAATACACCCGAAACCGCATTATTGTATTCGGCGGGAAAGGCACCAATATAGAAGTCCGAATTAGCTAAAACATTTGTGCTCAATGACGAGAGTACACCGCCCCCTAAGGTTGCTATATCTGCAAAGTGGTTTGGATTCGGTATTTCTACCCCCTCCATCCGCCATTGCAGCAGGCTAGGTGCATTGCCGTGAACGGATATCCCATTATTACCGACATTGGGGGACACCCCCGCAAAGGAACTTACCAGACGAGCGGGATCATCCATTCCTCCGGCATAACGACTGGCTTCTTCCATTCTTAACAAGCGACCTCCTGTCAAAGCCATTTTATTAGAAACCTGTTCTTTGTTAGATACGTAGTTGATAACCACATCTTTTAAGGCAACTTCAGAAGTAAGCATCGTTATCTCTAACAACACTTCTTTGCCCGAACTCAAAATAATTTCATTGATTACTGTGGGGGTATACCCTACACAAGACGTCTGAATGCTGTATCGACCAATTGGTACATTTTGCAAGCTGAAGTGTCCATCTGCCGTTGTTTGTGTTGATATACCGGGAAGTTCAAGCAGCTTAACAGATACCATTGGGATGGCCTCACCCGACAGCTGATCTTTTATTACACCTCTTATTTGTTGGGAAACAGTTTGCTGACTGTACGCTGAAATAGGAAATAGCAGACTCAGCAGTAGCATGGGCATTTTATTCTTTAATATGCTCATAATCTTATAGAACATATTGAATATCTGTTGTATTCTTTTTTTCTTAGACAACTCTTCACTTAAAACTTCTTCAAGGGAAACCAATACTTTCTCGCAATCGGAAACTGCAATTTGTGATAATTCTGATATTTTTTTGATTGTGTCTCTTTTATTCATCTTTAATTCTCCTGATTGATAACACAAAATTAGCTTGCGCCAAAACGTGCTCTGGAGATTTGCGACAGAATACCGGTTTTATGCGACGAAAGGGAGAATTAAGGGTAAGAGGTAGGGAGATTTACTTGGTGTAGAAATATAATCATTTATATCTCAATAAGTTAACTATTGGTATTCGTGTTAACAATGAATAGGTTTTAATTATATATTTGTTAAATATTGTAATCTTATTTTTGGTTAAAATTAACTATTATGATTTCTTTTGTATCCATGTGTTGCAGATGTTCCAGTTAAATAGTTTGTAAACCAAATAGTACCCATATGAAAAATACAAAAATGGGTTTTGAAAAATATTTTTTTGTTGAGGAAGTGAGATGTATAATGGCCGGGAGTGCTGGGAGGCATCTTGGTTGTAATGGATTTTTGTTGGCATCTTTATCTCTTCTTCTTACGCCAGTAGCAGGGACCGCAGCGGGTGCAAGCCTAATAACCGGGCGGCTCTCATTTATTAACGACGCGCTTTCAATTGCAGGGGGGAACGATTAAGGAAATGCTTAAAATAGATAATTAGAATGGCAGGTGATTTTTATGAGGTGAAAGTTCTTAGCGCAGTTAGATATGGTGTATTCATAAATATATATTTGTTCGGGGGTGTAGCATTAACTGCTTTTTTAACATGGCAGCTACATCAAATAGTAATATTATATATTGGAGTATTTATATTTTGTATAACTCCGGTTTTCATGAAAAAAATATTTAGGCGTAAGTTCATTAGAGATGTTAAAATAAATTTTTTGCCGGAAAGTATACATATAGATTTTTATAAAAAAGGCGAATCTGATTTATTTGACAGAATCGAAGTCGACTATAATAAAATCAATTCCTATAGATTTAGTGAGAATGTAGATTCTTCAGTAATTGCGCTTTACATCGAGAATACCTCAAAATTGAGCTTGCACTTTGAAAACCAAAATGATATTGATTCGATCGTTTCTGTTTTTAGAAAATATTTAAAAGACTATAACCACCGAAATGTAGGTAGACCCAAAATTCGTTTAAAACCAAGTCTATATACTACAAAATTAGGCACAGCAGTTATTATCTTTTTAGGTATCGGTTGGATCTTGATTTCTATTTATTTACTAATTAATATTCCTAAGACTATACCATTCACAACTATCGGAGGTATATTTTTCTTTCTTCAAATACTAACTCAGCGAAAAAGGGATATTCAAACAAGCGTCATGGAAAATGGTAAATAAAAATGTCTTCTTAAATGATTTAATTTAGTGATTGGATTCCACAGGAATTTCAGCCCGACGCAAAAGATTGTGGACCGACTTGGATAAAGATTATTTATAAGTATTATGGTCGATTTTTTAGTGACACTATTTAAGAGATCTTTGCGGAATTTCTAGAGAAGGAATTTCACTTTTTGCTCCGGTTGGACAGAAGCACGGAATGGGGATTAGCTCGCTGCGCTCGCTGATCCCCGGAGGGGGGGCTTCAACCAAAAATGCTGTCGCTGCGCTCCTGGCAATTTTTTGTTTTAACCTGGCCGTCGAACTGAAGGGTTCGGGCCGGTGTAAAACAAAAAATGCCACCCGAAAAGGGTAGCATTTTTGTTTGGCGGGGAATCGGATTACCCACTACAACATCTACAGGAACTTTTCAGAATAATCAGGGAAATTTATAAGAATAAGAAGCATATGGAAGATAATGATAATGGGCGAGAAGGAAAGTAGTTAAAGAAATTCCTGTTTCTGATCTGTAATCGATGTTTTAGATCTTTTTTAAGATTATATTATCTAGTAGAGGATTCCAAGATTACTCTACTAGATAACTTTTTAGAGTGGTTACCTGGAGATTCTTCATTCGCTGATCACCTCATTCCGAAATACCAAGACAAGCTATTCCGTGAAAATTTGACCACCCACAATATGCCTTTAAAGGATTAATAATCCCAATTATTATATAATTCTCATAAATAATAATGCTGATCAAAAAAGTACGGAATCAAATGGTCTGTGTTAACCAAACGTGGTTATTTCTCCTTCGGAGATGAAGGGCTTTTATAGCCCTTTCTTATATACACGGGATATTCTGGATAGAATTTTATGCGGCAGCTGCACGACGCAATTACTATGATTGAACTGTACGAGCTTCGTCAAAGGTTTTCTTCGGTTCAGCTAATGCTGATTCGCTGTGCTTTAAAATGACCCTTCTCAACCGATCCTGATATTCATCACCCCAAAGGCCGATGGAACTGATCAAAGGGATGAGTGTTTTACCAAAGTCGGTAAGACTGTATTCAACTTTTGGGGGCAACACCGGATAAATTTTCTTATTGACTAGTTCATGATCTTCCAGTTCCTTTAATTGTACATTCAGTACCCGTCTGGTTACGTCCGGAATCTTTCGCTGAAGTTCGCTTGGCCGCAAGTTGCCTATATGGATGAACCAAAGGATTCGGATCTTCCATTTGCCATACAGCACTTCACCTACCAGGTCAAGTCCACAATTGAGTGTCGGAGTTGTCTTCTTTATGTACATAAATACGAATATACAGTAAACCCGAATAGGGATCAATACGGATAAATTTATCCCTATTTGATTCGTAACCCCGTAATTGTTTGCTATCCGCGTACTATCGAGATTTGTACTACAACAAAAAAAGATATGGAACAGCAATTCAACTACAGCAACGAATTATCCGGAAAGATAGCCTTAGTAACAGGGGGTACAAAAGGTGCAGGGAAAGCAATTGCGGAACGCTTAAAAGCCGCTGGTGCAACAGTGGTTATTACGGCAAGAAACAAATCCGAACAGCCGGATGCAGACCTTTATTTTATTCCTGCTGACCTGAGTAAGGCTGAAGATGCGCAAAAAGTAATCAGCAAAGTGTTGTCAACTTACGGCAGGCTGGATATCCTGGTGAACAACCTTGGTGCTTCATCAACACCAGCCGGCGGTTTTTCAGCATTGAACGATGAGGATTGGATATCAACCCTTCAAGCTAATTTACTTGCTCCTGTCAGGCTTGACAGAGGATTTTTACCGCAAATGATCGATCGGAAAAGTGGTGTTATTATTCACATCGCTTCCATCCAGGGCAAATTGCCGCTGTACGATTCTACCTTGCCGTATGCAGCTTCAAAAGCAGCATTAATCAATTACAGTAAAAGTTTATCCAATGAAGTTACGCCGAAAGGTGTCCGCGTGCTAACAGTTTCACCGGGATGGATAAATACAACAGCATCTATTGACTGGTTAGGCGAGATTGCAAGAAATGCAAATAGTACAGTAGAAGAAGCTCAACAAAGTGTCATGGAGGCATTGGGTGGAATACCTTACGGCAGGCCCGCAGAACCGGAAGAAGTAGCCGAATTGGTTGGCTTTTTAGTATCTCCAAGAGCCAATTACTTGACAGGAACAAATTTCGTCATTGACGGCGGAACGGTACCGACTATTTAAAATCTTAATTATATCATCATGGAATTACCTAAAGTAGTAGAGCGCTTCGTAGAGACGCAGAACAATTATGACAGCAAAGCTTACACAGAATGCTTTACTGAATCCGCCATCGTACATGACGAAGGTAAAGTACATACTGGCAAGGACGAAATTCGCCAGTGGATCGAACATGCAAATGAGGCTTATCAGTCTTCAATGGAACCACTCAAGTACGAGGAGTCTGGATCAAATGGGGTTCTGACTGCGAGGGTGTCCGGTAAGTTTCCGGGAAGTCCAATAGTACTTCAGTTTCATTTGGGATTAATGAACGATCTCATTGATTCATTAAAAGTGACAGGATAGATTTCGCGTCAAAGGAATATCCTGATACAAAGAATAAAAAACCGCCCGTTTGATAAGGCGGTTTTCTTGCTTTATAACAATCCACTTTTTTAGAAACTTACTCTCAGCTGTAAGTGGAGATTCTGTATCCGCTGATCACCTCATTCCGAAATACCAAGACAAGCTATTCCGTGAAAATTTGACCACCCACAATATGCCTTTAAAGGATTAATAATCCCAATTATTATATAATTCTCATAAATAATAATGCTGATCAAAAAAGTACGGAATCAAATGGTCTGTGTTAACGGAATCTCCAGACAGGGGGCAATCGAATTGTTTTATCTAGTCATTAACTTCACTTTGACATAGTTCTGTCTAGTCTTCCATGTGCATGTTGTAATTTTTAAAGGATGATAATACTAATTGAAGAGCAATGCCCATCAATGTTCAGGATTAAAATTTGAAATCTCCAGTTAAGCTAAGATACCAGACATTGTGCTAAAAAGCAATTGGCTAATATTTTTAGTGTAATATTCCATATCAGAAATTAATTACCAATAAAATTAGTTTTTATTAGTTTATACTAAAAATTTTAGTATAAATTTGTGATTACCTAATTCAACATCATGTCAACAGAAAAGCAGATCATACACATGGATCAGGATTCCTTTTTTGTGTCCGTCGAAGTCAAGAAAAATGCATCATTGGTCGGCAAGCCTGTCATTATTGGCGGAACCTCAGATCGAGGAGTAGTTGCTTCTTGCAGCTATGAAGCCAGAAAGTATGGCGTGCATTCGGCAATGTCATCACGAATGGCAAAAATGCTTTGCCCACATGCCATCTTTTTAAAAGGTAACATGGATGAATATTCAAAAGCTTCAAATGAAATCACTGAAATTCTCAGGGAACGGGTTCCGCTGATTGAGAAAGCCAGCATTGATGAACACTACATTGACATGACCGGAATGGATCGTTTTCATAGTACCCTTCAGTATGCTCATGAGCTAAAACAAACCGTGATTAGGGAAATGGGATTGCCGATTTCCTTCGGTTTGTCGGTCAATAAGACCGTGTCTAAAATGGCGACTAATGAATGTAAGCCAGATGGAGAATTGAATATCGCGCAAAAGGAAGTGCAGCCATTTTTAAACCCATTATCAATTCGTAAAATTCCTGGCCTGGGAGAAAAGACTTTTGTCAAGCTCAGCGACATGGGCATTAAGAAAATCTACACCCTTTCCCAGATCCATCCCGACCAAATGAGCTTTTTGTTGGGTAAATCTGGCTTGTCATTGCTTCAAAAGGCACAGGGAATTGACAATAGCCCGGTTATTCCTTATACAGAACAAAAATCAATAGGTACCCAATGTACCTTCCATGCCGATTCCATCGATATTGAAATGATAGGTAACTTGCTGGTTGCACAGGTCATGGATGTAGCCTTCCAGTTAAGAGAGAAAAAGAAGTTAACGGCCTGTATGACGGTTACGATCCGTTACGCCAACTTTGAGACGGAAACCAAACAGATGGCTATCGGCTATACTTCACTGGACAGTGTATTGATTGCAACAGCAAAGGACCTGTTTAAAAAAATGTACAACCGCCGGATGCTGCTGAGGCTGGTGGGGGTAAGGTTGAGCAACTTGGTCACAGGTTTTGAACAGATTGATTTATATAGCGAATCTCAGGAGCAATATAGTTTAGTTCAGGCATTGGATAAGATCCGTAGACGTTTCGGGCAAGCTGCAGTAACCAGGGCTGCGGTAATGGATATCAAATTATAAAGCCATGTATATCAATGTCCATTCTCAATATAGTTTGCGCTACGGCACCATGTCTATTAAAACACTGGTAGAGGAGGCTAAGGCACGTGGAGTCACCCAAATGGTGATCACAGACATCAACAATTCTACTGGTGTCATGGAATTTATGCGGGAATGCCGTAAGCAAAAGATCAAGCCCATTGGTGGAATGGAATTTAGAAGGGATAAGAAACTACTGTATATTGGTGTCGCCAGGAACAGGGAAGGGATGAAAGAACTGAATGATTTTCTCAGCTACCATAATCTTGAACAAAAGGAATTGCCAGATACGCCCTGGGCATTTCAAAATGCATACGTTGTTTATCCATTTACTCATAAGCTGGAACTGAAAGCGTTGAAATCAAATGAATATATCGGAGTCAGGTTTGATGAACTGCACCAATTTTACAATAAGGAGTTCCAACGCCCAGAGAAACTTGTGGTGCTCCAGCCAGTATTTGTGGCCAGTAAGATAGGTTACCGTTTGCATGAATACCTGAGGGGCATTGACCTGAATACGCTGATCACTATGGTAGAGCCGGAAGACAAGTGCAAAGAAATAGACCTGTTCTTAAAACCAGGGGAACTGGAAGCCAAATTTGTGAAATATGCCTTTATCCTGGACAATACGCGCAAACTCATGGACAGCTGCGAGATGGACTATCCTGACGGAAAGGTAAAATTGAATCGTAAGACTTTCACCGGAAATACCAAGGATGATAAAGCGCTCCTTGAAAAGCTGGCGATGGAGGGGATGTTGTACCGTTATGGCCCTAAAAATAGGGAGGCAATCAAACGGCTTAAAAAGGAATTGAAGGTTATCGTAGATCTGAATTTTTGTGCATACTTTTTGATCACCAATGACATCATCCAATATTCCATGAGGCGGGGCTATTACCATGTGGGTAGGGGCTCAGGTGCAAACAGCATTGTGGCGTATTGTCTGCGGATTACCGATGTGGATCCTATAGAGTTAGATCTGTATTTTGAACGCTTTTTAAATGCAGAGCGTTCAAGTCCGCCGGATTTTGACATTGATTACAGTTGGGATGAACGGGAAGATGTACAAGATTATATTTTTAAGCGCTATGGTCGGGAACATACGGCCTTATTAGGTACGATGTCCACTTTTAAAGACC
Organism: Pedobacter antarcticus; assembly: GCF_900103515.1. NCBI lineage: Bacteria > Pseudomonadati > Bacteroidota > Sphingobacteriia > Sphingobacteriales > Sphingobacteriaceae > Pedobacter > Pedobacter antarcticus. The sequence continues at coordinate 728,683 of NZ_FNGZ01000002.1, forward strand.
GTTCCATTATTCGGGAGATTGGTAAGGTGATGGGCTTGCCCAAATCTGAAATTGATGGTTTTACCGATCCTAGCCTTGCTGCGGTCAATCGGGATAACAATACCTTTAAAAAGATCATGACTATTTATGAGCTAATGGGTAAAATGCCGAACCAAAGGAGCATCCATGCAGGTGGAGTATTGATCTCAGAGGAGCCTATTACTTATTATACGGCATTGGATCTGCCACCTAAAGGTATGCCCACGGTACAATGGGATATGTATGAGGCCGAGAGTATCGGTTATGATAAATATGATATTTTATCACAACGTGGAATTGGGCACATCAAGGAAGCCGTTAAGCTTGTAGAACAGAACCAAGGGAAGACCATTGACATCCACCAGGTGCGTAAGTTTATGAAAGATTCCAACCTGAATGAGCGGTTAAAGACCGGTAATACGATCGGTTGCTTTTACATTGAGTCCCCAGCCATGCGGCAACTTTTGACAAAATTGGTCTGTGATAATTATTTAACACTGGTGGCGGCAAGTTCCATTATTCGGCCGGGTGTGGCACAGTCTGGGATGATGAAGACCTATATCCAGAATTTTCATAGTCCGGATCTTGTGAAATATTTACATCCGGTCATGGAAGAGCAACTAAAGGAAACTTTTGGGGTAATGGTCTATCAGGAAGATGTGATCAAGGTCTGTATACATTATGGCGGGATGGATGGTGCCGATGCGGATATTTTAAGAAGGGGAATGAGTGGGAAATACCGTTCCCGTGTGGAATTTGACCGTTTGGTGGAGAAGTTTCATGAAGGCTCAAAAGTTTTGGGCAGACCGGAACAGGTGACTACCGAAGTCTGGCGGCAGGTGTCGAGTTTTGCTGGATACAGTTTTTCTAAAGCACATTCTGCAAGTTTTGCAGTGGAAAGTTATCAGAGTTTGTATTTAAAAACATATTACCCCATTGAGTTTATGGTGGGGGTGCTGAACAATTATGGAGGCTTTTATACCCGCTGGCTGTATGTGCATGAGCTGAAAAGGACAGGGGCAAATGTGCATTTACCTTGTGTAAATCATAGCAGTACGGTGGTTTCCATTAATGGGACCGACGTGTATTTAGGGTTTGTGGGCATGCAGGCTTTGGATAATAAGCTGATGGAACTGATTCCTGAAGAACGCATTCTAAACGGGGATTATCTGGATCTGGAGGATTTTGTAAGACGAACTGAAATCAGTTTGGAACAGGTAATTATACTGATTAGGTGCGGCGCCTTGAGGTTTACGGGTAAGAGTAAAAAGGCTTTGTTATGGGAGGTGCATACCATGCTGGGGCAGAAGGCTAAGCCTTCCAATCATGCAGAGTTGTTTCAAGTGCAGACGAAACATTACGTGATGCCTGAGCTGGTGAACACCAAACTGGAGGATGCTTATCATGAGTTGGAGCTTTTGGGTTTTCCTTTAACCCTTTCCATGTTTGATCTATTAAAGACGGCATATCGGGGAGAGATCCGGACTAAGGAGCTGATCAAATATGTGGGGCAGACGGTGAGGATGGTGGGCTTGTATGTATGTGAGAAGACGGTGCATACCAAGAACAATAAGAAAATGTGGTTTGGGACATTTTTAGATGCAGAAGGAAATTTCTTTGATACTACGCATTTCCCGAACAGTACGCCTGTTTATCCATTTCGGGGTACGGGTTGTTATCTAATTCAGGGTAAGGTGGTTGAGGATTTTGGCTTTCCAAGTATCGAAGTACAGAAGTTTGCGAAATTAGAGATACAGGGTAATCCAGTGATGGATTGAACTGTGAAATTTGAATAATGGAACTTAATTTCTATTAATATCGAAAATACCATCGAAGAGTATATTCGAAAAAGAAGGGCTCAACAATCCAAGAATTATTAAAAAAAGACAGGGGCACGACCATACCGGTCGTAACCCCTTAAATTAACGCTCTCAAGACTAATGTAAGAATAATCATTCAATCCACAATCTATTTATATCCCATTTTCTGGAAGTATGGTAATCTTTTGATCGCTGATTCGAGGCTAGTTGGGTCACCAAGTAAAAGAACAGCCTCAATATCAGAGCATCTTTTGGCATCGATAAATCAATGGGGTGTTACTTTACCTATATTAGAGATTCTGCATTCGCTGATCACCTCATTCCGAAATACCAAGACAAGCTATTCCGTGAAAATTTGACCACCAACAATATGCGTTTAAAGGATTAATAATCCCAATTATTATATAATTCTCATAAATAATAATGCTGATCAAAAAAGTGCGGAATCAAATGGTCTGTATTAACGGAATCTCCACTTAATGTTACAGGATTTATTTTTAGATTTGATTTATTGACAGGATCTAAACCTATTAGATCTATACGGCCAGATTTGGGTGGATAGGCCTGACAGCGTCAGAGCTATATATAAGTTATGCTTAATTTTAAGAAGACTTGAAACGAGATGAAATATATGAGGACTTACATTTTTCTACTGACTTTTCGGTAGAGGATTGGAATGCGTTATTAAAATTTAAATTAGGTAAGTATTTCTTAGATGAATCTCTTCTTGAAAAGAACAGGGAGATTCTAAGAACTGAAATTGTAAATTACATAAGATTCTGCACTAAACCCGATTATTTCAAGCTGTTTGAGTGGACGTTTTATCTTTATAAAAATTGTATTGGCTCCGATAAGCAACGAATCATTAAAGTCTTGGCAGATTCATTTGACGACATTTCAAATACTGACATGAAGTGGATGACAAATGTCTTGACGCAGCCAGACGAGAAAGAATTTTCAGAAAGAGATAAAATAAGTTACTACTTCAAGGTTATAGACGAAACCTTGGAGGGAGCCTTTAAACCTCGTTTCAAATTGCTAGACAAACTTGTTAACTTTAATTTAGATGGAAATATTCCTGATAATTCAGGAGCCGACTTTGGGAAAGTAATTAAAGACTTCCCAAATCAAGTGAAAAGCGACGCAATTCTGTTTTTAGAAGACCCTTTTTTTTCAATCTCAACAAATCAGTGGAGAAATATAGCTGCACACAAATCCTTTACCATTAACAAGGATGATATTGTGGTTGAATACGGAAGAAACACGAGGCAATCGCACACGTTGTCATATGACGATTTGTATAAAATCGTTCATTGGACTCAAGATATTTATCGAGTAATTAGATTTGGTCAAGTATTGACCGACTTAAACTATATTGAAGAAATAGTGACCGAATTGGGCGGTACTGAAAATATGAATATTCGATTCGAGTCATCACTCGTTCATATCATCCATAATATGCAAATTGTAGGCTTTGAATTTGTATCAAATGAAGAAGAAGGCGAGATATTTTGTTTAAATGTAAAAGGGAAAATCGATCATGATGTGAAATCTTCTTTAATTCATGCTTCGCAATGTTTAGATCAATTATCATGCGCAATTTACGATGACAAATTTGTCAAAGATAATTTTATAAAAACTAAAATAAGCATTGTTGACAACAACAGAAAAGTTCTTGCCTCTGCGACAATACCTATAGAAGCGGCAGTTAACAAGGCAAATGGTAACTTGACTCTTGACAAATACTTGAACATGATGGAATTCGACATAAAAAACTACGCCTAACACCGGTTTGCGTCAGGCTGGCTGACGAGCGAACTTGGAACTTTGTGCTTATAATGAACTTTAGTAATAAATTGTAGCTTTGTGTTCCGAAACCCGCCCTAACGCAAAGCCCGAAAACATTATGCCTCATTATATTTGACCACACTCTATGACGAACAGTTTTGACCAAAATACCTTAAGAAGCTTATCAAAGATAATTGGAGAGCAGATTTTGACACATAAGCAGATCAATGAGCAGTTTCAAAATTCAGGGCTTGTAGACACAGGTGAAGGAACAAATAAGCCAGACAGAATATATCACACATTGACTGCTCGACAGAAGCAGGACAAATGTGCAAATAATGTGTTAGGCTTTGTAATAAAAATAATCAACCCGAAACGGTACGACAGCGAAGAGGAGTTTGAACGGCATAGAACAGCAATCAACGAAAAACTTCTCTATGAAGGAATAGAAATAGATAAAACAGGACAACCTAAAATCGTTGATAAAGCAAAAACTATATCAGAAGCAAAAAGAAGGTCAATGCGTGTTAAGGAACGTGTTCATGGAATAGGAATTCATCTAGATATTTTGCCTTATTGTGAATCTGAATGGTTAAACGAAAATTATTTTCATGCAATTCTTGAAATAACAAAAAGTGTCGCAGAAAAACTTCGCCAAAAAAGTGGCTATTCATCAGATGGTGCGGAATTGGTTGATGAATGTTTTGGATTGGGGAAAGATAAAAAACCGATGCTTGCATTTAACACTTTGCAATCTGACAGTGATGAGAGTGAGCATAAAGGTTTTGGAAATTTTGTAAAAGGCTTTTTCAGCATGTACAGGAATCCTAAAGCACATGACCCAAAAATTTTAGAAGATACGCAGTTGACAGAGATGACAGAAGTACTTGTTGTTGCAACAATTATTCAAAACAAACTGGACAAAACATTTAAAACCGGATTGAAATAACAAGGCATAACACGAATTTTGCGTCAGCAAGGCTGACATGCAAACTTGGAGCTTGTGCTTTTAATAAACTTTAGAATAAATTGAAACTTTGTTCTCCCTAACACGCCCGAACGCAAAGCCCGAAACCGTTACAAGCAACCCTAAAAACGAAACAGACGACAATTATGAAACTTCCGAACTGGTTTAAAATTATTTGGTGGGTTGGACTTCTAGGTTTGACTGGAACAATAATGTATAAGCGTTTTGACGCAATTACTTCTGGACAATCTCTTCCAGCAGACGTATTCGTATTTTTAATTTTTGTTGCCTTGACACTTGTTCCTATTTTTTCGGAAATAGAGTTTTTTGGAATTAAACTCAAAAAAGAAATTGAAGATTTAAAGCAAGACATTAGTATAAAACTTGGGGACATAAAAAATGAAATTCGTAACAATCAAACACAGTCCGTGACAAACACGTTTCAGGGATACGGTCCACCACCGCCTGACAACAAACTACCGGAACTTGAACACGAAATTAATAGGATTGTAAACGCTAAACTAAAAGAACATGGTGTAACACTTGGCAGCCACTTAGCAAGTAGAATTGATGTGCCTGACGACAATCTCCAAATGTTTAAAGTTCGCTACAATGTTGAAACCCAACTAAGACGAATTTGGGAACAACGATTTGAAAATGGTGAATTAGATGCAAGATTTAAGCATCAATCAATAATGAAAATTATTCAAGACCTAACAAAATTTGAAATTATTGACAATAACTTTTATGGTATATTAAAAGAAATACTATCAATTTGTAACTATGCAATACACGGAGAAAGTGTAACAGATAACCAAGTGAAATTTGTAACGAAAAACGCAAAACAAGTTCTTGACTATTTAAGCCAGGTAAAATAATAAGCAATGAAAATGACTATTTTAGCCTTCTTTCAAAACCCTGGAATATGACGATAGAAAGAAGGGGGCCTTATAAACAGCTGGTTTAAGACATTGATTGGAGATTCTGAATCCGCTGATCACCTCATTCCGAAATACCAAGACAAGCTATTCCGTGAAAATTTGATCACCCACAATATGCCTTTAAAGGATTAATAATCCCAATTATTATATAATTCTCATAAATAATAATGCTGATCAAAAAAGTACGGAATCAAATGGTTTGTGTTAACGGAATCTCCAGTTTATATATAGTATTATTAAATTTATTTGGTTAAATAAAGATTGTGATAGTTATTGAATAATTTAGAAAATGTTCTAAGTACGTTTTGCTCAACGTTATGGTGTCCATTTTTGGACCAAAAGGGAACTTCTGCAGCAGTTACTTTGATTGTTTGAGTAGAATTGAAATTTGAAATGTGAAAGATGTCCGGCTCTTGTAGAGTATCTGACTGATTTGGATATAACAATAACACTTGGTTACAACCTCTCTTGTAAGCATATGAGGTCATTTGGTAAAGGTCACTCTGTGCAATCCCTTTTTTTTTGTCATTTTTAAAATCTCCACGCAGTTTATATTTGGTATCCACAATAACTTTAATCTTATCATCTTTTTTTGATACCAAGAAAATGTCATGTTGCATTTTGAAGATGTCATCGTCTGTTAAATACATATCTGACTTTTGGTACTTTACGTGCCAATCATCGGAAAAATGACGTTCAAGAAATCCTGCAATGAAATCTTCGAATACATATTCCATTGGAAGTAGAAGCGACCAGTGTTTTGCTTCATTGAAGGAATGGCTATATAGTTGACTTTCTAATACCAGTTGACATAGCCCGATTGTTGTATGATATTCTATAAAAAAGGGGCTTATCGGAATATTGTTCAACATGCCAGCATGACATACCTGTTCTTCTACATCATCTAAGATGAAAAGAATATCATCCAGTTTTTGCCGTGTTTCGCTATATTGAGCTTTAGATGCTAATATTCTAGTAACGTATTTGATGCAGCGATTTAACCGATTATCATAATCCAGTGGTTGATGATCGCATTCTAGGACGTGAAAGTTTCCATTAGCAATACTGTTGGAAAGATAGCGGCTAAAATTCAGCGTTCCTTTTGGCATCGTCATGGCCTCTTCAAGATCTTGATAGAGTGAAATAGGATTTGTTGATACGACTTGATGAATTTGATTTGCAATCAAGCTTATGATTAATTCTGGCAGATCCATATCAGGTAAACTGGCCAAGTTTACATTACTAAATGGGAATTTCCATTTTCGGCAGTAATTGAACCAAAAAAAGAGATGTCTTAAGATCTCTGATTTATCCATTTGTGCCTCACGGAATACTTTAGGGTAAATCTCAATATAATCCATTTCTCCTTGAATAAAGCCAATAAAATTTCTTGCTCTGGCGCTATTACCGTCGAAGCTTAAGAATCTTTGCTTTCGATTCAAAGGGGCGGCAGCAACAGTATTAGTATCAATATAGCTTGATAGCCAAATAGCATCCAGATATTCTTCCAGCTTATGCCTGGAAGATATTTTAAAAGATTGGCCAAATTCAAAATTAGGTTCCTGTGGCTTCATTGGCTTGAATTGAAACAATATTCCAAACGTAACTTGTTGTATTAAACACAGCCTCTATACTTGCAAATTTTAAAATGTCTCGTATTTCATCTGTCCTTCCAGAGAAGTATTCCATTAGTAATGGGATAACTTTTTTTAATAAAATCGTCCCTAATGTTTCATTTTTCATGAAATACCCGTGACCTATAAGAAAATCCGCTGTTTTCTTCCTATTGTATATGGCTTCATTAATTTTTTGAAGTATACTCGATGAAAGTTTAGGCAATACTTTATAATCTGGATAAAAGCCTTCAAATTCAAAGCGACGTCGTAGCGCAATATCTACTAATGCAATAGATTTATCGGCGGTGTTCATGGTACCAATAATGTATACATTTGGCGGAATAGTAAAGTCAGGTTCTCCGTTGGGTAAGGTTAGGCTTAACGAGTTATCCGCATCCATTCGCTTATCGTCTTCTAAAAGAGTAATAAGTTCACCAAATACCTTTGATATGTTAGCACGATTAATTTCATCAATAATGATCACATAGTTTTTTAGTGGAGTTTCAGCGGCAACAGGCTGTTGGTATTGATCTATCAGTTGTACTAAAGGCTTATAATAAGTGCCCAATCCGGAATTGAACTCCCTGCGTCCTTCAACAATAGCTTTTAAGGTTTCTACACTAAGTGTATGTGTATCTGATCCATTGGGTTTCTTGAATCGTATGGTGCCATTTTCAACATCGGTTATTTTAAATATATTCCCCGAACGCATTGGGATTTCAATGACCTCGCCATTAGTTAGCGGACTGACCAATTCTTCAAAGATTTCATCAAAAGTTTTAACTTCTTGCTGGTTGTTTTTAAATGCCTTATAATTAGCTTTAGCTTTTTCTACAAGCCGATAAAATATACCTTTGTGAGGTCTAAAGGTCAATTGCTCTGTATCCGTATTGGGTTTAATGCCGACCATAAATTCCTCATAAGAATATCCTTGATGAAAGGTGACAAACTCGATTTGTCCTTCTTTGCGAAGACGATCAAATACAATTTTATTTTCTGTGTGACTCCCAGATAAGTTAGTAGTTATTTGTACAGCTTTATCTATACTATTATAGGTCTTACCGGTTCCTGGAGGACCAAAGAGGATTTGATTGAGAGGATGGTTCATATTTTCATTGCTTTGGGAATCATCCTCTATTGGTGCATTGATTTGTTCAAGAACTTTTTCTCTAAATGTTCTGTTAAAGACCATTTCTTTGAAGTCCAGCTTGTTGTGTTTAAGGAAACCACTTTTAATTGTTGCAGGCAAAAGCTCCATTACTGATGCTATAATGGCAGCAGAAATATCTTCTTTGTTACCCAAACTAGTTGTTTTATTTAGATAAGCCTCAGGAGAACTATCAAATGCTTCATAATTTGATGATATTGGAGTTTTACTGATGTATCGAAAACCTTTTGTTGTTAGGTTAAATATATACCGTTGCCCTATCCCAAAGATAAGTTGATTTGACTTCTCGTAATTGAAGTAAACCTTTTCAGAATCCGGTTGAATGTCGAGTTCGTTGATTAGAAAATCTAGTATTTGAAAATAGGGGCGTAAGTTAGTCTTGATGAGCTCTAAGGTTTCCAGTAGAACTTTCGAAGGCTTAATTTCTTGCCAGAATTGATCGCCGAATGCAAAATAATCTTGATCGACTGGTTTAGTTTTTAATATTTTGTCCTGTAGAGAAAAAAATGTCTCCTTCTTTTCTATAGGGATTTCCAAAGTTTTACATATTTCAACCAATTTGATTTTGTTGAAGACATTGAGGATTTGATTATCACTATATATGTAGGCTAGTTTCCATTTGATGGTGTCCCCCAAGTCAATCCGATCGATTTCATCATACTTTTGATTTCTTGCAGCATCTAAAACCTGGATAAGAAGAGACTTTACTTTTTCAAAGGCTTCTTCTTTTGAATTCCCATACTTAGCATACCAAGCATATTCGCTATCACTTAATCGACCTCTCGAATTATATGTATTATCTTTTTGTTCTTTTTCATATACCCCAAACTTAAAAGCAGAACCACCCCAAATACTGCCTAAATCAGTGGATTTAGACTCTAGCCAATAGCAGAAAGAATCTTTATTAAGATTCGTGTATTCTTGTAAAGAAAGGTTCTTGATTCGCTCATATGGCCATTCTGTTTGGAAATCTTTTATTAATTGGTATCTATGATCAGTCATTGGTGAAACTTAAGATGTTTTTGAAACTTTAATCTAAATTATTGTTGTAATGATCCTTGAACAATTCACCTATACTTTTGAAGGTATTGATATCAAATGCAGGATTTTCTTTTTGCTCCTGGTTCGTCACAAAATCTATTAATATTTTTGAATTAATATTGGTGTTGTTTCGAACATGAAAAGCTATATCTAAAAACGTTGGTCTAAAGCTCGTTTGATAGAAATTTTTCATTTTTGCGCCTAACTCATTCTGCGCATCTTTTTCTAAATCCATATTAAGAATAAGCTTCTGAACTAAATCAAATGTATGAATCAGCCCCACAATTTTATCACTTTGATAGGAAGGACCAAATTTTTCAGGCTTCTTTCTGATAGATTGCAAATTCTCAAAAAGCGCATCAAATCCGTGAAATCTATCTTCATAATGTGTAGTAACTCCGACTTGAGCTCGTTGTCCCTTTTTATTGTACGTGAAATTTCCATACTCCACCTGTAATTGATTATACATAACAAGGATTAAATCGAGGTTTTTTGCTTTCTTCTGGAAATAATTAGATTCTATTTGCTTTGATAATGTTAAATATAACAGTACTACGGATATCAGCGAAATTACTGGTGTGGCCAAAGCATTAACAGTAGTTGAAATTTTCATCTTATCATCATTAGTGAAATCAAAGATCGTCCAATATGATTCTTTGAATACAAGTAGTGATAGAACTAATACACTAAATAGGCAAATTAGAACAATAATGATGGATTGGTAAAATAGATTAGGTTTCATTATATCGTGCTATTTCTTCTTTCCTTTTACCTCATTCTTTAACGTCATAATCTTCGCCAAAAAATCCTTAGCATCGCCGTCTGTAGGTAATTGGGGCACTAATTCTCCTTTGAAGGCTTTATATAGTAAAGAGTTTTTTATAGGCTCAAAATAAATCTCTTGAAATTTACCTAGTTTGGATAGGTTTATATCGAACCATGATAATATTTTTTCTGCTAAAATATGTTTATCTTGATCTAAATCAGGAAAAGGTATTGTAGCCAAGTTCTTAAAATACAATCTAGATCTAACACTTCCTGTAGTTACTGATGATATGTTTTTTATGCCAGATTCGCTTTTTAGATATGCCAATAATAAGTATTTTGAAATATTTTTTGCTGAAAAAACAACATAATCAGGACTTGTAATTGCTGGTTCGATGCCTTCATAAATGGCAATAGAACCAATATTAATTCTCATTGTATTATAAATAAAATCTCCCTTTTCTACAATTTTATAATTTTCAAAATTCTCTTTTGTGCCCGTTGATAAGTCAATTATACCTTCTTTGGCGGAAACTCCTATTTTTTTAAAATTATTATATGATTCACCAACTTTGCTTTTTCTTTCAACAAGAAATTGTCCAAGAATGGTTATAGTAGCTTTACTATAGAATAAAGATTCGAAAAATTTAATTTTAAGTTTGTTCAGATTTGAAATTCGTAACTTAATTTTATCAACCTTTGCAAAGTGTTTGTCCAACTTCGCAACTATACGTTCTTGCTCGGCTAAAGGAGGAAGAGCGATTTTATGCGTTTTTATTACGGTCTGAGAAATATTCGGTTGTGCTCCTCCTTTTCCTTTTTCTATAAATGTTTCTTTTTCTGACTTTAAAAAAAGGAAAAGAAATTTATTCATGTTAAAGAATGTCTTTGCAACAGCACATGCTTGATTAGTGGATGAGTCAAAATCCAATATTCCGGTTTTTCCAATTGTTGCACCATACATTGCTAAAACGACTGATCCTTTAGGAAATATTTTGGCACTTGATTTTTGTAACCCTAGTTCTGTAATAAATTCATTAGAATGTGTTATTAATCCATCGTTGAGATCACCTGTTTTTACCCAAGGAATAGTTCCATTATAGTAATCCGCTATTGCTCTATTCGGTGTACCTCCAGAACCCCATTCTGCAATTTCACCTAACGTCGTTTCCACCCACCCCTTTGGCAATACCTTTTCCATTAGCTTAACTCCTTAATTAAGTTCTCTAATTCTGTTTGGATTGCTTTCAGCTCAGCCAGAGCTTCGTTTGCAATGTCGATTGGTTCGCCTAGGTCTTTCGAATTGGTTAAAGAGCTGTCTGCAATTAACCCTAAATCTAAGGAGTTGTTTTTTGCTTCGATAGCCTCCCGCGAAATACATTGCCAGCGCTCGTCTTTTATAGTTGTTCTCTTCTCATGATCAATGATACCATCAAAATCATGCATCACATGCTCAGAATCTATACCACCGGTATATGCCGTAATGAAATCTTCAAAGGCTTTTTCGGTAAATGGAGTACGTACACCATAACTAGGCATATTGGTACGCATATCGTAGAACCATACTTTCTTGGTGTTTGCTTCTTCTGATTTACCTCGTGTAAAGAACAATACATTCGTTTTAACCCCTGCAGCATAGAAAATACCTGTAGGTAAACGCAGTATGGTATGCAGGTTACATTTCTCCATCAGGTCTCGGCGAATCTTTTGACCGTCACCATCTTCGAAAAGTACGTTGTCGGGTAATACCACTGCAGCTCTGGCTTTACCATCTTTCTTCAGTGAACGGTAAATATGCTGTAAGAAGTTCAGTTGCTTATTGCTCGATAGGTATGTTAAATCGTCACGAGTTGGTCGTTCTCCACCTTTTTTTGTTCCAAAAGGAGGATTGGCCAATACACCATCCAGATTTTTAATGAGTTTTCCTGCTTCCGTAAGCGTATCACCTAAGGTAATTTTACTCTCCATACCATGCAACTGCGCATTCATCACTGCTAAACGCTGTGCATCACCAACGAGTTCAACACCAGAGAATGCCTCTTTGATTTGAAATGTTCTATCCTTGTCATTAATCGCATAATAATTATCATGTTTCTCTTTGAGGTAGTGATCTGCAGCAATCATGAAACCGAATGTACCACAAGCAGGGTCATTCCAACGTTCGCCAAGTTTTGGAACTGCTAGATCCACCATCACATTGATCAGTGGGCGGGGGGTGAAATACTGGCCGGCACCAGATTTCTTTTCGCCTGCATTTTTCTCCAGGAGTGTTTCATAGATATCACCCATTACATCGCGATCATTCTCCTCGTACCAATCCAATTTGTCGATGGCTTTGACAATAGTATTGAAGTTAACCGGTTTGGTCAATGTAGTGGAAGCGTTGGTGTATATTTCCTGAATACTTTCGCTGTTTGTTTTGGTACTTACTGTGGCCAAAAATTCGCGATAACGATCAAAGTTGACAATGTTATCTGTTTCATTCACAAATACCTGCCACTGATATTCTTCAGGAATCTGGTCCTTGAAATCCTTTACTTCCGAAAGTTTCAGAAATAAAATATAAGTCAGTTCGTTCAGATATTGGTGATAGGTTACTCCGTCATCACGTAATACATTACAAAGGTTCCAGAGTTTATTGGCTATTTCTTGTGCGCTCATATATTGTTCAATCGTATTTAATTATTAGCCTGTGGCTATTCATCGGGTAAAAATGCGGTTTTAAAATGGGATTATGCCGTGAAAAGATAACCGTTCAACTGATGTATCAGATTATCAAGATCATCCTCGAAAATATGATTTAGTCTGTTAAATCCACCCTCACTTAAAAAGGGTTGGAGATCCAGATCTTGCCTGGTTAATATGGTTTCGGCTAAAAGTTGTTTTTCAAAACGTTCTATCCATTTAAGCTGAGTTTTATTCCAGGGCTTGAGGACTTTAATCTTGATGATTGCGTTTCTGACTCTTTGCGCTGGTGTGACCAGTTCAGTATTTAATGCCAATGTTCGGATATATGCAATGATATCTGCGGATGTATCGACCATGTTTTTTTCTCTCCAGGCTGCATTTAAGGTAGTTTCATTAAATCCTTTACTATCTAATAGCAATTTTAGCTCTTTCAGGGATTTGCGGTCCAAATCTGCAGGTTTAGTGCATATGATTTCAAGCGCAGCGATTTCATTCTTATTGGTCTGAATGAAATTTTTGAAGCTTTCGATATAGTCCTCAGGTTTTTTGCCATAGCCGTAACCACGCTCCATTACTATAAAATTATCCTGATGATTAGAAATCAAAATCTTATAATTTGCCTTTTTATTTTCGTCTAGGAAAGGCCATAGATCTGCTGTATCATGAATTAAAGATTTGACTTCATTCATAGATAGGCTTTTTATGGAATGGATTAATTCCTCTGGATTGCTGCTGTCTCCAAGAAAGGTAAAACGGTCTAGGTCATCACCTTTTATCTTGCTTTTCTTGCTTTGTAATTTAGCTATTAATTGCTCCTTAAAGCGATCGAATTGCTCTTCGCTGCTTATTTGTTGTAAATCCTGCGCCAGTTGTTTAAAAGAAACTGCAGGATTGGAAACGGCAATCATCTGCGTTTTATCTTTCATGGCCTTGTAAAGATGTACCGCATCGTAGATTTTAAAACTCTCTTTGCCAATATCCTCACAAAGACGCGTCGCACGACCAATCATTTGCTCATACAAAATTCTGGATTTTACAGCCCGTAAGAAAACCAGATTGCAAATTGTGGGTACATCTATACCCGTAGTTAAGAGGTCTACAGTAACTACAATGTTCGGGTATTTCTCGTTTTTGAATTTTTTGGTTTCGCCAGCCGGATCTTTGATGCTTCCTGTTATCTTCTTGATGGCATCCTGATGGACATCTATTCCAATTTTCCCGAATTCTTCGTATAAAATACGGACCACATCATCAGCATGGGAATCACGAGCTGCAAATATCAGTGTTTTCTCATCACCATCTGGATCAAGTTCTTTGACCAGCTGAGCAAGTACGGTTTGGTTAAAGGAAGGTGTTAAGACATTCTTGTTAAATTGATCAACATCGATATGAATATCATCCTCAATGTTTGCCAGTTCCTCAATGGAATTGGTTTCCGGATCATATACAGAAAGCGATTCGCCTTGTTCCCAATGTATACCATTTTCGTTGAGTTCAGTTTTAATGGTATAAGGAGGTTCATGATCTGTCAGGAAGCCGTCTATCACTGCCTCTCGGTAAGAGTAAGAGTGGACAGGCTCTCCGAAGATTTGTGAAGTATGCAATGCAGGTGTGGCGGTAAGGCCGATTTTCCAGGCATCAAAATAATAAAGCAGTTTTTTGTACTGACCGATATAGTCTTCCTGATTACGGAATTCAAGATCATCTTCTACAAATTCACGGTCTAAAATATAACCACGGTGCGCTTCATCTACAACAATACAATCAAAGCTGTCGACAGGTAAAGGTTGCTCTGAGTTAAATACACGATTTACCATACTTTGTACTGTAGCAAATTGAAGCCTTGTCTCATAGTCCGGACGTTTTAAGTCCAGATTGGCAATTTTGTAAATTGAGGCGAAAGACTGTAGGTTTTCTATTTTATTATCAGATATACTGTCTCTAGCTTGTTCGGCCAGTAAGGTACGATCAGTCAGGAACAATATGCGTCGGAAACGGTTCGATTTTATCAAACGATAAATTAGTCCACCGATGGTTCTGGTTTTTCCTGTACCAGTGGCCATGACCAATAGGGCAGATTTATCCTCTTGATTTTCCTGCTGGATTTTTTCTTCTACTGATTTAATGGCATCAATCTGGTAATAACGTAGATTCAGGCCATTAGAAGAAGCTAAATAACTATAATCGCTATCCGAAAGTTTCTGGTTGGCTTCTTTAATATTTCTTTGCAACAGTTCTTCTAACCCTTCTGGGGAATAGAAATTATGTAGTGCTTTGGCTTTATTGAAGGGGTCACGCACATCCAAAAACCATACGCCACTTTTACTTTTTAGCTGCTCAATATAGGACCTGCCATTTGTCGCAAATAGAAAAGGAGCACTGTATTTATTCCACTGACCAAGTGTGTTGAAATGTAGCGACTCCTGGATATTTTCTGCATATAATTTTGATTGATCTAAATTACTGGAAATATCTTGTGCATAGCGTTTGGCTTCTACAATTCCATATAGTTCTTCACCAATAAAGAGTGCGTAGTCTGCCCATTTGGAACCGCAAGGCCATTCCGCAATGGCTATATTTTTTCCTTTCTGTGGTAGTGTTTTATTCGTCTTGTAATTGAAATGGATAGAATCACATTCCCATCCTGCTTTACGCAGTTGCTCATCGATCAGTACACGCGTTTGAGCTTCGTTCATTTCTAATTTGGAGGCCGACCTTTTAGCTCTTTCCGTATAGATCTGTCGTTGCTCTTGGCTTACTGTTTTATGCTGGTTCAATAGCTTTTCATACTCCTGTTTTAGCTGCTGATTTTCCAGTTCCAGGGTATGTAAAGCATGATGGGTATCCAGGTTTTCTGGTTTATGGAATTTAAAACCCGTTATATCTTGGTTTTTAACAGAGTAGGATTCATAGAACCATTTACCTAATTTAAAGGCAGCAAAGAGGGAAGCTGTTGCTTCTTCTGTAGTTCCTTTGAAATTATGTACGGCATGGTTTCCTTTGTGTCTTAATATAGTGAAGTAATCATTGACATTTGTAGGCAGGATGCTTTGGTTACTTAAAACAAAAATTCGATTTTGGAAGGTGTTCTTTTCTGGGAATTCCATTCCATAGGTATCGAAGATCTGCTCGGTCATGTATTCACCATATTGTCTTAATTTGAAAAGAGCAGTTCCTGGATCTTGGTAAAGGTTGTATTCTGCAGCTTTTGCAAGGTTATATAATAATGGATATTCTTCTTCAAAAAATAGAAAGTTGGTTTCAGACATGCGTTAAGTTCATTGTTTCAGATGCTACCAAGATAGTGAAAAAAGGGGGTTAGCCGTCTGATAATGTTTGAATTGTTTTCTTGTATATCTATGGAGTATAATTGTCCAAGGAAGAGGTTAACTGAGCTTTGAATTCTAATCTGATAGCTTTGGGATTTAAGATCTCTACTGCAGAACCTAAGCCTAGGAGAAGCGCATAAAACTCATAGTTGGGTATAATGTCCAATTGGATCACCGCATAATTAGCCTCTTTAGCTATAATCTTTTGGGAAGAGTGAATAGGTTTGGATTCAATATAGGGCCAAAGGGATTTGTTGATCTTAATCTGGATAAGTTGGGCCTGGGCACCTATGGGTTTACTTACACCTATCAGATCTTCAAAGTACTCCTCAGGGTCAACAAGAAAGAGTTGGTATTCATGATGATAGGATTTCGAGAAAGAAATAATCCGGTCTATTGCCAAGTTGGTCAAACTGCTATAGTCTGATCTTTGTCCAAAAAGAAACCAGCGATTGTTGTATTGTTTCAGAAAGAAAGGATGGAGGATAAAGTTTTCTTCCTGATCTTGATTGAATGAGCGGTAGGTAATGTTTAGTACATCTTTATCCTGGATGGCTTTGAGTAATTGCCCCAAATAATCAAGGTTTTTTAGGTATTCGTTATAGTCAAAAAAGATTATATTTTCGAGGTCCTCGAGGTGAAATGTTTTTTTTAATTTTAAGGAAAGCTCTGGTATGAAATCAAATTGAGCAATTCCCTTAAACCGCCCTAGGACTTCGATGGCATTTTTTAAGAGTTCTGCTTCTACGGGATTGATCTGTTGCATTCCTATTGAATACTTGGGGTCTTCGTATTTATAATAGGCTTTCTTTCCTTCTTTAATGGCGATTATAGGGGCTCTAAAGCCGGCTTCACTACGCATGAAATCCATATCCTTAAACAGCTGTCTACGGGAGATAGAAGCTTCTGAACCTGTATATTCTGTGATCATATTGGCAACGTAGGAGATGAGCTCCTCTATAAAGAATTTTCGCCCTTTATTGGAAAAACATCTGTCCAGCGCTTCGTAACGGATGATTGCATGTTTATTCGTAGCCATATTGTATGGGTTTAACAGACGAAGATAATCGTTTCTGTGCACTGTATGTGCATAGTTATTAATGTACTGTGCACATAGGGTGCACAGGTCGTGTTTTACTTTGTTTCGTTATGCACCATCACCACAACTGGTTGCCTGCTATAAACTGATTATGATTTCTAAAATATATATTATGAACAAACACGTACTACTGGGATTTTTATTCCTGTCGTTTTCATCCTGTACCAGCTACAAATATGGTGCTCAAGGAAATGCACAAAAAAGTAACCTGACCATGGGTGTGGTCAAAAGCCAAGTAATTAAAGGGCAAACTATGCAGGATGAAGTTTTGAAATTGTTTGGGTCTCCGAACTTAGTGTCTAAAAACAAATCAAACAGAGAAGTTTGGAGCTACAATAAAATGTCTGTAGAAAACAAAGCCGGTTCTACAGATTTCTTTTCTGGACAGCGTGCCAGTCAAAGCAGTAGCAGTAGGTCTTTTGATCTGATCATCACATTTGATGAAAATGATGTTGTCGCAGATTATTCTGTTGTATCCACCGCATATTAACCCTTTAAAATTATATAAAATGAAGAAAGTATTTACTTTACTATTTAGCGTAGCCTTGTTAAGTTCTTGTGCTACCCAAATGATTACCAAATCCCCAACAGAAGTCAAAATGATGACCACTAAGCAAATGGAATCCAATCAGGATTTAGTTTTTAAATCAATTATTAGCTTACTACAGTCTGAAAGTTATATGGTGGAGCGTGCAGACAAAGAAACAGGCCTGATTAATGCGAGTAAACGTATAGAAAACAAGAATGCTGCAATGCAACGGTTTTGGGTGGGTACATCCAAAGATGCCAATACTTCAAAAGCGATGTTTTATGTAGAAGCAATCAATAAGGACTTATCTGAAGTGAAAATTACTTTGTATGAAGGCGCTGAGACGAGTTCAAATGGATATTGGAGATCTGTGAATAAAGACACGAAGGAACAAATGATTTATGAACCGAAAGTGTATCAGGAATGGTTCCAGAGCTTAAAAGCAGAGATTGAAAGAAGGAAGGCTTTGTTGCAATAGGTGATTTGATATCTATAAGGAAAAATCCATAATATTGGTCTAAAGAATAATAAGTATGAATGATGCTCTTGAAATACAATCGAATGATAAAATAACTTGTCTATGGTGCAGCTTGGATGCTGAAACTTCTAAACTTAGCTTTTTAAAAAAGGCGCATACCATTCCCCAATCGCTTGGTGGTAAATTTTTATGTAAGGAGGTTTGTGATACCTGTAATCATTATTTCGGCAGCCCTGGCTTTAATAAAATGGCAATTGAGGTTATTCTTCGTGAAGCGTTTGAATTGACAAGGAATATGGTGTTTACAAATCAAAAGAAACGGTCAAATCATTATGCCAGGTTTAAGTCCAATTTTTTTAAATTAAATGTAGAAAACAGAACATTTTCTCTGAAACAAATTTATTCGATCCGGCCTGGATTTCAACAGATGATCGCAAGGCAATTTAAGCGTGGTTTATTTAAGGTTTTTTTAGAGGAATTACAAAGGCAGCTGGGTATGGGCATGGGCGATCGGTTTAATTTTATTCGGGAATTTGCCAGATACGATTTGGGTGATTATCCGGTGTTTTATCTTGTTCCAAAATTACCTGTGCTGGCTTATGTTGAGGAAGAATTTATAG
The DNA here is from genome assembly GCF_900103515.1 of Pedobacter antarcticus. Lineage (NCBI taxonomy): Bacteria > Pseudomonadati > Bacteroidota > Sphingobacteriia > Sphingobacteriales > Sphingobacteriaceae > Pedobacter > Pedobacter antarcticus. Next base: position 747,550 of record NZ_FNGZ01000002.1, read on the forward strand.
CACCCAGATTAAATTTCGGCCCTTATCAGCTGGAGCGGATTGATGCTTACGAATTTTATGAAATGAATATTTTTGGTCATGCTTTTCTAATTCCTACACACAAAAACTGGCATTTAAACTATGATGCTTATTTGGCTAATGTAAATAATTATTTAAGCCATGAATATAAAAAGATGATTCCGATAAATGCATTTGAAGATGTTGATTTTGCCTGCGAGTTTATGAACTCCAAAGGCTCGACTTGAGGTGTTTAACTGGGATACATGCTATTAATCTTTAACCTTTACTATGAAATTTGCTACACCACTGCCCTTAAAAAACCAGTTTATTACAGCCATTACCAGTAAGGAGGCTGCTGATGGTATTTCAATAGCTATTCAAAATTCAAAAGAGCTGTTGGAAGATGCTGAAATTTTAATGAATAATAAACGCTATCCCCGTGCTGTTTCACTGTCAGTTTTGGCTATTGAGGAATACGGCAAGGTGGAGAAAATAAAGGAATTATTATTATCCAAACAGATGGCTTCAAAGATATGGAAAGGCCTAAGAAATCATAAATCAAAGAATTTTTACTGGATGTTTCCATTATTAAAGCAAATGGAAATAAATGATCCTGAATTGATAGCCGAATTCACCTCTCCAAAAGGTGATAGCGTAAATTTTCTGGATCAATTGAAGCAGATTTGTTTCTATACTGAAGCGGTAAATAATCCTGATAAAAAGGGCTGCGTTTGGTGGTTACCTTCGGAGATCACTAATCTTGATGTAGCTAAATTTTATTGTCGGCTTGCAAGGACTATTGTACATGATGATGGAATCCTATGGACTGAGGAGGCATTGAAGGTTTATGCTCAGCATGCTACTTATGAGGATGGAAAATCTTATTATAAGGATCTGATTTCGTATTATAAAGCATTACTGGATGGTAAACACATTACGGAAGATAGATTTCGGAAAATTTATAGCAGCATCACCGGCCAGCAGAAGTCAGATATGGGGGCGGTCGATGGAACTATAGAGACTGAATAAAGGAAACGTTGTGTTTAAATGTACTCTATAGGTAGATCGGCAACGAAAGTAGCAAGAGAATCAATAATAAGGTCAAGATTGAAACCTTTATTTTTAGCGTTTTTGGAGAGTATGAGATTCCAAATTACATAACAATGATAATAACCAATGGTATGTAACCTAATTGTATTGCTCTCTAAAGTCAACTTTTTTTATAAGCATTTGATTAATTGGATAAAACACTGTAAACTGATCCCCTTCGCCAATTTTGCATTGACCCCCACTGGCACTAATGATCAGGAGACTTCTTCTTACAGCAGTAGGGATCTCATTAAGTGCTCATGATCTTTTCAAGATGCTTAAATAATCTAAAAAGATGTCTGTTAAAGGTATAATTATAACATATAATGCCCGTAAGGGCCGAGCCAAAATTTTGAGCTTTTAGGGGCTAATACCCGATGATTAATGCAATCAATCCTAAAACTATGAAGAATATACCTAGCAGATTTAACAGGGTTTCAATGGTTGTCGTTATCAATCCCTTTAAATAGCTAGTATAGATCTGCAGTCCTGCGATGTTTCTACGGTTAAATCTATGTTTACCTATTTGATAACGAATAAATACACCAATTAGCAAAAATAAAACACCATATATATTAAAGTAACTTTCCATAAGAATTAAATGAAAAGGGGATTTCTCCCCTTTGATTAAATTTTTAGTTTAATGCGCTTGCTCCTAATTTTATGTACTCTGTACATAAATCAAATGCAGTTTGCGTTCTTGATAATGCCGTCCCAGTCATAATGGACTTAAATTTGCTTTCCTCATCCTTAAAGTTACGGACGTTCTGAAAGTAGCCAGTTACTGCATTGTAAGCTCCAAAAACAGTTCCTTTAGTGGTTTCAATCTGTTGGCTTGATGCAACTTGTGCATATTCATAGACCTGGTCGATTATGTTGTTATAATTGGTTGATAAAGCTTCGTTTTGACCTGTACGCAATTTTTCTAATACTTCCTTATTAGGTGCCATTGCCATTTGAATAAGACGTTTTACATCTTTATCGCTAATACGCACCCTTGACCACCTATTATAAATTGCTTCCATTTCAACCGATAGCATATTGGTAATGCCCAACATTTTGTGTGCCTGTTTCAACTTATCGCTTGCACTTGCGGTGTGGCGTATCTTAATAAAATTAGTATGGTTTTTTAAAGCTGCGTTCAAAGTATTTTGGCAAACTACACGGATGGGTGTAAAAGATAGGCAGATACTGCCTAAACCATCATGCGAAGACGTCAGCATTAAATATTGCTCTATTAAGTCTTCACGCCCTACACGGATATAATCAGGTAGTTTAGCAGTAATGAAAATTACTGAACCGTTGCCGAGTGCGCCAGCGGTTTCATATTTGATACCATTCTGACCGCCAACGACACTATCAAAAAAGCTAAACGCTTCTGTATTCTGTACTACTTCATAATCCTTGCCGACCTTATCACCTAAAACTGCTTCATTATCTGTTCGGTAGGTGAAAAATGAATTATCAGAAATGATTTCTATACCACTTGGCAATACGTGTGTATTGGGGCTTTTTGCAACTTCAAAATTAAGTCCTGCGTATTCGATTGCTTCGGCACTTGTCGGGTAATGTTCTATTATTTGTCCTAGATTGTGCCATGCGGGTTGTTTTACAGACATAAAGCTATATTTCCCTGTCTGCTCATTATAATTAAGATTGTGTGCCATGATTGATTTTTTTAAGATTTCTAACTCTTGATACTAAGATTTCGGTTTCCAGTATATTAACATTTGCGGTATCGGTTAAACTAAGCTTTGATTGTGTTTCTATTTCATTAACAATCCCTGTAATACTGGTATGGTCGGTATGGACTACCACACGAACCATGATAAAAAGTGTTTCGTATTTCATATTGGTAAACTATAGTTGGCTTTAAATTCCCTGAACTGATTATAAAAGGCAGTCGGGTTGTTATTCTCAAACTCTTCTGCATAACCTTCCCAATACATCCCATCTAGAAATTCCATAAATGCTGCTAACATGATTGTAGTTTTAAATGTGAAAAGAAGCGCCCCGATAATTAGGGGCGCAAATGATTTAAAGATTTAAAGAAATTTGTCCCTCAACTTCTGCCAATTTATCGGTGCAAAGTGATTTAATGCTATTGGATACTTCATTAATGATAAATGGGTTTTTGGTGCTGAACGTATTGCCGTTATCATCAGTAATTTTCAATTCGCAACGCTGAAAGTGATTTAAACTCGTTTCTTCGGCTTCATCTTCCTGTTTAATCTCGAAGGCTTCCAGTTCGTCAATTGTTCCGATTAATTTCTCCCTTTGATTTGATAGACGGTTTAAGTCTTTGATTTTTTTAAGGGTTTGCTCTAAGTTCAAAGCTGGTCTTTCCTGCTCTAACTGAAATTTTATTTCCTTTTTTGTCAGCTCTGCTTTTGATGCTTCCTGCTCGGAAACCGTTGCAGGTTTTTCCGTTTGTACTGGTTTTACTGCATCTTGCGATTTAACTGCTTCGGGTTTTGGTTGTTCTTTTTCTTGCTCTGATTTGTTAGATACTGCATTTACAGGATTTCCTGCTACAAATCTTTGGGTTTTTTCTGTTTTAACGGTGTTTTGGTTTACCTGTCCGTTTTCTTTTACTTTCGTTTCCATTTTGAAAAAAATTAAGTTGTTTACCCTGCTTACTACCTTTCGGCAGGAGCCATTTCCGGCTTTTTGTTAAGCAACCTCATCTGATTGAGCAGGGATGGCAGACAAGACTTTGCCGAAAAAAAAACCTCGTGAGCGCAGCGAGCAGGGAAGATTTTTTTCGAGCAAACCCGTAGGGCTTGGTCTTTTCTGACGATACTGCGAATCAGAACTTTCTGCGCAAACAGCCCAAACCAGCCAAATCCAATGGTGACAAAAGTTATCAGTAATTAATAAAGGGCAAGCAAGTGTGGCTGTAGGAACGGAGGCCACTCTTGCAGAATTCTGGAAAACGGCTGAGTGGAAGAATGGAACGAAGTGGTTTGATCTAGGGCCCCACCCGATATTAGTTCAAAAGTTATCTAACCGTTAGTCGATTAAAAGCGGGAAGATTTATTGAATGTGTTTAGAACGACTCCTAATTAGGAGCCCAATCTACCAAGCATTATAAATACTTTGAACAAAATATAACTAAATATCCTGTAATGGAAGAATTTCGTAAGGAAGGGAAACTTCGTTATATCGGCCAGTTTTATGATGGCAATAGCTGATAACACTACAATTTAGACATTTAATTGGTTGTGAAAGCTGTTGTCCATTAACCTCTAGAAATTGAGTCTTACTAAATTTATCTACGTCATTCATCGTGGTCTGAAGTAGGTTTCTACTCTTTTGGTCAAGTGAAACTTTTGTTAGTCTATAATCAATAATCACAATCTTTTTCTCATCGTCTTTTCCATCTTCTACTATTTGATGCGTGTAATACCAAGTTAGAAATAAACCAAAGCTGAGCTTATAATTATTAAAGTGTTCGATAAAACTATAATGTTTAATTAGGTCACTTTCAAAGGGGTTTTTGAAATCGGTAGATTGGTACCTACTAAATTTTTCGGTAACAACAAAACGGGCACCTTTTGGATGAAGAAAAATATAATCAGGCGCACCACTTATATTTTTATCAGAGCCTTCCATAATCTTAACTTCCTTAGTCGTTGCGTTATTTAATTCTATTTTAGATTCAAAGATTGCATTAAACTTATCTAAAGTATCTTGATTCATTTCAATATTGGTGTCATTAAAGGCAAGCTTAATATCTTTCGATTTATGAAAAATTTTATAGCGATCGACGAGGTATATCTTTTCCCTTTTCCATTCGTCTTTTTGCCAACTTTCAGGAGAATAAACCCTGAAAGTTCTATTAATAGCATAACTCACTGGGCAATATTTAAAATGAGAAAGATCACTGACCGAAAGTCTTTTGTTTCTACTATAAATAATTTCCGCATTCCGTTTTTTTCGCAAGTTAATCTCTTCAGATAAATTCTTTAACACTAGGGCCAGAGGTTTTATATAGATTTTTGGAATTCCATCGTACTCAAAATTGAAACTTTTAGATATCACCTTATAAAAAGCCGTATGCTTTTCCCCACTAAATCCTAGTCTCGACATTTGATCTGCAATATACCCGTTATACGAGCCAAGGGAAATCAATGCATAGGCATACTGTATAAAGTACCGTTTTCTATCAGCAGGATAAGAGATATCATTAAATCTAAATACATTATTGTCTAGAATTGACTGATCTAATTTATCAAGCCACTTCAACTTTTGATTAGGTTTATCATCCAAGCGCATTACAACACCAAGCACCGTTTTAATATATACTCGTCCTGTATCACTACTGTATTGATCACATTGAGCTAAAATTTTTTCCCCGTCCTCTTCGAAATTCTGATTTTTATAATTTTTTATTAACTGCTTATAATCTAACCAAAGTAACTCAGTTTTCATTGGTAACATATTAGGAAATAGCAGATTAAATTTTAAGTGGAATTCTCGACATTCGTCCAGCTGATCAGTTTGTCTCAAACAAACAGCGATAAAATAACCTGTCCATGCATCTTTAACTTCAGTCCAAAGTCGCTCATAGATTTCGAGTGCCTCCACGTATTTTTTTTCATCCTTAAGTTTTTTGGCAATTTTTTTCGATTCAGATTGAGTCATAAGAGAATTAATAACAATTAAAGTTATTAATAAAAAACAAAAAAGAGTATGTTAATATATTTGGCAGATGAAATACAAAACCCTGCTCAAATAAATGAACAGGGTCATGTTTCTGTAGTAAATGGGTTTTAAGAAAGTAATTTATATATTGTAAATTTAAGGCAGAGGAATTATTTAAAGTGTCAGTTCACTTTCCTGATCCTTGCTTTTACTTTTGGACTTATCCTTACCATTATCTTTGCCCAAATCCTGATCCTTACGGTAATCCTCACGCTTAACAGGTTTACCGCTCAATTCAAAGAAATTCAGATTGGTGTATCTTGGCACTGCTTCAATTCTCAATTTCTTGTCTTTACCATCAAGGCCGATAACACTGACCAATGGTTTATTGCCGTTCTGAATTTCGGTAATGAGTTTTTCAGCTGTTTCCTTTTTATCCATTTCTTTGATTCCGTAAGTGGAAAGTTCTTTTTTCAAATCAAAGCCATAACCTTCGCCAAACTGTTTAATGGCGTAATTGCCATATTTGTCCTTTGCCTGATCAAATTGGTAAATGCTCCATGCCTTGTACTGTACACCTGCACGACTGACCATATCATCTCGATAAGCGGAACGTCCCTGTAGCATATTAGCGGCTTGTTCTACGGTATAACCTTTCCCGCGGTCGATGTAATGGGAGTTTTTCAGCACAGGGCTATAAAAAGTTTGTTGAAACTCTTTTTTGACAAAATCTACCTTTCCATCTTTCATGGTGGCAAGGGTATCCCTGTATTGCAAGTCTTTATCGGTTACCTTGCCAGTTGCAAGCTCTGATGATTTGGTCTGTTCTCTGAAAAAATCCATTGCCTGCGCAGCACTATCAAACTTTCGGATCAGGTTTTTACCCTTATCATCAGGGGTGATAACCATGTACTGATGTTCCTTTTCCAATGGCTTAGCCTTGCTATGTGCGATATCAAATTTGTTAAAGTAGTAATAATCCGATTGGCCAGACTTTTTCAAGTGTATGGTCAAATCCATCATGCCCTTATCTGCGAGAATCTGTCCACGAATCGCAAATTTTTCAATGCCATGTTCCATCATGGATTCTGCGGCTGTAATCATTTTCTCAGGGACTTTTAGCGCTGTGGCTTCAGCTTTAAAATTTTCTAATGAATTTCTATTCATGTTCTAAATATTTTTAGTGATTATTTAAACTGTTTTTTTTGGTGTTGTCACGCAGTAGCAGTCGATAACCTTCTTTAAGGCTTTGCTTTACTTTGCTAACTTTTTTGGTCAGTAGGTTCTTTGCTGCATCGATACCAGCGCCCGCAATTTGGGTAGTGAGATCAAAACCTGTTATTCCAATACTTCCAGTGGCATCGGTGATACCACCTTTTACCGCATCATTCAGCATTGCTTCAGGCGCATTGATTCCCGCCATTCCGTCCCTTTGGTCGAATACGGTAATATTTACAGGAATGATTGAAGTACCTAAACGGATGTTTTTGATCTCCAAATTCAACCTTTGATTGCTGAAACTGGCGTGTCCGTAAATAAGATGACCTTTGGGTATAATCTGTCCGTTAATAATCAATGTATCTTGCAAGCGGAGTTCTACAACCGAACCTTGTTTAGCTTTTTGGCTAGTAGCTATAATCGCAGGTATAGCAGCAAATGTGCTATCTGGTTTCCCGTTGTCGGATTTTTTGAACAATGTTTTTGCAAGCTCAGGATTTTGCAGGGCAAGCAATTTATCCATCATAGAACCGAGCTGTGCCATTTCAGGATCATCATTTCCATTTTGTTGCATGTTCTTCATCAATGTTTCCAATCTGTCAACATCTTTGGTGATTGGCGTAGGGGTATTGCCTGCTAGGTTATTAGGTGTGTAACGCTGTGGAATAACATCTGGCGTAGCTAAAGCTTGGTTAATGGCCGTCAATTTCTCATTGATTTTTTGAGTCTGTGCATTTTCCCTAGGGTTAAGACCAAGGTTTTCTGCAGCTGTACTTAGACCTGCTGTATCATTGTGTACTGAATCCTGTCTAGCCATATCATAGTAGGCCATTTTATCGGCTGGTTGCTCCTTAGCCAGTTGTGCCTGGGGAAGTTGGGTGTTGATACCTGCAGATTTTACGCCTTCAATTTGCTCTGGTCGACCTCCGCCCAGCACATAGAACAGGACGGCAGACAGGATTGCCGCGACAGGAAATAAGACCAGCATCATGGTTTGCTGATTGACTCTTTGTTTTTTCTGTTGTGTCATTTGTAATTTTTTATGATTAATAATTAATAAAATGCTTGAATCAGCAGGAACATAGAGTAGCTTCCAAAAGCAGCACTGAATACGATCAATAATATCAGCCATGTTTTTGGTGATAGTAGTGCCGTTTTTTTGTTCAGGTAATCGGCTGTATGACGTTGTGCTTTTAATATTTTATCCGCAATTCTGCCTGCATGGTGTTCCTGCTGACTAGTTAAACTCTTGCTTTTCTTACTGAATAATCTCATGATTTCAAATTTTTAAGGTTTGTATCGGTGTTTACCAATGTCTCCCACCCGAGTATTAAAAAACCATGTGGGTTATTATCGGTCTGGGTATTAAGTACCCTAATATTTCCACGAGTAACCAATTTTCGAAGTACAGTTGAACTAGAGCGGATCAGTTTTTGGGTAGCGTAACAGGTAAATGTGTAGGGTGCTTCAGTTCCCAATTGAATGCTGTCTATCTCGATCTCTTGAGAAATATTAGCTGAAATCACGTTGTTGTAATAGCCAGCTTCCCGAAGATTATCATAAGCCTGTTTAGCTGAATTATCCGCCAAATACAAAGCTTTGGTAACACCTGCAGCAATCGATTTTTCATCAGGATCTAGGGTGAAGAAATATTTGTGAAAAGTCCTAATATGGTCGCGAAGCTCCACTGGCAAGTTCTGTTTTCTTTCAGAAGCGAAGGCTTCCAGTACTTTACCATTGTACAGGATCAGCATTCGATTATCTGCCTTTCGCATTTCATTGAAGCACAAGAAAGTGACGGTGCAAGTAAGCAAAAGACAAGTGATTAGAAAGGCAATGCTGAATCTTTTGATATGCTGAAAAGCAGTTTCAATATTTTTTAGTTGTGTAAACATAAGCTAGCTTTTAAGTTTGTCTTTGAAATAATCATTACTTGATGCCTCTGCCATCCCTTGTGATATATTGTTACGGCTGTTGTCGAATCGATCTGTAACCATCCCAGCCACTGATTTCCCTGCGGACATACTGGTGCTTGCACCACTGACCACCAATGAATTGACCTTTTGAAGCAGGGCATTTCCACCTCCTGCATGGACGATATAATTGGCAACATTCGGAACGGTGAAATAGCCCACAATGCCAATGCACATGAAAACCAGATATGCGCTATCAGTGGGACTTAAGAAGGTATCGCCAGCCTCACCGATTTGAGAAATATCTATTTTTAACATGTTTTCTTGAATTTTTCCAAGTATCGCTCCGAATATATTCGCTACAGGAAGCCACATAAATATGTTGATGTAGCGGGCGAGCCAGACAGTGAGGGTATGCTGAAAACCATCAAATACTGCAAAACCAAATACCAATGGGCCAAGTATGGCCAAAACAATCAAATAAAAGGTACGGATGGTATTAATACAGAGGGCGGCAGCAGCAAACAAAACCTGTAAAATCTCGCTCATCCATTGCTTAATATTATTGCGAAAATTGTACGACATGCGATCCATCTGAAATTTGATGTCATTTCCCAAACCCTCGAACATGCCTTCCTCGGTACGTTCAGGGTCTTTAGGGTGAGTGTAACGATACCAGCGATCATCATCACCGTTACCACTTTCACCCACATACATCTGCCATTGTTTGCTCTGTTTAACTGCGGCTTCTTTCTGTTTCAGCAAGGCAGATATCGCTTTATCGCTGTTTTTTACCATATTGCCTGTTGATGAAACCACTGGTTGCAATACTCCGTTAAGTACGCCAATTACCATCGGGAAAAGTACGATTGCAAGTCCGAGCGCAAATGGTCGTAATAGCGGATAGAAATCAACTGGTTCAGCATTAGCAATATGCCGCCATACTCGACTAGCGATATACCATAACGCCCCAAAGCCAGCTAGACCCCGTGCTACACCGATAAGCTGACCACAAAGTGGTAGCATCTCACGGTAAACGTTATCCAGTACAGGCTGTAGCCCTTTGATATTTTGCGTGATACCCTGCGCCAGCAAAATATTAGGCAAAAGCATAGCTAAGACTGTTAGAAATACAGTCATTAAAAATGTTGTTTTCATAAATTTAATTGGGTTTAAAATAATTACCTAAACCATTGATTTCAATTTTTTCATGCTGCCGCTGGACGTGCAGGATACTGGTCTTTCGGTTGAAATCCCGCAGGAAAATGAGCTTATCCTCTGTATCGGCAAAAATTTCATCAATAGCTTGCATCCGTTCATCATCACTCATACGCAATTTATTCGCAGTGATTACCATTGCTAATTGGTCGAGATTATCCAAGCTTTCATCAAAGAGTTTACTGTAAACTTTGGACAGGTAATTAAGTTCGGAAACATTGAAAGTGCCGCCAGCTGCAAAGCGTTTGAAAGCCGATTTATACTCCAAAACTAGATCCTCTTGATAGCGAATAATTTCGGTGACCTTATAATACTTTCTGACTTCAGGACTAACTAACCAAAGGCCGTTCAAGAAAATATCATGCAGTGAAAAATTGCCCTGGGCAATTTTTTTTACGGAATTATAACCAGTAGTAACGATGGTGTATCCCTTTTTCATATCCCTTAGGATGTTCTTCAGCTGTGATAGTTTTTCCACGTTCAAGGTCAACTGTTGTACTTCGGTACTTTGTCCAAAGGAATATTGCAAACCCAAAATAAACAGCAAACAGGTCAATAACATCATTTTAATTGATTTCATAGTACCTCCTTAAATTCTCTATGGCACGTTGCTCCATTTCTTTTTGGCGGATCATAAGTGCTGCATCACCGCAGAACGATTGGGTAAAACTTGATTTGTCAAGCATTCTTTCATAGATAGCGTTCAGTCGCTTTAGCCGCTCATCATCTTTCATTTCCAATTTGCCCGAAGTGATGACCAATAGCAGTTCCTCTAGATCGGTATAACATTCACTAATTACTCCATCTGCTAATCTGGAAATATAGGATAGCTGGTCTCCGCTAAAGCCTTTATGGTTTTTGATTGTGCGAAAGGCTTTAATGATACTGATTTGTGCCTCTATAATTTCAACCACCCTGACATCATTTCGTACTGTCGGACTGACTTTTTTAAGCCCTGAGATAAATGTATTATGCAAGCCAAATTCACCACTTGTTATATCCCTAACAGTTTGTAGTCTAGAACCAACAATCTCATAGCCTTTTTTTGCATATCCTATGTAAACTTGTAGTGCCGCAATTTGTTGAAGTAGATATTTTTTCTGTGTTTTTTTCTGCGAAAACCATTCTGCAAAAGTCTGGGCACTAGCAGGGGCTATACTTGTAAACATGAATACCGGAACCATTAACACAAATAGTGCATTTTTAATTAATTTCATAAACCTCCTTTAGCTGTTTGGTTTCTAAAATGGACTTTGACCGTTGAATTGAAAGCACAATGTTCTGATCGTTAAAGGCTCTCAGGTCAGAAAAATTCTGCTCAATCTTTATTGCCGCTTCGTTAATGAGTTCCAGTCGTTTGGCATCGCTCATTTGCGTTTTAAACGAACTGATGACAACAAACACCTGGTCTAGATTTTTCATACTTTCCTTTAAGATGCCTTTGTAAATTTCTTCCATGTGCAGCAATTCGCTTGCGCTGAAATGCTTATCCTTCTTAAATAGTCCCGATGCCCAGTTATATTCCTGAACAATGGCAGTCTGTGTGCCCACTAAATCTCGAACACGTTTGTATGTACTAATCACTGATTTTACCCGCACCATTTCATCATAATAGCCGGAGTATAGTTTTCTTTGGCGATCAGTCCATTCGGAGATTTCACCAAGCTTTAGTTTGCTGAGCTGGTTCTCGATCACTTTCTGCGCATTTTGCAGCCAGATGGTTTGATTTTGAAGCCGTTGAACTTTAAGATCAATGGCTTTGACCACTTTTTTGATGCCTGCCTTGATTACTTCGGCAATGGCCAGCTGCGCATTTACCCCTGTGGGCAATGCGGTCAGCAGGACGGTTGCACTCAATGGCAATACCACCATATAGGTCTTTATTATTTTACTCATATGCTTTAATAAGTTCATATTTCTGTTATTTAATCCTTTGGTATTTGCGCTTGCTTACGGTCATAATGCCTTTTTCAATATCAAAAGTGATGAGTTTACCATTACGGCGCTCGGTCATTATCGCTGTCTGAGGATCATAAACCGCAGTCCACTCTTCAGTCTCATACTGTGGTTTTCTAGTATTACCTTTATCATCAATCAGGCTAAATCGAGTTTTACGATGGATGTTGTAATTCTCACCATTCACTTGCTTCACGATCAGTGTATCATAAGCAACACTAGCCTCGCTTCCTGCACTGTTCACATAAATTCCTGAAAAGCTTGGTGCTAAGCGGCTGCAACCATTGAATGCTATAAGGAGGACTACAGCAAACGCAAATAATAAATTGTTTTTCGATTGATTTTTGATTATTGTTTCCATAATTGATATTGTTTTAATAGTTAAAAAATCTTTCTTCCATTGAGAAGCTCCGCCGCAAGTACGGCGATGCCACGGGCAACGGAGCCGTACTTCGCGGCATATTCCTGTACCTTTTGCTTTTCAAGTTCTTCGGTGGTGTAGGCCAAATATTCAATCAAGCTAACTTCTGTTCGATAGACTTTTGAATGTCCCCCCAGAGAGATAAAAACCTCTTTATATTTAAGCTTGGGATCATTTGCCTTATTCATTGAAAGGATAAGTGACTTGTCATGATCGGTCAGTCCCAGCAGTTCCTGCACGGTATCAAATTTGTTCTGGTATTTGCTTTGGTCTAAAAGGATCTTACAGTCTGAATTATTGATGATGGCCTGTTTGACAATTGGCGAAGAAATAATATCCTCTATTTCCTGCGTAACTACAATCGGTTCTCCAAAGAATTTTCTAAAGGTTTTATAGGCATATTGGATGTATTCGGCCATGCCACCTTTGGATATGCTTTTCCATACCTCTTCGAGCAACAAAATTTTGCGTACTCCTTTAAGCTTGCGTAGCTTGGCAATGAACATTTCCATAATAATCAGTGTGACCACAGGAAATAAAATTGGATGTGACTTAATCGTATCAATTTCAAATACGATAAAGCGTTCATTTAAAAGATCGATGTTTGTAGTGGCGTTCAGCAGGAAGTCAAACTCACCACCCTTGTAATAAGGATTAAGCACATATAAAAAGTTGTCAACATTGAAATCTTTAGGATTTACTTTTCCATTTTCCAAAACCTCTAAATATTCCTGCATCAGAAAATCATAAAAGGAATTGAAACATGGGAAAATTGACGGATGCCCTGACAGATGCTCATAATATAAGGTCAACGCATTACTTATCGCCACATATTCAGCTCTAGTATAGCTTTCGTTCTCATTCTTCCAAAGTGCTAAAAGCAAAGTCTTTATACTCTCTTTCTTTTCGGTATCCAGTACATCATCCTCGCCAATATAAAAAGGATTAAAACAAATTGGATTTTCCTCACTATAGGTAAAATAATAACCACCTACCAACTCGCAAAGTCCTTTATAACTGTGCCCAATATCCACTATGACTACGTGCGCATCCTGCTCATAGTAAGAACGTACCAGATGATTAGTGAAGAAGCTTTTGCCACTTCCACTTGGCCCGATAATGAACTTATTTCGATTTGTTGTCCAGCCCAATCTACGTGGCTCGTCTGATATATCCACGTGGATTGGAACCCCTGATTGGCGGTCACCGAGCCTGATACCAAATGGCGACAGGGAACTGCGGTAGTTGGTTTCCATATTCAGAAAACAGCAAGCCTGCTCAGCAAAAGTGTCAAAGGTATCGTTCATGGGAAAATCACCTTCGTTACCAGGCATACAGGCAAACCATACCTGTGGTGCTCCGTCAGTTTCCTGTTTGCACGCTGCATCCATTTTTGCCATTGCCGAACCGACCCTGTTTTTCAGCTCACCAAGTTCAGCAGGGTTATCTGTCCAACAGAGTACGTTGAAATGAGCTTTCACTGGCAGCTTCTGTGTAGCAATCGCTTCGTTCAGAAAATCATTGCAGGCATCACGTGACACCGCATTTTCCCTTGAATAGGCAGATAAAGATTGCAGACGCAGTTTCTTAGCTTCCAGTTTTTTGATTGTCTTTTGTGGGTCGCCAGTAAAGATCAATTGGTTATAGACATGGTTACAGTCCAAAAATAAGCCTAAAGGGGAAGCAAAGCCAATACTGTACTTGGTTCTATCGGTGGAATGGGAATCGTAATCGATGCGGGTACCACAAAATGGGGGCAAATCTTCCGCATCCGAAAGTGTATACAGCTGGCAATGTTTATCACCAATACGAATTTCATCTTTTAAATGCACATCCCGAATAATTGGTTGTTGACCTTTGCCTAGCAGAAACAGGTATTTTTCTATAATACCCGGATGGTTTGCAGTGCCTGCCAGTTCGTCATCGCCTAACCTCGTTAAACAAAATAGACCACTATCTGACAGAATACGCTGAAAAGAACCGCAGGCCGACTGGAAGTTTTTGATAGCCAATTCATCTTTGCGTTTCACAGGTGCAATTGATTTTCGAAGAATATTGCTGTAGACTGATGAAGATAGTTTTCGGTTTAGTGGTAATAAGGTCAGAAATAGATAACACTCATGGTCTAAATAGGGGCGCTCGTTAAAGTGTTTCTCAGATGCAAAGGCCAATAGACTATCCGATGCCTTTTCAAAATCAGGCTTAACAGTTGCTTTAAAAAAATAATCTGCCTTATGGAACACTACGCCAGCGGGCAACACCTTGATTGCTTTTACGAATGCCTGTTGTGCGGTATCAAAATGGGTACTTGCCATTGTGCCTGTTTCTGGTAGATCCACTCTAAAACAGATGGTAAGGTCACCTGACATGGATATTAGGCAATCGTGTTCCACTTTCCATATAGGTAGTATTTTTCCGATATCAATCATGAGGAACCTGCCTTCCTAAATTGGTATGCACTATTCGCAAACCTGTAAATACTTTTCTGGATTTGAATTTTAGATATTTAGGCAATCCGCGTTTTGCAATAAACTTACCAAGACCATATACTCCGTATTTTTTGGACAAGTGGCTAACGGTAATAAAGAGTCCTAAGCCCAGTGCCAATACCATTGGCAGAAGTACAAAAAGTGTTAGCCCTGAAATGTAGCAGATGGTAAAGCCAATTAACAATGCAACAAGCCCGATGGCTAGCCATGCAATGTATTGCCCCTGTAATCCCTTAAAAATGATGGGTTTGCCGATACCTTTATTGATTTGATAGATTAAACTCATAATAGTAGATTTTTTGTTTAAAAAACAGGTTGACGGAACAGCGGTGCCATTCTTGAGCAGGCTTTACCGTCCGCCAGCCTGTTTTCTTAATTCACGTTATATTCCAAAGAAGGATTGCAAAACGGTGGCTACCACTACCAAAAAGATGCAGGAACCAAACCATGCAGCTGCCACTTTGCTCGTATCAGGCTCACCTGCATTCCATTTTTGAAAAACTTTAACAGCGCCAATCACGCCCAGAACTGCACCGATGGCATACATGAGGTTACAGCCAGCATCAAAGTAGCTCTTAACTTTATTGGTCGCTTCGTTTATCCCAGCTACGCCATCCTGTGCCCAAACAATGGAGCTGTATAATATATTACAGCAGAGTACAACCATTAGTATTAGCAGGAATTTTCCGAAGATGACACGGCGTTTACTTAATCCGCTGCCATTGAATTTGAATTGATTTTTAGTCATTAAATAATTTGAAAAGATGAATGAATGAGTTAATTGTCTTTAAATGGGGTTTATCTAATTCCATAGACCTTCCAACTCATCGGCTGATAGGTGGAAAGGCACATGCTCACGGATAAACTGATTTAGCTCACTAGTGGCTGGATAATTGATAATTTGAGGATATTTGACTTTAACCATTTCAAACATGGCAAAGAAATCCTCTTTGTTTCCGTCCTTCTTCTCTAATATTGCGCAAATAGCTTTTATCTCCTGCAGCACATCTGGAACCAAGCCAAGCTGATGCGATTTATCAGCGACGTTGACGGTGTCAGTTTTGTCCGCAAAACTAAAGTCTGCTGCTTCGACTACCTGTACACCAGGCTCCAAAGTTGGTTGACCAATTAAGCTATCACTTTGGCTTAGTTCATCAACCTGATGTTGCCATCTGTGCGGTAGGGGTGTCGAAGAATTTTCAGCATCTAGTGAGCTTTTTCCCTTTCTGCGGTAGTATAACCAAATACCGACATACCAGATGATCCCGAGAACCAGTGTGGCAAGTATGAAATGTTGCCACGAAAAAGATTTTAAAATCATAATTTTTTGCTTTTGTCTTGCCGCTACATTACGACAGGAATTACAAAAGCAAAGTTTCAAAGGATGCGGATTGCGATATCTCTAGTAGAGAACTATACTAATTAACCTATTCATTATCAATTAAATCGATGTTTGTCTTTTTCATCATCTGGATGAAAAGCATCATCATCGTCCATGTAATTTAGTAGACCAGTTTTACAGAAATCGATAAAACGAGTACGGCTTAAGCGCTTTCTCCGTTTAATCTCCCGAAAACGATTGGCGGGAATACCAACCTCAACACCGAAACTTGCTTCCAGCCAATTAAAGATTTCCTGCAAACCGGTTTTCCCTGAACCCAATTGGCCAGATAGCCAAATCGCATAACCAAGTTCTACCAGATTAATGATCTCACCAGTCCAATCCAAACTTTTTTTAGGGCTGGTGATTGCGGAAAATTCTGGATTATGCTGATCAAGCTTCAACAACTCGGTCAATAGATATTCTTGTAATTTTTCATAAGCGATAAATAACGAAAAAAGATAATCACCAGGTGTTGATATAGTCTTATCCAATTCGGGAATATCCTGCAAATAAGGTAGGGTTACTTCAGCACCCCTGATAAATAATACTTCATCTAGATCTGTGTAACCCATACGGTAATAGTCATACAAAAAACGATGATCACGGAACCAGTTGTCAAGCTCCTTTAATTTTTCTAAGTAGCAAGATTTTCTCAGTTCTGGAACGGCAACAGGCAAGCTGCACTGGAATTTAAACAGTAGGGTATAATAAATCTTGATAGCCATGTAATCTGGCCTCTCAAACTTGTGATAGTAGATCTCATCAAATTTATCCTTGAATGGAATCTTTCGCACATGATCGTTCAACTCCTTGTGGAAAGCTGCGATTAGACCAATCACTTCATTAAACTTTTCAATCAGGTTTAGCTCATGGCCACTAATCAGTTTTAACCTGTTTTTAAGGTCTCGGAATAGAATTTTAAATGTGTTTTTACGCATGGTTAGGAATAATTAAATAAATCCGCCCTGCCTGTTAACTGGCAATAATTAAGTCACATTGGGAAAGGAATTAGTAAAATTTATTTTCATAGGCCTATGGATATTTGGTTAAAATTGATTTTCATTTTTTAGAAATATCTGGGACAAATGTGTGTCATAAACGCTAAAATCGACTACATAAAACAGTGCATTTCATATACATTTTTAAAAGTATTCTTTGAAAAAGTAGGTTCAGGCCGTATAAAGAGCGATTACTCTTTGAAAATAATGGCGACAAAAAATTTGTATTTAAAAATATTTTCAGTATTGACGTATGTTCGTACGTCAATACTTATTCCAATATGTGGCAGTTTCGGGGATGGATTGGAAAGAGGAGACAAAACTAAAATTCGGACAGCATCTTTTGGTGCTGCTTCAGGATTATGGTATTCGTAATAACACCAAGCCATCGTTGAGACAACTTGCCAATCGGGCAGGTTTGGAGTACAGTCAGGTTCAACGCATTTCTACAGGACAGGTCGACCTAGCGTTGACCACTATAGTTTCCTTGGCTGTCGGCTTGGATCTTGATCCCAAAGATTTATTAGATTTTAACCTAAATATGGCTGAACTAAAATAGCGCAATCCCAAACAGCCGCTCATTATATTACTTTTCAGGAAGCTGATTCTAGTTCCAGTTTGCGCATAAGCTCAAGTCTGCTACTGACATCGGCTTTGTCGTGGATATTTTGTACATGCCGAGATACTGTGGAGGTCGCAATGAAAAGTTTCTCTCCAATTTCCTGTTTGCTATATCCCTGACGAATTAATCGTAATACTTCAATTTCGCGAGTAGAAAACCCATAATTGTTAATATTAGTTTCAAAAACTTCTTCTGAAATTATTCTTACATCCAGTTTTTTTAGCTCTTCAATTTGTATTCTTGAACGTTTCACCGAATGAGCTATAAAAATTACAGTAATCAATATAAAACCTAAATTGGTTGTTAAAACTTCAATCCATTGTGTTACATGAAAATAAGCAAAGGCTGTCATAAAAACCCAGGGTAATACTGCACAGTAAACTGCAAATACTTCAGTCTTGGTTGCCATAAAACCATCCGGAGATTCCTTCACATGAAATTTTATCGCTCTTAATATTGCCCACAGAATTACAATTGAATAAATAAAAGGAATAACTAATCCGAAGGCTATTGCCTTATCCATATCCCTTGTAAAAGCATAGTATATTACAAAGAATACGATGTATGGGAGAATTAAAAAAAGTGGAACGCCATAAATGGCATGGAAACGTAATAATCTTAATTGAAAAGCTTTGTAAAAATAAAATGGAAAATAGGAAGCCATTAAAAAGCCGCTACCATAAGCTATGATATTTTGCAAACTTAATGGAATACAGTTTATATCTGGATCGGGGAAAAGTCCGCCTGTAATGTTGTATATCAAGAGTAAAAGAAGAAGAATCAAATACAAAAAACGTGGTTTATCAGTTGGCTTGTTAAGATAATAACCTAATTGTATTCCAAACATTACTAATTCAAGTATTACAAAAATTAATGTAACAATGTGCATCTCTGAATTAAATACAAGCATAGGCTTCCTTTGTTATTTCAACACATTACGTTTTAGAAAATATAAGCTATAGGTAAATTCAAGCTGATCATAAATTTGAAAGCCAAATCGATTATACCAAGATAGATTTTTGACCGTAGAGGTTTCTAGGTAAATAGGTAAATTCTTTTTTTTAGAATCTAAGATTAATTCTTGTAAAAGTTTGCTTCCTATACCCAAATGCTGCGATGAAGGATTTACGCCAAGAAACCATAGGTAGGTCATAGGTTCCTTAGGTTGTATTTTTTTTATATTTTGCTCCCGCGAAATAGCCTTACCGATATTTAGGAGTCCAATACACCTAAATAGTAGGTAGATATCCAGCATAATAGATTTAAGAGTTGTTTTCCTTTTATCGGGATATAAAACAAGTGCGCATGCTAAACCATCTTCAGACATATAGACATCTCCAAATAGGTAACATATTTCAAAGGAATACTCCATTAGCGCTTTAATCCTTTTTGATTTTCCATTATTAGCACCTGCTATGTAATTTACACTTAGATTTGATTCAAAAGATTCGATTAAAATACTTACGACGAGTTCCTTTTTATCGTGCCCGACTTTTATCATAGAGATTAAATATTTGGTTTCTGATGCACGCAAAAAACAAAAAATGCGGCTAAAATAAATAATCATAACGGGCAGTCATGGATTTTAGTATTTCAGAAAATGACAATGAACGCTATAACTCCTACAAAAGGCTACAATGAAACAGTTTGATCTTGATCCTTTTTTTTAATTAAAGGTTTCTTGTTAACTCGTTTTGGTGTTGATTTTCTTGGTGTGCTTGGTTTGATGTTTCTTTTTTTATCTTTCTCTGCTTTTGCATTTTTGTCTTCTTCGATTTTTTCCAGTTTTTTTAGTTCATCTGCAACAATAGTCGCCACATCTTTTTTTATTCTATTGTAATTCTCTTGCATATCCATCGGTGTTATTTTTCTAATATCTGGTAAAGGCATGTAAGCGGCTTCCTCCTGGGCAATTGCATCATGATTATTCTGAATCTCGCCATGAAACATTTTTAGGCTAATTTTCTCATTGGGACTATCAGCTACAATCCCTACAAACTCCCCTGATGATAGCGTAGCAATCTTAGATGCAGGAATAGCAGATTCCATTTGTGTAGATTTAGAAATAGATGTATCGCTACTGTTTATACTTACGCTTTCCCTGTTCTGCATGATTTTACCAAAGGTTTCCGATAGCTTTTTAGCACTGTTGCCAGTAACCTGACCACTAATAATATTACCAGATATTCCAGCTATAATCTCTGCAAATTCAGTACCGTACTCTTTTTTTACCTGTTCAATAGATTGGATACCCATTGTACAGGAAACCAGATTGCTTCTTCCAGTACTGATCGTCGATACAATTCCAGTAGCGACTAGAGTAGGAAACTCATCAAAGATCAGACTGCATTTTAACTTGTCTTTCTTGTTTACCAGTTTCAATAACCTGCTAACGTATAAGGATAGAACTGCACCGTAAGTTTCTGTTTTTTGTGGATTATTGCCCATACAAACGATTTTGGGTGCTTTAGGGTCATTAATGTCCAAAGTAAAATCATTACCAGAAAGTACATAGTAAAGTTGTGGCGATGAGAGCCTAGCCAGTCCAATCTTTGCACTTGCAATCTGACCTTCTAATTGTGCTTTCGCTCCCTGTTGCCATGCCGAAATAAATGGATTGATCAAAACCCTTATTTCAGGTTCGGTTTCTAAAATCGCAAACAGGTGATCGTATTCGGTCATCATTAGTTCTATCACATGAGGTAGGGTACAATATTTGCCATCCTGATATTTGCGTAAATACCAGATGACCGCCGTTAAGAAGTTGATTGGACTTTCTACAAAGAAGTCACCACTTTTTTTAAGCCATTCCTTGTTCAGCCCTAGCATAATAGTGCGACTGGCTTCTGTAGCATCCGTAATGTCAGTCATATCTTGGGGATCAATCGGGTTACAGCGGTGTTTGGGGTTTTCCAGGTCAATGACATAGAACTTCGGCTTTACCTTAAAATTTCCTTGATATTTAAGGAGCTTATTAAGGGCCATTTTGGTTAGGTCGTCAAATTTAAAATCGTATAAAAACATAGAAAAACCCTTTCGTAGATGCTGATCTATAATATGTCTGATTACAAAATAGGTTTTACCAGCTCCGGCAGATCCAGATACTAAAATACTTCTGTAGGGATTTACACAATTGATCCAGCCATCCCGTATTTTTCCCTTTAATTTGTATTTGGTCGGTAAGTTTATCGAATGTTCATTTTCCAACAGCCGCTCTTCCTGTGGAAAAGTTTCATTTTCGGTATTAAAAACATCCTTGTTTAGATTGAGCTTAAGCATCCTTGATAGCCTTGTGCCGCCTGTTAAAATTAACAAATAGCCTATTACGGTGAGCCCGATGTACAAACCAGCCATTACACGGTAACCTGTATGCAGGTAAAGCACTAGAAAGGCTATACTATAGGTAAGTAGTCCGCTGGCAAGGTAGGCAACAATAGCTTGCCGATTGACCTTTTCATCCTTTTTGCCTTTGGCACCAATAAGGGAAACTAATAAGAATAATAGGGCTGCAAACTTGGGTTTGAGCAGACCATTGAACCAACTAATCTTTGTTAAGTTTGCGAGTATGCGGTCTGTAATATCAATTGTAAGGCCCCAGTGCCAGAATGCGCCGTAACAGGTGAGGTAAAAATGTATCGCCAATATAAAAATACTGATTAGGCGACTAAAATCGATGATCTTGCGTAGTCCTTGTGTATCTTCTCCGGTATTCATAATGATTGTTTTTTAATGTTATTGGTATGTGTTTTATAAAGTGAGCTGCTGATTTTGCTCGATTTTTTCTCCTTTTTTGCGTTTTTTTCTTCTTTTAGGTATGGCTATGCCACTTTCAGATTGTGATTTGGCCAATGCGATGCCCAAGAAATTTGTAGGTTCAGGAACTTTTAAATAGTTTTTGGATGGATTATCCTGCCGAGGCTGAGAAACTGGTTTTGTGGTTTCCAGTTTTTGTGAGTTCAATTCCGCTTTTTCAAACCGCTCAGACAAGGCTTTTGCACTATAAGCTTTGCCCAGGTCACTGCCATTAAATACGGTTTTATTTTGGTGGTCTATAAAGGTTACTCCATAAAGCAGCCCTTGGTCGCTTGTTCGGAATGTTATACTGATGTTTGATTTTGCTAGTTCTTTTGTTAGCAATTCCTTGCTGAAATTCCCGTATTTGAAAAATAGTTTGTCCATTTCGTTTTTAAGCGATGCTTTAAAAGGCTTGCGTTTTTCTATGTTCCGTTTGTAGTGTTTATCCAATTCATCCATAGTAGGTTTACAATAAATCTGGCTGGCTTTTACTGGGATTCCAATTGATTTGCCATTATCATCCATTATAGAATAAATTAATCCTCTTTTATCGAACATCTGTGTATGCTCTGCACCACGGTCTGCTTTGATATTGAAATGTTCCAGTATGGTTTTATATTCTGCAAATGTTGCATAACGGTATTGGCGCATAACGCCAGTAACGATATTGCTGATGGCTTGTTTTGTAGGTTTTGCTCCATATATAGCAGGTCTTACTCCTTTTCCCTGTTGCATTTCTCGTCCTTCAGCTTTAAGTAGTCCATATTTCTTTTCCAGTTCTTTTCTCGCAGGTTCGGATAACTTATATCCGATACCGTGAATATCTATTCGTTCGCCGTTCCGCTGGATATTGGTGGTGGCAATATGGATGTGCGGATGATTGGCATCATAATGCCTATATACCAAAAATGGCTGGTCGCCGAATCCGATACGCTCCATGTAATCAGCGGCAATCTGTTGTAATTTCTGACTGTCTAGTTTGTCGGAAGAAGCGAAATTAAGGGAAATATGAAGTGCGTTTGTCTTGATGGCTGCATTCAGCATGGTCAGGTGCTCAAATCTTTTTAACTTTTGTACCAAGTTCATCTTTTCAATATCACCTGCAAAGCCACTAGCCAGTATAAGTGTAGCTTCGCCAAGCTCTACTTTATCCTCGTTGTAATGCAGAATGCCTCTGATACTTTTTCCGCTTTCTATTTTGGCAACCATTTTTCTGCAAGTTTGGCTACGATAATTAGCAATTGGTCAACCTTGTTATCTACACCTTTATACAATGTAGCTGTCTTACTAAAGTAGAATGCTCTTTCATTGGAATTTTCACTGATATGGAAATGATGGGTCTGTTGGTTGATGTTAATGCCGATTGCTTTCAATTCTTTTCTGATCAATGCCAACTCTTCCATTGGCCCGTTTAAAGACGCTTCTCTGTGAAATACGTTAATGCGCTCACCTGATAGAATCTTTCTTGCCATTTCGCAAATGCTACGGCAATCTGTTTGTTTTTGTAGCTTGGTCAAACGCTCATAAACTGCATCATTAACACGCACTCTGATCAGGTGTCGAAATTGTTCTTGCTCTGCTTTTTTAGGTCTTGACATTGGCGCTTATTTAAAAGTTTTAAGGCATCACGAGTTCCGAGTGAATGCCCCAGCCGTAAGGATGGCAAGATGTTTTTGTCTACAAAAATCCATCTTGCTGCGAACCCACGTTTGCCAAAAAGCTACCCTCGAAGCTGCTATTGAACCTCGGATTTTGGTGAAATGAAAGATTTTGTTATCGTCTAATGTGATGTTGTAGTCTGCTGGACATTTTGCAAGGTTCGGAGTTCCTCCAGCGGTATCGATGTCCGTAACAATTGCCGAATTTTCTGCCTCGGTTCTGCCTTAGCCTTTTTAAATTTCATGTAAGGATTGCCTTTATACTTGCGGCCTTTGACATTGGGTGTTCCGATCTTGCGGTTGTTGATAGTCCGTTCTTCCAGTGCTTCTAAATGTTGTTCTTTCATGGCTTAAATTTTTGTTGGGTCAAAAATGAAAAGTCTGTAAAGGGGCAGTACTCTAGTAGGGAGAAATAATGGGGTAAAGTGGAATTGCTAAAAAAGTTAGAAATATTCCATAACTTCCCCGTGGATTACTAAACCACATTAATAGACTACTGGATGAATACACAGTTTGATTTGTTTAGGCTAAATTGCCTGTTAAATGATAGAGAGGCTAATGATTTAAAAAAAATCACTACGTCTTTAGTATGTGAATTTCTCTATGAAAACAACAATGAGGAAAAAAACAAAGCAGAAATTATTAAATATTTGATAGGTATTCTAAAAGTAAGTTTGGATTTTGATTTACTAGATAGCCTTTTGTCGAACAATAAATACTTTGAACTTACGCCTGGCCAAAATGATATTTTAATAAAACTTACACCAAGCAAGTATTCTGAAATAAATTCTAAAATCAAGGATCACTCCATTGACACCTACATAGAGAAATTTTTAAAAGAAAATTCATTAGAAGAAAAACATCTGGAGACTATTAAGGCAATATTGTATTCGTCAGTTTATGATAATATAAACTCGTTCGCAACCGACAATCTTCTCTCAATATTATCAGCCGGTGCACACGAAAAATTTCAGCCTAATGAAATTGAAATATTTAATCAATTTTTGGAATACAATGACCATGAAAAAAACACTGCTCTTTATAATGTTTTCCTAAAAGCTGTTGAGTTTGCATTAATAACCTCTGGGAGAGGCGTAAGTAAACTAACTAAGGATATTTTTAAAGACAAAATCTATGTTTTAGACACAAATGTTATTTTTCGAATCTTAGGTGTTGGTGGCGAAGAAAGGAGAGAATGTTGTGAAAATCTTATAAAGATTTGCTTTAATGACGGTGTGAAATTTGGGTACACATCTCATACCTTTAATGAGTTGAGGAGAAAACTTGAGCAGATTGTTCATGTTTTTACACGAGCTGAATCAAATAACCAAATCCAGGTTATAGCTGACCTAATAGAGGAGGGTGCAGATATGTTTAACCAAGATTTCATAGTTCATTATTCCCAGCTAAGATCGGCTAAAACAGTTAATAATCCTTCTCAATATGAATTGAAGATTCTAACAGACTTTAATGTTTTGTGTAAGAAAATGAACATTGCACTTATAAATGGTCAAGTTAATTTTGAGCAAAAGGCAGTAAACAAATTCGCACAGGAGCTATTTAAAAAGAAAAAAAAGATAAGAAATAAATATTCCAATTTAGCAGCTCAAGTCGACGCCTACAATATTTTGTACGTGCGAAACAAGAGAGGGGCTAATAATTATAATTATTCAGATGTTAAATCTTTTTATTTATCGACGGATAAAAGTCTTAATAATATTCTAAATGAAATATCGGAGGTTAAGGTCCCAGAAACAATCATGCCATCTCAACTTTTTTTGATCCACCATTCATTTAATGAGGTTGATCAGGAAGTTGATTATGAACTATTTCTCAAATTTTTAAAGAGAAGAACTTCTGAGTTTAAATATAATGGTAAAGATATTTTGAACTACATTTCACAAGTCAGGATGAAAACTCAAAATCCTGAATATCTCAGCGAGGTACTTAGGACATATGCTAATCAAAGATACAAGTTTTCTAATCAACTGACTATAAATAAAAACGAGGAGGTTCTCACCTTTAACCAATTCTCAGAAACGTTTTTCGATGCATGGCGAGAAAACAATATTGACAAATTGGACGCTTATGAAGATATTACGTCACGAGCTGAAAAAAGTATTAGGAAAGCTGTTGTTTCAACGCAGATAATTATAAGATGCCTTGATATTTTGGTTATTCTACTGATTGCTGCTGGAGCACTAATTTTTAAGCAATTTTTCAAAGATCTTCGAGTTTTGGTAGGTATTATTTTGATGTTAGAGGTTATAAAATTTGTATTTACGACTAAGACGCCAATATTGAAAAATATATGGAAGGCGCTTTTATTATGGCGTATAAAATCTACGATGTATTATAAGGTATCTCGTGATGACAGATATTTAGACCTTGCAGGTCGATATTATGATAGTGTTGGTGGGGATGTTTACAAGCCTCTTATTTCCACTTTTACTATTACTCAAAAGACTGACTAAGTGTATTTCGTCAAATAGACTCTAGTAGTACTCTCGTAATTAGTTCGCTTTATTTAAGGAGATTTAAAATGCACTACTAGAGTTAGTGTATTTTGATAATTGAATATCTTGCTTTATGAAGCAAATAACCTCCAAAAGGCGACCAAAGCCAAAACGAAAAAAGCCTGTTCTTGAGGCTAAAAAGCTAGAAAATTCATTAAACAGCGATAAAAATTTCGTAAATTTAATAGCAGATATCGTATTTGAAAACCTATTGAATAAGTATAGAAAATGAACGCTATTGGATACATAAGAATAAGTAAAAAAGACCAATCTACCCATTCGCTGGACTATCAGGAAAAAAGTATTCGTGATTATTGCGATCGTAATGATCTGGTGCTCGGCTCATTGTTTATTGATGATGGGGAGAGCAGTTTCACATTTGATAGGCCAGATTATAAGGCACTCGAAGATTTCATTAAAAAGAATAAGAAGTCTGTTAAATATCTTGTCATATTTGACCATGACCGTTTCAGCAGGAACCTACCCGAAGCATTGCAAAAGATCGAATTTTTAGAGAAAAAGCATGATCTGAAGGTAATAGCTGTGAGTGAGCCATTAGACATTGACACCAGCGATCCCTCTGTGTTTTTGCTCCGGGCCTTCAAATACCTGATAGCCAATCAGGAATTAATGACCATAAGGAAACGGGCGAAAGTAAGCGCAAGACATGCGCAGGAATCAGGCAGATACCTCAATAAAGCACCTTATGGCTATATTAATGGTAAACACACCGATGGTAAAATGATCTTGCAAATTGACGAATCGAAGGTATTTATTATAGAAAAAATCTACAGGGATTACCTGAACGGTATTCCTCATTTTATCATTCATAAGGAGGTTAAAAAGCTTGGTTTCCCGCATAACTCCGCCAGTGCAATATTTCGGGCGCTTAACAATCCTTTGTATTGCGGACTAGTAAGAGTTTGTGCCTATGGCAAACTTGCCGAAAAACTGGTGAAGGGTCAACACGAGGCAATCATACCGGAGTCACTTTATTATCGGGTTCAGGATAAGTTAAAAGGCAATAAAAGAGAAATGAAATCCAAGCCGAAAGAAGAGTTTCCATTAAAAGGGATTATTAAGAGCCCTTGTTGCGGCAGGAACTTAACTGCTGGATGGAGTACCGGAAAACTGAAGAAGTATATGTATTACCGCTGTTTGGATCACTCCAACATAAACATATCTGGGATAGAGTTGCACCAAAAATTTGAAGAGTTGTTGCGTCATTTAAGCTTTACCAGTGAATTTGTGGATGAAGTCGTGTTGTTGGTCTCGGGAAAAGTAAAAGAGATCCTCAAATCAAATGAAAATAGGTTAAAAGAGCTTAGACAACAATTGCAGGGGATAGAGGTAATGATCGCAACCGTTGATCAGAAGCTTTTCACTGATGTTATCAATGATGATACCTATAAGAGGAATATGCAAAAATTCAAAGGGGAAAAGGGTAAGTTGAACGATGAAATTGAAAATTTGAATAACCTGGCAGACAATATCCAGCAGGATTTATTGGTGTTGCCGTATATGTTGAACCTGCATCAGGTATATATCGATGCACCGCTTGGGCAAAAACATGCGATGATTAGAGAGGTGTTCAAAGAAGGTCTCACATATAAAAATGGGATGTTTAGAACACCTTCGGTTAATCCAGATTTAAAATGTAACTCACTGTTATTAAAGCAAATAGGGTTGCTCGATTTCGAGCAACCCTATGAGTTTGAGAAATCATTCTCCTTATGCGGAGAGTGGGGGATTCGAACCCGCGGACCTTTAACAGTCAACAGTTTTCAAGACTGCCGCAATCGACCACTCTGCCAACTCTCCGCGACAAAAGTACAAATAATGTTTATTTGTGCAAACACTAGAGTTAAACAATCGCTTAAATGCCTCATTATAAAGTCGTTTTTTTTCAAAAAGACATCAAGTAGGCCATTTAAACGGTGTTTTATTCCATTGCGGGCAGGCCGATAGCCTGCCATTCTTCCTTTGAAGGACCGTAAATACCAATAATAGGTAAGTCCAGCATGCGCATTATAATGGTCATCTGGCTGCGGTGGTGGGCTTCGTGTGCGATCAGCACATGCAGTACCTTTCCTTTTGGCCATTGTTCGCCATACATGTCGATACTATCTTCCAGGCTGGAGTCTGTCCACTTTAACCGTACTCTTTTCTTTAAAAGGCTGCTATGCTCTTCGTGCAGCTGAATAATCTCTTCCATAGTGGATGGGCTTGAAAGCTCTGCCATCGGATCAGAGTCGATTAATCCGGCATGCAGACCCATTTCTGTAATCGTTTGCGTAATGTGCCAGGCGAGCCTGTTTAAGCTGCGTATGTTTTCGTGGATCTTAATGTTTTTTTTGTCTTCCGTAATCAGGCTGAAAAGTTTGCGTGTCTGGGCGGTTTCTTCCTGATAGTTTTTTTCGAAGTCTGAAATGCTGCGGTACATAGGTGTGTTTAGATATTTGTTTTGCTCGATTAGTTTTGAATAGAGTGTATTCAGCTGTTGAAAATAAAAAAAATCCAGCTTTCAAGCCATATAAACAGGAATAAAAAAATATTTAAGATATTGTTTGTAACAAGTCTAAATAATCACAATATTTGCAGGACTAATACAAATCTACACATGCAAACACTTGTTGCCGCACCAAAAGTAAAATTAGCACCTGTATTTGAGACCAGTAATGGAAGTGTCTATCAGTCGGACAATGAGAATTGCTGGTATGTTGACTTTGCTGGTAAGTTTGCGCGTTTCGATTATCGTTGCATGATGAAATTGAAAAAAGCGGTGCTTGGTATAGATATAGAGGCTCTGTTGCTGGCTACAGACAAAGCTCCTGACGTAGAGATTGTATTTATCTGCGCTTGTGATCACTGTTATGTATTAACACTGCTTGAGATCATTTCATTCAAAGAATTACTTGAAGGAACTTTCGTGATGCTGGAGCTAAACAGGATCATTCATGATAGAGTATATCGTCTGTCTTTCTAACTACTTAGAATTAGAATCTTTCCATATTTCTCATTTATAAGGTAATATAGAATTATAGCACTATTTTTGATTCATCAAATAGACTACAATTTAATATTATTCATATGAAAGATATCACTCGTGTAAAGTGTATGCTGTCTACAGAAGTAGAAACACTTTTAAATCAACAAATAAAAAAAGAAGCACAATCATCATCTGCTTATCTTTCTATGGCTTCATGGTGTAACAGAAATGGTTTCGACTTTTCTGCTGACTATTTCTTTAAACAAGCAGAAGAAGAAAGAATGCACCAGTTAAAAATTTACAAATACGTATTGGATTTAGGCGGGACCGCGATCTCTCCTGAAGTAACTAACATCAAAATAGAATACAATTCATTCAAAGAAGTATTTGAAGAAGCCTTAGATCAGGAAATCAGCGTAACGCAATCATTGAAAAACATTGCGGCTTATTGCTATAAAGAACAAGATTTTGTAACTATTGAGTTCCTTAACTGGTTCTTTAAAGAACAACGTGAAGAGGAATATAAAGCAAGACGCGCACTCGAACTGTTTGAAGTTATCGGTGAAGAAGGAACCGGAAGATGGCAGATTGACAAACACGTTGGTGGTATTCAATATAACGAAGATCCGGCGTAATCGTCCACAAATGAAATACAAAGGCACCCAATCGGGTGCCTTTTTTTATGCCTGTAATTTATGTTTAATGGTTGAGGTCAGGTGCCTGCTTAGATTTATGATAACAGCGGCAACCTTATTTAAAGATAGATTATTGCTTTTCTGCATCTTTTGCAGCATTCGCCTCAGCCTTTGCTTTCTTCTTAAAGAAACCTCTCAGAAGGAAGTTATGCTGCAATGCTTCCATATTCTCGTCTAATTTTTTAGTGCTCGACTCTAGGTTGCTGACGGTAGATTTCAGGCGAGCGCCAGTCTCCTCATCATTTAACAATACACCGATTGCATTCTTATCAGAATTCAGTTTACTACTGGTTTTGTTCAGATTATTGGTCATTTCCGAAGCAGAGGCAGCAGTAAGCTGGAGACTTTTGACAGCACTTTTCAGATTACTGAATACAGTAGTGTCTGTTAGTAATTCCGTAGCAAGTGTACCTTTATTATTCAGTTTAGAAGTATATTGAGATATAGCTGATATTACTCTGGCAGTGGTAGCAGATGCATTTTCAAGGTTAACACTCATCTGACGAAGTCTGTCGGCCATTACCGAATCGGTAAGTAAAGTGCCTAAAGTACCTTTGCCTTTCAGCATACTGGAGCTAACAGATTTGAAGTCATTAGTAATAGCCAGTATGTTTTCATTGTTGGCTTGTAAAGTCTTCATTATATCTTCTGGCCCTAAAGCTTGCGCAATTTGCAGTTTATCACCATCTTCAACTTCCGGGGATTGGGTAGGCCCACCGAGTATTTCTATCATTTTGTTACCGATAAAACCTTCTGAGCCTAATTTCGCCAGTGAATTTTTGTGGATATATTTCTGTGCAGATTTCTCGATATGCATAGTCACCTCGACCTGTGAGGTACCATAGAAATTGATTTTGCTAACTGTACCTATCTTTACGCCCGAGAAAAAGACATTATTACCCGCCTGTATACCGTTCACATTGTCAAAAACGGCGAACAGGGTGATGCTGCTGACAAAACGTTTTTGTTTCCCACCTAAAGTAAGTACGCCCGCAATAAAGATGACGAGTCCTATAAAGATGAAAATTCCTACTATAATTGATCTCTTATTTTCTGTAGCGCTCATTTATTTTGTGAAATTATAATTATAAAAAGATTGTACCCTTTCGTCCGGACTTGCAAATACTTCATCGAACGTTCCCTGTATTGCAAACTGTCCATCAAGCAACATAGCAATTCTGTCGCCAGTTTGCTTGGCACAGGTTAAATCGTGGGTAATGATAATAGATGTGGTGTTATATTTTTCCTGAACTTCATTAATCAGGTTGTTAATTTCGATACAGGTAATAGGATCCAGTCCCGCTGTCGGCTCATCATAAAGCATGATTTCAGGCCTTAGAATTAGGGTTCTGGCGATACCAATACGTTTACGCTGGCCGCCCGAGAGTTCGGAAGGCATCTGTTCGATAGTCTGAGATAAACCCACTGCTTCTAAAACTCGTTCCACCTGGACATTGATTTCCTTGCGCCTTAAGTTTCTGGAGTTACGGACAAGCGGGAATTCAAGGTTCTTACGAACCGTCATACTGTCATATAATGCACTGTTTTGAAAAGAGAAGCCTACTTTAAGACGCAGCTCCATCAAATCCCGGGAGTTAAGAGTTTCTACTTCTCTTCCTAATACATTGACTTCTCCGGAATCCGGATAAAGCAGACCTGAAATAATTTTTATTAATACAGATTTACCCGTTCCTGAACGGCCAAGTACAACCAGGTTTTCCCCCTGGTAAACTTCCAGATCTACGCCGCGGAGAACGTGAAGGTCTCCAAATGATTTTTTAAGGTCTTTGATTGCAATGACTGCATTATTTCTGTCTATAGCTTTCTGTTGCATATTTGTCAAGGATTAACGGAAAGCATTTACAATCTGTACAATAATAATTTCTTCCACAAAAATAAGGAACATGGCCGCAACAACGGCAGAGTTTGCTGCCCGTCCGACACCTTCAGTACCTTTCGAAGAATTGTATCCATGATAACAACCAACTGCTCCAATTGTGAATCCGAAAACTGTCGATTTAAAAGTTGTCGAAAAAATATCAAGAAAGCTTAAAGAATCGAATACCTGGGAAAAGAACATTGCGAAACTAGTCTGTTCATTACTGTGTACGCTTAAGAATGCACCAAATAAAGCTACAAATGCGGTATACATTACAAGTACAGGAATCATAAAGGTAGTAGCTATTATTCTGCTTACAACTAGATATTTAAAAGGGTTTGTAGCTGAAACCTCCATGGCGTCAATCTGTTCAGTAACTTTCATTGAACCCAATTCTGCACCCATGTTAGATCCAACCTTTCCTGCTGCAATTAATGCAGTAACAAGCGGAG
Source organism: Pedobacter antarcticus (assembly GCF_900103515.1). NCBI lineage: Bacteria > Pseudomonadati > Bacteroidota > Sphingobacteriia > Sphingobacteriales > Sphingobacteriaceae > Pedobacter > Pedobacter antarcticus. Next base: position 779,489 of record NZ_FNGZ01000002.1, read on the forward strand.
CTAATGCACGCACGATAGCTATTGAAATAAGGGAAGGCAACCAGGACGTCGCACCAAAATTTGCGAGCGAAGGACGGCTTTGATTCGTAAATACTATACCTGTAATAAATCCTGTAAGTGAGATCAGGGGCAGAGACTTATAGCCTACCTCATAACACTGGTGGATGATTTCTTTAAATTCGTAAGGCGGTACAAAAACTTCTCTGAAGAAGCGGAGAATGAACTGGTAAGCATGGTAAATACTGTAGAACATGCTATCCAGTCTTTTGGAGAATATGTATTTTGGCTTGGGACTTTCCGGATTATCTGTGTTAGGATCCATTCTTAAAATTTGATGCAAAAAGATGATGCTTCATCCTGCAAACCAGCAGGGATATGAATGCAAACAATCAGAAATGCATTATTGTTTGTGCTGACTTTAGCTACATTTTGGTCAAATGTAAGATAACAGCTATTATTCGTGAATAGCTTACATTAAAATGACAAAATAATGATGTGGAGCCATAATAACATAGTTTCTAAGCACAAAAATATTCAATTTATGCAATATTGTTTCATTTACAATCCCATAAAGCTTAGTTTTACCATATCGATACCCTAAATATATATGTAATGAATAGAATTTTAAAATCCGCTCTGTTCGGTTTATCTCTCTTAGTTTTTTCAAACACCACATTAAAAGCCCAGGAACATCCTCCTTTCTGGCAGGACATTCAGGCCATCAAACAATATGATCGCGTTTATGAACCACCGAAAAATCCTATCTTATTTGTCGGTAGTTCTTCCATTCGCTTGTGGGTAGATTTCACAAAAACATTTAAAGATTATACGGTGCTCAACCGGGGAATTGGAGGAGCAGTTACAGCTGATATTGACCGGTATCTGGAAGATATCGTATTTCCATATCAGCCCAAACAAATTGTACTTTATATCGGAGAAAACGATTTACTGGAAGCTAGTAATGCTGAGCAGGTATTTAAATCTATAAAAAAACTCTATACAGATATCAGGACCCGCCTGCCGGAAGTTCCGATAATTTATCTCGCTATCAAAGGTAGCCCTTCCAGATATAAAGAATTTAATAAGGCTATTGAAACTAACAGGTTGGTTAAGAATTATTTAATAGATAAAAATAATGCTATTTTTATAGATGTTTTTACGCCAATGCTAGATAAAAAAGGGGAAATGAACCCATCAATTTTCAAAGCAGATCAGCTTCATATGAATGCATCCGGATATGCCATCTGGAACAAATTATTGGTTCCGCATCTGCTTAAAGATTAAAGATAACCCTAAACTATAATAAACAGAATCATCAAATGAAGAAAACAGTACTCTTAGGTATTTTTCTGGCATTGGCATCTTTGTCCACACAGGCACAACAGCCAGCCAGATGGATACAGCAACCCGCAGTTTCACCCGATGGAAAATGGATTGCATTCAGTTATAAAGGCAATTTGTTTAAAGTTCCTTTCGCAGGTGGGCAGGCTTTGCCGCTAACAATCGCATCTGCGTATAGTGGTTATCCGGTATGGAGCCGTGATAGTCAGAAAATAGCATTTGCTTCAGACCGGTATGGTAACTTCGATGTTTATATTATGAGTGCCGCAGGCGGGTCGTCCACCAGACTTACTTATAATTCCAGTAAAGACATTCCTTATGACTTTTCAGGAAATAATGAGTCGGTAATTTTCGGAACCGACCGTTATGATACCTACACCTCTGCACGTTTCCCGAACAATGCAATGTTTATGAAACTATATGAAGTTCCGGCTCAGGGTGGGAGCAGCAGAATGATTAGCAGTGCGGGAATGGAATTTGCCCATTACAACCCACAGGGTGATCAGGTAATCTTTCAGGATAGAAAAGGTTATGAAGATCCCTGGAGAAAGCATCATACCTCAGCTGTGACACGTGATATATGGACTTATCAGATTAATAGTGGCACTTATACCAAGGTATCGGATTTTAAAGGAGAGGACCGTGAACCTGTATGGGGTGAGAATGGTGTGTTTTACTATCTGAGTGAGCGTAATGGTAATCAAAACCTATTTCGTTCTTCGTTAAAAAACCCGGTGGAAGTTACGCAGCTGACCAAATTTGAGCAGAATCCTGTTCGGAATTTGTCCAGAGCTGCTAACGGTTCATTAGTGTTTACCTATAATGGGGATGTTTATACCTTAAAAGAGGGCGCAGAGCCGGTTAAAGTAGACATAAACTTACAGGCGGACTTTTCTGCAGATCAGATTGCAACGCTGCCTGTAAAAGGCCAGGCAGCTGAAATGGCTGTTTCAAAAGATGGAAAGCAAGTTGCATTTGTTTACAGAGGTGATATTTTTGTAAGCTCAGCAGACGGTTCCACTACCAAAAGGATTACAAATACGCCTTATCAGGAAAGAATGGTCGATTTTAGCCCTGATGGTCGTAAATTACTGTTTTCCGCAGAGCATGAAGGCTCCTGGGATATTGACGAGGTAAGTATTGTAAATGCTTCTGAGCCTTATTTTTACGTGGCTACTGTTTTGGATGTGAAATCTGTCATTGCCGGACCTAAAGATGAGTTTCAGGGCGTTTATTCGCCGGATGGTAAAAAAATCGCTTATCTGGAAGAAAGGAATGTCCTTAAATCTTTTGATATCGCTGCAAAGACGACACGCACGTTATTGCCACAGGGGTTAAATTACTCTTATGCAGATGGTGACCAGTATTTTACCTGGTCTCCGGATAGTCAGTTTCTGCTGGCACAATCGACAGAAGGTGGCGGCTGGTTTCAAAATGAAGTGGTGCTGATTAAAGATGACGGCTCGGGTAAACGGGTAAATTTGACAGAAAGCGGTTTTAGTGATCAGACTCCTCAATGGGGACTAGATGGCAAGATGATGTACTGGATTACGGACAAAGACGGTATGAAGAACCTGAGCAGGGGTAGTCAGGCAGATATTTATGCGATGTTCTTTGATCAGGCTGCCTGGGATAGATTCCAGCTGAGTAAGGAAGATTTTGACCTTAAAAAGGACGCCGAGAAAAAAGATACAGCAGGTAAACAGATCGTGTTGACGGCTAAACAGAAAAAAGAAGCTGCAAGAACCGATAAACCAGTTAATTATGACCTGAAAAATCTGGACAACCGAACTAAACGCTTAACAAATGCTTCAACAACAATTACAGGTCTTAAGCTTTCTAAAGATGGCGAGAAACTGTACTATATGGCACGTTATGAAAAAGGTTTCGATCTTTGGGTAACGCAGACCAGGACCAATGAGAGTAAGGTACTGGCTAAGCTGGACGCACCTTATGCAAGTCTTGATATCAGCGATGATGGTAAATCTTTATTCGTGCTTGCCAATGGCAATATCAGCAAAATAAACGCAGAAGATGGAAAGGTTAATGTAGTGAAGATCAATTCACAGATGGAGCTGAACGCTGCTGCTGAACGGGCTTATATTCTGGAGCATGCCTGGAAGCAAGTGAAAAAGAAGTTCTATGATCCGAAACTACATGGTGTCGACTGGGATTATTATTATAATAATTACAAGCAATTTCTACCATATATCAACAATGAATACGATTTTCAGGTTCTTTTAAGTGAGTTTCTTGGTGAATTAAATGCCTCGCATACCGGTGGACGTTATAGCCCCTCGTTTCCAAACGGCGATGAAACTGCGGCTTTAGGTCTGATCTATGATCTGGGTCGTAAAGGTGACGGACTGCTTGTAAAGGAAATTATTCCGGGAGGTCCATTTGACAGGGCTGGTTCGCAGATGAAAAAAGATATGCTCATCGAGAAAATTGATGGCGTGCAGCTTAATCAGAAAAGTGATTGGGCAAAACTGTTGAATCAAAAAGCCGGTCAGCTGACAAGAATTACTTTCCGCCCGTTAAAAGGTGGTAGTCAGCTAGAAGAAAGTGTAAAGCCAATCAAGCCCTCAGTGGAAACCAGCGTCCTGCTTTATAAGAAATGGGTGAAGCTGATGGAACATTTGACTGACAGCCTTTCTGGTGGTAAAGTCGGCTATGTACATGTGAGAAGCATGGACGACCCTAGTTTTAGGGTTACTTTTGATAAAGTACTCGGTAAAAACAAAGATAAAGGTGCATTAATCGTCGATTCCCGCTTTAATGGCGGAGGTTGGTTGCATGATGATCTGGTTACTTTCCTGGGTGGTAAGCAATATTTCACCTTACGCCCTCAGGGACATATCACAACAGGTGGTGAGCCGTTAAACAAATGGTCAAAACCAAGTTGTGTGCTAATGAGCGAAGGTAATTATTCTGATGCGTTTATGTTCCCCTATGCCTATAAGGCACTGGGAATGGGTAAACTCATCGGTATGCCGGTAGCAGGAACAGGAACAGCCGTATGGTGGGAAACTCAGATCAATGACCGTTTAGTCTTCGGAATTCCGATGATCGGTACTTATGGTCCGAATGAAACACATGCGACCGAGAATCATCAGCTGGAACCAGATGTACTTATCGCCAATGAATACGAGAAAGTACTGGCAGGGCAGGATCAGCAGCTTGAAGCGGCTGTTAAGGAAATGCTAAAGACAATTCCTAAGTCCTAGTCCTTAAAACGAAGTCTTTATAAATTAAAGGGGCAGTCCAATCCGGACTGCCCCTTTTTTTATGCAATCATTTGCTAAACCTTAATTCCAAACCGGTCTGCAGCTTTCATAAACTGCTGACGGAGTTCGATACTCAGCTTATCTCGCTTGTAACCTTTGCTGATGTCTTCAAGTCCGTTTAATATGGCAAGTCCAAACCGGATTTCCTGTAAATACCTGCGTTGAAAATCAGGCGGCAGGGTATAGACATAGTTGAACTCCTGTTCCAGGAACCCTGCTGTTTGCCTGGCAAGTTGCTCCGCTTCCTGAGTTCTGTTTAAAGCATATAGATTTTGCACCGTGTACATCCGGTAAAGTGTATCACTGACATTGTAATTGCGCAGTGGTAACTGATCTAAACCTTTATTTAAGACTAACCCTGCTTCTTTACTTCTACCTTCCTTTATAAGGTTCGCAGTCAATGTGTTATTTAGTTCCCAGGTTGAATTCAGAATCCTTCTGGATTCAGGATCCAGATATGTCGATTTTTTAAAACCTGCAAAATCCAGTTTCTCCATCATATTTTTATAGAGAACAATAGTATTTGTTCTTTCTCTTTTACCCTGCAGTTCCTCTTTCTCATGCGAGATAGGCAGAAGGCGGTAGGCATAGCCTTCCAGATAAAGATAATCATCCATACCGGCATAGGAATCCTCAGATACCGAAGTCGCAAAATATATTGGTCTTTTCCAGTTGTTCTGAACCAGGATATCAAATAAGGCCAGATCACCTTTGCCAGCATAGTTTTTCTTGAAAGTCCATTCCATCGAAGATGCTGCTTTGTGTATCTCGTCTGCTGGTAAAGTTCCTGTTTGGACAAGCTCATTGGCATCTATTGTCATTTTTAGCTTTCTGGCTGGCAGAAAATTCATAAATGTACCGTCAGCCATTTCCACCTGATCACTCTTATTTTCAGATGTCATTACAGCTAACAGATCTTTTAGTTCCACACTGTCTTTGATCCCATAATCTACATAGGGTAGATAGTCCCGCACCCCGTCAACGTACTGTTCCTCTTTCATCTGCATAGGAATAGCAGGGCTTTCGTTTAACGGTTTCCTTAATTGGTTAATAAAAGACGGATCTTGTAAGAACTGTAAAGAAATAACTCTGATGTCAGTTCGGATACCCTCAACTTCCTGTGCATACCATAGTGGATAGGTATCGTTATCTGCGTTGGTAAACAATATAGCATCCTTTTCACAGGAATTCAGGTAGTTTCTTGCCCAGTCCAGTGCTGTAGTTTTAGCAGAACGGTCATGATCATTCCAGTTTTGGGTGGCCATTCTCAGGGGAACGGTAAGCATACAAAATGCCGTTACGAGCATCAAGCTCCATTTCGGATTCATCAGTTTGGAGAAATTGTCTTGCAGGAAGAATACGCCAAATCCAATAAAGATCGCGAATGCGTAGAAGGAGCCCGTATAGGCATAATCACGTTCTCTGACCTGAAGCGGATCCTGGTTGAGATACAGAATGATGGCGATACCGGTAAAAAAGAAAACGGTGCTCACCAATATCAGTGCAGACTTATCCTTTTTACTCAGCCATAATAGTCCGCAAATTCCTAAAATCAGCGGTATGCCGAAATAGACATTCCGACCTTCGTTAGCTTTCATACGATCCGGGAGATTTTCCTGACTGCCTAAACGTGGGCCGTCAATAAAATTCAGCCCAGACAGCCAATTCCCATTTTGAATCTCACCCTGTCCCTGTATGTCATTTTGCCTGCCGGAAAAATTCCATAGAAAATAACGCCAGTACATAAATCCGACCTGCCAGGAACTGAAGAATTTAAGATTAGACAACATATCAGGACCTTCATTTTCGCCAAGGTCCAGCCAGTCCCTGTAGTATTGCACGTGCCCCGGCTTCTGACTGTAGGTGCGTGGGAAAATTAAGTTCCTGTCGAATTTCTGCTGGTAACGGCTGCCGGAAACTTCATAGCTTGTTTTCCCCTTCCTGTAGGTGTCTTCTTTGGGGATATTAGCTGTGTTTTTTGCATCAAAAGTCTGTCCGTAGAGTAACGGGGTAGAGCCATAGCTGTTTCTGGACAGGTAGTCAAATAAAGAAAAAGGGTTATCCGGATTACTCAGGTTGATATTAGTTTTGGCGTCTGCACGAATAATAATCATCATATAAGAACTGAATCCAAACATCAGAAACACTGTGCTTAGTAGTGCCAGATTTAATCTTGGATAGTGTTTTTTGATGCTATATTTAACTCCTGAAAATAATAGTAATGCAATAGTAATCAGTGAAGTTAATGCGCCTGATCCGAATGGTAACTTTAATTCATTTACAAAGAACAGATCCGTATACGCAGCAAAACTAACCATGTATTGGATAACGATAAATTGTACTAAACCAACAATTGCACAGCCTGCAAGAAATGCTTTCAGCAAACCTTTAAAAGTAGTTTTTGAATAATGATGAAAGTACCAGGCCAGGGAGACTGCCGGAATGATGAGCAGGCTCAGAAGGTGGATACCTATAGAAAGTCCGATTATAAATGCGATGAATAAAAGCCAGCGGTTGTCTGCCGTACTTTCCCACCGAAATACTGCCCAAAAGGTGATTGCTGTAAATAAAGATGACAACGCGTAGACCTCAGATTCCACTGCCGAGAACCAGAAAGTGTCTGAAAATGTGTAAGCTAAGGCGCCAACAGTTCCTGCCGCAAGTATCGCCCAGGTATTTGACTGAAGATTTTTTCCGGATTTGACTTTAAGAGCCAGTGCGGTAATAGTCCAGAATAAAAACATAATTGTTGCTGCACTGGCCACTGCGGCACTCCAGTTTACCCAGTAGGCAATTCTTGAGGTTTCTCCCATGGCCAGTAGAGTGAACATTTTGCCAATCATTAGAAAAAGGGGGGCGCCGGGCTGGTGGCCAACCTGTAATTTATTAGCGGTTGCTATAAATTCTCCACAGTCCCAAAAGCTTACTGTTGGCTCCATGGTCAGCCAATAAGTAGTCAGGGCAATTAAAAAGACGCCCCACCCGAATAAGGTATTTAGTCTTTTATAACGAAGTACGACTTTAGGCTGATTAATTATGTCGCTGAAATCCTGTTTGATATGAGATTTGATTTTGTCGAGGTCGAAGGATTCGCCTTTCTCTTTTTCCAGTGCGGAGAGAATGTGGTCATATATCTCATCTTTTAACTGCCTGGTTAGCCCGAACTCATTCAGACAAGACCTGATCTGTTCCTGTTGCGGGATACTAGCTTTCATGTACGTTCAGGTTTGAGGTTTAAAAGAAGCTTTAAGTTCTCCATAAAACTGGTTGTTTCCTGAACCTTTATTTCAAGTGCTTCCAGTCCGGCAGATGTCAACGCATAATACTTTCTGATGCGGTTATCGACTTGTTCGGTGCTGGTTTCCAATAAACCTTCCGCCTCCATTTTATGAAGCGCGGGATACATAGCGCCTTCTGTCAGTTTGATTTCACCACTAGTGATGTCTTTTACCTTTTGGGTGATCTCATAACCGTACATCCGGTCATTCTCCTTAAGCAGGTTCAGAATAATAGTCTGAAGACTGCCCTTCAACAAATTATTTGGTATATGCATAAAACAAATATATATAATTTACCTATATACATAAGAAAATTATGCATACTGATTTATAGTATATTAGTCTACTTTCAACTTTTATTATGTATCATAATGGTCGTAATAATGGAAATAGTTCTCCATGTACGTATGAGCAGGTTGATCTCTTGTCCTGCAGCCGCCGGTGTATTTCTTTTTGGGTTTACCGAATTTAATTAGGAGGGCTTAAGTCAGGAGTAATGTTTTTAAAGCGATTATTGAATTGAAAATCAGTGTTTTGATAGTTTATTTTATTTTTTGGAAACCGTGACGGGTATATCCACCGTACATATGGCAAATATCAAAACTAAAATGAAAAAAATATTCTTATCCGCATTTGCAATAGCAGCTATCGCATTTGCTTCAACAACAGCAGTTAAAGCACAATCGAGCATGAAAATGTCTGCAGACACTAAAATGGTTGGTGGCGCTGAAATGTATCCTACCAAGGATATTATCGATAATGCTGTTAACTCTAAAGATCATACTACATTAGTTGCAGCTGTTAAAGCAGCGGGTTTAGTAGAAACCTTAAAAGGAACTGGTCCATTTACTGTATTTGCCCCGACTAATGCTGCGTTTGATAAACTACCTAAAGGAACTGTAGCCACCTTGCTTAAACCAGAGAATAAAGCTGCACTGACTAAAATTTTAACGTATCACGTTGTTTCCGGAAAAATGGATAGCAAAGCAATTGCTGCTGCAATTAAAGCCGGAAATGGTAAAGCTGAATTGACAACTGTTGAAGGCGGAAAGTTATGGGCCTGGATGGACGGTAAAAAATTGGTACTGAAAGATGCAAAAGGTGGAATGAGTACAGTAACTATTGCAGATGTAAACCAAAAAAATGGTGTCATTCATGTAGTAGATACCGTGCTGATGCCGAAATAACGACTTCAGATTTAAATACTTCAAAAAGACCGCTTCTGGACCGACGTTTCAGAAGCGTTCTTTTTTTGTGAATTGGCTAGAGGTTCGGAAGGAACCATTTACGATTGTAGCTCATTAAAATGAAAGCTTTTGGTATTTTTGTTCCGATGAATAGAGAACATAACTACAAACTGTCTTTAAAATGGGATGGAAACAAGGGGCAGGGCACTTCTGATTATAAAGCTTATGGGCGTGAGTATTCAGTAGGTATCGCAGAAAAGGAAACTCTTATTGGCTCTGCAGATCCAACATTCAGAGGAGATAAAACCAAATATAATCCCGAAGATATGCTGGTCACAGCACTAAGTGCCTGTCATCTCTTATCTTATTTGCATGTCTGCACAGTCGGGGGAGTAGTCGTAGTAGACTATGTTGACAACGCGACCGGCCTGATGGTAACCAAATCAGATGGGTCTGGTCATTTTGTTGAGGTTGTACTCAATCCTGTGGTGACGGTTGCCGACCCTTCCATGGTTGAAAGAGCAATGGAATTCCATAAAAAAGCCAGTGAATTATGTTTTATTGCGAACTCTGTAAATTTTCCGGTGAAACATGTACCGGTGGTTAATGTAAATGCTAAACCCGATATCTCACTTTAACCACTTTTTTCGAAGACAAGCTAATGTTACGCCAAGCTATTTCAGGAATTGAATTTAACAGGTTGAAAGATCACTTGACAATTGGATCCCAGGTCCCTCTTGTTGCGGGGTCTTCCATTTGAATGCCCCAGTCGTACATGGCTTTCAAAACAGGGATTAGTGTTTTACCAGACTCACTTAGTTCATATTCAACGCGTGGCGGTTTTTCCATGTAGCTGTAACGCAGGATCAAACCATCTTCTTCCAACTCTTTCAATTGTTGACTAAGTATCTTTCGGGATATATCAGGCATTTGTACTGCCAATTTTCCAAAACGCACTTTGCCTCCATTTAATAAACGGATCAGGATGATCGGCTTCCATTTTCCCCCTATATAACCTACAGTGCGTACTACAGCACAGTTTTCCGGATTTTGCAGCATTTTTCTCATTAGTTACTTATATGTTACCAGTTAATTGCCTTTAGTCACCACCAGGTAACTGCTAATATCAGGCAGAATAGTAATTACCTGCATTTGCTTTAGTTACTTTGCGAAACAAAAGTAAATTAATTTTTATAAAATGAGTAATCAAGAAAATCAGGACAGAGACCTGGAAGGAAAAATAGCACTAGTAACGGGCGGTACAAAAGGTATTGGAAAGGCTATCGCAAACAGGTTGGCAAGGGCAGGGGCTAAAGTGATCGTAACAGCGCGAAACAGTCCGGTAGAAGCAGATTCGGATCATCATTTCATCGCGGCAGACCTATCATTACCGGCAGATGTGATCAAAGTAGCCGGGCAGATTAATGAATTATTTGGTGGGGTAGATATCCTGGTGAATAATATGGGCGCGAATACTTATCCTGGCGGAGGGTTCGGTACGCTGACAGATGACGACTGGGACCAGGCATTGCAAGTAAACCTGCTGTCATCAGTGCGTTTGGACCGGGCGTTGTTGCCTAAAATGCTCCAGCAAAAAAGCGGCGTTATTATCCATATATCATCCACCAGCGGACAGTTTCCGATATGGGAGTCAACCATGGCTTACAGTTCCGCTAAAGCGGCATTAAATGCATATAGTAAAGCCTTAGCAGACGAAACAGGTCCTCAAGGGGTGAGGGTGCTAACAGTATCTCCAGGATTGACCAAAACTGAGGCTATGGAGGTGTTCTTAAAAGATTTAGCTGAAAAATCTGGTATCACGGTCGATGAAATGACACAAACGCTTTTTGAAAGAGTTGGCGGGGTGCCCTTAGGAAGAATGGCCGAGCCGGAAGAGACTGCGGAATTGGTTAATTTCCTGGTCTCGCCAAAAGCCTCTTACATTACAGGTGCAAATTATTTTATTGATGGAGGTAATTTCCCTGTAGTGAAGTAACGGTCGGATTAGCAAATGGCATCAATCAGGAAGAAAACAGCCAGTGCAGTTCTTCCTGATTGAATTGAACTATTTAGGTACGGATGCCTGAAAATTAAATATTTCCAAACCTATCTCTTCAACCTGCGGGTCAAACCTGTTAATTTTTATTTATACCAAAAAACTTTTTACTACAGTTGCCAAGGGGGTAGTTGGGTGTCCGATCAGTTGGGATAATGTTTTATTATCAGAAAAAAGAGCACCTTTTGCCGCTTTCGCATCACTATCTGCTAAAACTTGTGCGAATCCTTCTGGTAAGCCAATGTTTACTAGTGCAGCAGTAAAGTCCGCTTCGGACAAATTATGGTAAGGGATATCCTTGCCAGACTGACGGGAGATTTCAGCGGCAAATTCGGATAGGGTATAGGCCTCATCACCTGCTAATTCATAGATTTTGTTTTCATGCCCATCTGTAGTTAAGACCGCTGCGGCAGCTTCTGCATAATCTTCACGGGTAGCAGAGGAAATCTTTCCTTCACCGGCACTTCCGATAACTGCACCGGCTTGAACGGAACCCGGAATAGATGCGGCATAATTTTCTGTATACCAGCTATTACGTAAAATAGTGTACGTTATGCCAGATTCTTCCAATGCTTTTTCTGTAGCCACGTGCTCTGGTGCCAAAGCCATTTCAGAAGTGGCGGCGTGCAGTAAACTGGTATACACAATCCATTTTACACCTGATTCCTTAGCTGCCTTTATTACATTTTGATGTTGTGAAATACGTTGTCCGACTTCACTGCCTGAAATAAGCAAAAGGGCATCGATTCCTTTCAGCGCGTCGACTTGCCCATCTGATTTTGAATAATCAAAAGCCCTTGCCTCAACACCCAATTGTATCGCCTTTTCAGGGTTACGCACCAATGCTACCAGATTTTCGGGAGCTGTTTTTGTTTTCAATTTTGCGATAACCAATTGACCTAAATGTCCTGTCGCACCAGTGATTCCTATTTTCATTTTTTAAGATTTAATATTTTATATAATTGCCTTATTTTTTCCGGTGTCCAATATTGATTTATTGTATTGTTAGGAAAAGATGTACATTTGTTTCACAAAGTAACTAATAAAAGTTTTATTAAGTAACAATTAGTAAATAGAGAACGAAAAAAGTAGTAACCTTAAGGTAACAGAGTCTATGGCGATTGAAAACGTAAAATGCCCAATAACTTCTTTTTTAATGTTGGTGGGAGGAAAATGGAAACCTATCATACTATATTATTTAGCGTTGGGACCAAAAAGGTTTGGTGAAATTGATGTTCGGATCAACGGGCTTTCCAGAAAAGTACTTACAGAGCAATTAAAGGAACTGGAACGGGACGGGTTCGTTACCCGTAAGGCGTATCGCGAGTCTCCTCCTCGTGTTGAGTATGAGCTTACAGCTGAGGGTTCTAGTTTATCAAATGTATTTGATTCCATGGAAGCCTGGGTTAACCAGTATAAAGAAAAGATGTCCTAACAGGCTTTCCCGCCAGGGGGCTGATCATTCCTATTATAGAAACTAATGTGATGATCTTGCCAGAACACTGTTTTCTAAAATATTTTCAATTTACTGCCAATAAGTTTTAAATGTTCACGTAGCGATACCGTGTAAAAAGCCAAAGCTGTTTTAGAAGAAGAATAGGTAGCCTCGATCAAAGATGGGCATTGGATTAGGATCGACGTTTTCGGGGAGTCGCTAAACCAGAAAAGCCTGTTATCATACGATTTGCAGGCTTTTCTGGTTTTTGATACCCTTTGAGTGGACCGGACGGGACTTTATTAAAGTAGGCTAACAGCCTTTAATTGACGTTTTTTAAGCTTTTTCGATTTTGACTCATGAATTACTCAATAAAATCATAGTACATTATAGCTGCAATGCTATGAACTTAATATACGGATAATTTGCATATTATCATAGTTTAGATAGTGAAATCAGTGCAAAGACCACCAACGACTAGGGGCATATACGCATTTGACTAGGTAGCATCTTTTCCCCATTACTTTCATCCTTAAGTACAGATTCTTATTACTTGGCAATTTAAATTTGTACTGTTCATCAATCTCCCAATCAAATGTGGAATGTGAGCCAATTGAGAAGTTAATATGATCCTGTTCTCTTCCTGTACTTAAATACTTTCGTGACGAAAGTATCTTATATTTTGAATAAAAAAATTCAAAATTAGAGATCGCAATGCTTTTCTCTGACATGTTATATATAGTAATGACATCATGAGTACCATATTCAGCTGTAAAGAAATAAGATGTATCAATTCTTGCTCGTTTGAGATAAATTTCTCGAAGAGTTAATGCAGTAGATAAGATTGCTGCATACACTGCAATCCAAGTCTCATGATTGAGGGATTTAAAAAAAGAAAATATTATTTCCATAGATCAATTAATATATGTTGCAAATTTTTTTTGGCCGGAATAGAAGGCGTCAACTTTAGAAGCTATCTATTTAATGAAGAATCAATGGCAACTTGCCCGGCCAATTTTTCCAAAACGAAATCTAAACCTTCAGTTGTCAATTTACCTACCTGTGTAAATGGAGCCCAATCTTTTTTTTTCGCAAAAGATCTTTAGCCATAAAACTATTGTGATATGTAACATCCCAAGCATTCCCGCATGTCTTGTGGGTTTCAAAATAATTTTTTCCCATTTTTATGTTTCCGAATCGTGCAGCGTGCGTAAGCATAGCACCATGAAAAAAATCAGGATTGTTTATGTCTGCTAAAAAAATAATATAATGGGACCTAATGAATTTGTTCTTGTTTTTATTATTTGCGCCACTTATAATATCTCCTGGTGTCATTTCTGATAGTAAGTTATTCATACAATAATTGTTAAAATTTTTGATTATCAAATTTAATATGGGTGGTTATGGACAATATTTAGATATTTCATTTCTTAAGATAATTTTATATAAATATCGAATAATTCTATAATGCAAACCGCTGATTCCACAATAAGCATTCATTTTTTTATGTTAGCCATAGTGGTCAAATTGCTATCTGTAAACTTTCACCACTGGCTCGATAAATAGTTAAGGTTTTACCGCTACATTGATGCGCCAATAATCTGCACTGTCCTTTTCCACAATGCGTTACAACAGTATTACAAGAATATAGTCGGTAAAACTATAAACGGCAAAGTATATCCTAGTGTAATGACCGAAGCTAAGGGATTAAATATAGTATTGACGAAAGAGGCAGTTGACTCATTTCTTACACCTGATAAAATTGGGATGTATAGGTTCATTTTAGTTGACAATACTTATCTTGCTGAACCATTTGCGGACGCTGTTGATATTAAAGATGGAAAATTTATAATAACTGGCTTTGTAAGGATACCTGAAAATAAATTATATACTATTGAATGTGAATCAAATGATAATCAACCACTCAAACAATCTAAGTATTGAAATGAAATCGACGTTTTAATTCTTAAAAACTCATATACTGGCTATCCGAAATGTCTTTACTGACTGGCAGGATTCTATTTTCTATATTAGTATTATGAAAATTACAGATGGATTTATAGATTTTGTGAAAACAGGTTGTCACCAAGTGTTTAAAAGGAATGAAGGTGTCACATATAGGTTTTTACATCCAATAGTAACAAATAATAACACTGAACTATCACTTCAGTATGAAATTGATAGTGATGAAAATACTGGTGGTTTTCAAGTGATAGTAACACTTGATCCACCGAACCATGAAACAAGGCCAATACGTTTAAAAATATTTGCAGATCCTGATACAGAATTGAATCAAGCAACTACTGATTTGATTAAAGCTGATCTATTAATTGTTGAGTCACATTTAAACCCATAGCTATTATGCAAGGTATAAGTAATGCAGAAAGAATGCACGCAATCTCAACCCTAAGTGAAGTATTTGGATATAATAGCAGCATGATTTTTACATATATTGGTGATATTACAACAATGACTCCTGGATTAATTGTGGCGGAATATGAAGTAAAGTCTGGTGATTTAAAAGCGAAATTTAGTGTAAGGATTAATATCGACCGTTACCAAAATAAGGATATGATTGCATCCTTACCAGAATACTCAATGATGTTTAATGAATATCCTAAGTCATTAATCAACGATTCAAGTTTAAGAATTAAAATCATACAAGATGATATCAAAGAAGCAGCAGCAAAAACTAATAGAGACCATTAATGAGGCATTCAGAAAGATTAACCGTTGAAAAGGCTATAGACCTACTCATAGGTTTAAATAAAAACTACTCTTATATTAAGATAGGTAAAACTATAAGATCCAATGATGAAGTAATGCAACTAAACTATGATGTGAATTATGTTTATGATGTAAATATGATTTCCATTGATATCAAAAAAGAAACAGACATTAAGGACATAGAATATTATATATTAACAGCCATATCAACCAACATACCTCAGGATATTATGGAACAGATTGCTGTTGATATTAAACAGATTGAAGATAATCTAAACCGACGATGAAAAAAACATAAAACAGCAATGCCTAGATAAGATTACTTACCTAGCAAGTGCAACATGCTCTTTAAATAGATGTAGACCTGGAAAAATATGAAATATGCCTTTACTTTATCAATTTTCGTTTGATCTTAAAGCCGATACTGAAATAGTAAGCATAAATACAACAATATAATAATGGGAACAGGAAAAAGTTTAGAAGATCTATCACAGGAAGAAATAGTATTTTATCTTAATCAGAATAAACATAACGTCCAATATACATTCAATGGTCTTGGTGCTACCGATACGAAAACAGACACAACAGAACTACGTTTTACGGTACAACATGTCAATATAATTGACAGTATTGTAATATATTATAGTTTCCCAGATGAAGGTGGACGTCGGTTTAACGAGCGTGTATTTCACCTAAAATTGCAAGCACTTCCGACAAAACTAAACGATAGTATTAACAGATGGGTACAGGAAGATATTACTATGGCGGAACAGGAATTAATGACGCATTAGAGTTATGATATGAAAAGCCATATAAAGGCCATTTTAGGATTTAGTATAGTTGTTTCGTACTAGCTGTACATGCAACATATGTAGGTCACTATATTGGATTGAAAGAGAATATTAAATGGTTCTTTGCTGAATTGTGGTTCAATCATAGCGTTGCATTTTTTATGTGTTTATGGGGATATTTCCCATACTGCTATTTAAGAGATAAATGGATTGAAAAGAAGTTGGATGAAGCAAAGAAAAAAGCTGAGTAAAACTATGTGGTAATCAGTACAAAAATAAATAAGTAAAGGTGCTGGAAGATAAAATGATTGAATTATTGACGTACTTACATCACAGCTTATTAATAGATGGTGTTGCATGTTCTTACTTAGGTGAATCAGATTATTATCATGGTCATTTAAGTTTTAGGTATGAAATTACAGATACCAATCAGCAAGTTATAGTTGCAGTAGTTGATGATTTAAAATATAGTAAATCACTTAGGGGTATAAAATTGCTAGTAAAACATCTGGATGATATCACAGAGGGTAAAAATTATTATCAGACTATGATGGATATTAGGATTGTCCAACTTCAGAGGGAATTGAAAGAAGGGTATTATGAGAAATTTAATTAAACATAAACTCTAACACATATTGTTCTTAGAACTCAAAGCCAAATAAGGTTCCCGTTGCATCTTTGTCGTTAAGAGTCAATATAATTTCATTATCTGGAAAATACAGTAATTGATCATTTTCATCAATTGGTAAATCTGATTTGATGACGGAGATGATGTATTGGATATCAAATTTTGTTGTTAATTCGTGAATTAGTGACAATAGCCTGTGTTTGACTCCAGGATCTTGTTGGGAAAGAACATCATCGTGGTAAACAAATCTAAAATATGATTCATTATTATAACTAGCAAGAACTGCTAAGTCAAATGCTACGCATAATAATTTTTTGTAAGTGTTTCCTTCATCCTTCGCTGTTACACGTTTATCTCCCAACTTCTCATGAACCTTTGGTTGCGGGAAATCAACATTATCACTGGTATTTATATTCCATGAGATTCTAGCATCCTCATCCATTATTCTTTTATAGTAAGCTGCAAACTTAGCTCGTATGTCGGAATATTTCTTATTATCTTCGGTCGACTGGTATATCTTATTAAGTTTGTTTACAGTCTCTTGAATTTCTTCCAGTAGTTTCTTGCTTTCTTTCTCTTTGTTTAGAATAGTATCAATATGCTTTATTTTTTCTTTTAAGGCAAAAACTTGAGATTCAATTTTCACTAATTCCTTCTGATATTGTTTAAATCTTCTGAAGGTATCTGTATCTTGGATAAAGGATAATAAAGATTCTCTTTTTTCATTCAATAATTGAAGCTGACCATTGATTTCTGATAATTCTTTCTGTTTCTTTTTAATCGTGGTTTTTATCAGTTTATTTCTCTCGCTAGTTAGTTTTTTGTTAAATTCCATTAAGGAATTGTAATCATATTTGAGTTGTTCTGGAAAAAACAGGTTAGCTTCATTAAACACTTTCTGAACCTTGTCGATATTAAAAGCAAAGTTATTGGAGATTGACTTTTGCAATCTATCTAATTCGTAAGTAAGGCGATATACGGCACTATTGAAATCGCTTATTGAGTTTTCAATATCATCTATCCCCTTTTTTATTAATTCTTTGTCTTGTTCATAAAAGTTGAATTTATCTATATTGTCAGTAACCTCGGCCGAATGAGCTTCTACAAGCTGCATCTGAGCAACCAAATCATCTCTATCTTCTATTCTGATAGAGTATTCATTCTTTAAGGACTCAATAAATTTCGCGATTTCCTCCCTTTGTTCATCATTATCATATTTTTTGGCCAATAGTTCACCATCGAATCCTAAAAGATCGAAAATAAAAGGTTTCCAATATATGTGTTTACCATTAGAGAACTTATTAAGTTGGTAAACATCTTTATAGTCGTCAGGAGGTGTTCTTAAGCTATAACTAAGTGCTTTCCTAAAATCATAAGGCTTATTAAAAAAGAAATTAAAGTTTAAAAAATCAGCAATTAACATTTTCGCCTTATCTAGCGATACGTCTTCATAGTCCCATTTCGTAGGCTCAATAAATCCTTCAGTTTTCTGAACATTTACAACGAGACTGATTTTTGTATTATTATTGATTGCTCTCTTAATTGTCAAATATCTTCCATCATTAAGTTGTATCTCGAGATAAAAAACATACTCCTGAAATAAAGATACTCCCTCTTCATTTTTTAACTTAAACAAAAAACTCTTCTTTTGGTCAGCCGTTTTCAGTAACAAGAAATCGATCAATTCCGCAATCTTTGTTTTACCTAGATCATGAGAGTTCTTATGATCATCCAAATTAGTTTGAACGTCAGCATATATAACATTAATCCCACTAAGATTAAATGCTATATTTTTAAAAGTTTCATTATTGGCGTATAGCTTACTTAGTTTCATTGTAGCTGAATGTATCTGTTGATTCTTTGTAAGTTAACTTTCCCATAAGATACAAAAAATTTAAGGCATAAGGATAATTTTCTTTCGCATTTTCGCCCATGCCCTTAATTACTTTTTCGAGTAAACGATCATAGCTAATATTATATTGAGACTTCATCTGTCTTAATACGAATGCACTTATATTTATTACCGAAAAGTCGGGGTTAGTATGGCGATCTGGTTTTAACATTATTTAATTCCAATTAAACATTCCATGTAAATGTAATGCAAAAATGTCAAGACATGTCTTTTGCTCCCCTTTAAATCGATACTGCCATCACAAACCTTTTGGTAAATAAAAACAAAAATCTCTTCGAAGCTTCCAAAATTGTCTCTTTGCACAGTAATAATTTGATTTAATTCAGAGGCTATATCAAAATAATACTCCTTAAAAAGAGTGTTGTTTTCTGAATCAAGAAAATGCTGAATTTTATCAAAGTCCATTAATGAACTTGATAAAATTACATTTTCATAATACTCTTTTCCTAACTTGTTTTTTTTATTTTTCTCTTCCTTTTCCAAATGGTCGAAGTCGTACTTAACATTATCGACCTTAACTTTTAATTCTGTTTCAATAGTGAATAACTGAGATTTGAACATCAAAATTATCTCCTTAATTTCTTCATCTGAAAAATCAAAAGGAATATGATGCTTGCTAAGCCCAAATTGCCTAATTAACTCTTTACTTGTATTAATATAGTTATTATTTAAAGTTTCCTTACCAATAATTGCAACATTATTCAGCCCTGTTGCTGTTTGAATTTTTTTTAATAATTTCTCTCCTGAAATACCAGAGTACTTGCGATTAGTAAAGATTATATAGCAATCAATATCACCAGTAGCAATTAATTTTTTTATTTTAGGAACTTCTTCGTTTAGAATTAGTCTTTCAAAATCTGAGTCAGCACAGGAAGCTATTGGGTTTGCTGTATGTTTTGCCTGAATAATAAATTTACCATTCCAAGGATTCGTTTTTGAAGGATAATTTTCTGCGGTACCAACAAATTTTCCATCTCTACCTCCATCTTTACCAGGCGCAAATGAAACTACGCCCTTTCCAAGAATGTTAGTGCATATACAATTTATTAGTTCTTCGTATGTTGAACTATCAAGCAGTTCCAGTCTATAATCCATTGACCTTAATTATTAACAATTTGTAAAAAGAAAACACAATATACAATATCATTTTTCAAATCAACGTTCAAAAATAATGCTATTTCTCAATTCAGGTAGCTGCTTTCGACTCGATTCTATAAATGGCAAGGGGCTAATACTATTTTGTCAATTGAGACATACAGTTGAGAAGAGTAAAAACCATTAGCCATCAAAGAGTTATTACCTTTTTTTAAGTTTTTTTATTTTTCTCTTGCCAATATAGCTTCCTTCTCTACTTCTTTAGCAGCTGCCTCGGCTTGTGCTAGGGCAAGTTGCTGTGCTTCCAATTGCCTGGTCTTCTTTTCCATTCTTTCGGGGTTTGGGTAATATAAAGTGTCGGCCTGATATGCTAGGTTAGGGGCGATCTGTCGCACCATTCTAAACTTTATATCATTATCTTTCATCTTTACGTAATCGCTCCATAAGTTGAAGCAAATCCCTGTTGAAACTGCTGAGACTGTAAAAAGAACTAACCCACCAATAATAAAACCTTTGGTTTTGTCTTGGATCAAGTCAAAAACTTGTGGACTAAGGGTGTTTTTAAGCATACATTTGTGTTAGGCGAGACAAGAAAAACTCAGTTCTTCTTACTCCTCTAAACTGGCTTCTAAATGCCTTTATCTTTGCATTGAAAGACTCAGCTGAAGCATTCGTGGAACGACTATCAAAGTAGTTTAGGATGGTTTCATAATGGTGCTGAATGGATCTTGAAATCGTATTGAACGACTTAAAGCCTGATTGCCTTACCGCCTCATGCCATTTGGCAAGTCTTGCCAGACCATAAAGTTTGTCGGTGGTTTTCTCGAAGATGTTACTCAGGTTTAGGCTTAAGTTGTAAGCTTGCTTAAGTTTAGGATATCTTTCAAATAATAGATCAGCTCGCTCTTTCTGGCTCTCAGACCAGGCATCAGGCCTTCT
>NZ_FNGZ01000007.1:0-215755 GCF_900103515.1 Pedobacter antarcticus
AGTCCTTATGAAAATGCCATTGCAGAAAGGGTAAACGGGATACTAAAATCAGAATTTGATTTGCATAGCTCAAAAGTTGGTTTTAGGGAAACTACCCAAAAGATAAGAGAAAATATCCAAACCTATAATCAATTAAGGCCCCATGCTAGTTGTGATTATCTAACTCCAGAGCAGGCACACCTGAAACACGGGCCATTGAAAAAAAGATGGAAACCTAAATGGTGCAAACCAAATGAAAAGCAACTTGTATAATTGATACAGGAATAACAAATTTGCGTGTATAGTCTATCTAAAATTAATTCAGTAAACTGTATAGCCATTTCAGGATAAGACAAACTCAAAGCCACGGGGGTATCTCGTTAGAGTCTTGTTCGGGTGTTGTTCGTAGTTGACCCGATTAAATAGGGGCTTAACCCGAGGTTGACCCGATTAAACTCGTTTTTATTCATATAAACCCGGTTGAATGTTAGCAAACAGAAGCAGAAATGACAAGGGTAATTACTAAATGACCCGAACGAAAGAGTATGTTAAGCTTAACGCGCGGGGGCGAGAATTGAATCCATGGATTGAATACGCGGGGATTGCGCATAAAAAAAGCTTCCTGATTGATACCAGGAAGCTTCTACGAATGGTTATAAATAATTCTAGATTACTTTAACGTTGATCGCATTTAAACCTTTTTTACCGCTTTCAACATCGTATTCTACTTTGTCGTTTTCACGGATTTCATCGATTAGGCCTGTTGAATGTACAAAAATTTCGCTATCGCCGTTTGCTGGTACGATAAATCCGAAACCTTTAGTTACATTAAAAAATTTTACTGTTCCTTCTTGCATTGTATTAAGTATTAATAATTAAGTCTGCAATGTAGTGATTTTATTTTTATAATCTGCATATGGACATTTTTTTGCTAATTATGTTATTTCACAGGGTATTAGCGCTATTTTTTTCCTTTTACAGACACTGTTATTTCGCTGGAATGAGGGAGCCCTAATGTAGTGCCTGGTTTAATTATTAATAAACTAGTGAGGTACACATCGATAATCCCCTGGAGTACCTTTTTCCGGCTTTCTTTGTATTCCGGCATATTCATATAAAATTTACCCAGGTGCATTTTACCGTTGCTATCTACCAATACGTTAAATTCGAAACCAAAGTCTTTATAAGAATCCGGAATAATAATCCGAAACCGTGGATACAGATAGTCATAAGCTTCAGTGCGGCCATTTAGTTTGTCAACTGTACTGATCTTTTGAACCTGGATACGATTATCCCTGGGAATTAGCTGAACAGGAATTCTTCCTGCAAAAACGCTGTCTGCATTAGTTGGATTTCGCTCTGCGCGTTCAATCATCTGTTTTATAAACGTAGTGTCCGCCTTACTTGGTCGCTGCAGCACCTCAGCACTGCTGCTCAATTTTTTGATATACGAGTCTGCATAAAAAGTCATATTTACATCTGAACGGATATCGTCTGCGATTGCTTTACTGGTAACTTGAAGACGCTGGAAAACCAGACTGTCTTTACTTACAGATTTAAAACGGAACCATTCTTTAGCAAAATTATAAACGTCTTTATGGTCATGATGAAGATGGAAACCCTGCATTTTTTGCTGTGCGGGATCCCATGCAAGTACAGTGTCGGCAGAATAGAATTCAATGATCCAGCTCGGTTCCTGCTGAAATCCTGTCGTGTCAAATGACAAGCCGTTGCTGAAACGTCTTTTTACTTCTGTATAACGGATTCCTTTTACGGACTCAATACCTGATTTAAAATCTTTAATTTCTTTTTTAACTGGTTTTTCCTGTTGACAGGCCATCAGCATTGTAATCAGGCAGAAAGTTAAGAATGATAAGTATCTCATTTGCATATAACGAACGGAATTTACAGACAAATATATCTGCCCTTTACCGTTTAACCTAATCTTTTGACGGGGGGTATAAAAGTCCTGGCAAAAAAAAACCGCATAGCTGATAGCTATACGGTTTTAAATCTGATTGAAAAATTATTTTTTAGGGTTCAGTACCTCATTAATTCTGTTGTTGAGATCTTCATAATGTGCTCGGATTTGTACATCTGCTGTTGCTGCACGCTGACGGGAGTTGAGTAAAAGTGTTTTTAGTTCTGCCCGGACCAACGGACGGATATCTGATAGGGATACCACCACTGGTGTCATTCCGAAACTGGCCAGTGCATCAGCAGGAAATGCTGCAGGAGCTTCCATTTCCTTTTGCATTAATGAATTCAGCTGCCCGATATAAGCGCGTTGTAGATTGCGTTTAAACGCGTCTGGACGGCCTGCTGTAAATATACCTGTACGAAGGTCGGAAAATAGCTCAGGAAGCGTGTATGATGCCGAAATTCCATTTTTTGTTTCATTGTCCAGCAGCCTTGCAAGGCGTGAAGGGTTCAGTAGACTATTCAAGGTACCTGTTTGTACAGCTTTAATTCTGTTTAGCATAGTTCCGTTGTCAAATTTGCTCAGTTGTTCATTGTTAATGAGCCAAAGTGGCGTATTGAAAAGTTGTGCATTAAAAAATGCTAAAGCCTCTTTCTGTTTAGCTTTACCCAGATAAGTGTAGACCGGTCCATTCTGATCATAGGTTTTGAAATTTTCATTCATACCGCCGACGTTCGTCAGTGCATGGCCCATGTAGCGGTTATATTGAGCAATTACTTCGGTATAAATCTCTCTGAGGTCGCTGTAATCACTACCTTTTTCGTAGGTCCATTTTTCTATATTCGGGAGGATACGTTTCAGATTGGCAATTCCATAAGCTCCTGCCTTCATGGCGTTATCGCCAAGGTCTTCGCTTTGAAGGCGAGGGTCGAGCGAGGTACCCTGGCGGCCGTAGTAATAGATAGGATTTCCTGCTCTTTCTTTAGTCCACTCATCAAGTTTAAGTTTTTCTGCTTCAGGACTCAAGTTTCCGGGAAACCAGGTATATCCCCATTTTACTGACCATTTGTCGTATTCCCCGATTTCCGGATGTAATTTCGTTACTCCATCTCCTGGTTGTGCGATATAATTAAAACGTGCATAATCCATAATAGAAGGAGCGGTTCCGTGGGTATCAGTAAACTTTTTGGAGCGCAGGGAATCTACCGGATAAGCGTAACTCGAGCCAAAGTTATGTGGTAAACCCAGGGTATGTCCGATTTCATGTGAAGACACAAATCGGATCAGCTCGCCCATGGTTTTGTCGTCAAAACGTGCTTTTCTGGCTACAGGATTTATTGCTGCAGTCTGTACGAAATACCAGTTTCTCAGCAGGTTCATGACATTATGATACCAGCCAATATGTGTTTCCAGGATCTGTCCGGTACGCGGGTCAGCTATATGCGGGCCGTAGGCATTTGAAATGTTAGATGCGAAATAGCGGACAACGGAGTACCGGGAATCTTCTACGCTGAAGTCCGGATCTTCTACTGCTGAGGGAGCAGGTTTTCCAATAATTGCATTTTTAAATCCGGCCTCCTCGAAAGCGACCTGCCAGTCGTTAATACCCTGAATGAGGTAAGGAACCCATTTTTTAGGGGTTGCCGGGTCGATATAAATAGTTATAGGTTTTACAGGCTCAGATAATTCTCCGCGAAGGTAAGCTGCCGTATCTTTAGGTACCAGGTTCCAACGATGGATATAAGCTGTGCGCTCGGCTTTATGTGCCTGAGTTCCATAATCAATCTGAGACTGACCGAAATAACCGACGCGGGCATCCCTGATCCGTGCCTTAACCGGTACAGCAGGCAGCAGGAGCATAGAGGTGTTAAACTCAAAGGTGATAGCACCCAGGCTGTTATCAATAGGAGATTCGGCCGACCGGTAGGTTTTTCCGGTTACCACTTCAATGTTCAGGGGGAACGATTTAATGGTGTCTATATATGATCTTGACGGATCCTGCGCCGAAATTTTATAAGCTTTGCGCAATTTGTCTGTCGCACCTATTGCTTGTACATCGCCGTTGTAAAAATCGGTTACGTCTACAATGACGCCGGTACTGTCTTTATTGTAGGCTTTGATATCAAAGCTGGCCAGAATGGTTGATAAATTTGAATTCCTGACTGACTGATACATATCAGAGGTGCTGTCCGCCCGAACCGCATATCCGGGAACCCGGATAAATAGCTGTTTACCTCTGCGTTCCCACTGCCAGACCTGCTCGTTAAGCTGCTCTCCCCCGTATTGCTGGTTGCCGACACTAACCCCTGCGGGTACTTTATTTAAGCGTGTGACCACAAGCATTTCCCGGTTGAGCAGGCTGTCCGGAATCTCAAAAAACCATTTTTCATCTTGTTTGTAAGTATTAAAAATGCCTCTTTTTACTTTAGCTTTGTCGTTAATCAGATCACTGAAAGATTTAATGCCCTCTTTTTTAGGGGTTACGACCGGAGCTGCCGCTGGGATGCCCTTTTTATCTTTCTTGTTTTTTTTCTGGGCTATAGCCGGATTGCTATTCAGTATACAGAGCATACCGATACCCGCCAGGGTAAGTAGTTTGGTAGGAACGTTCATAGCCGGCAATTTATTAATCAGATGCCTTATTGCCAAAAAAGAGGATGTAATTTAGCCGTGTAATAGTAAATGTCGTTTAAATACCTAAATTAACTGAATGAAACTATTGGTTCCGGTCTCTTTTCAACGCTGGTTTTTATTCCTTCTACTGCCTTTTTTTTTCCAGGCATGTGCGGTTCAGCGCCAGATGAATAAAAAAATAGACCACTTCTTTGCACACTCGGAGTTAATGCGCGGGCACCTTACCGGTTTTGCACTAGCGAGTTCTGAAGATGGACGCATCTTATATGGAAAGAATGCAGACCAGTATTTTGTGCCTGCATCCAATACCAAACTGTTCACTTTTTATACAGCATGGAAAATGCTTCCTGATAGCCTTCCGGCTATGAAATATATCATATCCGGAGATTCACTGATCTTCTGGGGAACAGGAGATCCTTCTCTGCTTCAAGGCAAGTTAAAAGCTCGGGGGGCATTGGATTTTTTGAAGTCTAGTAATAAGACTTTGTATTTCGCAGCCGGCCGTTATACTGGCAGTGTTTATGGAGAAGGATGGTCATGGGATGACTATAATGACTATTATCAGGCCGAGATTACCGAGTTGCCTATAAGTGACAATATGATTTCTCTCCAGGCAGTGTCTGGAAAACTTGAACTGTCTCCCGGACTGTTCCGGACGGATCTTTTCACAGACAGCACATTTAAACCTGCCGAATTTATTGTGCGCAGGGACTGGAAGGCCAATCGGTTTCAGGCCCCCCGGCAGCAGGTTCCTGCAGGGTACCAGCAGCAGATTCCTTACCAGACAAGCAGTACTTTGACGGTTAATTTGTTGTCAGATGTGCTACAGAAACCTGTAAGTCTGGTTAAAAAGAAATTGCCAGATCAGGCTGCTGTTATTTTTCAGTCACGTAAAGAAGATGTATTGCGTGAAATGATGCTGCCTAGTGATAATTTTATTGCAGAACACCTTCTTTTATTATGTGCAGATAGCTTTCAGGCAGAACTCAACGGGAAAGATGCGATAGCTCATGCGCTTAGTCATGAGCTGGCAGGGCTGCCGGATAAACCTAAATGGGTTGATGGCTCAGGTTTATCCAGGATGAATCTTTTCACTCCCCGGGACGTTATTAAAGTGCTTCATCTGATAGATTCGGCTGTAGCAGACCGTGACAAGTTATATTCCATGCTACCTTCCGGAGGAAAGACAGGAACGCTCAAAAATGCTTATCCTGCCACTGATGAGCCATTTGTCTATGGGAAAACAGGTACGCTTTCGGGTGTGTATAATCAAAGTGGTTTTGTTAAGACGAAAACTGGAAAAACTTACTTGTTCTCATTTATGAATAATAATTTTACAGGTTCTGCGGTTGAGGTACGGAAGGAACTGGTCCGGCTAATGAGCTATATTCATGACCATTATTAAGCGTATTATAAGCTGTTCCGGTTAATCTGATCAGGTTTTTTACTAGCTTTGCCTATGGAAAAACCTGCGGATACGATTTATACTTTACAGTTCGGACTAGTCTGTCTGAGTTCCTTTTTGTTTTCCGCCAGCTTCAACATGCTTATTCCTGAATTACCTGCATACCTGAGTGCAATGGGCGGTGCGTCTTATAAAGGATTGATTATCGCGTTATTTACTTTAACAGCCGGCTTCTCCAGGCCGTTCAGCGGGAAACTTACTGACACAATCGGCCGCGTGCCTGTAATGGCTGTAGGCTCTGTAGTTTGTTTTATCTGTGGGTTTCTTTATCCGGTACTGACAACAGTAGCCGGGTTTTTATTTCTACGGTTAATTCACGGCTTTTCTACCGGATTTAAGCCGACTGCAACTGCCGCTTACGTTGCAGATCTCGTTCCGGAAAACAGGTGGGGAGAAGCTATGGGGGTACATGGAATCTGCTTTAGTACTGGGCTTGCGATCGGTCCGGCAATAGGAAGTTTAATCACCAATCATTTCTCTATCGATATTCTCTTTTACTGTTCTTCGGTTTTTGCGTTGATGTCTATCGTGATTTTATGGAATATGAAAGAGACTTTAAAAGAGAAACAAAAGCTTAGTCTGTCACTCTTTAAAATCAAAAGAAGTGATATTATCGAATGGCGGGTCATTCCTGCGGCATTGATCACTTTACTGAGTTATATAAGTTATGGCGTGATTTTAACGGTTATTGGAGACTGGGGGTCCTTTCTTGGTACAGCAAATAAAGGATTGTTTTTTATGGTTTTTACACTGACGTCTCTATTGATCCGCTTTGTAGCCGGAAAAGCTTCTGATACTTATGGAAGAATTTTAATTATGAAAATAAGCCTCGTACTGCTCTCTGTGGCATTGCTATGGATTGGACTGGCTACGTCAGTATTCTCGTTAATGTCTGCATCTGCGCTTTACGGCGTGGCAACGGGTATGCTTTCGCCTTCTGCAAATGCCTGGACCATAGATCTGAGTGACCCAAAACACCGGGGAAAAGCGATGGCAACCATGTATATAGCCCTTGAAGCAGGAATTGGATTCGGTGCGTTACTGGCTGGCTGGATATTTATTGACGATATCGGCACCATACCTTATACCTTTTTTCTGTGTACAGGGGTAACCCTGCTCGCGCTGGTCTATCTGCAATTTATCTGGAAGCCGGTTAAGGCCAGTTAGCATTTACTGGTTGGATACAACCAATAGTTCGATATCCTTGAAAGGCAGGTTGAAACGGTTGGCAAGGTCTTTACTGGTGAGATGGCCCTGGTAGATATACAAGGCTTCTCTAATTCCGGGTTTATTCCACACCATGCCCATCAATCCGCCCATATCGCCTATATCCACGAGAATCGGCGTAAAGATATTGGTCAAAGCATAAGAGGCTGTGCGGGGTACCCGGGATGCGATATTCGGAACACAGTAGTGAATAACATCGTGCAGCCGGAATACAGGGTCTTTGTGATTGGTTACCCTGGAAGTTTCAAAGCACCCTCCCTGATCTATACTAACGTCGATTACCACGCTGTCGGGTTTCATTCTTGCAACTGTTTCTTCCATGATAATACAAGGGCTGCGTCCATTTGTCGCTCTGATCGCACCGATGACAACATCGCAGGTAGTCACAGCTTTAGCCAATACAATCGGCTGCATGACAGATGTAAATACACGGCTGCCAAGATTGTTCTGGAGTCTTCTGAGGCGATAGATGGAGCTGTCAAATACTTTGACCTCTGCACCAAGTGATAACGCTGTACGAGCCGCATATTCACCAACTGTGCCTGCACCCAGAATGACAACCTCTGTCGGAGGAACTCCGGTAAAACCACCGAGCATGAGCCCTTTCCCCCCGGTTACACTGCTCAGGTATTCTGCCGCAATAAAAATAGAAGTTGCACCAACAATTTCGCTCATCGCACGAACCACGCTGAGGATATTTCCTTCATCACGCAGGTGCTCAAAGCAAAGCGCATTTATTTTTTTATGTAAAAGAGCTTTCAGGTAACTTTCTTTCAGATCGCCCATCTGCAGCGCTGAGATCAAGGTCTGCCCTTTATGCATGAGCTGAATTTCTTCCAGTGTCGGCGGGGCAATTTTGACAATGATATCTGCCTGGAAGACTTCTTTTTTATCGAAGGATATCATGGCCCCCTGTTCACTGTAGTCCTTATCAGAAAAATTAGCACCTGTTCCGGCTCCGCTTTCCAAAACTACTTTATGGCCATTGTTGACGAGCAGGGCCACAGACAACGGGGTTAATGCAATCCTGGTCTCCTGAAAAGAGATCTCTTTTGGAATACCAATATAAAGCCTGTTATGCTTCGGTTTCAATTCCGATAGCATTTCCTTTGGCTGTAACATGCCTTTTTGAGCAATTGATGCCATTTCTTCCCTTAATCCTGTACTCATTATGCAGTAGTTTTATACGCGATTGAAATTAAGAAATTTATTTAAATATTCCCTGCCAGACTGCAGGTTAGGGTTCGCTGATCTGGGCTATCTGCAACCAGTTGCACATGGATATAGATTTCCGGAAGGAGTTCTTCAACACGTTCCGGCCATTCAATAAGACAGATATTACCGGAATAAAAATATTCTTCATAACCTATATCATAGGCTTCTCTGATATCTTTTATCCGATAAAAATCGAAATGATAAATGGGTCCTTTAGGGGATTCATACTCGTTGACAATGGAAAACGTTGGGCTGCTGACAATGTCAGTTACGCCTGATGCGGCACAGATGGCCTTAATAAGAGTGGTTTTACCGGCACCCATTTCACCATCAAAAATAATTATCCGGTGGTCTCCGGCAAAACTCAGCACTGCTTCTGCGGCAGCACTGAGTCCATTCAGATCTTGTATAACTAATTGCATATTTATTTTATCTTGAGCTATAAGTTGCAACCGGAATGATCATCTCTTCCAATGAAATCCCACCGTGCTGGAAGGTTTCATTATAGTAATTCACAAACTGGTTGTAGTTATTCTGATAAACAAAATAACGGTCTTCTTTTGCAAAGATATAATTAGAACTAATATTGATTTTAGGCAGTTGTGCCTCATGTGGATTTTTAATCAGGAACACCTCTTTAGCATTATAATTCAAGTTCCGTCCCTGTTTGTAACGCAGATTAGTATTCGTATTCCTGTCTCCGATTACTTTACTCGGATGTTTAACTCTTATGGTTCCGTGATCAGTTGTAATAACTACTTTTACTCTTTTTTGAGAAAGCTTTTTGAGCAGTTCCAAAAGTGGCGAGTGTTCAAACCAGCTTAAAGTAAGCGAACGGTAAGCTGCGTCATCGTTTGCCAGTTCACGAATCATAGCCATGTCAGTACGGGCATGAGAAAGCATATCAACAAAATTGTAAACGATAGCGTTAAACTCATTCTGCATCAGTTTATTTACCTGATCTGTTAGCGCCTTACCGTCATCATAAGTTAATATTTTATGATAGCTGAATTTACAGTCATGACGTACACTGCGTTTGATCTGTTCGGCGAGGAATTCTTCTTCGTGCATGTTTTTGCCACCTTCCTCGTCATCATTCTGCCAAAGCTTAGGGAATCTTTTCTCCATTTCCAGCGGCATCAGACCGGAAAAAATAGAATTTCGGGCATATTGCGTTGCTGTCGGTAGGATACTGGAATATATATCTTCTTCATCGAGTCTGAAATGTTCTGTGATCAGCGGGTTAATGATTTTCCACTGGTCATAACGCAGATTGTCAATGAGGATGAAGAAAACTGGTGTATTGGGGTTGATATGCGGGAAAGCTTTTTTCTTCAGCAGCTCATTAGAGAGCAGCGGAGGTTTTTCTTTACCGTTTACCCAACCAAGATAATTATCTTCTATAAAGCGAGAAAACTGTGTATTCGCCTCAGACTTCTGCATGGTGAGAATCTCGTGCATCTGCGGATCATCTAGTTTTTCGAGTTCAAGTTCCCAAAAAACCAGTTTTTTATAAACTTCTACCCATTCTTCATAGCTCAGTTTATCATTCAGTGTCATACCTAGTCTTCTGAAATCCTGCTGATAAGCCATGGAGGTCTTTGCGCTGATCAACCTCTTGTTATCTATGATTTTTTTGATAGTTAGTAATACCTGTTTAGGGTTTACAGGTTTGATCAGGTAATCGTCAATTTTAGAACCGATAGCATCTTCCATCAGGTTCTCTTCTTCACTTTTAGTGATCAATACCACGGGAACGTCATTTTTAATGTTCTTTATGGCAGACAAAGTTTCCAATCCGCTCATACCTGGCATATTCTCGTCAAGAAAAACTAAGTCAAAGTGCTCTTTACCAAATGCTTCTAACGCATCATTGCCGTTGGTGAAGGTAGTGACATGGTATCCTTTTTCGTTCAGTAATAATATATGTGGTTTTAATAAGTTGATCTCATCATCGGCCCATAAAATCTTGGTTTCCTGCATTATTTGAGTGTCTAGTGTAAATAATTCTTCAAAAAAAGTGATCTCTTTCTGATTACCGATAAAAATAGCAATTTTTGTACCGTATAATTTATTTTACCTGATTGAACAAAAAGAAAATCATAAATGATCCGGTCTACGGGTTTATCAAAATTCCGTCCGAACTGATCTTTGATCTGGTGTCTCACCCTTATTTTCAGCGGCTTCGTTATATCAAGCAACTCGGCATGACCCACCTGGTTTATCCGGGAGCATTGCATACCCGTTTTCATCATGCGCTTGGTGCCATGCACCTGATGAGTTTGGCAATAGAAGTATTACGAGGTAAAGGGCATGAAATCAGCGTGGAAGAGGAGGAGAGCGCTACCATTGCAATTTTATTGCATGATGTTGGGCACGGTCCTTTTTCGCACGCGCTGGAGCATTCATTAGTCAGAGATATAAAACATGAGGACATTTCCATGCAAATTATGGAAAAGCTGAATGTGGAATTCGACGGACGTCTGGATATGGCAATTTCAATCTTCAGGGGCGGGTATCGAAAACAATTCTTACACCAGTTGATTTCCAGTCAGTTAGATCTGGATCGTATGGACTATCTTAACAGGGACAGTTTTTTTACAGGGGTAAGTGAGGGAGTGATCAGTTTTGATCGTATTATAAAGATGTTTAATCTCGCAGACGGTCATCTGGTTATTGAAGAAAAAGGGATCTACAGTATTGAAAAATTCCTGATTGCAAGGCGATTGATGTACTGGCAGGTGTATTTGCATAAAACGGTTATTTCCGGAGAGCAATTGCTGGTTAAAATTCTCAAAAGGGCTAAAGAGCTTTCAAGGAATGGTGTAAGTTTATTTGCTACCCCCGCATTGTCACACTTTTTAGAAAATGAATTGTCTTCAGCCAATTTTTTTGCTGATCCTTTACATCTGGAGCAATTCACAAGGCTGGATGATCAGGATATCTTTACCTCGGTAAAGGTTTGGCAGGACAACGGGGACCGGATTCTGTCCCTGCTTTGCCGGATGCTGGTTAGCAGGAATTTATATAAAACAGAAATTTCTAATGCTTCTCCTGATCCCGAACGGATACAACGTCTGCTCGATCATGCAATGATCACCTATAAAATCAGTGCTGAAGAAGCAGCCTATTTTGTATTCACTGACCAGATCAGCAACCGGGCCTATCATATTTCCGGTGGAGGGAGCACGATCAGTATTCTGATGAAAAATCTTGATATACTGGATATTGCAAAAGCGTCAGATTTGGCTAACCTTAAATCCTTAGATAAAACCGTCAGGAAACACATCCTGTGTTATCCTACAATAATTTAGCATTTTTTTTTAAAAAAAATTAATGTAGCAAAAAGGAGCTTAAATAGAGGGGTTTACACTGTTGGAAATCGTTGTCGGTAACGATTTAGTAATGGTGCTCATTGCATTCATTTTTACTCAATTTCTTTGTAAATCAGTAGCAAATATAATAAATCTATGTGATTTAAAACTCCTTTTCATGACCTAACTATTATAGTTTTTAGAAATTTTGATGTTTTTTTGCCTTCATCGGTAGAAAAAATTTCTCCCCAGTGGGGTGAAACTGTGGAATTATTATCATTAAATGTTTGAAATTTTGTGAATTAATTAGACGTAAACCAAATCTCAAATTTGGCAAGCATCACAAAATTTATTAGCTATGAAATATTCTTTAGACAAAATCCTTTTAGAAATTCACAATAAGGAGGATAAGATTTTATCACAAAGCAAAAGATTGATTGATGAGGCTTACGAAATGACCCTGTATCTTCAGGATCTTTTAGGTTCAGTTAAGAAATACCTTATTGAGGAAGGGTTTAAAAACGATGAGGAAGAAATCCGTTTTTTTCGTTCTATTAAACCCCAAATACTTGGTAAGCTGATTTATTACAATAAGATATATCGCATTGAAACCACTTGCCCTGTTAGTAACGGTAAAATGTATTATAATTATTTTTCTGGACAGTTGGCAAATCTAAAACGGGAATACATTGAACACCTCTGTAATTCGGATTTTTACAGATATTACCGTTCAGGACGGACAGACCGTGATGATAACTACTTCAAACGTGGAAACATTAACTACCACGATGGGCTTAACAGCATTGTATTTGAAATAGATTCGGAATTCTCGACTTTCTTCGATTATAAAACGGCAAGGATTATCTCCAATGATTTGCTCTACACTTATCTGCTCACAAAAATCAACCCCGATGAAAACCCCGATGTGATATTGCAAAAGCCGGAAAGTTCCAAAGATATATTTTGGACAGATAGCAAAAATGCTATAATCGAATTGATATATGCCCTTTATGCTTCGGGCGTAATTTCTCACGGAAAAATCGGTATCCGAAAAATTAGTCTGATGTTTCAAATACTTTTCCGTATTCCTCTCGGCGACCTACATCACGCTTTCCATAGAATGAAAACCCGAAGTGGTTCCAGGACTTCATTTTTAGACCAGCTTAAGTTTTCTCTTGAAGAATATATGGATAAAGACCTTTAGTTTAATTGAGCTATCATTTCAAAGCAGTACATCATCGTACTGCTTTTTTTTTGCCCATATCAACCAATTGGTAAAGTTTGGAAAATACTATTGTTAAACAATCAAAATCCCCTAAAATCCTTTACTGATAAGGCTTTCCCTAATTGTAAAAATTTTCAAAAAACCGCCAAACCAATTGGCAAGGCTTGGCAGACAAACTCTGCCACTCTTTTCAACTTTGCATAGTAAACTTTAAAAGTTATGCAATGAAAATAATAACCATTGAAGAAGAAGCGTGGGATCAGCTAAACAATCGTATCACTGCTATCGCTGATTATCTGAAAAGATTGGAAGTGACCAATTATGATGACCTGTGGCTCAACAATCACGAGGTATGTCAATACCTGCACATTAGCGAAAAAACGCTTTGGCGTATGCGTACCAAAGGTGAGATTGCTTATTCAAAAATCTATGGACAATACTTCTACACGATTGGTGCTATCAAAGATATGCTCAATGCCAATGCTGTTCAAAGCAGTGATGAGTATGTAAAGGAACTTATAGCAACAGGCAAAAGCTATATCGAAAAAGGCAGGAAACTAAAGACAGATAAAAAATAGGTACGAACCCTTAAAAGTATAATTCTATGAATATTGACAGAATGGAATTTTTGGCGTGGATGGAACGCCTAATGGACAGGCTTGATATGCTTGGCGATCATATCGAAGACTTTCAAAAGAAACGAAATAGTATTGATGGCGAGGAATTGCTCGACAATCAGGATTTGCTTCAAATGCTTAAAATCAGCAATCGTTCATTGCAACGTTACCGCTCTAACGGGAAACTGCCTTATTATACCATAAGCGGAAAATTGTATTACAAATTGTCGGATGTTCATCAATTTATAAGAGAAAGTTTTAATCCTCCGACACCTAAATAAAATGCCTTTGAATGACAAATACCGCCTTTGAATGCCACTTAGTGCAATGCAGTAAATGCTTCTTTTATTTTCGGAATTGAAATCTTAAAATATTCAGATTATGAGCGAAGAAACTACAAATAAGCAAGAAGAACCCGAACAACTATCGGACATTTTGTTGGTGCTGGATAAGGAAAAAATGAAAATCCAAGCTGTAAAAAGCATCGACAAAAACGGAAAAATGGAAACCGTTGATCCCACAAAAAAGAACCAAAGCGAATTTATGCGGGTGGACAAACAGGGTGATTTGATTTCTAATTTCTTTTCCAATTTTTACAGACAACTGAAAGATCCTACCAAATTTACATTCTTCAAAGTACCTGCCGATAAAGCTTTAGAGAAAGCAAAAGAATTTCAGAAGCAGGTAGATCATCCTACTCCAAAAGGCGAAAAACAAATGAAAAAAGACGAAGTAAAAGTTGAGCCTGAACATAAACAAGAAAATCAAAATAATATGGAAACAACACAAAAAGCACCGGAAAATAACGAATACCGTTACAAGCCGGAACAAATTGATTGGGAAACAATGAACAATCTTGGATTAGGCAAAGAACGCCTTGAAAAAATGAACCTACTTGAACCTTTATTGAAAGGTTTTAAAACCAATGAACTTGTACCTGTAAGCCTTAATCTCGGTACTGCCGTTACCCGAATGGATGCCCGTCTTTCCTTGCAACATAATGATGAAGGTAAGGTAGTGGTCGCCATTCACGGTATCCGTAAAGAACCGAACTTAAACTTTGAGTTTTTTGGACACAAGTTTACTGATGAAGACAAGAAAAACTTACTCGATGCAGGAAATATGGGACGTGTGGTTGATTTGAAAAATCCAAAAACAGGCGAAACCATTCCGTCAATTATTAGTGTGGATAGGTTAACCAATGAATTGATTGCACTGAAAATAGAATACATAAAAATACCCGATGAAATAAAAGGGGTAAAGCTGAATGATGAGCAAAGACAAACTTTAATGGACGGCAAACCACTTCATTTAGAGGGAATGATTTCTAAAAAGGGAACTGAGTTTGAAGCTACGGTTCAGTTCAATGCAGATAAACGTTATGTTGAATTTCTGTTCGATAGAGGCAATACCAATCAGCAAACGCAAAGCAACGGACAAAACAACCAGCAAAATAATTCGCAGGAAGTTCCGAGAATTTTTAGAGGTAAGGAATTGGATAATGAGCAATATGATAAGTTCAAAGATGGTCAGACTGTTTACATCAGTGGCTTGACAGACAAGCAAGGTAAACCGTACCAAGGTTATATTACTTTGAATAAGGAAACCAACAAAACCAATTTTTCTTTTCAAAATCCCGATAAACTCAAAGAACAAGCGAAACCTACTGAAGCTCATAAAACGCAAACTGCGGTTAATTCGGATGGTAAAACCAATGAAGCAACAAAGAATATCAAAGAGCCTATACAACCGAAACAACAAACGCCAAAAGATAAAAAACAGCAAGAGCAACAGGAAAAACCTCAAGCACCTGCTAAATCTAAAGGCAGAAAAATGTAGTAAATTATGAAAGCAATAATTGCAGAAAAACCAAGCGTAGCAAGAGAAATAGCCGGCTTGTTGGGTGCTTCCGAAAAAAAGGATGGATACTTGACAGGCCACGGCTATTGTGTTACGTGGGCATTTGGACACCTAATTGGATTAGGAATGCCCGAAGATTACGGAATATCAGGTTTTCAGAAAGCTTCGCTTCCGATACTTCCCAACCCATTTTTATTAACCGTTCGTAAAGTAAAAAAGGACAAAAGTTATGTAGCTGATACAGGCGCATTAAAGCAATTGAAAATAATTGAGCAAGTATTTAAGCAATGTGATAGCATAATTGTAGCTACTGATGCAGGTCGTGAAGGCGAACTCATCTTTCGGTACATTTATGAATACCTCAAATGCAACAAACCTTTTCAAAGATTATGGATAAGTTCACTTACTGAAAAGGCAATTAAACAAGGCTTTGATAACCTGAAAAACGGAAAGGAATTTGACGGATTGTACCAATCTGCACAAGGCAGAAGCCGTGCCGATTGGCTTGTAGGAATTAATGCTACGCAGGCATTGAGCATTGTAGCAGGAAATGGGATTTATTCGCTCGGAAGAGTGCAAACACCAACGCTTGCCTTGATCTGCAAACGTTATCTCGACAACAAAAAATTCTCAATAAAGAAATATTATCAGATACAATTGTTGCATC
Organism: Pedobacter antarcticus; assembly: GCF_900103515.1. Classification (NCBI taxonomy): domain Bacteria; kingdom Pseudomonadati; phylum Bacteroidota; class Sphingobacteriia; order Sphingobacteriales; family Sphingobacteriaceae; genus Pedobacter; species Pedobacter antarcticus. The sequence continues at coordinate 16,125 of NZ_FNGZ01000007.1, forward strand.
ACAAAGAAATGATTGGTTTTAAAAGCCTTTCCACAACCAAATGGGACGATAAAAAGCTGGCAGACGATACATTGCGAACTATCGAAAGAAACGGAAATACTGCAACGGTTACATCCGTAGAAATCAAAAACGTCACGGAACAACCACCTTTGCTTTTTGACTTGACAGGTTTACAAAAAGAAGCCAATAAAAAGCTAAACCTTTCTGCCGAAGAAACGCTGAACATTGCCCAAAGCCTTTACGAAAAGAAATTCATCACTTATCCTCGTAGCGGAAGCAAATATATTCCCGAAGATATGTGGGCTGAAATCCCCAATCTTGTAAGAGCGTTACAAGACAGGGAAAATTGCAAACAAGCCTTGTCTAAAATAAAATGGGGACGTTTCAATAAACGCATCGTGAATGATTTGCGTGTAACCGACCATCACGCATTATTGATTACCGAAAAAATTCCATCGGCATTAAATGCAAAAGAAAATGCCGTTTACGATATGATTGCTTTTCGACTGCTGGAAGCGATTTCTCAAGCTTGTACGAAAGAGATTACCGACATTGCTTTACAAGCCATACATTATGATTTTACTGCAAAGGGTTGTAAGATAACCGAACCAGGTTGGCGCTCTATAAAAGGAAGTTTCGCAGATGATGAAGCCGAACCTTTGCAAGATTTGCCCGAATTGAAAAAGGGCGATGAACTTAAAATAAAAGAAGCCTTCGTTTTAGAAAAACAAACTAAACCACCTGTATTATTTACTGAAGCTGGGCTTTTATCGGCTATGGAAACTGCCGGAAACGGGATAGAAAATGAAGAAGAACGTAAAGCTCTGCAAAATATAGGCATTGGCACACCTGCAACACGGGCATCAATAATTGAAACACTATTTACCCGAAATTATATCCAACGGGAAAAGAAATCTTTAATCCCGACTGAAAAAGGATTGCAGGTTTATGAATTGGTCAAAGACCAAAAAATTGCTGACGTAGCAATGACTGCCGAATGGGAATTAGCCTTGCTAAAAATCGAAAACAATGAAGCGGATGCTGGGACTTTTCAAAAGGAAATGGAAGAATACGCTTCATCTATTACTAATGAATTATTGCAAACTTCCATTGCCCACGGAAACCTGCCTCAACTTATTTGCCCAAAATGTAAAACCCAGCAACTGATTATTAGAGATAAGATTGTTAAATGCCCTGATGAAGTTTGTAATTGGGTACAGTTCCGCAATGTTTGTGGCCTACAAATCAGCATTGCTGATATTGAAAGCCTCGTCAATAAAGGCAAAACGGCTCTGCTTAAAGGGATGAAAAGCAAAGCTGGAAAGAAATTCGATGCCTATATCGTATTGAATGATAAAGCCGAAAGTTCCTTTGAATTTGAGAAAAACAAGAATTATAAAAAGTAATGGAAAATAAAGCTATCATTAGTAAGCAGGAAATTGAAAATCAGATTTATACCGTAAGAGACCAACAAGTTATGCTCGACAGCTACTTGGCAAGGATATATCAGGTAGAAACAAAGAACCTCAACAAAGCCGTAAAAAGAAATACTGAACGATTTCCTGCTTCTTTTTGCTTTCAACTGACCGAAGAGGAAGTTGAAAACTTGAGGTTCCAGTTTGGAACCTCAAGTTTAAATTATGGTGGAAGACGTTATTTGCCCTATGTTTTTACCGAGCAAGGCATTGCAATGCTTTCTGCTGTACTTCGTTCAGAAATTGCCATAAAAGTCAGTATTGAAATTATGAACGCTTTTGTAGAAATGCGTAGGATGCTCATCAGCAATGCTTCGCTTTTTCATCGTTTGGATAAGATTGAACTCAAACAATTAGAAGCCGACCAGAAATTCGAAGAGATTTTTAAAGCTTTGGAAAGTGATAAACTCCACAGCGAAAAAGGTGTTTTTTATAACGGGCAGGTTTTTGATGCTTATGCCTTTGTTTCCGATATTATCCGAAGTGCCAAAAACTCTATTATCCTGCTGGATAATTATGTGGATGATACGGTATTGACCTTATTGGGCAAACGGAATGACAATGTAACCGTAACAATTTATACCAAAAGCATCAGTAATCAATTACGATTGGATTTACAACGGTACAACAGTCAGTATCTCCCCATTGAAATTGAGGTTTTCTCCGATGTTCACGACCGATTTATGATTATTGACAATGTGGAACTTTACCATATTGGAGCATCACTAAAAGACCTAGGCAAAAAATGGTTTGCCTTTTCGAGAATGGATATTGAAGTAGGCAGGATGCTCAAAATCTTAAATAAACAATAAACCCTCCAAATTTGGAGGGTTTATTGTTTCAGATTAATCTTTTAATCAAGATGGAAGCATCTCTGAAATTAAATATTATTTAAGCCTAATTCTTTTAAAAACTCATTGTGTTTATCAGTAGCTATTTTAATACTTTTATTTATCTCATCTAAATTTTTATTCACAGCTTTTAGATCGATTTGTATTTCATCTTCGGAAGTGGAAACATATCTAGAAATATTAAGATTAAAATTATTTTTTTCAATTTCTCCTAATGAAACTTTACGAGAATATCGCTCTTCATCTTTACGATATTTATAGGTTTCTACAATTTTCTCAATATGTTCTGGTAATAAATTATTTTGGCGTTTCCCTTTCTCAAAATACTCACTTGCATTAATAACTAATACATCATCATGTTTTTTGCATTTTTTCAAAACAATAATAGATACAGGAATACCAGTAGAATAAAACAAATTGCTAGGTAATCCTATAATTGCATCAATATTATTATCTTTTAAAAGTTTGGTTCTAATGCGTTCTTCTGCACCACCTCTAAAAAGAACCCCATGTGGCAAAATAATTGCCATTGTACCTTCTTTACCTAAGTAATGAAAACCGTGCAAAAGAAAAGCAAAATCAGCAGCAGATTTAGGCGCTAGACCATAATTCTTAAAACGAAAATCATCAGCCATCGTTTCCGATGCATCCCATTTTAAACTAAATGGGGGATTAGCAACAATTGCATCAAATTGCATTTTTTTAGCTGGATTCATTTCATTTAGAATATCCCAATCATTAGTTAAGGTATCGCCATGATAAATTTCGAATTCAGTATCTTTTACTCCATGTAAAAGCATGTTCATACGTGCTAAGTTGTACGTAGTAATATTCTTTTCCTGACCGTATATTTTACTAATTGTCCCTCCTTCATCGTTCAGTTTTTTACGGACATTTAATAGTAATGACCCTGATCCAGAAGCAAAATCAAGTACCTTATCTAGTTTTTTCTTTTTGCCTAAAGTTGGATCTTGTGCATCCAAAGTTACAATTTCAGAAAGAATATCAGACAAACGCTGTGGTGTATAAAATTCTCCTGCTTTTTTTCCAGAACCTGCGGCAAACTGACCTATAAGATACTCATAGGCATCTCCTAATATGTCTGAATCTGTAGAAAATTTGGAAATTCCTTCAGCAATTTTGGTAATGATAGTCGAAAGTTTCTTATTACGCTCTGTATAATTTTTACCAAGTTTTTCTGAATTTAGATTAATCTCTGAGAATAATCCTGAAAAATTACCTTCAAAAGATTCGTTTTCGATGTAGTCAAAACCATTATGTAAGGTTTCTAAAAGATCTTTATCTTGTGTTCTTGCTAGTTCATAGATGCTTTCCCACAAAAAATTAGGCTCAATTACATAATGTACTTTGCGGCGCATTTGTTTCTCAAAAGCCTTGACGTCTTCAGCGTTTTCATTATACCAAATTTCCAAAGGTGTTGAAGCACCAATTTTCTTCAACACATCGTCTGGTGTTTCTGGATAATCAGAACCTAATTCTTTTTGTGCAGCCTTCTCATAATTGTCTGAAATATAACGCAAAAATAGAAATGAAAGCATATAATCACGGAAATCATCCGCATTCATTGCCCCTCTTAAATCATCTGCTATATTCCAAAGGGTTTTCCCTAGTTCTGTTTGTTCTTTTTGAGTCATAACCTATTCAGGAATTATATATGTAAAACAAAATTATATTTTGTTTGTATACCGTTAAAAATTCTAATTATATCTTGTTTATTGTCTTCCACGGGCTCTTTAAATTCGTATCTGAACACCGTTTTATGCGACATTATATTGATAATCTGAGCTAACTTATCTGCATCAGTAATTCCAATCTCTTTCAATACATGCGAAAAGTTTCTTACTCCTAAAAAAGACGCAATATTTTCTAATATTTGACGTAAAATAGCAAAATGATATACCATAACACTATCTGAATCTATTGCTTCTTTTACCGTTTTTAAAAGTTCTAAATGGTATAAAAAAACTTCCCGTCGTGGTCCTACTAATTCTATATTTCCGTCTTTTTTCTTTAGTTTAAAAAAGTCTACTTGATTATCATATTTATTTGCTTTCTCGCCTCTAGTTAGCCAGTCTGCGAAAATAGAAAAGAAACCTATGTGATGAGTTGTAATGATTATTTTCCTGGTTTTATAATATTTATCAACTAAATCCATCAGACTAGAAATGGTTACAAAAATATTATGATCATCCAAACTTGACACTGGATCATCTATAAAAAAATGACCTTCCTGTTTGCCATCTCCCGTTAAATCCTCAACATCAAATAGTGCAAGAAAAAAACTCCAGATGAATGCTTGTTGTTCTCCTCTAGAAATTTTGATTGAATCAGTAAAACTTATTTCTTTTTCTTCTTCTTCTTTGTTATTTTCTTCCTCTCCAGGAACTATATTCTCATCAGTTTTAAGATGAAATCTTATTATATTTATTCCTTCCTCTCGATTAGGAAAATATTCAAATCTAAAATCGAATTGTGGTTTAAAAGGCGCAAGTTTTTCGTGCACTTTCAACTCATCAATCCCTGAATGAAAATCATTTAAACTACACTTTTTTAATATGAGTTTTATATCAATCTCTCCATTCTCAATATCATTATCCCATACAAATAAATCTTCACTGTAAGCGTTATAATATACACCAACATGAGTATCGTTATTACTAGCCTTTGTTACATTTTTATGTGCAATAGATAATCTAGTTTTCCCTGTACCATTGAATGCGTAAACAAGATTTATATTTTTTGTATTTTTAATAAGGGTATTAGCTATGTTTTCCATGATACTATTCTTCTATTTTAGGAAATAACCCTTGCATTAATCCTTTTTTATGTAATTTTAATTGCGCTATTTTTTTGATTTGTTCAGTAATTAATTCATCAACTGTTGATAAAAAATCTGCGATTTTTTGCTGTTCTGAAAGTGAAGGAAATCCAATTTTAAAATCTTTTATTTGCTGGGAACTTATATGCGGTATACCCGAACTTGTATTGACATTATCCACGTAGTTTCTAAATTTATCTGATAAAAAATGTTGATATATATATTTAATATCAGATTTTTTATTTGATCTTATTCTTGCTACTCTTTGTATTAATATTGAATTTTCATCTTCCTTTTGAATAAGTGCGACATTTTTCCCAACTTTAGATCCATCCATACCTATTACAATATCATTTTCTTTAATTAAATATTTTTTAAGATTTTCTGTATTACCTAAAAAATATTTATCGATATCTTTTGAGTGTCTTATGTATCCCTCAGTAATATTAATTCCTCTGAGTATTGGAACTCCACTACCATCATCACTTAATTCTTCACTTTTAAGCGCAATCCCTGAAAATAGCTCAATATAATTCTCTAATTTCTTCTCCTCCCAATCTCCCTCATTCTTGAATTCAGGAAAACGATAGTTAGGTACTGTTTTACCTTCTTGAGGGAAAAGATTTTGCATTAAACCTTTTTTATGATTTTGTAATGCTTTTAGTTTTCCTTCATAACCTGTAATTAATTCATCTAAGGAAGACAAGCAATCTGCTATTTTTTTTTGTTCAGGTGGCTTGGGTGCAGAAATTCTTAATTTTGAAAATATTGAAATCCAATGCCTTTGATGAACACCAACTTCATATTTAAGTATTTGGATTGATTCAAAAACAAATTTAATATGCGCATCTTGCTTTGCAATTAAGATTTTCATTGCTGATGATTTTACTTTAAAAGGAAAATCCACAAATTTTGATGCTGTTGTAAAATCATCAAAAATAATTACAGGTAAATTATTTTTAAATATTCCTTCATTTTCATTAGTATAACCTAATATAAAGGTTTTCCCTGCCGTTAAAACAGGAGTTTTATATTTATGATTATAATTAGTATCACTAACTAGGTATTCTGTAGGTTGTAAATAATCTAAAAAATCCTCCAATTTTATCATTTCCCATTCTCCATCATTTTTAAACTCAGGAAAACGTATTTGAGGTATGTTATTCATAATGTAATCCAGATATTTCACGCCCTTGGGCTAATTTGTTTAGATAAGGCACTAAATCTTCCATTAATGCTAATTCTTTTTGGGCACGAATTTTCCAATTTAAACCTAATGGTGCAAGAAAATCCGTTAGTTTTTCTCCGTCAAAAACCATTCGATCCATAATTTCGGCTACAAACGCTTGTAACGATTCGTAAGTTACTCCGTGCTTTTCTGCTATTATTGCTAAGTCCTTGTTGTTCTTTTCTCTTTTAAATAATTCGTAACCTTCCCGTATATTACTTTCTTCTAGCGGTTTGTCCATATCCAAACTATTGATATAGGCAATAATATCCTCCCGTTCATCCATTAGGTTTGCATTGGATGTTAGAAGGTTTATTAATTGTTGTTTGGTTACTTTTTGCTTAGATGGTTTCTTTTGCGTCATCTCGGCAATTAATCCCATAATATAATCGTAATCAATAATCGTAGAAGCAAAAAGGACTAGTTCAAAATCCAATTGTTCTACATTTGGTTCAATGTCTTCATCGCCTTTTTTAGCCGCTTTATCTTGCTTGGTTTTTAATCGTTGTGCGGTTTCTATATACATGCTACGGAAAGAACGCAAATCGTCCTCGGGTAACAATTGATTGATTTTACCAGCCTGTTCTTCCGTTAAATCTGTGTATTGGTCTAATTGTGTTTTTAATCTTTGTACTTCTTTAAACTTATTAATAAATTCGGCTCTTGCCGCATCACCTTTCAGATTATTTACTTCTTCTGGCACACATTCCAAACCGAAAGAATGCATCATTTTATTCAAATTTTCTAACGCATCTTCATATCGCTCAATTACCTTCGGTGCAGGATCTACTAACCATATTTCCCTTGAACGTCCTGTATCTTCACCTGAGAACAATGCAATTGCTTCATTCACAGATTCTCTTTGTTGTCTAAAGTCTAAAATACTTCCATGAGGTTTGGTGTCATTCAAAACTCTGTTGGTTCTAGAAAATGCTTGAATTAAACCGTGATGTTTCAGATTTTTATCGACATATAAAGTATTCAGATACTTAGAATCAAAGCCTGTTAAAAGCATATCTACCACGATCACAATATCTATTTTATTTTCATGCGGATAATCAGTATTACTGTATTTTTGGTTCTTTATTCTCGATTGTATGTCTTGATAATACAAATCAAATTCACTTATGCTATGGTTGGTTCCATATTGCTTATTGTAGTTGGTAATAATCTCGATTAAAGCTTTCTTTTTACCTTCAGGATCTACTTTGTTATCTTCTCGTTCTTGTAGCAAATCATTTTGCAATTGCTTAATGTCGGCCACATTTTTATTATTGTTACCTTCTCCATCTTTAGCTACTGCTTGGGCAGGTGGTGAAAATACACAAGCAATATTTAGTTTCCGATAATCTGCATCAGCTTCCAACTTCTGGTTTTGTAGCTCATTAAATAAACGGTAGTAGGCAATAGCGTGATTGATAGATCCAGTTGCAAAAATAGCATTGAAACGTTTCTGATCGGTCACTGCATCGTGTTTCTGAAGAATAGCTTCTACAATGGCTTTTTGTTTTTGACTTTCTGATAAATTAGCAGCATCTGCACCATCTGTCTTAAAATAATCCACATGAAATTTTAAAACATTTTTATCTTCGATGGCGTGAGTAATGGTATAAGAATGTAGTTGTTTTTCAAAAATATCATTGGTTGTCTTATAACTGCCAGATTCGTTTTCTCTAGTAGTATAGGACGCATTTTCATCAAAAATAGGTGTACCTGTAAACCCAAAAAGTTGTGCATTTGGGAAAAAGTCTTTAATTGCTTGGTGGTTTTCACCAAATTGCGACCTGTGGCACTCGTCAAAAATAAAGACTACACGTTTATCTCTTAACGGATGTAAACGCTCTTTGTAATTATTCTTATTTTCTGCATCTAATGCTAATCCCAATTTTTGAATGGTAGTGACAATGACCTTGTCCGAGTAATCGGTAGACAATAAACGTCTTACTAATGACTCAGTATTAGTATTTTCTTCAACACTTCCTTCCTGAAATTTATTAAATTCCTCACGTGTTTGTCTGTCTAAATCCTTTCTATCCACCACAAAAAGACATTTCTCAATATTTGGATTGTCTTTTAATAAAGTAGAGGCTTTAAAAGAAGTTAGCGTTTTCCCAGAACCTGTTGTATGCCATATATAGCCATTACCACGATTTTGTTCTATACAATCTACTATCGCTTGTACAGCATAAATTTGATAAGGACGCATCACCAACATTTTCTGTTCGCTCTCTACCAATACCATATAACGACTAATCATTTCGCCTAATGTACATTTAGAAAGGAACTTGTCTGAGAAATCAAAAAGGTTGTCTATTTTTTTGTTATCTATATCAGCTAATTTATAAATAGGCAAAAACTGTTCATCTGCATTGAAACTAAAGTGCTGATTTTTATTGTTAGCAAAGTAATACGTATTGCTACGGTTACTTACGATAAACAACTGCATGAAACAAAGCAATGAATTATTGTAACCGTTTCCTGCATCATTTTTATAATCAACGATTTGCTGCATGGCACGTCTTGGGCTAATATGTAAAGACTTTAGCTCTAGTTGTACAACTGGAATTCCATTAATCAATATGATAACATCGTAACGTTGGTTACTATTTTCAGTATTAATCTTCAATTGATTAATTACTTCAAATTCATTTCTACACCAGTCTTTAATATTTACTAAAGTATATTGCAAAGGCGTACCATCCTCACGGATGAAAGTGTTTTTTTCTCTTAATAATTTGGAAGCTGCAAATACGTCAGGTGTAATAATTTCATCACGTAAACGATTAAATTCAGGTTCAGATAAATTCACCCGATTTAGTTCGTTAAATTTTTGTCTGAAATTTTGCTCCAAACTTTTACGATCACTAATATCAGGACGATAGGTATATTTTAAATCTTGAAGTTTAGCTATTAAGCTGTCTTCTATATTTTTTTCTTTAGTCATTCTTCTGTCAATAAATCTTTAGCGTTAACGTCCAGAATTTTTGCAATTCGGTACAAATCTTCAATACTTGGTTGTCTCACATTTCTAGCATACTCATTAATTGTGTTGTAGCTTTTATCTAGTTTTTTTGCAAGCCAAGCTTGTGAGATACCTTTCTCTTTCAAAATTTCTTTAATTCGGTTCATTCGGTGCCTAATTAAATTACAGTGTCAAATATAGTGAATATACAATAGCAAAAAGTGTAAATACTCACCATAATATCGTGAGGTTTTAAAAAGAATTATAAAAGATTACTTCAGCCAAATTCTACCTTTCAACGCCAAACCTTACCACTTTTTCGAAAACCATTACTTCCAACACTAATTTTATCAGTCAAGCAAAATCATAAACAATTTATAGCATGGATACACAACAAAAAGAACTGTCGTATTTTAGATTACGACTACAAGAATTATTAAACACCAGCTTTCCAGAAAAGGCTCATGACGAAAAATTTATAAACCAGCGTTCCTCTTGGGCTACCAATGCCTATGAAGGTGCTTTTCAATCGGGAAATGATATTGAAAAATGTAACGAAATCGCCAATTATATTCTATTTGACGGTTTACATTTTTCTAAGTTCGATACCGTGTTTCAGGTGGTTTGTAATGAGTTCGACACCATAATGGCAGATGAAGAATTGCGACCATTTACTTTAAAAATGTTCCGTGTTTGTGAACCTATTTTCTCCAACTATGAACTAACTGATGACTTCGCTTATGGTTATGAGTATGACCAGCTCTACACCGAAATAACCGGAACCATCGCAATATGGATAGCGGAAAATGGGCTTCAGTAAAAAGCAACATCTCCAACAGAACATTGATGCCTTACGAATTGCTTTCAAAATTGAAAAGGAGAACCGACAAGCTACCATAGGCGAAAGACTGCTAATGATGCAATACAGCGGATTTGGCGGTCTTAAATTCGTTTTGAACCCCATAGAAAATGAAATAGACATCAATAATTGGCGTAAAACTGAACACGATTTATTTCCATTTACACAGGAGCTCCACCAACTATTAAAAGAAAATTCCGAAGACGAAAAGCAATACCGCAGGTATGTGGTCAGTATGAAAAGTTCGGTGCTGACGGCTTTTTATACACCGCCACAGGTTATAGATGCAATTTCTTCAACATTGAGTGATAGCGGTTTGAACATTCAAAAATTCCTTGAACCTTCCGCAGGTATCGGCTCTTTCATACAATCCTTTTCCGAAAACCAGCAACCCAATGTAACTGCTTATGAAAAGGATTTGCTTACTGGAAAGATTTTAAAACAGCTTTATCCCGAAAGCAATATCCGTATAAGTGGTTTTGAGGAAATACCCGAAAAGGAACAAAACACTTATGATGTAATTGCAAGTAATATCCCTTTTGGCGATACTTCAATATTTGACCTTTCGTATTCCCGAAGTAAGGACGAAGCAAAAATACAGGCATCCCGAAGCATCCACAATTATTTTTTTTTAAAAGGAACGGATATGCTCCGTGACGGTGGCTTGTTGGCATTTGTTACCTCGCAGGGTATTCTAAATAGCCCAAAAAACGAACCGATACGCAGGGCGTTGATGCAGAATAGTAATCTGGTTTCGGTTGTTAGATTGCCAAATAATCTGTTTACTGAATATGCAGGTACAGAAGTTGGAAGCGACCTGATTATCCTGCAAAAAAATACGGCAAAACAAAGTCTGACCGAAGTGGAAGAACTGTTTTGCCAAAGTAATACAACAGAATATAATACACCAAACAATGCTTTTTTTCAGGATAGCACAAGAATTGTTCATACAGATAGAAAATTAGACACCGACCCTTATGGAAAACCAGCCTTAATTTATACGCATAAAGATGGCGTTACCGGAATTACCAAAGACCTTAAAAAAATGCTTTCAGAAGATTTTGAAAATCATCTGAATTTGAGTTTATACAAAGGCGAGCCGAACATACAAATTCCAATTACAACAACTGTTACAACTCCCATTGTAGAGCCTATAACACTTAAACCAACACCTGTAACCGTTCAGGAAAATCCAAAGGAGTTAAAACAATTAAGCATTTTCGACTTGTTTGAAAATGTGAACGAACCAGTAGCGGTTATTGCTCCACCAAAAAAAGGTACTCAAACTCAAAGGCAAACTTCCACGAAGCGAAGAGCCAATATTGTTCGCCAAGCAGACTTGTTCAGTTCGGCGATACAGCCACCTTATGTCCCTCCAATTTCAAATGGAAATACTTCAACTGTCAGCAAAAATGAGGAAGTTATCGGCGACCTGTTTTCGGGCTTAAACGGAAATGGTCAGGCTCAAAAGCAAACCGTTGTCAGTACCATTCCCGAACCTGCTCTATACAGCAAAGGATTACAATCATTTCATCGAAGTGATTGTCTTGTTATAGATAATGGTTGGGTTGGTCATTTGCAAGATGTTGATAAAAATGGAGCAACGGCAATGTTCCATCCCTTGCAATTACCATCATTCCAGAAAGGAAGAGCCGAAGCCTACATTTCAGTAAGAGATAGCTATCTCGATTTGTATCAAAAGGAAGCCGAAAAGCAAAACGAACATATAGTAGAAAGGGAAACGCTGAATAATTTGTATGATGTTTTTGTAAAAAGATATGGCAATCTGAACAGTGCCGAAAATATCAAATTGATTAAAACAGACAGTGCAGGGAAAGAAATTCCTTATCTGGAACGTGTAGTTGGTGGTGTGGTGCATAAGGCGGATATATTCAGTCGTCCTGTTACTTTTTCTACTACCACTTTAGCAACAGACAATCCCGATGAAGCTTTAGCATCATCACTGAACAAATACGGCAAGGTGGATTTGGATTATATGTCCGAAATCAGCAGTATGCCTGCCGATGCTTTGAAAGAAGCTCTACACGGTCGTATTTTCTATAATCCTTTACAAAACGAATATGATATAGCCGAACGATGGATTGCTGGAAATATAGTAGAGAAATCTGAAAAGGCCAAAGCCTATCTTGAAAGTAGTCCCGATGATGCAGATGCCAAAGCAAGTCTTACGGTTTTGGAAGAAGCCAAACCAAGACGCATTGAGTTTGAAGAACTGGATTTCAATCTCGGCGAACGCTGGATACCCACAGGGATTTATGCCCGTTTTGCTTCGCACTTGTTTGATACGGAAGTCAATATCCATTATTCCGAAAGTTCGGATGATTTTTCGGTAAAGTGCAATCAAAAGAATGTGCATATATGGGATAAATATGCCGTAAAATCAGAGAGTAGAACCTTTGATGGGATTGCTTTGCTTAAACACGCACTCGTAAACACCACACCAGACATTACTAAAAAAATCAAGGTTGGTGACCAAGAAGTCAAGGTCAGGGATATGCAAGCCGTACAGATGGCGAACACCAAGATTGACGAAATCCGCACCGCCTTTACCGATTGGCTTCACGCTCAAAACGATGAATTTAAAAATAGGTTGACTGACCAGTATAACAACACATTCAACTGTTTTGTACGACCGAATTATGATGGAAGCCATCAGGAATTTCCGGGTTTGGATAGAAAATCATTAGGTATTGAAGACTTGTATTCGAGCCAGAAAGATACTGTTTGGATGATAAAGCTGAACAACGGTGCTATTTGCGACCACGAAGTTGGTGCTGGAAAAACATTGGTAATGTGTACGGCTTCACAAGAAATGAAGCGTTTAGGTTTGGCACACAAACCGATGATTATCGGGCTAAAAAGTAACGTTCACGAAATTGCAGAAGCTTACAGATCCGCCTATCCACACGCAAAAATTCTCTACCCTGGCAAAGAAGATTTTACGCCCAAAAAACGCTTGCGGATTTTCGGGGATATTAAAAACAACGATTGGGATTGTGTGATATTAACCCACGACCAGTTTGGCATGATACCGCAATCGCCCGAAATGCAAAAGGAAATTCTCGAAATTGAATTAGACAGTGTAGAGCGAAATCTCGATGCTCTAAAATCAGAAGGCAGTGAAGTTACACGAGGGATGCTTGCGGGTGCTATCAAACGGAAAGAAAATCTTGAGGTAAAACTGAAAACCCTGCAACACGATATTGATAACAGAAAGGATGATGTAGTGGACTTCAAAATGATGGGCATCGACCATTTGTTTGTGGACGAAAGCCATCAATTCAAAAATTTGATGTTCAACACACGCCACACAAGGGTTGCAGGATTGGGAAATGTAGATGGAAGCCAAAAAGCAATGAACCTGCTTTTTGCAATTCGAACCATTCAAGACAAAATACAAGCGGATATGGGTGCGACTTTCCTTTCCGGAACAACAATCAGTAATTCACTTACAGAATTGTACCTTTTGTTCAAATGCCTGAGACCAAGAGCGTTGGAAAAGCAAGGAATTAACTGCTTCGATGCGTGGTCTGCTATTTATGCAAGAAAAACTACGGATTATGAATTCTCGGTTGCCAACAATATTGTAGCAAAAGAACGTTTCCGATACTTTATTAAAGTGCCAGAATTGGCACAATTCTACTCTGAAATTACAGATTACAGAACGGCAAAAGATATTGGTATTGACCGCCCTGAAAAGAACGAAATACTGTATAACATTCCACCAACACCCGACCAGACAGCATTTATCCAAAATCTGATGGATTTTGCAAAATCGGGTAATGCGACTTTGCTGGGAAGAGCACCTTTATCGCAACGAGAAGAAAAAGCAAAAATGCTTATCGCTACCGACTATGCCCGAAAAATGTCTTTAGATATGCGAATGGTTGGCGGTAGATATGATGACCATCCCGACAATAAAGCATCCCATTGTGCGACAAACATTGCGAAATATTACAACAAATTCAATGCACAGAAAGGTACACAGTTTATCTTTTCCGACCTCGGCACCTACAAGCCTGGCGAATGGAATGTATATTCTGAAATAAAACGCAAACTTGTGGAAAATCACGGTATTCCGGCACACGAAGTCCGTTTTATACAGGAAGCCAAAAACGATAACCAGCGTAAAGGACTTATCAAGGATATGAACGAGGGTAAAATTCGTGTGATTTTCGGTTCTACAAGTATGCTTGGAACTGGCGTGAATGCACAGAAAAAAGCCGTTGCAGTTCATCATTTAGATACGCCTTGGCGACCAAGCGACCTTACCCAAAGGGATGGAAGAGCAATACGAAAGGGTAATGAAATTGCTAAGCATTTCGCAAACAATAAAGTGGATGTAATTATTTATGCTACAGAAAAATCGTTGGATAGCTATAAGTTCAATCTCTTGTACAACAAGCAACTTTTTATAGACCAGCTTAAAACTAATAACCTCGGCAAACGTACCATTGATGAAGGAAGTATGGACGAAAAATCGGGAATGAATTTCTCGGAATATGTGGCTATCCTTTCAGGAAATACAGACTTGTTGGATAAAGCCAAATTAGAAAAACAGATTGCCGGATTGGAAAGCGAAAAACAGGCTTTCAACCGTTCAAAGTATAGTGCGAAGTACAAATTGGAAGACTATACGGCTGAATTGGACAAAGCCCAATCCCGATATGACCGTATGAGCCTAGATTGGAATAATCTGCAAGAACGTATCCAAAAACGTTCTGACGGTATTATTACCAATCCTGTTCAGTTGGACGGTTTACCGCCCAATGCGGATATAAAACAAATCGGTGCAAAACTCAACCAGCTTGCGGATAAAGCCCGTACAGGTGGTGATTACGAGGAAATCGGAAGTCTTTATGGTTTTCAGCTTTTGGTAAAAACGGAAATGTCACAAAAAGACGGTGTGGATATTCGTGTAAATCGTTTTTTGATGCAAGGCGAGGGAAATATCAAATATACCTACAACAATGGTCTAATCGCTAAAGATGAAAAGCTAGCTGCTATGAACTTCCTTAACGCACTGGAAAAATTGCCTGGATATATTGAGCAGGAGCAAAAGAAAATTACGGAAATACAAAAAGACCTACCTATTCTTCAGGAGGTCATAAATGGTACGTGGTCTAAGGAAAGCCGATTGAGCGAACTCAAAACCGAACTGGCCGCCGTTGAACGAAAGATACAGTTATCAATTACGCAGGAAACTAAAGAGGAACCTGCGGAACAAACCGAAAAACAAAAGCAAACGCCAAGCATTTCGGAGAATATTGTACGGATAAAAGGTGTTCATTTACCACGTGGAGTATTGTAATATGCAAAAGAATTTGCTACATTTCGTCCTGTTCGTCCATTTTTCTAATCAAAGCATCCCGTAAGCTGTCAAGGAATTTGGTGCTGTTTATTTTTCGGGATTTAAGTTCCATAAATGTATGATAAAAGTCGCCTAAATCAAGATTAAAAGTACGTTCAAATGTTTTGGCAATAACCTTAATATCTGCATTTCCATTGTCAAACACACCTTGCGAATACAGTGCATAAATCAATTCTATCATTGCTGTTTTGCTCCCTGTCCAATTTAATTTCGGCAGGTCTGTTGATTTATCTCTATACGCCGTGTTGTGAAGCTGGTCTTCAAGATAGACTTGTATCAGGTCGTTGGCAATAATTTTTGCAACTTTGTAATCGTGTGAAGTAGAAAAACTATGGTCTGCTTCAAAATAAAATGTGTCTAAACTTAGCTTAATATCGTACTTGCCCCGAACAAACAGCTTATCATCAATAAATGAGTTATTCGTCCGGTAGTATTTATAAAATTCAAGGTTGTTGTCAAAATACCTTTTAAGTTTTCTCAATTCATCATTAAGGTATTTTTTAATAGGTTTTGAACCGTAAGGCTTTTTTGTTTCGATTTTATAAATGGCATTATAATAAATTAGTTTTGAAACGATAGTAGGTTTTTGATATTTAAAAAAATGGATTTCTTCCCCAATATTCTTAAATCCTCTGTTTAGAACATATTTCTTTACTTCCGACAAGTATTTTAGAATGATATCTATAACGGCTTCTATCCGTTGTATAGAGTGATCGGTTTCAATCTCCAAATCGTTGATTTCTGTTTCCAGCTTGTGTAGTGTTTCTGTATAAAATTTGTTCATCTGGCTATTTTGAAGTCTATATTTGAGTTAGTGAAAAAAAATAAACTGTGTAATTTGTAGGCTATATCACATCTAATGATTTTTTTTGAAATTATTATAGAGCCTATTTGCAATAGCTTAGCTTCTTCCATAATCGGTTAAAAGATTTCAGGAATGTTTATTAGAACAATTCCTGAACACTCTTTTTTTATTTCTATTATCTCCTATTCTTCTAAGATAAAGGCAACTATAGATATAGGGATTTACTTCGCTAACTTCAATATTCTGTAAGCTCCCCTTGCTACAATTACAAATACAATAGCCCCAATAATCAAATCAGGATAACTTGAATTGAGCCAAT
Source organism: Pedobacter antarcticus (assembly GCF_900103515.1). Lineage (NCBI taxonomy): Bacteria > Pseudomonadati > Bacteroidota > Sphingobacteriia > Sphingobacteriales > Sphingobacteriaceae > Pedobacter > Pedobacter antarcticus. The sequence goes on from NZ_FNGZ01000007.1 coordinate 32,855, forward strand.
TAACTAAAAGACCAGCAACAATAACTCCCGAATTGATAATGACATCATTTGATGTGAATATCATCGAAGCCTGCATATGCGCTTCTTTACTTTTGTTCTTTTGTAAGAGATAAAGGCAAAATACGTTTGCAATCAATGCTAAAACTGAAACGACAATCATTGTTTTGAAATCGGGCATAGCTTCAATTCCCATAAAACGTCTGATCACTTCAACGAAACCTACAATAGCAAGTAAGACTTGGAAGTATCCTGCAAATCTGGCGATGTTATTTTTTAGGGCGATTGTTCCCCCCACAGCTATTAAAGCCAATGCGTAAACGGCACTGTCCGCAAGCATATCCAAGCTATCGGCTATCAATCCCATTGAGCCTGAAAAAATACCGAACAACATTTCCAGTCCAAAAAACAGGAAGTTGATAATCAACACGATCCAAAGTAATTTCCGTTGCTTGTTGCTTGTATCTGTTTCAACAACAAAATTGCTTTTTTCAGTTGAAACCACGGTCGTATTTAGGTTCAGTGTTCCCAAAGCCAAAAAAATTGGCTCTGGGTTTCCATTGTGATAAACGTCCAATTTTCTATTGGCTATATCAAATTCCAATCCTTTTACCGTATCAAAGTCTTGCAGTTTCATACGGATTAATTGCTCCTCGCTTGGGCAATCCATTTTAGTTATATTGAATATGGTTTTTTCCATTTGTTTTAAAGCTTGAATTTTATTCCTCCGTTAATCACAAATCCGTCCAAAGGTGCATAAATGTCTTTAAAAACCGGATTGGTTATTGTTCCTGTATAAATGCTACCAAAGCGTGTTTGTCGGGTGTCAAGGAAGTTTTCAAAGTTGATGTACAGAGAAAATCTTTCCCAAATCTTTTCAGCCATAAATCCGGTAATAAAGTAACCTTCGCCCGTAGTTCCATTATTCAGTTTTTGAGGACTGAAGTAATAGGCTTCCAGACCAACTTTCCATTTGTCTTCTATTTCATACATCAGGATGGAATTAATGCGGTGTTTTGGCGTTAAAGGACTTTCTACAGTCGTTCCATTTTGGTTTAATCGAGCATCTGTATAAGTGTATCCCAAAAATAATTTCAAATCATCGTAACCAATTTTAATATTGGTTTCTGTTCCTTTGGTATGGATGTAGCCCGGAGAATTAACGAACTGATACAGATTTGCCGAGGAATTTTCAAGTAACAAAGGATTATCCAAATAGGTGTAAAAGAATAATTGGTTTATGCTAAATGACCAATCTTCTCCAATATAGGTGCGGTAATTGATGTCTGCATTTGCTCCATAACTTTTTTCCAATTTATTGGTCTTGTCGTCAATAGGCATTACATTTTGATATTGTAGGCGTTCACTTTCTTCTGTAAAAATGGTTGGTGTTTTATACCCAAATCCACCTCCAATACGTGAAGTCAATCCGTTTGCAATCTTAAACAATGCCGATACTCTTGGTAAAAATACAGCTCCGTAATCTATCACGTAATCCGTTCTTAAACCTGCTTCTAATTGAAGCCAATCAGTAGCCTTAAAAGAATTTTGAACGAAAGCTCCGAATGTGTTTTGGCTGTAATCCCTCAACGGAAATGCAGTAATCTGCTTTTCTTTAAAATTGTCCGTCCAAATATTAACCCCTGCTACCCATTCCGATTTTTCTGTACTGTTGGTGTAGTTGGCTTCGGTAAAACTTGCGGTTTGTGTTCCCTCAAACTGATAGCTTGGAATGGTTGTATTTCGATTAAAATAACTCACGCTATTTTTAATTTGAAAAGAACTTTTTTCATTAATTAAGTGGTCGAAAACAAATTGAGTGGAATAGCGTTGTGTTTTATTTTCCTCAAAATATTGGTTTGTATTATCTCCTTTTCCTTTGATGTAAAGCATATCACCTCCCAAACGGTTTTCGATAGTTGTATTGACACCGAAATTCATTTTTGTTTTATCATTGAAATAAACAAACAATTTAGGGTTCAGTACAAAACGTTCAAATTTTGGAATGGCAGAAAAACCAATTTTTGCAGGGTCGTAAGCTCCGTTTCTATTATGCGAAGCAAATATGGTTGTTCCGATTTTCTTAAACTTCTGTCCGTAAAAACCGTTGATGTCTAAACCTCCGCCTGATGTTCCGTTTAAATGAAAACGCAAATCCCTTTCTTCCGTTGGTGTCTTGGAAATCAGGTTTACCAAACCTGCTATTGCTCCACCACCATACAGCGTAGATGTAGAACCTTTGATAACTTCAACCTGCTTTAAGTCAAGCGGTGGAATTTGCAACAAACCTAACCCACTTGAAGCACCCGAATAAATAGGAAAACCGTCTTTTAGAATTTGCGTATATCGTCCGTCAAGCCCTTGAATACGAATACTTGCATTGGCACTTGTGGGCGATGTGGTTTGTACGTGAATACCTGTACTTTCCGCCAAAAGCATACGAATATCCCCAGGTTTCATATTTCCTTTTTCTCCCAATTCCTCACTTCCTATAAATTCAATACGGGTAGGAATATTTTGTATGCTCCTTGTACTTCTTGTAGAAGATATAACCACTTCATCCAATTCTTCTGAATTTTCTTTGAGTAAGATTTCAATAACGCTGGTGTCCTTTAATGGAAATCCCAGTGTATCAATACGTTCATAAAAGCCTACGTAACTAAAATGTATTTCCTGTACACCGTCAGGAACATTTACTATTATGATTTGACCGTTTTCGTTTGATGTAGCGGCAAGCGAGGTTCCTTTTATAGATGCTGTCACACCAATCAAAGGATTTTTGTTTTCACTGTTTCTAACAACAGCATTAAATGTGTTTTGTGCAAAGACACAGAGATTTAGTGTCATAAAAAATGACATAAAGAGTATTTTTTTCATTATATGAAAAATTATTAATGTTTAAAAAATAAGAATTGACGGTTTGTAGCACCGCAATTTGTTATTGTGCCGAAGACACTAAAAACATTAATTAATCTTAGGCGGTTGCCAAATGGAAGAGAGGAAGTCTGAAACAGCTGAGGCAGTTATTACACTTAATTTCTTTTCAGGTTGTTGGGCAGAATTTGTCGTTAAAGCATAAAAAGAAGTAATTACAAATCCGGTACAAGTATTGCATTTAGAAAAAGGCGAGCAACATTCCATACCGCAACCGTCGCTATCTTCTTCCTGACTATTTGTTGTTTGATGTATGACGTCAAAGCATTTATCTTCCATAAAGCCTGGCAAGGTCGATAAGACCAAGACTATTAATGCTAATATGAATGATAAATGCTTCATTTTACAAATATATTAAAAACTACGTTACAACTTCTCCCTCAATTAAAATCACTCCCTATTTTTCATAAATTGACTTGTCCGTTAAAATTTCATCCGTTGTATGCGTACAGCGTTTAAAATTGCCAATAATGCAACTCCCACATCAGCAAAAACGGCTTCCCACATTGTAGCCAAACCACCTGCTCCCAGAACTAATACAATTCCTTTTACTACAAATGCCAAAGTGATATTCTGCCAAACAATTTTCTTAGTTTGTTTACCGATATTGATTGCCATCGGTATTTTACTCGGTTTATCATCCTGAATGACTACATCTGCGGTTTCAATGGTAGCATCACTACCTAAACCACCCATTGCAATACCTACATCGCTCAATGCTACCACAGGAGCATCGTTCACACCATCGCCTACAAATGCTACGGTTTCGTTTTTGGATTTGATTTCTTTTACTTTATTTACTTTATCTTCAGGTAGTAAATCGCCAAAGGCATTATTAATTCCTAATTTATCGGCAACAAATTTTACTACGGTGCTTTTGTCTCCGCTCAACATTGTGGTTTTTACACCTAATGCTTTCAGTTTGTCAATTGTAAGCTGTGCATCTTCTTTGATGCTGTCTGCAATGGTAATATATCCTGCAAATTTTCCATCGTAAGCAATGGCAATTAAGGTATAAACAATTGTGGCTGGGTCTAAATCATATTTGATGTTAAATTGATCCAGCAACTTAAAATTCCCTACCAATAATTCTTTTCCGTTTACATTGGCTTTCAAACCGTGACCTGCAATTTCTTCGGTATTATCTAACCTTATTGAGTTATCAATTTCGCCTACGTATTGATGAATAGCGGTCGCGACCGGATGTGTACTTTGGCTTTCTAAAGCGTTGACCATTTTCAGGATTTCATCTTTATTAAATTCAGATTTTAATACCACTTCTTGTACCTTGAAAACGCCCTCGGTCATTGTACCCGTTTTGTCCATCACTACGTTTTTAATATCGGCAATGGCATCTAAAAAGTTGCTTCCTTTAAACAAAATTCCATTTTTGGAAGCTGCTCCAATTCCACCAAAATAACCCAAAGGAATACTGATAACCAAAGCACAAGGACAAGAAATAACCAAAAACACCAATGCTCTGTACAACCACTGACTAAATACATAATCGCTCACAAAAAAATAAGGAATTATGGTAATTAGCACTGCCAACAATACAACAATCGGTGTGTATATTTTTGCGAATTTTCGAATGAATAATTCTGTTGGTGCTTTTTGTGCAGTGGCATTTTGTACCAATTCCAAAATTTTAGAAAGTTTGCTATCAGTATAAGCAGTCGTTACTTTTACCTGTGCAACGGTCGTTAAATTTATCATTCCCGCCAATACGGTTTCACCTTTGGTTTTGGTGTCGGGCTTACTTTCTCCTGTTAGTGCTGCTGTATTGAATGAAGCGGTTTCGGATAATAATTCTCCATCTAGTCCTAATTTTTCTCCGGGTTTTAATTGAATTATATTGCCAATACTTGCGGTTTCTGCTTTTATGGTCTTAGCTTGATTATTTTCTAAAATAGTTACTTCATCTGGTCTTTGATCGAGCAACGTTTTAATGTTAGCTTTCGCTCTTGTTACTGCCAAAGTCTGGAATACTTCGCCAACGGCATAAAACAACATTACAGCAACACCCTCAGGGTATTCGCCAATGGCAAAAGCTCCGATGGTTGCAATACTCATTAATAAAAACTCTGAAAATACATCGCCTTTTCTGATGCTTTCAAATGCTTCTTTAATTACGGGTAATCCAACTGGTGCATACGCTACTACATACCAAACAATTCTTACCCAACCTGTAAACCAAGATTGCGGCACCCAATTATCGAAAGCAATGGCTATCATCAATAATACGAAACTGATGATAGCAGGTAAAAACATTTGAAAGGTAGATTTATCGGTACTTCCGTGGTTATGACCGTCATCATCGGTGTGTTCGTGGTTGTGTCCATCATCGTCGTGATGTTTTTCCAATAGCATTTTAGCATCGGTATTTATTTTTTCTTCTTGAGGTGTGCAACAAAGCTGTTTGCCTTGTGCATCATATTTATGTTTGTGTTCCATTATAGTAATCTTTTAGTAGTTTGTTTATAGGATAAATATTCTTGTCCGTGTTGTTTTTCTAAAAATTCTTCTTCTAATCTTATCTGAATTTGGATAACAATATAAGTGGATAGTATCAGGAAAAATGTAAGCGCATTGGGCAGTATGAAAAATATTCCTGCAACACTGATTATCATTCCTAAGAATATCGGGTTTAGGCTATAAGAAAATAAGCCTTTTGTTATTAATTCGGTTTTATTGTTTTCATCTATACCAATACGCCAACTGTTGCTCATTTGATATTGAGCTACCGAAATCCAGAGTAGTGAAAGATGTATCAATATTGATCCAACTATCATAAACACATCTTTCATTAAATAAGAAATGGGTACTAAATACTGATATGCTTTATCGTTGAATGAATAAATGAATACCGCTATAAAAAGCAAGGCTATCAATACTTTCATTACAAAACCAATGTAATCGTGTGCGTTATCCGTTTTGCCGAATGTTATAGGATTGATGCCTGTTTGCTTATAGGTGCGATATGACGGTAGCGCAAAAGCTACCATCATATACAACACCAAATACAAAGGCAAATAAAATTTTAGCCAAATCATTGTTTCTTTTTTTAGTCTTCGTGACCACCAGTATTGCTCAATTTTGCATTTACAAAGAATGCTCCTTTTGTTACAATTTTTGCATTTGCAGGAATTTCGTTTACAAAAGTTACTGCGGTATAACCCATATCAGACACGCCTTTCAGTACTTCTACTTTTTCAAAATTCTTACTGTTTTTATGTTTTTTTTCTTCGCCCTCTTTTTGACTTCCTTCTTCTTCGCCTTCTTCGTGATGTTCTTCTGCTTTTTTATCGGTTTGCACAAAAATATAATATTTTCCGTCGGCATTTACAATAGCATCATTGGGTACAGCTGGAGTAGTTACATTGTTAAGGCTTACAATGGCAGTAACATTCATTCCGTCTATAAGTCCTGTTTTACTGCCTTGTACCACGGCGTGAGCGGCAATTGTTTTGCTTTCGTTTTCAAAAGATGAGCCTATTGTAAATATTTTAGCATTATAGTCTTCTACTGCATTGTTGGTTATTCTAAAATGAATAGTTTGCCCTACTTTGAGCATCGGCAAATCTTTTTCAAAAACATTCAAATCCAAATGCAAGGAACTGTTATCTACAATTTCTATAACAGGTGAAGAAACATCTACATAGCTCCCTATTTTAGCGGAAACGTTACTAACCGTACCATTCAAAGGACTGGTTACAACCAATGCCGATTTTAGATTACCATTTGAAACAGAACCTGGATTGATGCCCATTAATTGTATCTGTTGTTGTAAGGAAGCTCTTCTGGTACGTAAACTATTGAGTTCGGCTGTGGCACTTTGTAGATTTTTTTTCGCTCCTGCATTGCCTTCGAAAAGTTCTTTTTGCCTTGATAATTCTTGTTCTGCAAAAGTAATTCTGCTGGCAGTACTCAAATATTCTTCCTGCAATTGTATAAACTGCGGATTGGCAATAGTGGCTATTACTTGTCCTTTTTTTACATAATCTCCAATTTGTACGTTCAGTGTTTTTATTACACCACCATACAAAGAAGTTGCGTTGGCTTTGTTGTTATTGGGAACTTTCAGCAAACCATTTGCTCGGATGGTTGCCGTTAATTCTTTTTGCTCTACTACGCCTAATTGTATGCCTACCGCTTTTATTTGTTCTTCGGTAAGTGTGGTAATGGTTGGTGCTTCTTCCTCGTGAGGAGCTTCAGCTTTTTCGGTTGCTTTTGCTCCTGTAGATTGACCTTCGTTTTGCTTATCGTTTTTACAAGCCGAAAAGCTAAATATTAAAACAACTATCGTTGCTATAAACGTGATTTTATTTATATTGAATTTCATTTTTTCTTATTGATTGATGAATGAATAAATAGTGATTACAGATTGGTTTACCTGTTGAATACTTTTGAGGTAATTCAGCTGAATATCGGTGGTAGTTTGCAGCGCAAAAAGATATTCTACATAACTGATTTCGCCTGTTCTGTAACCCAATTGTGCTGCTGATACAATTTCCTTGGCATTTGGCAATGCTTCTTTCTCAAAATAATTGAATTGCTGTATGTCTTGCTGGTATTGTTGCAAGGCATTTTGCATTTGCGTAGCCAATGTTTTTTGCTGTTGCTGTGCATTGGCTTCGGCTGCTTGTTTTCTGTAATCTAAAGATTTTATTCTGGCTTTGGTAGCACCGTAAGTGATGGGAATAGCAATACCAATGTTTACAGAACTAAATCGGTTTCCACCATTGAAAAATTGTTCGGCTCCGTTTACATTTTGAAAACCAATCATAGACTGATTGACGTAGCCAATCGTAAAATCTGGTAAACCTTGCGAACGTTCTACCTTTTTGGTTTGCTCGGCAATAATGGCATCCTGATACAAAGATTGAATGGCAGGATGATTTGCTACGGCTTCATTATCCAACAAATTACTGATTTGTAGAGGCTGAAATATTCCGTTTTCTGCAATGGTAAAATCGTCTTTTGTGTTCATCAATGTTTTCAGATTGGCAACAGCATTGGATAAGAACACTCCATTTTGTTTTAACAATAAATTGATTTCGCCTTTCTTAGCTTCCGCTGTACTGATGTCCACTTTTTTGGTGTCACCAGTTTTATAACGAAGCTGGGCTATTTTAATAAAATCGTTGTACAAACTATCCAATTGCTGTAACTGTTTTTCATTGTGTTGCAAGTACAAAATTTGATAATAATAAGTACGTACTTGATTTTTCAACTCCAACACTGAAAGATTTTTCTGTAATTCTTTACCTTTTATTTCGGCATTAATCAATTGTTTTTTTGCTCCAAATAATGATGGAAATGGAATGGTTTGCGACACCTGAAAAGACTGGTCGAATTTGATACTGCTGTACTGCCCCAACTGTGCATTAAAATCAAGTTTGGGTAATTCTCCAGCAGTTTTTTTTAAGGCTTTGCTGGCATCAATTTCTAAATCTGAAGCTTTTATGGTTTGATTATTTTGAAGTGCAATATTTATCGCATCGTCAACGTTAGTTAAACTTTTTGTCTGTGCATTTGCTGTAAAGCCTACCATTGATAAAAGCAATACAATGATGGTTACAATGGGTTTCACTTGTGGCTTTCTTTTTAATTTAATTTTTGAATTGAAAATGATATAGAGTAATGGCAGTACAAATAGGGTAAGGAATGTTGCTGTAACTAATCCGCCAATTACTACCGTGGCTAAAGGCTTTTGTACTTCTGCACCAGCACTACTGCTTAATGCCATTGGTAAAAATCCTAAACTGGCTACAGTTGCTGTCATCAATACTGGTCGCAGTCGGATTTTAGTTCCTTCTATTACTCGTTTGAAAACATCTCTTACACCTTCTTTTTCTAATTGGTTGAAAGTGCCTATCAATACAATTCCGTTGAGTACTGCTACACCAAACAAAGCAATAAATCCAATTCCTGCACTGATGCTGAACGGCATACCACGAAGTAATAAAGCCAATATACCACCGATTGCACTCATTGGGATAGCTGTAAATATTAAGCCTGCTTGTTTAAAGGAACGGAACGTAAAATAGAGCAATACAAAAATCAATAACAAAGAAACCGGAACGGCTATCATTAATCGGTTACTGGCTTCCTGCAAGTTTTCAAATTGACCGCCATACGTGAAATAGTAGCCCGGTGGTAATTTTACCTGTGTATTTAATTTTTGCTGAATTTCTTCTACCACACTTTGTACATCCCTGTCTGCAACGTTGAATCCGATTACAATTCTACGTTTTCCTGCTTCACGGCTTATCTGTGCCGGTCCTAATTTGTAATCAATAGTTGCTACTTGCGAAAGTGGAATTTGATTGCCAGTTGAAGTTGGTATCATCAAATTGTTTACATCTTCGATACTGTTACGGTAAACACTATCCAACCGAACTACCAGTTCAAATCTTCTTTCGTTTTCATATACTACACCAGCACTTTTTCCTGCAAATGCAGTGCTTACTACATTGTTTACATCTTCTACATTGATGCCGTAATTGGCTAATCTTGTACGGTCGTATTCTACATTAATTTGCGGCAAACCATCAACTTGTTCTATTTGAGGTCTTGAAACCCCGTGTACATTTATTATTGCCTTTTCTACTTTTTTTGCATATAACGAAAGACTGTCCAAATTTTCGCCAAATATTTTTACAGCAACATCTTGTTTTATTCCTGTCATCAATTCATTAAATCGCATTTGTATAGGTTGGGTCTTTTCAACAAAAACCCCTGGGATAACTTTTAATTTATCTTCAATTGCCTCTCCCAATTCATCATAGGTTCTGTGTGATTTCCATTCACTTTTCGGTTTTAAAATAACCATTAAATCTGTCGCTCCCGGAGGCATTGGGTCAGTAGGTACTTCTCCCGCACCTGTTTTGCCAACTACCACTTTTACTTCGTCAAATTGTTTGATAATTCTTGATGCTTGCATTGAAGTTTCTATACTCTGAGATAGAGAGGCTTGGAGAGGCATTTTAAATTCAAATGTAAAATCTCCTTCCTGTAATTGTGGTATAAATTCGCCACCCATTCTGCTAAATAAGAAAAGACTAAAAACAAATATACCAACGGTAATTCCTACTAGCCAATATTTTATTTTGATGGCTTTTTCTAATAATGGTTGATACATTTTTTGCAACCAATTCATCATTTTATCCGAAATGGTTTCTTTGAGCATCGGCTTTTTAGATAAGAACAAAGCGCACATCATCGGGATATATGTTAAAGATAATATCAATGCTCCGAATATTGCAAAACCTACTGTTTGTGCCATAGGACGGAACATTTTACCTTCTACACCTACCAATGTAAGAATAGGAATGTAAACTATAAGGATAATGATTTCACCAAAGGCTGCACTATTACGAATTTTGGAAGCTGAGGTAAATACTTCATTATCCATTTCTTGCTGTGTGAGCCTTTGTGTAGATTTCCTTAAACCTAAATGATGCAATGTGGCTTCTACAATAATTACCGCACCATCTACAATTAATCCAAAATCTATTGCTCCCAAACTCATTAAATTGGCACTTACGCCAAACACATTCATTAAAGCCAATGCAAACAACATCGCCAAAGGAATAGCGGATGCTACAATCAATCCTGCCCTAAAATTTCCTAAGAAAATCACCAATACAAAAATGACAATCAGTGCGCCTTCTATCAGGTTCTTTTCAACGGTACTCATAGCTCTGTCAACCAAATCTGTACGGTCTAAATAGGGTTCAATAATTATATCTTCGGGTAAGGATTTTTGAATAATAGGCAATTTTTCTTTGATGCGATTTACAACCTCATTGCTGTTCTCGCCTTTCAACATCATTACCACACCGCCAACTGCATCTACTTCGCCGTTGTAGGTCATTGCTCCGTATCTTACAGCACTTCCGAAACGTACATCTGCTACGTCTTTTATAAAAATGGGAATACTGCCGCCATCATTTTTTACACTGATATTTTTTACATCATCCAATGAAGTTACCAAACCGATACCTCGGATGAAATAAGCGTTTGGTTTTTTGTCGATATATGCACCACCAGTATTTTGATTGTTTTTTTCTAATGCGGTAAAAATGTCGGTAACACTTACCCCCATAGCTTTTAAGCGATTGGGATTTACTGCTACTTCATATTGTTTCAGTTCGCCACCAAAACTATTTACTTCGGCAATTCCGGGAGTTCCATATAATTGCCTTGCTACAATCCAATCCTGCATTGTGCGTAGGTCTTTTGCATTGTATTTTTTTTCACTGCCTTTTTTCGGATGGATGATGTATTGATAGACTTCTCCCAATCCGGTACTTACTGGTGCAAGTTCTGGCTTGCCAATACCTTTAGGTATATTTTCCTCTGCTTCTTTTAGTTTTTCATTGATAAGCTGACGGGCAAAATAAATGTCTACTTTATCTTTAAATACTACTGTAATTACCGATAAGCCAAATCTTGAAATACTCCTTGTTTCTTCTATATCTGGAATATTGGCAATGCTTTGCTCAATAGGGAAGGTTACTAATTGTTCTACTTCTTGCCCTGCCAATGTAGGGCAAACCGTAATTATTTGCACCTGATTATTAGTAATATCGGGTACGGCATCAATGGGTAGTTTTGTGGCACTCCACACTCCCCAAATGATGAGTAACAAGGTCATTATCCCAATGACGAGCTTGTTCTGAATACTAAATTTTATAATGTTATCTAACACGTGTATCTGTTTAATTTTTTGATAAATAAATTATTGCCTCTTGCCATAAGAAGCCAACAGATAATCAAATAACTATCGGATGAAGTGGATAATGCCTGTAATTATTTCTATAAACAAACATTCATAGAAAATACATAACACGAACAGGCTAACAGTACCGTAAAGCCAATAAAAGGCATACAATTACTGAGGCTTGCAACAAACCATCAATAGCATTAAGAAAATCTGAAAAAATTAAACAGTAAATTTGGGAGGATGCCAAATACTTCCTGAGTAGAAGGAAATTAAAGTAAAATCACGAAGTGCGATTATTTTATCGATAAAAGTGGGTTTAGGTTGCTTGATTTCAAAAGGTTTGAAACTGTAAGAAGTAATATTTACTCGACAACAACTGCAATTACAAAAAGGACTACAACTACTGCTGTTGTCTGATTGATGATTATTCCCTCTCTGTATAAAGTCTTTTTTAAACGTATTGTTTGTGTTCATACCACACGCATCAGTACAAGGCATTACCGATAATGCCAAGAAATAAATGCTGAATATGAATAAAAAAAATTTCATTATGACGCAAATATAGAAAATTATTTCTTGCAATTGGATTGCAAAGTTTCATAGTATTTTAGTTGCATCTGTCACACCGTCCTTTAAGTACCAAATTGATGCCTTCTAATTTAAAATTTAGTGGAATATTGATGTTTGGAATTTCGGTATCGGTAAGACAAAAAGTTCGCTGGCACTTGGAGCAATGAAAATGTGTATGCTGTTCTGAAGGTTTGCAACTGCACCCAGATTGGCAAAGTGCATATTTCGCAACTCCTGTTCCGTCGTCAATAGTATGGATAAGTTTGTGCTCTAAAAAAGTTTTCAGCGTTCTGAATAGCGTAACATTATCTGCATTTTCAAACTGTTCTGCTAATTCCTTATGACTGATGGCATATTGCTGTTTCAACAATTTTTCTATTACCAACAAACGCATTGCTGTGGGTTTAATATTTCTTTGTTGTAAAATATTTTCTTCATTTTTCATAATGATCAATTTCTATTGCCATTTACTCCAAAATCGAGAGGCTATGTTAAAATGGGTGTTCAAACTAACGGTTTTGCTATTTAATCTACAATATAATTTCTTATTAATACGAATTAAGGGTTGGGTCTTAATAGTTATGGTTTTGCAATATTTAATTTTTTGTAATAAACCGCAAATTAATTGATGGTTTTAACCCTTAATTCGTATTATATACACTGTTTACTAATAATTCAGTGCGAGCCCCACTCCAAAACCCATATCGCTATCGTAATGTGTACGGATGCCAATGTTTTTGTTGATGATGTACTTTAGGTCTGCCATATATTCCATATCAGTATTAACCATAAATCCTGCTCTTATTCTTTTGGAAATTGGAATATCTTCCCGCATTAATGACAAACGAACAATTCCATCATGATATACTTCTGCCTGAAAGTTTACCAACATTGGCAAAGTATACATAAAACCTAAACTAAAGGCTCTGCGGGTATCTTTTTCGTTTTTCTGTCCGAATAAATTTGTTTCGTGTTCATCCATTCCCATTTTTCGGTATCGCCAATCAAAACCAATAAACGGCATAAACCATTGCATTTTCCCAATGTATCTTCCTAAATGAGTTTCTACTTCATAACCATGCATATCATTATAGCCTAAACGCCATTCTGTACCTAAAGACCATCTTGAGTTCTGGAGCATTGCATCACCATCATTACCATTAGTTGCAAAATCATTCTGCGCCATAAAGTGCGGCATATTGCTTTCTCTCTGCAACTTGTTATAGGCTTGTTTTTTGTTGGGTAAATTCGGATTTTGATAATCATCTACTGCAAAAACCCTGTTCATTCCCGACATCATATGATATAAGATATGACAGTGGAAAAACCAATCTCCTTCTTCGTTTGCTAAAAACTCAATGGTATCCGTTTCCATTGGCATTATATCTAAGACATTTTTAAGTGGTGATTTTTCGCCTTTGCCGTTGATTACCCTGAAATCAAAACCATGCAAATGCATTGGGTGGCGCATCATTGAGTTATTATGAATGGTAATTCGTAGAATTTCTCCTTTTTTTACAGGTATTTTATCAACTTCTGAAAGTATTTTATTATCCATACTCCACACATAACGGTTCATATTTCCGGTAAGAGTAAATTTCAATTCTTTTACTGGCGCATCTTTAGGAAGTGAGGTATTGGAAGGAGATTGTAGCATTGCATAATTCAGCGTTTTGATTTCTCCCAAAGCATTTGCATTGTAACGGTTGGGATCATTTTCCATATTCATATTGTGTTGGCTGTGGTCTTCTTTCTGCTTACTATCTCCTGTGATTTCGGGATACATTACCACATTCATATCCATTTGGTTCAAGCTCATTTTCATTCCCATATCGTCCAAATCGCCGTTCATCTTCATCATATCATTCATCATTTTCATCCCTTCAAAATATTTCAATTTTGGAAGTGGTGAAATGAGCTGTTTGATGCCATTACCTACAAAATAGCTTGCTGACTGTGTTCTGTCTTCGGTAGTTGCTAAAAATTCATAGGCAACACCATCTTCAGGAATGGTTACCACCACATCATAAGTTTCAGAAACTGCAATAATTAATCTATCAACTTCTACAGGCTCTACATCATTACCATCATTGGCTACTACGGTGATTTTTCCGCCTGCATACCTCAACCAAAAATAAGAAGAAGCACCACCGTTTGATACTCGTAACCGTACTTTATCGCCTGCTTTTAACGTTTTGCCATCAACCGTTTTTAAATCAGTAGAATGATTTCCGTTGATTAAAATTTTGTCATAATAAACATCGCTTACATCCATTGCCAACATACGCTTCCATTCGTTCTTAATTTTTGTTTTGAAATGACCTTCTTTGATAGCTTCTGCATAAGATTGTGTCGCATTTTTTTTAATCGCTGCCCAATCATTGGCATTATGCAACATACGGTTGATGTTATCGGGATTAAGGTTTGTCCATTCACTTAAAATAATAGGAATGGTAGGTAGATCATCAATTCCTTTTCTAAAAGATTTATCATCATCCTTTTTCTTCATTACGAAACTTCCATACATCCCAATTTGCTCCTGCAAACCAGAATGGGAGTGATACCAGTGCGTTCCGTGTTGGATAATAGGAAAACGATAGGTATATGTTGTACCTGCCTCAATCGGTTTTTGTGTAAGCCAGGGCACTCCATCTTCCTTATTGGGCAAGAACACACCGTGCCAATGCAATGATGTACTTTCTTTTAATTGGTTGTGTACTACAATTTCGGCAGTATCTCCCTCCGTAAATGTTAGGGTAGGCATTGGTATTTGACCATTTACAGCAATGGCTCTTTTTTCTTTGTCTGCATAGTTTACAAGTGTGTCTTTTACATAAAGGTCATAACGGACTACCTTTTGTGCAAAAAGAGATTGCGAACACAACAGTATGAAAACTGCCTGTAGCAATCTGATAGTAATATTTCTGGGTATATTCATTTTAATATTTTTATTAATGAAACTTATTCCTGCTTTTTTAACCAATTGGTTAATACTTTGATTTGCTCATCATTCAGTTTTGCATTATTGTGCATTATTGTATATGATGATAAAGGCATTTGCTTAGTTTCGATTTGTTCTTTAATTGAGTTTAATAATCTTTCCTGTTTCCGATTTGAGTATGTACCCCATTCGTAAAAATTCAAATCCTGTTTTGCGTTTTTGATATGGTTTTCTACCAATGCTCTTGCAGGTTGTACATAGTCATACCAAGCATAATTAGTGTTGTTACTATGACAATCGTAGCAAGAGGTTTGAAACATCGCTTTTACTTCAACAGGCATTTTATATACTTGGGTAAAATCAGTTGTGTAAACCTGCCCTTTATCTACATTAAGGGCAGGCTGATAAAATTGAATAGCAATAAAAATAAACAGCACTATTGCCAACATTATCTTTAATACTCTCTTCATTTTTAGAACTCTTTTTTTACAGAGCCACACGTAAGCATCTTGCTGCCATAATAAGGATTTTTGATAGTCTTAGCTTCGCTAATCCAAATCGCACCTTTTCCATCATTGTACATTGGGCAATAATCCTGATATAATTTTTGGGTAGTTCCAAATAATGTGATAAGGTCAGAAACGTCTTTACTTAGCGATGCTAAATGTTCTCTCTGGTGGTCTATTTTACCAGCATTGTCACTAATGTGCTCTGCATTTTCTTTGGCATTTTCCGCTATTTCCATATATTCTTTATGTTTATTCGCTGGGATAGCGTTCATATCCACATTTTTTAAGGTAGTAAACAATTGCTTTCCTGCATTAGCAGCTGCTTTGTCATTATCTGCAACAAGTGCATTTTTTAAAGCCAAATAATCCTTAATTATAGGTGCGATAGTAAACTTTTGAGCTTGCTTCACATCGGATTTTTCTGCCTCTTGAGAAGACGTATCCGTTGAAGTAACAGTTGCTACCGTATCATTGTGTGTAGGTGATTGTAACTCCGGAGTTGCAGCAATTGTTGTGCTATCATTAGCTTGCTGGTCGCTATTTTTATTTGAAGATTGATTGCAGGAAATTGTTACCGCTGCAACTGTTACTAATGTAATGATTGAGAAAATTATATTTTTCATTTTATTCATTTTTGATATTATTGAAGAAATTTATCTTATTTATTTGTTTTCAAATTCATTTAGCTTACGCTTCATAAATTCGATTTCTTGTGCCTGTGTTTCCAGTATGTTTTTTTGTAACTGTATCAATTCGGGGTCGGTAAGCTTAGCTTTTTCAGACATCAATACTGCTGCTGCGTGATGTGGTATCATACCTTTTACAAACTCTTTATCGCCCACAAATAATTGCTCCCGAATACCAAACCAAGAAAAGATGCCAATCGCAAAGGAAACCGTTATGATTGCCCAGTTGATTTTTTTGTTTTCATACATTCCTTTCATTATCAATAGTTCTATAATCAACATTGCAGAAACCATCAGCAATGTCATATATAAATTATTGATGTTCAGGATAAGGTTCTGTAAGCCGTCAATCATTGCATACATAATGAAGTACATTGCTACGAACATAGCAACAGCCATTACAGCAAAGCGTTTGTACATTGTTAAAGAGTGATTAGTATTATGCTTTTCATTCTTATGGTTATGTTGCATTTCGTGTTGGTTTTCCATACTTTCCATAACAATAGCGTTTTATTTGTTATTAATAGTTTCCTGTACGCTTCCGCAAGTAAGCATTTTGGAGCCGTAATACGGGTTTTTAATTGCTTCTTCTTTGCTTAGCCAATTTGCTCCTTTACCATTATTGTACATTGGGCAATGCTGATAATAAACAGGTGTTTCTTGTTTTGAAACTTTGGCTAATTCGTACATATTATTAGCCAGTAAAGCAAAAATTTCTCTTTGTTTGGTAACATCTTTTGCTACAGCAATTTTTTCTGCATTAGCAGTTAAATCTTTCATTACTTTCATCCAAACGGTATGTTCTTCGTTGGAAAGTTTTGTCATTTCTACTGCTTTAATTGCTTTTACCAGTTCAGAAGCTTTTGCAGATGAAGTACCTGCATCAGTTTTTACCAAAGCATCTTTCACTGAAAAATAGTTGTCAAAAACAGTTTTCAGTTGTGGTACGTTTTGGGTAGTTGCCATTTCTTTTGGGTTGTGGTTACCGTGTTCTGCTTTCATATCCATACTTGCAACTTCAACTTTTGCAACTGGTTTTAATTCTCTGTTGTATTGGCAGCATTCGGATAGTTTAGCATAAACATCATCAGGTGCTAAAAATTTTTCACTGTCGTACCCTGCTAAAGCAATACGTTTCAGAATTTCATCCTTGCTTGTTTTTTTATCATCATAGTTGAGAATAGCCATTTTGGTATCTTTATTCCATTCTACTGTGGCTACATTTTTTACGTTTCCTGCTTTTTCAATTGTGGTTTTACACATATCACAGTTGCCATATATTTTTACGGTTTCTGTTTTTGCATTTTTGATTTGTGCAAAACTGTTTACGGCTGATAGTAATACGGCGATTACCATCAATATTTTTGAAATTGATTTCATTTTGATTTTTTTTAATTTAATAAGATATACGAAGAATTTGCAAAAACTGAATTCAGCTTTCGACAAGGCACACGTATGGCTAACAAGCCATCGTTTTAGCTTATTTTAGGCGGTTGCCAAATGGAAGAGTAGCCTGAAGAATAGTAGGCTTCTTTGAAACCGAATTTTTGCTTTTTAGTTTCGGCAAAAGGGTTTGTTATTTTTAAATCGATGGGGATTTGTAAGCTTACCGAAGATGAAGAAGTGCTACATCCACAAGAACTGTGCTTACAATTGCCGTCGCAGTCGTGACCATCTTTACATTTTTTACAGGACTTGTCCTTGCAACTGCTTTTATGTTCTGCTTTTGCAGATTGGTCTTTTGAGCAGGACTTTTGCTCTGTCTTAGTTGTTTTTTTTGCACAAGCATAGCTTATGCTTGGCATTAGGAAAAAGCCCAAACACAGTAAGATGACAAAGCTGATATGTTTACTCAAATTTTTCAACACTACAAAATTATGAAATTATTTCTTTTAATTGCTATATTTTGCACTTTCGTGAACTGCAAACACAGAATTATAGATAAAATGTCTAAATCACTAGTCTGCATAGTCCTTTTTATGCTTATTAAAAAATATACAGTTAATTACCTAAAGTGTTTGTTATAAGTCAAATAACTAAACAGGTATTAGGATAAGGAATTTATCTTTGTTTAATGGTTCTATCTTAAAACCTGCTTTCTGTACAGTTTCAATTACCTGTTCTTGTGTAATTCCTTCTGATTTTACGGTAAGCAGCACCTTGTCTTTAGTTGTATCTACTTTCCAATGGAATATACCATCGGCATTATCCAAATGAGGTTTTACAGATGCTACACATCCACCACAGTTAATATTTGTTTTGAATCGTAAGTCTTGATTATTCTTTTCCATTTTGTTTATTGAATAATTCATTTAAAGTTTAAAACTGCGTAATCGCAATGCATTTACGATTACCGATACAGAACTTAAAGACATTGCTAAAGCTGCAATCATTGGAGATAATAAAATTCCAAAAAACGGATATAAAATACCTGCTGCAATTGGAACACCAAGCACATTGTAGAAAAAGGCAAAGAATAAGTTTTGCTTGATGTTTTTCATAACAGCATGGCTCAAATTTTTTGCTTTAACGATACCTAATAAATCGCCTTTTACTAAAGTTATTTTGGCACTTTCTATGGCTACATCGGTTCCAGTTCCCATAGCTATTCCGATATTGGCTTGTGCTAATGCCGGAGCATCATTTATACCATCACCAGCCATAGCTACAATTTTCCCTTCTGCTTGTAAACGTTTAATTTCGTTGAGTTTATCTTCGGGTAAGCATCCTGCTTTATAGGAAGATAAACCTAATTCATCCGCTACTGCTTTGGCTGTATTAACATTGTCACCAGTAAGCATAACTACTTCTACACCTTGAAGCATTAGTTCTTTTATCGCTGCTGCACTCGAAGTTTTTATCGCATCGGTAATTGAAACAAAACCAACTGTAACACCATCAACAGCAATGTAAGAAACCGTTTTACCAAGTTTTTGTTCTGCAATAATTTTGTTTTCTAAATCGTCAGAAATAGTTGCCTTAACCTGTTCCATTAGTTTTTTATTGCCTAATGCTACTTTTCTATTGGTAACCGTTCCTGTAACTCCTTTTCCTGTAACATTTTCAAAATCTTTGACTTCAATTAATGAAATAGATTTTGTTTTGGCATAATTGACTACTGCTTGTGCCAATGGATGTTCACTGTATTGGTTTAAGGAAGCTATATTTTGCAATAAATCATCCTCGTTATTAGTTGATGCGTAAATTTTTTCTACCGAAGGTTTTCCCTCTGTTAGCGTTCCTGTTTTATCTGTTATTAAAACATCCACCTTATTCATATTTTCTAAGGCTTCGGCATTTTTAATTAATACTCCAGATTGTGCTCCTTTGCCCACACCCACCATCACAGACATCGGCGTGGCTAAACCTAAAGCACAAGGACAAGCTATGATTAAAACTGCAATGGCATTTATAAATCCATAAACCTTCGCTGGTTCTGGACCAAATAGTGCCCAAACAAAAAAGGTAATTACTGAAATGATTACTACAATGGGTACAAAATATTTAGAAATACTATCGGCTAATTTTTGAATGGGTGCTCTTGAACGAGAAGCATCGTTAACCATTTGTACAATTTGAGAAAGTAATGTTTCAGAACCTACTTTTTCGGCCATCATTACAAATGATTTGTTCCCGTTGATTGTTCCCGAAATTACATTATCGTCTTTCTTTTTGTCAACGGGAATTGGTTCTCCTGTAATCATTGCTTCATCAATACTGCTTTCACCATCGGTTATTTTTCCGTCAACTGGAATTTTATCTCCTGGTTTTACGCGTAATAAATCACCTTTCTTAATATCATGAATGGAAATCACTTTATCGCCCCCTTCACCAATCAAAGTAGCTTCGGTTGGTGCTAATTGTAATAACGCTTTTATAGCTCCACTGGTTTGGCTATGTGCTCTTGCTTCTAACAATTGTCCCAACAAGACCAGTGTAATGATTACTGTTGCTGCTTCAAAATAAAGATGAATGGTTCCGTGTTCGGTTTTAAATTCTTCCGGAAAGATATTCGGAATCAGCATTCCTACAATACTAAACAAAAATGCAACTCCAGTTCCTATTCCGATAAGGGTAAACATATTTAGATTCCAAGTGATTATGGATTTCCAAGCTCGTACAAAAAACATCCAACCAGCATAGAAAATAACAGGAATTGAAAACAGAAATTGCACCCAGTTCCACATGTTGCTGTCCATTATTTGAAATAACGGATTGTTATGCACCATTTCCATCATGGCAATAATGAAAATTGGCACCGTAAAGAGGGTTGCAATTTTCATTTTTTTAAGCAAATCCAGATAGGTTTTTTTTTCTTCGGAATCGCTTGGTTCCATGGGTACTAAATCCATTCCGCATATAGGACATGAACCCGGACTATCTTGAATAACTTCGGGATGCATTGGACAGGTGTACATCGTTTTCTTTACATCCAATTCTGCTTCTTTTACCAAATGCATTCCACAAACAGGGCAATCGCCAGCTTTATCATAGGTTTTATCGCCTTCACAATGCATTGGGCAATAGTATTTGCCTTTTATATTGCTAGTCACTTCGATTGTTTTTTTATCATCGTGAGAATGAGCGGAACAGCAGGATTTTGCCACTGGTTCATTTGTCGTGGTATGTTGTGGGCTTTTGTTATTGCTCATTTCTATGGTATATTTTCCAACAGCAGTTAATGCTTTTTGCAATTGTGTAGTTGGGATGTGTTTATCCATTGTCAGGGTAGCTGAGTTTTCATCTTTTGAAACTTCAACATTTGTCACATTTTCAACCTTTAATAAAGCCGATTTCACCTTTGCTTCGCAACCTCCACAGGTCATACCTGTTACTTGATATTTGTGTACCATTTTGTATGAGTTTTATTATGATACAAAGTTCCATATTGTTTCCATTTTTTCGTTGTGGAATTTTGGGAATGATTTGTAAGATTTACTTAGACCTTATCCAAAGGTTTTCTTTTATCCTCTCGTATTTGCTTGAAATAACTTGTGGTAAGTCCTGTTACCTTTTTGAATTGGTTGCTTAAATAGGCTACACTTGAGTAATTTAAACGGAAAGCAATTTCACTCAAAGATAGTTCATCATATACCAATAATTCTTTTACCTTCTCTATTTTTTGGGCAATAAAATATTTTTCGATAGTAGTGCCTTCTACTTCTGAAAACAGGTTGGATAAGTAATTATAATCGTGGTGCAATTGACTGCTTAATACATCTGAAAGGTTAGTTTTGGTATTGTTGTCCTGATGATGAACCAAGTCAATAATGACGTTCTTTATCTTTTCGATAACCCTGCTTTTTTTATCATCAATGAGTTCAAATCCTAATAGAATTAAGGCTTTATCCAATTTATTTTTTTCATCGGTTGTTGGCTCTTTATCTAATGTTACTTCGCCGAGCTTTATATTTTTTACGTCTAAGCCAAGCTTGTCCAATTCATTCTGCACTACCATAATGCAACGGTTGCAAACCATATTTTTTATAAAGAGTGTTGTCATATATTTTGTGCTTTATTTGAAATTAGCTTAAAATAGGCTCTATAAAATTACAATTAATATTTTCTTGTAATTGTAGAACAGTTGTCAATTGATGTATTTATCCACTGCGTTGTCCAATTCTTCATTTTTAATATTGCTTAAATTTGTATCTACCAAATGAAAAACTGGCCAAGTAGTTTGCTGACTTTCTTTATCCCATTTCTTTATTCAAAGCATCAATGAGCATTTTGGTCATAATATTTTTTCTTTAGCCACAAACTTGCACGTACCAATAATATCAGTACAGGAACTTCCACCAATGGGCCGATAACGCCCACAAATGCCTGTGGCGAATGAATACCGAAAACCGATATTGCTACGGCTATTGCCAATTCAAAATTGTTTCCTGTGGCTGTAAATGCGATGGATGTGTTTTTATCGTAAGGAACTTTAAGAGATTTATTGATAAAGAAGCTCACGAAAAACATAAGTATAAAATAGATGATTAACGGTATTGCTACTTTTACTACATCCATTGGCAACTCTACTATTTTATCGCCTTTCAGACTGAACATCAATACTATGGTAAACAGTAAAGCATACAATGTAATGGGCGATATTTTGGGTACAAATTTCCGATTATACCATTCTATACCTTTTGATTTTACAAGGAAGTAGCGGCTTAAAAAACCTGCCAAGAATGGAATACCCAAGTATATCAGTACGCTTTCGGTAACATCTTTCATTGATACGCTTACATTGAAATTGGCTAATCCTAATTTTGCAGGTAATACGTTGATGAATAACCAAACTAAAAAACTGTAAGTAAATATCTGGAAGATACTGTTTAATGCAACTAACATAGCTGTATATTCTCTGTTTGCTTTAGCTAAGTCACTCCAAACGATTACCATTGCGATACATCTTGCCAAACCTATCAGTATCAAACCTGTCATATAATCGGGTTCATTCCTTAAAAATAAAACGGCTAACCCGAACATTAGCACTGTACCGATACCCCAATTCAGTAATAAGGATATACCAATTACTTTTTTATCCTTAAACGCCATAGGCAATAATGAATAATCAACCTTTGCTAATGGCGGATACATCATCAATATTAAACCTATTGCCAACGGAATATTTGTAGTGCCTACGGATAGCGCATTTGTAATTTTTGAAATACCGGGAAAAATATATCCCAATCCTATACCTACTGCCATTGCAAGGAATATCCATAAGGTAAGGTATCTGTCTAAGAATTTTAGTTTTGGTTGCATCGGCTACATTTTAATCATTGAAAAAACATAGAACATTTCCGTTGCTATCTGTAAACTTCTATCAGCATATACCTTTGATTGTTCCTGTGTATTGTCTGAAATTTTAGGGTCTTCAAATGTGATAGGTATTCTCTTTTCTGCTCCTGCAATAAAAGGGCATCCGCCGTCTGCCTGTGAACAGGTCATAATAGCTACAAACGCTGATACAGGATTGAAAGGGCTATCATATTTTTTGGAAAAACCAACAATCGGCAAAGAATTATCACTATACTTTATGGCATATACAGGATTGTCGGTATCTGCTATTTTGAAAATACTTAATCCCTGATGTGTCAATGTTTCTGCCACTTTCGGGAATAATGCCGTTTCCTCTGTTCCGCCTGAATAACAATGTACATTTGGGATAGTATAGTACGCTGCTGCTACCTGTGCCCAAACCTGCGACAAATGACTTCTTCGTGAATTATGGGTACAAATGAAGTTGATACTTATTTCCTGACTATTGTTTACTTTTTGCTGTACAAAATCTATCAGTGGTCGTAATATATTTTTGCGTTCTTCACTGATGTTTTGAAAAGTAGTAACATTGTTTATTGTTTCAACTAAATTCTTATACATTTTGATTGATTTAAAGGGTTTAACAACATCCTGAATTAGGTGTGCAGGAAGCATTATTCAACGCTGATAATTTTATTTTTTGCTTTTCGACAGGAATACCGCAAGCATCCTGAGCAAGACAAGCTGTTGTTTTACTTTTCAGTACGAATGTTTTTCCGTTGAAATCCAAATCATATTTCCCGATAGTATCACTTTGATATTCTACTTCAATTTCAGCATCTTCCATGCCTAATTTTTCTTCGGATAGTTTGATGATGTTTAATAGCTTGGTTGGCTTCAATCTATGTTCGAAATCGTCAGCATTCCACAACTGAAAGTTGACTACTTTTTCATTGCGGATTACACCGCCACAATCAATAAATTTTTTATTGATTTGCCCCACTTCGGTAACGTGGAAATGTTCAGGAACAAATGTTCCGTTCTCTAATTGAAATTCAACATTCTCTAATGTTGGTAAGATTTCTTTGATTTTTGATAGTTTCATAATTCCATTATTTAATTGTTATATTGCATTGTTACGATTAATTTAGTCAAAATAAATGCTTAGCAACATTTATCAATACCTATATCGTCAACGAAGAAAGTGTTGAGTTCCTTCTTAATCTGCTGCCAAACATTTTCATCAATGCAGTAGCATACACTGGTTCCCTCTATATTTCCTTTAATAATACCAATGTTTTTTAGTTCTTTCAAATGCTGCGAAATGGTAGCTTGTGCCAATCCCAATTCCTCTACCAAGTCATTACAAATACAGGTATTTTGTTTAATGATATATTGTAGGATAGCTATGCGTGCAGGATGAGCCAATGCCTTTAGCGAAGTTGCTAAACGGTTCTGCTGTTCCGTAAATATTTCAGTTTTTGTAACTCCCATTTTTATCTATAATTTTACATCGCAATATTACGATTAATATTTTAACTGCCAAAATTGTTTAAAAAAAATATTTAGTGAAGTTTACCCCTGTTGCACCAAATGTTGCAAATTCGGATCATTCTTAATCCTTTCCAATTCAGTTGCAATAATTAGAACAATGTCTATTTTTATCTGACGGTAATTACTTTCAATTTGCTGTTTCATTTTATCTTCCCCGTGTTCATCAACAAAGGATAGGATTTCCGGTATCTTCTGATATACTTTAGTTTCTGCGGCAACTTTTTCATTGTCCACGACAATTTCAGCGTGGAAAATCTTTTGCTCGATGCGTTCGTCAAAGTTGTCCGAAACAGCACCTACAAACATACCTTGGGTTAATGTTGAGATTTTGGAAGCCGGAATTAAACTATCTAATTGTGTCGATATTGAAGTTGAGGTATCATTTCTATTGATTGATAAACTTTGACGTTTCTGCAAAACTTTTCCGAACCTTTCCGAAAGGCTCTTTGCCGTTTCGCCAACTACCTGACCCGAAAATATATTGCCCACAGTGTTTTGGATAACCTTTGCTTCTTTATCGCCATAATCCCTTATCAATTGCGAAAAATCCTGAAAGCCTAAACAAACTGCCACTTTATTACTTCGGGCAGTTGCAATAAGATTATCTAATCCCCGAAAATAAATAGTGGGCAACTCATCAATAATAACAGAACTCTTTAATTGCCCTTTTTTATTAATGAGTTTGACAATCCTTGAATTATACAATCCCAAAGCTGCCGAATAAATATTTTGACGGTCGGGATTATTACCAACACACAAAATCTTGGGTTCTTTGGGATTATTAATATCCAAAGAAAAATCATCGCCAGTCATTACCCAATACAATTGTGGCGAAATCATTCTTGATAAAGGAATTTTTGCTGATGCAATCTGTCCCTGTAATTGGTCTTGTGCGCCACTTTGCCACGCATCCATAAACGGCGAAAGATAATTTTCCAAATCAGGATATGAAGTTAAAATAGTAAATACGTCCGAATACTTTTTATTCAGCAATTCAATGGCGTGTGGGAATGTACAGTACTTACCGTCCTCATAGATTTTCAGATACCAAATAATAGCAGCCAATAATATAATCGGGCTTTCCACAAAGAAATCGCCTTGCTTCTGTATCCAGCTACGATTGAGGTTCAGCATTATGGTATATGCGGCTTCGTAAGCATCGGAAATGTCCGTCATAAAGTTGGGATTGAGAGGATTGCAACGGTGGCTCTTACGTGGATCGTCAAAATTGATGATGTAGAGTTTGGGTTGAACTTTGTACTTGTCCCGATGCTTCAGTAAATGATTGTAGGCAATGGTGGAAAGGTCATCAAACTTAAAATCGTAGATGTACATTGAGAACCCTTTCTCAATCTGTTGCTTGATATAGTTGTTTACGATAGCATACGATTTTCCGGAACCTGGCGTTCCTAAAACAATGGTTGCCCGAAAAGGATTGACGATGTTTATCCAGCCGTTATTCCATTTGTTTTTGTAATAAAATTTTGTGGGAAGATTGACAGAATATTCATTTTCCATCAATTTGGTTTCCTGCTGAAAACTCTCGTTCTCATTATTGAAAACATCGTCCATAAGGTTAGTACGAAGCAAACGGCTCATCCAAACACCTGCCATCAGCAAAGCGATATAACCTAACGAGATAGTAAGGATATACAGGAATGTGCTTATTACCGGAGATAGCTTTAACAACGGTGTATTCAGGAAGAACAGCACAAAACCAACGCCCAAAGCTACGTAAATTTTAGTCCAGGTTATCTTTTCATTCTTTACGCCTTTAGTTCCCAAGCAGCTCAAAGCCAGCAATACAATTGCAAAAACTTTGGTATATAAGGTATGCGAAAACAAACCAGCTGTTCGTTGGAAATTGCCTAATATTTTATTGATTACTTCTAAAGTCCAGCCACGTTCTATGAAGAAACCGTAGCAGAACCAATAAAGGTGCATCAGTACCAAAAGAATACTGACTGCCCGCATAAATGCCATAATCTTGGCAAGTCCTCTTAAATCATCTTCTCCCTGCATTATTTTAATTTTTAATGTTAGGGCGTGAATTTAAAAGGTCTAAAGAGTGGTTATAAGAATGTGGCACTCAATGGCGGTGCATGGTACTGTTTGGCGGAGAGATAAGAGGTGTAGCTCCTATGACCACTTTGTATAGTAACATTTATAGAGGATCAAAATAAAAGACACTTTTAGTTGCTAACCTTTTTTGTTTTCTGTCCGTTAGCAACATTTTTTGTCTTGCTGAATGGGTGGACAAGGAACATTTCCGTAACTGCAATAAACACAACAGTCTCCTTGTTTTGGTTTAAGAACTTGTTTGCACTTTTCACATTCGTAGAAATATTGGCAAGCATCTGTCGGCATTGTTTCTTCTTTCTTGTGTTCGCAGTTGGGGCAGATTATTGTTGATTGCAATTTGATTTCCATTTCATTTTATTTTTTGTCGGTTACAGAATATCCTGTCGAGTTTATTGCTTTTTCAATTTCAAAAATGTTAGTTTTTGAGTTGTCAAATTTTACGATTGCGTTTTCTTTTTCGTATGAGGCGTTTGAACTTATTATTCCTGTCAATTTATTTACTTCATGGTTTACGTGTTCGCCACAACTTGCACAAGTCATTCCGCTAATCGTAAATTCTACTTTTTGAATATTGGATTTGTCCACCACTATAATTTGCTTTTCTGTCTTTGGGTAGAAAATGCTTGAGTAGTATGGAAAGACAAGCATTACGATTGCAAATGCTGTTACAATTCCTAAAAACATTTTTGACTGAATGAATTTTGGTTTTTCTTCTGTCTCACAATTGCAATCTATTTGCTTTTTGGGTTTCAACTTTTGATACCAAGCAAAACCAAGAACCAAAATTGTCAACCCAATAAAATACGGTCGAAAAGGTTCAAGCCAAGAAAAAGTGGAAGTAAGACCGCTTGTTCCTGCAATAAGAGCTAATACGGGTGTGATGCAACAAAGAGAAGCTGCAATTGCAGTCAAAAGTCCTGCACCAATTAATTTTTTGTCTGTTTTCATATTGTTTCCAAAATTTTGTTTTCGCCAAGGATTTTGAAAAACGGGTTCAGCATTTTTTCATACTCTTTAGCCAATGAGTAAAAAATGGTTTGAGCTTCTCGTTCTGCTTCAATGAGTTTTCTGTCTTTGAGTTTTCGTAAGTGCTGTGAAACTGCTGAAATTGTCATACCAAGTATGTCGCTTATGTCACAAACACAAAGCCGTTTTTCTTCATAAAGCAGAAAGAGGATTTTCAGCCTTACATTGTTTCCCGCTAATTCAAGTCCGTTCGATAAATAGTCAAACGAACCATTGAGTTCTGAAACTCTGTCTTTACAACGGTTTATTTGTTTAATGTCCGCTTGTTGTCGTATGCAAGAATTATTGTCCATAGTGCAAAGATAGCTAATTCGTTTATTTAAGCAAGTACTTAAATATAACAAATAGAATTAAAAATCTAACCTATTACAGTCTTCTTTTTTTCTTCTTCATTTTGTTAGCAAAATCCTGTTCCTCATAATCTTCGCCCTGTGCTTCGGGTAACAATCCGCCAAATGCTTCAATCAAGCCGTCTTCGTGTTTTTCAGTATTCATGAAATCGAATAAATGATGAGGTTTTTCCGCAGGAAGATTTGCATCGTTCGGTCTTGATATTTTCGATTGTAGTTCAACAGGTTCTTTGATATCGGGTTTGATATTATTATTCCAATAAGCATCAAAGGTATTGGCAGAAAGTTCTTTGCCTAAACGTGAACCGTTCCAAACCGTTTTAGAATTGTGGTCTATAAAAGTTATTCCGTAAATACGTCCTGTATCATTTCTACGCACCACTACATTAATGCCCTGTTCACTTAACTGCTTCTTAAAAGCCTGCTCATCACTTATTGATTTTAGAGCAATAGTTACGGCAGCTTTAATGGTTGATTTTGTCCGGTGGTCTTTTAAAACCTCTTTGCATTTCGCAAAATGCAATTCCAAAGTTGAAAGCCCTGCATTTTTCCCGAATAAGGAAGCTTTGAAAGGATGACTTACTTTTTCAGTTTTATCGTTCAATGCGAAATATAATAGTCCTTGTTGGAGTTTACCTTGTAGTTCGCCTGTCACTTTTTCAGTAGTAATATTGAATAACGAAAGCAATGCATTGTATTCGCCCAATGTCTGATATTGGTAATATTTCGGTAAATGGCGAAGTACCGAAGCTATCTGACTTTTTACATCACCTTTCTGGTAATTCACAGGGCTAAAAATCTTATCGTTCTGCTTGTGTTCCTTATCTGTTGCAGATACCAATCCGTGTTGCCTTTCGAGTTCTCGACACACATTCATAGACCGCATTTTCTCAAATTTATCTGAAATCTTTTTGCCTTCTTCATTCACACAAACCGAAACAATATGTATGTGCATTCTGTCGATATCAGTATGCTTGAACACGACAAAAGGCTGTTCGCCATAACCCATTTCACGCATATACTGCTCTGCCAACTCTCTAAATTTTTCATCACTAACATTATCTTTCGGGTCGGGATTGAGCGAAATATGCAACGTATGTTTTTCGGTATTTCGATTTGCAATAAGATAAGGCGTAAAAGATTGGCTCAATTGTGCTACAGAATAATGCCCGCTTGGTGTTTCAATTATCTTATTGGCAAACAGAATTTGTCCGTTTTCCTTTTCCACTTTAAGATTATTGTATGCCAAAGCACCATATAAGTTACTGCTCCTTCCAATTTTTGCTATCATTTTTAGACCTGTTTTTTTAGATGATTTGCTTCAAATTCTTCGATTAGCTGAATGATTTTTTGGCATAACAATACCATTTCAATCGTCTGTTTTTCCAATTTATAGAGGTAGGCAGATCCTTTTTTCTCTGAAAAATTCTTGTACAATAGCTTTACAACTTGGTTATAATTTACACCGACCGAGCGAAATTGACTGTGAAACGAAGTCAATCGCATATAAAAATCAACTGTTCCTTTATCAATTTGAATGGTCTTTATCGTTTTTTCAAAGATGCAGGACGTTATAAAATGTGCCTTTACCAGCATTCCCGACTGGTCAAAGAGCGAAAGAAATCGGCTGTGCTCTTCTTCATTAAAGGAAATTGTATATCTAATCTTCGCCGGGTCTTCTTTAGGTCGGCGTCCGGTTTTTTTTAATTGTTTTCTGTTGTTTTCGTTCATCACAAATCCATTTATAATTTACACAAAACCCTGACTTCGGAAGGTGTTTTTCAGCCCCCGGCAGGGCAAGTTGTTTTGAGCATCCGAAATCGTTTCGAGATGCTCAAAACACAACTTGCCGTGTTCTGATGAACACAAAAATCCGCCCTTCGGGACGGATTAAATGTAGCAGGGAAAAACGGCTCGATGCCGTTCTGCTTCGTGTCCATTTTATCAAGATGCTTTGTATAAATCCGTTAGTAAAATTCATTTTACAAAGTAACCAACTGTTGATAAGAGTATTGCAATGTGATACTAGGACAAATTCTGCCTTTGGAAGCCAAACACTACCACGATAATGTAAACACCTATTTATCTGCATTTATTTGTACTTACAAACACATATAGGGACATAGTTAGCTATGGAGGTAACAACGTAAGTACATCATTACCAATGTAAATAAATACAAATGTGCAGATGTAAAAAAGCGCTTATTGAAATACTTAAATATGCAATTGCGTATGCAAAAAAGCAGATACATAAATAAGTAATTATGGTTGTACAAATCTATTTGTCTACAGCCATAAAAATGTATTCAAGTACATAAATAGCCTAGTACGTAATTACCTGCTTATCTCTATAATTCTGTATAGAGCTACAAACCTATATACGCACCTAAGTAATTGAGAATATAAATTTTAAAAACAGTTAAAATATGAATGCAAAACACAAAACAGTATTTATCGCCTTTTCATCTCAAAAAGGCGGTGTGGGAAAAAGTACATTTACAACATTGGTTGCAAGTACGATGCACTATCGGTTGGGTTATAATATAGCCGTATTTGATGCCGATTTTCCCCAGCACAGTCTGATGAAAATGAAGGCTCGTGATTTGGCGATGGTAATGGAAAACGAAGCTTTAAAAAAGCTGGCTTACAAACAATTTACCACCATCAACAAAAAAGCCTATCCGATTATGCAATCCAAAGCTGATAGTGTATTAGAAACCGCTCACGAATTTTTAAGTAGTTCTTCAGTGCCGATTGATGTGGTCTTTTTTGACCTGCCCGGAACGGTTAACACGCCTGGTATTTTGAATGCATTGGCAGGAATGCACCACATTTTTACACCTATCACGGCAGACCGAGTGGTAATGGAAAGCACACTGATTTTTACACAGCTTTTGCAGGATGTGATTATGAAAAAAGGCGAAACTTCCATAGAAACCATCAATCTGTTTTGGAACCAGGTTGATGGCAGGGAAAGTACACCTTTATATGAGGTTTATAACCAACTCATCGACCAATTAGGATTAAGCCTGATGCAGAGCCAAATCAAAAACAGCACCCGTTTTCGCAAAGAAAGTGAAGTAAACAGCAAAGCCGTTTTCCGCTCTACGGTAATGCCACCTGATGAACGCTTGATGAAAGCCTGTCAGTTAGATCAATTTGTAAATGAATTTTTAAAAATCATTCAATTATAGTCTAATGGAAAAAGAAAATAAAAAAAAACATACGCCCGATATTAACGAGGAACTGATGATGAGCCTGATGGTAGATGGCGTAAAAAAAGAGGGATTACAGTTACCCATAGAACAAACTGTTGCAGCCCTCGAAAAGGAATATGTTCAGCCCGAAAAATTACTATTGGAGAAACCTACTGTGAAGGAAAAGACCAAAATTAAAAAAACAAACGAAACAGATTACGAAAGCCTCTTTTTCAAAAGAACAGACACGAATGCCCGAGATGGAAAAACGGTATATATTCGACCAGATTTTCACGAAAAATTGTCACGTATTGTACAAGTGATAGGCGAAGACAAAATATCAATTTACGGTTATTTAGACAATTTACTGGATTACCATTTTCAGGAATTTGGTAAACAGATTACCAAGAGTTATGATGATAAATACAAACCCATTTTATAAGTTATGGAAATAGTAATTGTGATATGCCTGCTGATTGTGATTGCCCTGCTTGTGCATGACAAGATTGTAATCAAAAAAAATTCAGAAAGAAAACCGATACAGGAAAAAAGCAACCCTAAACTGCCCGATATTATGGGGCAACCTAGACCTAAGAGAAGCCTTTCGGTGCCAAACAATGCCACCGAAAGCCAAGTTGAAGAACTGGAAATAAATCCAGATAATTTTGACATAGAATACGACGAAAATGAAAACGTAGGTATTCAAATTCCGCAGGAAGAACTGGATGAAGTTTTCAGAAATATGCCTGATTTTGAAGATGAGGAAGAAGAATGGAACAGGTACGGAATATCCAGTGACGATAACGGTTTTGCCCAAGGGGTTACCTTTGAAGAACTAAGCTCCGTGGGGATGTTGCTACAAAAAGAAAAATTGGAGCCGTCTCAAAAGGAAACAGCGATAACTATAGTTCAGAAAATACAGGGAACCGAATTATTCAGCCTTTTGGAAAATTCTATGGAAGGCGCTTCTCGTAAAATAGCAGAGCTATTGGACAGTAGCCTTTCTTCTGAAACGGAAGCCAGTTCTTCCACTTTGCGGAAAAATGATTTGAGAGATTTTGATATCGGGGAGTTTGTGTGAGCAAACTCCCCGATATCATTTTTTAATTAACAATAGCCGCTTAATCAATATTAATTACGTTATCGTTCCCGAACCATCCATTTGCTTTTGCAATTACTTGTGCATCTGGATTATGAAAGAATACGGCTAAATTTTCTTTAGCTCGTGTACAACAAACGTAAAATAATTTTTGAGTTCTTTCTAAGACACTTGGGGTAGCTGTGCCCAAGAACATTTTTTCAAAATTGTAATTATTCCATCCTCCATTATCGAGAATAACTAAGACATTGTCAAATTCAGCACCTTTAGTTTTATGTTGCGTAGAAAATGGAGTTTGACCTTCTAAATATTCATACAACTTTTGAAACTCATTAAATTTGACATCTTTTACACGGTTATATAAATATTGGTTCTTCTCCTTAAATACAAGTAATCTGTCATCTATCAAGGAAATACCTTTTTCGTGAGCATCAGTAATAACTTCCTCAATTGTTTTTTCTCCAACATTTATAAGATTATCGATATTCTCTTTCAACAATCTTTTGTTGGCAATACTTCTTATGTGTATTCTGTAATCCGTTACTCTCAAAAATTCATTATACTGCTTGTTTTTATAAAGAGATATACTATTCTGGATTTTGAACAAATGTTTAATCAAATTATCTCTTTTTGACCCTTTCTTGTTTTCATCATCTTTATCTTGTTTTTTATCGTCAGTCAGAGCGTCTTTATTCATATAAATTTTCCTTACCTCAGAAAATAGCTTGTCCTTTAATTGATTGTATAATTCTGCCTTTATTGGGTCTGCTAATAAAATATCTTTCTTTAAATTTCTTTGTATGTTTTTCAACTGAAATTTATCGACTACAACATCAAAAGTGTCATTATCATCTATTGCAATTTCCGGTCTATTATTTTTCTTGTTATCCTTTATTTTATTAAGGATATCCGTCTTTAATCCAATGATAGGGTCACTATCGTAAATATCCATTAATTCTCTAAACCCTGCCTTACTAGCTATCAAATTGTGTGTAAGATTGAGTTCTTTTGTTTGCTTCGTATTATTGAAATCCCAACCATAATTTTCCCTTAAGGATTTCTCTACTTTTTCAATATTGCCATCAGTTGAATATAAAAACAAAACTGTCCCCTGTTTTACTAAACCTTCAACCATATTGGGTGCATTAATATCGATTGAGGGTTCTTGTATAATACCATCTGTCCGAAGTTTGTTAGCAAGGTTGATAACAAGCTGAGGATTTCTTCTATTCTGTTTCTTTAGAATTTCTTTTACTTTATCTGCATCTTGACCTTTGTATTCATCTAAATTACCAATACCATCTTCATAAATTGATTGCATTGCATCGCCAAAGAAACCAATAATATTCTTCCTTTCGCTTTTCTTGAAATGAGTAAGAAAGGTATCTACAACAGCTTTGCTTGTATCTTGGTATTCATCAATAAAGATGAATTGGAATTTATCCTTTACAATACTGCTAAGCTTTGGGTATTTGTCAAAAAGATAGTTTGCAACCAAAAGCAATTCATCGTGGGATATAATACCATCTCTTAACCTGACATATTCCTTGTATTGTATTCCATCTTCTAGACCCTCATAGTAAGTATTAGGAATAGGGTTTGCATCATCAATGGAAATTCTACTAACCTCTTCATCATTAGCCAATGCAATAATAGCTACTTTAAGCTCTTTTTGAAAGTGTTTTATATTATCCCAAAGAAAATCGTGGATTGTAGATACGTTTAGGTTTTTATGATTAACCCTTTCTTCAATTTCTTTAACAGCCGCATTCGTATAAGTCATACAAGCAACTTTAGCAGTTGGATTTTCTAAAATTGCCTGACGAATTACACTTACTAAAGAATAGGTTTTGCCACTACCAGCTCCACCACTAAGAAGGAAATTTCTACCTGCATCAATTGATTGAAATATTTCTTGTACTTCGAGTTCTAAATTTAATCTTTCTTCAACCATAACAAGCCATTTTTAATGTAAGCCGGAATATTCCAATTATTAAATTTTTCATCACTGTGATATAAAATATCTAAAGCGAAATGGGTTTTCTTTTTAATACAATTATCTGCTAAGACATAGGGGCTTTTCGTGTCATCATCAAAATAAGAAGCATTTTTTATTCCCTGAAAAGTAGCTTTATTTCCTTTTACAAATTCTCTATTAAGATGTATAAAAGCATCTTCAAAACTTCTTGCGTGATAAGTATTTTCTTCCTGTTGGTAACATATACAAATTGTAGAACTCCCAACAGTAATTGTTCTATCGCCAACTGCCAAGGCTTTTAAATCGTCCCACGTTACAGCTTTTAGGAAATGATTTATTGCAGAATTGCTTGTTTTGGTACCTTCATTAACAGGACACGCTCCCCAAACATCTTGTTCTTTGTCATTTTTCCCTACGACCTTCATTGCATCAATGTCTGTTAATATCAATGATTTAATACCCAAGAAGTCAATAAACTTCTCAAAGATTTGTGAATATGCACCGACTTCGATAGTTGATATATTTTGAGATAGAAGCGGTAAGAATGTATCCTCGTTTCCTTCCACTTCTAAACGTGCAGCTTCTTCTAAGTCAACTTTTCGCATAAAAGTTGGTATTAAAATCCTTTCTGTATCTCCTTCAATAAGAACAGCCTTATCAGCAAAAAAGATTTCAGCTCTGCTAATTGTTAGGTACTGTTTTAAGAATTGATATTGTTTTGGGTCGGCATCATATTGAGTTCTTAAATCTTTAAGATTTTTCGCAGTTACATTATTCTTTGCTATTGTTTTCAAATATTTTATATCATCGAAATCACTATCTGCAACAATATGTGATGAATGCGTTGTAATTAAGTACTGTAATGTTCTATCTATACCATCATTTCTTTTGATACCTTCTCCAAGTAGTTTTTTTATATTTTTTATAAAGACATACTGCATTTGGGGATGGGTATGAGCTTCCGGTTCTTCTATAATAAGTAAATTAATATCGGCAGGCTTCTTGTCCTTATCTTTTTTGAAATCTTGTACCAAAATTTCAATTTCAAAAATCATACTTATTAGGTTCATATAACCTAAACCGTTGTAATGCTCTGGTAACTTATGGTCATCGTGAGTGTATACTACTGTAGTATTTCCTTCAAGTAATTCTCGATGTTGTAATGTTGAAATAATTGCTATATCAGTATCATTCAACTTAACGCCACCAAAATCTTGTACTTTTTTTATTACGTCTTTAAATAAATCTTTGTAGATGTCGCTTAACGTACTATCTGTTTCTGAAAGCTGGTCTTTAAAATCTTCAGTAGCTTGATCCTTATCACTACTGTCTTCTTGTTTTTTATAGAGACTTGACGTTTGTTTTGAGAGTGTGTTTTCTTTTTCTTTATTTGTTACATCTCTTCTTGCACTTATGTACTTAAAGTTGATAATATCCTTTAAATTAATGTTTTCACTAACAAGGTCGATTGGCTTAGTTTCGGTAATCTTATTTGCAGTCGTATCGTATTCAAAAGAAAATTTATGAATTTTATAATAAGCTTCTATGTTTTGCTTTAAAAAATCTTTTAGTTCCCGTGGCTTATATTCTTTCTTCTTAGCATTTTTCGCATTTTCACTGGCTGCGAAGATTGCATAGTCAGCTTTTATTTTTAAAAAAGCATCATAACTTACAGTGTATTCAAAACCTAAAACAATATTGTTATTGTCAGGATCTAAATCCATCAATACTCTGCTAACATTAGATAAATCATCAGTATCGTTATATTCAATATAGATTTTCAGTTTAATACCTTTAGGAGAGAATTCATCGGGAACATCAGCCGATTTGATTAAACTTTCTAATTCGTTTTTAAAATCAATATTCAAATCATCATAAGAAAATTTACTTTTTTCATTTATAAATTTATCCAGAACTGACAGAATAGAAGTCTTTCCTGTATTGTTTTTTCCGATAACAAGAGAAAGTTCATTTTCAAGGTCCATTGAAAAAGTCTTCAGTAATCGAAAATTTTCAACTTCTATTTTTTTTATCTTCATAATAGTTGGTTATAGTATTTGATTAGTTTTTATTCTCATCTTTTCTTAATCTTTTTTGCGATATTTTTAAAACTTGTTCTGCTACAGGTTCATTTAGTAGCAATTCAATTATTTTATCTGACAGCCATAAAACCAATAGTTCATTAATATCGGTATTGAAAAATTTTGCAAGTTTTTCAATATGTTTTCTTGGCAACAACCTTTCCCCGTTTTCTACCTTACTGATAAAAGCATTATCTAACTCCAAAGCTGCGCCAACTTCTCTAAGGAATAAACCTTTACTTTCTCTCAATTCTTTTATGCGTTTTCCAAATGTCATTTTGAATTTATAAGACTTGTCTAAATAAGTCAAATATAACAAAAAAACTTTAAAAAAATAAGGATTTAAGTTTCCCAATTATGCCACCCACAGCCAAACAATTCCTTTGACTGTCACTTTGTTATAACGCCTTTATTTCTGAAACACCTTTGTCACGAAAGCCCGCAAGGTGTGGGAAAGAATAACAATTTAATGTGTTTCAATTATGAAAAAACAGAGAAAAAAAGCTTTGCTGGCAGCCGTGGCTATGCTGTCGGGAATTGGTGCCTTCGCACAAGGAAATGGTACAGCCGGTATCAACGAAGCAACCCAAATGGTAACGTCTTATTTCGATCCTGCCACACAACTCATCTACGCCATTGGTGCCGTAGTAGGTCTCATCGGAGGTGTTAAAGTGTACAACAAGTTCAGTTCGGGTGATCCTGATACGAGCAAAACGGCGGCTTCGTGGTTCGGTGCGTGTATTTTCCTCATCGTAGCGGCAACCGTCCTTCGTTCATTCTTTCTTTAATCCCCTGCCTTATGAGTAATTATAACATCAATAAGGGTATTGGAAGAACGGTGGAATTTAAAGGGTTGAAAGCGCAATACTTGTTCATTTTCGCAGGTGGATTGCTCGGCACATTAATCCTGGTGATGATACTATATATGATCGGGGTTAATTCTTACATCTGTCTTTTTCTTGGAGCAGGTGGTGCTTCGCTGATTGTGTGGCAAACCTTCTCGCTGAACAGAAAATATGGCGAATACGGATTAATGAAAATAGCGGCTAATAAACGGCATCCTCGCTACATCATTTGTCGCAAGCCTGTACATCGTTATTTAAAATTTACCACTAAACCTAATGTACGATGATAAATACAGCAAAATCAACAACACTGGAAAGCAAGTTTCCATTATTGGCGGTAGAGAACAATTGTATTCTGTCAAAAGATGCGGACATTACTGCCTGCTTTGAAGTACATCTGCCGGAGCTGTTTACCGTGGCTTCTGCTGAATATGAAGCTATCCATTCCGCTTGGCATAAGGCTATCAAAACCTTGCCAGATTTCACGATAGTCCATAAACAGGATTGGTACATCAAAGAAAATTATGCGCCAGATCTGGCAAAAGATGACCAAAGTTTTCTAGCAAAATCCTACCAACGCCATTTCAATGAACGTCCTTTTCTGAACCATTATTGTTATCTGTTCCTAACTAAAACGAGCAAAGAGCGTATGCGAATGCAGAGTAATTTCAGTTCGCTTTGCAGAGGAACACTGATACCGAAGGAAATCAGGGATAAGGAAGTGATACATCGCTTTATGGAAGCCATAGCACAATTTGAACGTATCGTAAACGATAGCGGGTTTATCAAACTGCAACGGTTGACCGAAGACGAAATCATAGGTACAGATGGAAAGCAGGGATTATTGGAGCAATACCTAACATTATCAAGAGAAGTTGGAACACCGATGCAAGACATTGCATTGGGTGGCGAAGAAATTCGTATTGGTAACAAAAGATTGTGCCTGCACACTTTATCTGATACCGACGATTTACCCGGAACAGTATCTGCTGATACCCGTTTTGAAAAACTATCTACCGACCGAAGCGACTGCCGTTTGTCGTTTGCTGCACCTGTGGGATTGC
Source organism: Pedobacter antarcticus (assembly GCF_900103515.1). Classification (NCBI taxonomy): domain Bacteria; kingdom Pseudomonadati; phylum Bacteroidota; class Sphingobacteriia; order Sphingobacteriales; family Sphingobacteriaceae; genus Pedobacter; species Pedobacter antarcticus. The sequence continues at coordinate 71,258 of NZ_FNGZ01000007.1, forward strand.
TGTTAAGCTGTAATCATATTTACAACCAGTATTTGTTTTTGGATAATAGCGAAGCCAACCTGCAAAAGTTTGAAAAGTCTGCAAGAAATATGCACTCGTTGGCTCGCTACAGTCGGGCAAATCAAATCAACAAAGAGTGGATAGAAAAATACCTGAATGAGGCACATAGTTTTGGACTGTCATCCATCAGAGCGCATTTCAATATTATGGCTTGGTCAGATGATGCCAACGAACTCAAACAAATAAAAAATGATAGTGGTAGCGCTTTGGCATTAATGGAATGCAAACCACGCCACAACACTACGGATGTAGCAACACTATATTGGGCAGGAATGCCGGGTAATGCAGGCGATTTTCCGAGTGAGGAAAGTTTTTACACGTTCATTGAACCTGCTTTGTGTTTTTTTACAGAAGAAACCAATTACGACAATTCGCCATCGCCATTTGGCATTAAGATGGCTGACCGATTGACCGGAAAGCCTATTCATTTGGATATATCGGATTTACCGATGAAACGGGGTATCATCACGAACCGGAACAAGTTTATACTGGGTCCTTCGGGAAGTGGAAAATCGTTTTTCACTAACCATATGGTTCGCCAATATTATGAGCAAGGTGCTCACGTTTTGTTGGTTGATACTGGCAATTCTTATCAGGGTTTATGCGAACTCATCAAAGGCAAAACCAAAGGCGAAGACGGCGTTTACTTTACTTATACCGAAGATAATCCTATTGCCTTTAATCCTTTCTACACCGATGATGGTGTGTTTGACATTGAAAAAAGAGAAAGTGTTAAAACCTTAATACTTACCCTTTGGAAACGTGATGATGAACCACCGACCCGTTCGGAAGAAGTTGCATTATCAAATGCCGTAAGCGGTTACATCGAACGCATTAAACAAGATGATATTTTTCCATCCTTCAATGGTTTCTATGAATATGTGAAAGGCGATTATCGTAAGGTATTGGAAGAAAAACAAGTAAGGGAAAAAGACTTTGACATTGCCAATTTTCTCAATGTTTTGGAACCTTATTACAAAGGTGGCGAATATGATTATCTGTTGAATTCTGATAAACAATTAGACCTGCTTTCCAAACGCTTTATTGTGTTTGAGATTGATGCCATCAAAGACCATAAAATCCTCTTTCCAATTGTGACCATCATCATTATGGAAGTCTTCATCAACAAAATGAGAAGGCTAAAAGGTATCCGAAAACTCATCCTGATTGAAGAAGCCTGGAAAGCCATCGCCAAAGAAGGAATGGCTGAATACATCAAGTATTTATTCAAAACGGTAAGGAAGTTTTTTGGCGAAGCCATTGTGGTAACACAAGAAGTGGACGATATCATCCAATCGCCCATTGTAAAGGAAAGTATCATAAACAACAGCGATTGTAAAATCCTGCTCGACCAGCGAAAGTATATGAACAAGTTCGATGATATACAGGCAATGCTAGGACTTACAGATAAGGAAAAAGCGCAAGTACTTTCTATCAATATGAACAACGACCCATCACGACTTTACAAGGAAGTATGGATTGGCTTGGGCGGAACACACTCTGCGGTATATGCCACAGAAGTTAGTTTGGAGGAATATCTCGCATACACCACCGAAGAAACCGAAAAACTGGAAGTGATGCAACTCGCATCTGAACTGGATGGCAATGTAGAACTCGCCATTAAGCACATCGCTATGCAACGGCGTGATAGTGCAAATCAATAATTCATTAACAATTTAAAATTTAAGAAAATGAAAAAAATCATTTTTATGGTGTGTATGGCATTAACGCTTGCCGTAGCACCGTCCGCAAAAGCACAATTCGTGGTTACAGATCCTGCAAATCTGGCTTCTGGCATACTCAATAGTGCAAACGAAATTATACAGACTTCTTCCACTGTAAGCAATGTGATTAAGAATTTCAAGGAAGTAGAAAAAGTCTATAAGCAAGGCAAAGAGTATTACGACAAACTACAAGCTATAAACAACCTTGTAAAAGATGCCAGAAAAGTGCAACAGACTGTTTTGTTGGTAGGCGATGTTTCGGAAATGTATGTGCAGAATTTTGGCAAGATGATGAACGATCCAAATTTTTCGCCACAGGAATTGGTAGCCATCGGTAATGGTTATTCTTCATTGCTAAATGAAAGTACGGAACTGCTAAAGGAATTGAAGCAGATCATAACCTCATCCAGCCTTTCACTAAATGACAAAGAGCGTATGGATGTTATCGACCGTGTGTACAAGGAAGTGAAAGACTATCACAGCCTTGTTCGCTATTACACCAACAAGAATATCTCTGTCAGCTATTTGAGAGCGAAAAAGAAAAACGATGCCAAGAGAGTGCTTGATTTGTATGGAACTTCTAACCAAAAATACTGGTAAAAATGGAATGGAATAATCTTCACGAAGTACTGCGTTCGCTGTACGATGATATGATGCCACTTGCCGGTGATATGGCAGGAGTAGCTAAAGGTGTGGCCGGATTAGGCGCTTTGTTCTATGTGGCATTAAAGGTTTGGCAGGCTTTAAGCCGAGCCGAACCAATTGATATGTTTCCATTGTTACGTCCGTTTGCTTTGGGACTTTGCATTATGTTTTTCCCAACAATCGTGTTGGGAACCATCAATGCAATTCTCAATCCGATAGTAACAGGAACCCATTCCATTCTCGAAGACCAGGTACTTGACCTCAATAAATTGCAACAGCAGAAAGACCAATTGGAATACGAAGCAATGGTAAGAAATCCCGAAACTGCTTATATGGCATCGGATGAGGAATTCGATAAGAAATTGGAGGAATTGGGCTGGTCGCCTTCTGATGTGGGAACAATGGCAGGAATGTATATGGACAGGCAAGCCTACAAGATTGAGAAAGCAATAAAGGAATGGTTTCGCAATTTACTGGAAATACTTTTTCAGGCGGCTGCATTGGTTATTGATACCATACGAACATTTTTTCTGATAGTGTTGTCCATACTCGGACCAATTGCCTTTGCTATTTCCGTGTGGGACGGTTTTCAATCCACGCTCTCGCAATGGTTTACAAGGTATATAAGTGTTTACCTCTGGCTTCCAGTTTCAGATTTGTTCAGTTCGATGTTAGCAAGGATACAATCGCTGATATTGGAACGGGATATCGAAATGCTTGCCGACCCAACCTATATACCCGATACAAGTAATACCGTGTATATCATTTTTATGATTATCGGTATTGTAGGATATTTTACAATTCCAACGGTAACGGGTTGGATTATTCAGGCAGGGGGTGCCGGAAACTTTACCCGTAATGTTAACCAAACTGCAATGAAATCGGGAAATCTTGCCGGAGCTGGAGCTGGGTCTGTTGCAGGAAATATTGGTGGCAGGCTAATTAATAAGTAAATAAAATTAATCACTTAAGAAATGGAATTTAAAACACTCAGAAATATCGAAAACAGCTTTAGACAGATAAGGCTGTACGCCATTGTGTTTGCCGTTCTATGCATTAGCGTTGTAGGATATGCCGTATGGCAGTCCTACAGCTTTGCAACAGAACAACGCCAAAAAGTTTATGTACTGGACAATGGGAAATCATTGATGTTGGCTCTTTCGCAAGATGCGTCCATCAACCGTCCAGTTGAGGCAAGGGAACACGTAAGACGTTTTCACGAACTCTTTTTTACACTTGCACCCGACAAAAATGCCATTGAAAGCAATATGAAACGGGCGTTCAATCTTGCCGATAAAAGTGCCTTTGATTATTACAAAGATCTTTCCGAAAAAGGCTATTACAACCGTATCATATCGGGTAATGTACAGCAACGTATCGAGGTGGATAGTGTGGTCTGCAATTTCGACAATCATCCTTATGCAGTGCGTACTTACGCTAAGCAATTCATCATCCGTTCCAGCAATGTGACAAAGCGAAGCTTGGTAACGTCCTGTTTCCTTGTAAACTCTGTCCGTTCAGATAATAACCCGCAAGGTTTCAATATTGAAAAATTTGCCGTGGTAGAGAATAAGGACATTGAAGTTATTCAACGTTAAAATCAAAGATTATGAAACAGTTACTTGATTTAGACACATTCGTGAAAACACTGACAGATAAAGGATACAACAGTTACTTCCAAACGGAAGCATCTTATCCGGGCAAGTTAAAAGAAAGCATTAATGAATACTTGGAAGCCTCTCACAACGGTACGAAAAAACCGAATAGACATGAACTTTTTTTATTATCGACTTACCTCCAATGGAATGGAGATGACAAGCCGAGGATTGAATGTAATATGTGGATAAGACATAAAAACGGCATTTTCGATGTACAAAAGATGGACATTGAAAGGACAGACCGCTACGGACAACTATTGAAGAAATCAGAACTAACAAATCTTTCAACAGGTTCGGTTCCTACATTAAAGGAAGCCGTAGCCCAAGTATCTGAAGATCCTAAACAACACATTTCTTCCCAAAAAAGAGGGTTTAAAATGTGATAGCCAATAATAATTTAAGACATGAAAAAATTAAGAGCAAATATGGATAGGTATTTTAACAAGTTGGACGAACGATGGCGGGCATTACCCGTTGGAAAACAGCATAAATACACCTTATACTTTTTTATAGGCTATCTACTGCTTACCGCAGGAGTTATTTTAAAAGTATGGTATGATGCAGGCAAAGCCGATAACAATTTGGTCATTGAGCATATCGAAAATCCTGTTCTCAAAAAGAAAGAAAGTCCTGAAAAGCTGAAGGACACATTGACAACAATTTTTAAAAATAAATTTTATGAAAGAAAATGAAAAAAGGGTCAGCATTCTGGTTGAGGAAGGCGACCAAAACAAAGTATCCAACCTTACGGAGGATAAAAAGAGTGCCATTGAACGATTTAAAAAACCACTCATTTTTGGTTTAATGGGGATTGTTTTTATGGGTTGTTTATACCTGATATTTAAACCCTCGGCAGATAAAAAAGAAATGGAAAACATCGGACTAAACGATGCTTTTCCACAGGCTACCGAAGCAGGAATGCAGGATGATAAACAAAAAGCTTATGAGCAAGATATGCTGGAACAGAAAGACCAGGAAAGCCGAAATGCCCTAACTACGCTATCGGATTATTGGAATACCGATAGCACACAGCAGACTAAAGAAGAATTGCCCGAAGAAGACCAAAACAATGGTATGATGACTGGAAAATCGGGCACTTCTACACTAAACAGTTACCGAAATGCACAAAGCACATTAGGTTCATTTTATCAGGATAATAACAGCGAAACACAAGAACTACGCAGGCAATTGGACGAACTAAAAGAAAAATTGGCTGAAAAAGATATACCTGTCGGTGTAACTGTAAATGACCAATTGACGTTGATGGAAAAATCGTATCAGATGGCTTCAAAGTATCTGCCTTCGGGAGGAAATACCGAAAAACCTGTAAGCACCGACAGTGCTAGCCGAGGTTCTTCTTCAAATTCTCAGAAAGAATATTTTGTAGCATTCACACCTACAAGAAAGAAAGCTGTATCGGCTTTGTACAGAGAACCTACGGATAGTGCTTTTTTAGCCGACTGGAGCGAAAAAAAAAACCGAGGTTTCTATACTGCTGGAACAGTAGAGCAAGTCGCTCAACCAAAAAATAGCGTAAAAGCCAGCATACAGGAAACACAGACCATTATTGGCGAAAGCGGTGTACGACTGCGTTTGTTAGAACCTGCACAAACGCCAAACCGTACCATTCCGCAGGGAACAATTTTAACGGCAATCGGAAAGTTTCAAGGTGGCAGGTTACAGTTAAAAGTTACATCTATTGAGCTTGAGGGCAATATTATCCCAGTAGATATAACCATCTACGACCTCGATGGTCAGCAGGGTTTGTACGTTCCCTGTTCGCCAGAACGTAATGCAGTTACCGACATCGTAGCCAATATGGGAAATGCCACAGGTTCAAGCTTCAGTATGAACTCGTCAACAGGACAACAGATTGGTTCCGACCTCAGTAAAAGTGCCGTACAAGGTATTTCGGGTTATTTCGCCAAAAAAATACGAACACCAAAAGTTACGCTAAAAGCAGGACATCAAGTTTTCCTTGTTTCTAAAAAATAATATTGAACTCAAATAATTAAGAAAATGAAAAATCATATAAAAACTTTTTGGGCTTTTGCCCTTATCATCGGCTTTGCCGTAAACACTTTTGCACAAGACAGTATAAAAGCACCGCTAAATTTAGGCAAGATAGAACCGTACCAAATGCAAGTAACTTATGACAAGACTACTCATTTGATTTTCCCAACCGCCATACGTTATGTGGATTTGGGAAGCGAATACCTGATTGCAGGAAAAGCAGAAGATGCGGAAAACGTACTTCGTGTAAAAGCATCGGTAAAAGATTTCGAAACGGAAACCAATTTTTCGGTAATTACCAATGACGGTCGATTTTACAGCTTCAATGTATATTATAGTGCTTATCCGGAAGCGTTGAGTTACGATCTGCTGACAATGCAAAAAGCAGTGGATAAGGAAAATGGAAATGATGTGCTTTTTGAAGAATTGGGTAACAATTCGCCATCATTGTCAGGTTTGCTTTTGGAAACGATTTACAAAAAAGACCAGCGAATTGTAAAGCATATCGGTGCTAAAAGTTTCGGTATTCAGTTTATCCTAAAAGGAATTTACATACACAATGGCAAATACTATTTCCATACAGAATTGAGAAACCGTACCAATGTGCCTTTCGGAATTGATTTTATCAATTTCAAAGTAGTAGATAAAAAAGTAGCCAAGCGTACCGTAGTGCAGGAAAGACCAATGATACCATTACGTACTTATAAGCCATTGAATGAGATTGGCGGGAAAGCAATCGAACAAAACGTATTCCTTTTAGACCAGTTTACCATTGCCGATGACAAGGTTTTGCTGATTGAAATCTTTGAGAAAAACGGTGGCAGACACCAAACGCTTCAGGTAGAGAATTCAGATTTAATCAAGGCTCGACTAATTAATGATATGCACCTGAAATTTTAATAACCCTTTTAAAGTAATAATATGAGAAAGTATATCTATACCGTAATGTTCGTATTAATGGGCATTACGATTGCACAAGCACAACGAATGTTACCTAAGCAAAAAGGCTTGGAAGTAAGTGCCGGTGTATTATCTGGCGATAAAATCGGAAACGATTATTATATCAATTTAGCAATGACTATAAATGGCAAAAACGGCAATTACCAATTTTGGGCATTGGAATATACGCACCAATACCATTCTTATAAAGACTTGCATATTCCGCAAGAAACTTACACAGCCGAAGGCGGTTACAGTTTATTCCTCTTGGGTGATGCCCGAAAAAACATAACGCTAAATGCCGGAATAACTGGCGTAATCGGTTATGAAGCCATCAACCGTGGCGAAGCAATGTTGGATGACGGAGCGAAAATAGTGAGTGAGGACAATTTCATTTACGGAGCTGGTGGTCGGCTGACTTTTGAAACGTATCTATCCGACCGATTTGTGTTAGTCCTGCAAGGACGTACAAAGGTTTTATGGGGTACAGATATGAAACAATTCCGTCCGTCCGCAGGTGTGGCATTAAGATTTAACTTTTAAAAACGTATAATAATGACAGCATTTTTCAATCAATTCAAAATAGGATTACTGCCACTATATGTATTGTTGGCAATCCTCACAAGTTCGGTTACTTTGGTATCTTGTAGCAAAGATGACGAACTCGAAATACGGAACGATTTTCCTTTTGAAGTACAGGTTATGCCTGTTCCCAAAGACGTATCGAATGGGCAAACCGTAGAAATAAGGATGACAATAAAACGAAGCGGTAATTACAGCAATACACAATATTTTATCCGTTACTTTCAGTTTGATGGACAGGGAACTTTAAGATATTATAATGAACCTGCGTATCTACCAAACGATTTATATCCTTTACCAACAGAGCAGTTTCGATTGTATTATACTTCTACGTCCACTGTGTCGCAATCATTTGATGTATGGATTTCTGATAGTTTTGGAAATGAAAAGAAACTGAATTTTCAGTTCAATAGTAGTGATTAATAAATAAAATCCTGTCCGCAAGGCAGGATTTTTTTATGCTACCACGCTCACATTTTATATTTTTGTGATGTAGTGAAACAAATATTTTTTGTAAATTCATATGTAGAAATGTAATAGCTATTATTATGGTTGCATCATTAGTTATAGGGATACTATTTTTGGTTTTAGGCATGGCGCTTCGCTACTGGATTAATCGTAGAAAGTTTTACAGGCGAAGCCCTATAGGTGCTGAAAGCTTTTCCTCTTATGAAAAATCGGTTGGCATTAAGTTTATTGAGCGTGTTGGCAAGTGGATAGCTTATGCACTGATTATCTTCGGACTATTGTCATTATGGGTTTATTCCCGTGAAAAAGATGATAAGAAAAAGCAAAGTGTAGAGATAAAAACTGAACCGACCGACCAACGCAGATAATCATTTTTAAAATAAGGTTCTAAAAAAATCGGATAACCCAAAAGGTTATCCGATTTTTTTTTGCCGGTTAGTAAAAGCCAAATACTTCCTTTCAAAGCCAATCAATTCCAACTTTCCAAATCTCTTTTCAATCCTTTATAAATTCAACTTCCACAGAAAATTGAGAAGAAATGGAAGTAATCGCAATACAGAAATCCGCTTTGGATGGAATGAAAAATGAGTTGAAGGATCTTTTGGAAATGACCAAAGATGCTACTAAAAAATATGCCTCAATTTTCAATAAAGAAAAGTGGTTAGATAACCAGGAAGTGTGTTTGATGATGAAGATTACTAAACGTACTTTACAGACTTATAAGGATAAGGGCATATTGTCTTACTCCAGATTAAACCGCAAAAATTATTATAAACTCTCGGATGTAAAGACTTTGCTCGAAGCCGGACAGCCGTATAACACCTACACCGATGGATTTAATGACTAATGAAGCAGAAGAAATTATAGACCATCACGAAATGATAATCTTATTGAAAACCTATATTGAGGAAATACTAAAATATTACCGTCCTGTAATGAACGGTGAGATATACCTGTCTGGTCAGGATGTATGTGAAATGTTGCACATCAGCAAACGCACATTACAGCAATATAGGGATGACAAAATACTGCCCTTTATCCAAATAGGGGGCAAAATTATTTTTAAACAATCAGATATACTCACTGCACTAGAGCAGAATTATGTAACCAATAAAGCCGGTTATTAATCAATTTTTTGACCCAATTGGCTTTAAAGGTATGATGAGTATCAAAAGCAGTTTAGTATCTTTGTAACGAAATATAGAAAATCTTAAAGTGTTTTTACTTTAAGTCCCACATTGAAAACTGGTAATTTTTAGACAACGGGACAATAAGAAAGAACACCTATGCCATAGGCGTAGGTGCTCGCTTATTCGTTGTCGGGTATACCAGTACCTCAATGTGCGGTAAGTGTAGTGGCCTGCGCCTTATTTTTTGAAGGTGTCCACTAACAATAAAATCGATGTTATGGAAACAGATGCCCACCAAAAAGAAATTAGCGTAGCATTTATCAATGATAAAAGCCCAGTGCTGGATGAGATTTGTAAAAGTCTTGCTACCTCAGGAACAGAAATATTGTTCCGGTCAGAGAATATTAAAGACGGATTATTTCAATTATCAGCATTAAAAAACCTCCCACAAGTATGCGTAATTGACCTTGATTTTTACAGCAAGGTCATTCTCCAACAACTTCAAGAAATGAGGACACAACATCCTTCCATCAAACTTATTGCCCATAGTGATATTGATACAGAAAAAATTGTTAAGGCTATTTTGAAAATCGGCTTTGAAAGTTATCTTTTGGTTGGTAGCGATAGAAGCGATTTTAAAAAAGCTATCGAGAAAGTTTGCAATGGCTGATTAGAATATAAGTCTACCTTCTTGAAACTGTTATTCCAGATGTAGCTTTTTGAAGAAAATTTTATTTCTAAGGGTAGCATCATCCATCATTTTTTTGAAACTTATAACCTCAATGTACATATTGTAACCTCTTAAAAAGCCAAAATAACCTTCGTCATCGGGGCTTTTTGTCAAAGAATGTAGTTCTTCTGCAAACTCTCTTATTTTAGAGGTCAAATCACAAATAACGTAAGCATAAACTGGAGTAAAGTCGTTGACTTTAATTTTTTCAAGTCCTTCAGGCATTTCGTATTTTCCAGCCCGAATATCTTTTACATATTTTCCAATTTGCATAATTGGGTCATCATCAGTTTTATAAGCATCTCTTTTGGGACGTTTAAACTCAAAAATGGTAAGTGGGTTACTATAATTATTATCTCCGCTTCTGAAAGATTGCTTTTTGTCAAAAACAACCAGATCAGGTTCTCCTAAAGCATCTTTTTTTGTTGATATTTTCTTGTCTGATGCTACATATTCTGAAAAAATCAATCGCTCATCTAACAACCATAAATTGTGTTCTTGATAATCGCAATTTTCAGAAGTTTTACCCATCGGGAAAATCAGATTATGAATATCTTTTTCCAATTCTCCTTTTCCGTCTTCCTTTCGCTTTAATAATTGGCGGAATGCATCTAAAACAATTTTTCTGTTAAAAACATAATGAGCTAAATCACTTTTTCCTATTTCTGAAATTTTCGAGATAGCTTCAGCCATTTGTCCGTTATGAGAAACTTCAGGATCTGCTAAAAGAATTTTAAGTTCAGCTCTAGTTTTTTGTTCTTTTCTAAATTTGACCTCTTGCAAGGCAAGTTCTATATTTTCATCTTTTAGATGATAAGGAATTGAAGACATATCTAATTCATTCAGATATGGTTTATGCCAAGGAGCTAATTCATTGACATAATTTCTAATCTGTTCACTTTTTTTCTGAACACGTACCTGAACATCTTCTCCAAATGCTTCTTTCGATATTTCGCTTGCTTTCCTTTCCAAATCTGCTTGTCCGAATGGGAAGTACATATCTTTGGTGTCTTTTGGAAAATCAAAGGTTTCTCTCTCCAGCGATACATTATTATCCAAATAATCTCCTAAAATGTAAGTCTTGATGATATAATTCCTTTTTACTTTATTCTCATCCTCTTCAAAAAATTCATCTTCAAACTCAGGAATATATTTATGTAAAGGAGTATCGGTAACCTCTCGATTATGACCAGCCAAACTAACTTTGCTTTTTTGGTTTCCGGGGTAATAAATTTTGAAAACTTTTGCAACAAAATCAAATTTCTGTTGCTTATCGTCTTCAAGAACAAAATCTTTACTTTTCCATAGTTTTATTTCATTGATTTCGGTAAGAAAATCGTTTAAAACAATGGAATGATTTCCCTCTGCTTCCTTTAAAATAATAGTTGGGGGAGTGAAAGTGTCATTAATGAAATAAATTAATATTTTATCAAGAATTCTTCGAGCTATTGTTTCTATTTGCTTGTCAAAATTCTGTCCAGATTTAATGTTTTCGAGTGTTACACTGCTATAAGTATCAACAGCTTTGCTCAACTCAACTTTTTCATCCACAATTATCTCATATTCTCTCCCAAAACGGAAATAACGAGAATTTAATGTTGCGTTGCTATCTTTAAAAACACTGTTTACATAGACATTGTTGAAATACTTAACATACATAAACCTGCCGAAACCTTTTCCACCAATAGATTTTTTATACTCACTGTAAAATGTATCGAAACTATCTCTGTTTTCTTGGGTAAAGCCAATGCCATTATCTCGTATTTCAATTGTTTTTACGCTTGGTATGGAATTATCAATTTCGAGTACTTTTTCCCTGTGTAGAATTATTTCAATTTTGCCATTTTCAATTTTCTTCAACACAATTGACTGTATAGAATTTACAATGGCTTCAATAATAGGAGTGTAAATATTTGATTTACTGCGTATGTTATCAATAGTTCCTTGTATATTAATTCTACTCATTATGGGTTGTCAGTTTGTTTTATTAGTTGTAGGACACTTTGATAGCTTCTCGTATTTTTTTTGAACAAAGAGATATTACTTTTTGTAAATTTATAAAAAAAACTAGATGGCAATTGTATCAGTTATCAAAAAAGCTAAAGTATTTAGCTTTCGTCAATAATGCAGGTAATCATATTGTTTTCCAAAGTGAAGTTAATCTGTCCATATTTTTGAAAAGATTGTTTCTCTATATCGGTAGAAATAGGGAAATATTTTACGCCAATATTTATATTCGGTAAATTGAAAGTCCAGGATGATCTGATTTTGAAATTTTTACTGCACAAGCTTTGCTCTGATGAATTTAGATATTCTTTAAATTCAGCTATTCCATCCGTTTGTAAAATGGTTTTCCAATTCAACCGCTTCTCATAAACAAGTTCTTTATCAAGGTTTTTAGATATAGCAACCTCATCAAAACTATTACAAGCCTTTATAAAATCCCTGATAATTTTTCTTGGCAATTTTTCAATTTCTCTAATTTTTTTCTTTTTGTTCTCCAGATGCAATCTAAAATCGCCATCTACCAATTCAGACAATTTATTATATCCTGAATGAAAGGCTTCGAGTTGAGATTTATAAAGTCTATCTTTTAATATTTCAGCAGTGTTATCTTCAATTTTATTTTTGAAATTATCTAATAATAGAAATCCCTTTTCATCAGTTGCTTTGTTTATACCATCCACAACATTCACATAATAATATTGTTCTTTATCTTCAAATAAAACCTTGATTTTAGGATTGAAATTTGCAGGTTTATTGACTGATTTTTTAATAAGATATTTAGTTTCATCTAAAGGACTTTCCAGTGGTCTTCCCCAGCCATCAGTACAAAGTTCTGATTGGCATCTTGAAATTTGAACTCTGATTTCTTTGCGTCCTCTTTCAAGGTCTGTAGTATATTCGTAATCAGGGAAACAATTTAGTATCGCAGTATCCAATTCCCATTCTTCATAATCACTGGTAAAGTTTATTTGATAGCTATTTTCATATTCACAGATATAAACAGGGAACTGCAAGCTCTTTTCAATAATTTTTTGTTGTATTATTTCAATATCTGATTTTCGGTTTACAGATATAGCAATCGACGTTTCTATCATTGATGAGCTTTTTAAGGGTGGTTTTTTGAAGACGAAATAGCAACAAATTTAATGAATTAAAAATATCATTTAAAAAACGCTAAGTCAAAAACCAGACATAAAAAAGCGACGTTCTTTTGCTTCTTTTCTTTGGTCGCAGATGTGAAAAGAAAAGAAGTTCGCTAAAACCAAAAATGGGATAACAAATATCCCACGCAATAATAACGCAACCTGTTTGGTGAAATGTAGAGGAAGGGAACTGTGGAGCGGTGCATTTTGACAAAGGGGTTGCACCTAATTAAATACAAAAATGCGTTTCCGACCGAAGTGAGGAATTGCATTTTTGTCGCCCGATTTCTCGGGTCAGGCAACTTTTATCGGGTGGGTATTAAAATCTTTCAGATTGTGAAAAAAACCTCTGTATTCGGTCATTCCATAACGAAACAAGCCCCAAAGCAAAGAACAACCCATTTGTGCCAATGACGAATTGATAAACAAATCCTGCTTTTCTAATGCCTCAGATAAACTGCAACTTGGCGTGTCGTCCTGCTCTTCAGACTGTTTTAAAAGTTCGCCAAATTCATCAGTAATAAATGGCAGGCTTGCCACCGTTTCGTATTTCTCGGAATTGGGTTGTTTAATTGTTCCTATTGTAGATAGTAGCACTTGTCCTGTGTGCTGGCTGTTACCAAAATCTAACCAATAACGTGGGCGGTTGGAATAGGCTTTACCGTTGTTCAGAATATTCAAAATATCCGCAATCCCAAACCTTGCTTTTACGCTGTCCACGCAAGAAATATAAATACTTGCTCCTGCATTTTCGGGCAATTTATCTAAACGGTCTTTTTCAAATTTTACCGTTTCGGCTTTCCAATTTGTTCCCGAAAATCGGTTGGCTCTGTTGATTAATGCCACGGATTTGTACAATCCAATTTCACATTCTGCAAAACGCTGTCTTCCTAAATTTGCTTGGGTAATTACATCATCATCCCAAAGGCGGATTTGTAGTCCTGCGTGTCCCAACTCAATTAAACTGTGGTTCATTTCCATTAAGGCGGTTAAAACCTTTGAACCTGTTCCACCTGTACCCATTACATTTATCAAAATCGGATTGGTCGGATTGAGTAAACTGTTGTCCGTAAAATGGACTGTTATTTTTTCGGTGTTCATTGCAATAGGTTTTTAAGTGTTTTGTTATTTGGTTTCAATACTTCTTTTGGAAAGGGGTTTTCTGTACCAATTAGGTCTTTCCATAGTCTTACACAATTTCCTTTTATCGGATTGTAATTCCCCAATAAATGGCTGAAATAACTGTTGAAAAAATAACTTCCCCAAGCCTGTATAAATTCCTCCACCGAAGCCGAATTTTGAATATCAATATTTACGGTTCCCATACAAACGTTGCCGTTTTCATACAAATTGAAAAAAGGGGCGTAATGCAAAAGCGTTTTTTCTGTTGGTCTTCTGTCACTTGACAATGCAAAAACCGAAAGGCTGTTTTTATTGGCAAACCAAACCAATGGCGGTACTTTAGCCTTGCCATTGGGAATACCCAAACCGTTCACAAAATACAGTTGTCTTTGCTGTGCTTTGGTGTACCAAAGTACCGTACCTTTTTCGCTCGAATTGATGTGTAAAATGTTGGTTGGCAAAATTCCCTTTGGCTTTAAAAAGGCTTTGTTCTTTTCTTCATCGGTCTGTAATGATTTTGCCAATACATTGGCTTCTTTTACGGTCAAAGGGTGTGCATTGATAGGGTTTCCGTTTCTATCCATATCAAAATGCTCCACATACATATCTGTATTTACACCTTTGGTTTCATAAAAAACCAAAGCAGATTTTGGAAAATATAATGTTCCAAAATTCTCGGTGATGTCGTTTAAATTGTTCATTCTGCTGTCGTTTTATATTCATCTAATAAACCGCATAAATCGTTCAGTATCGGAAACAAGCGGTATTCAAAATCAAGGTTGGTTGCCGTTATTTCACTTCCGTCAAAGTGTTTGCTAATGGTGGGTTCTGCCATTGCTCCGTACTCATTAAATTCATTGTTAATGCTATCCGAAAGACTTTCATATAACCAACCTTTGGTATCTGCTACAAATGAAATGTACTTTTCCATTCCAATGGTTTCATTGTCATAATCATCATTGTAAGGGTCTTGTTCGGAAATGGGTGCGTTTTTGAAAATACTTGTTGTTGGATATTCCGTAAAAAGTTCAAAAACTTTACAAGCCAATTGCCAACATTCTTGGTCAAATTCATCAAGGCTTTTGAAGTTGTTCAAACGCTGTTCAAATAATTCTAAATTGATACGGTTGAATAATTTCTGTTCCATCTTGTCGCCAATTTGTTCGGCTTGCCTTAACTCGCTTTTGTATCTTTCTGTTTCGCCCATTTCATCGTCTTGTTCCACCCAATCGGTCATCATTTCATACATCCAAAATAGGTAGCTATTTTCTTGTCTGTAATACGGAATATCCACAATGTGATACAGATAACTGCATGCGGAAACCAATAATTGAGCGGTCTTTTTACGCCTTTTGTCGTTGAGCATTTTAAAGAGTGGAACGATAGGGATATAATACAAGGTCGTTCTTGTATCGTATCGTTCCTCGCTAACAAAAAAGGTTTTCTTACTATCCTGTACCAATTGCAAACTATCCCAATTTAAATGGGTACGTTTTAACTTGGTTTCTATATCCCACATCGCCAAAGCTATATTGTAGGGATAACCGTAAATCTGTGTCTGCATCGGCTCAATGCCATAATGCTCGGCAAGTTTGGAAAGGGATTGATAAAAATTCCGCTCTGTTTTTACTGTTTTCTTACAAGTTTGTACGGATTGTTCCGTTTTCAGTTTAGGCAGGAATGCCGACTTTAGAAAACCATTGGCAACATCGCTATTGGTACTGCTTTCCGCTTGTCTTTCTGCACTTCGTTTGCATCTTTTGGTCTTTGCATCCATTGTGCGAACTCGTTTAACTGTCGGTGTAATTGCCGTTGTCGTTTCTGTTCGGGTATGCTGATAATTCCCGATAGGATATGTGGTTGCATAATTCATCGTTTTTATTTTTGGTTTAACCTTTTGTACCCATTACGCTTTCAAATTTGTACTCAACCGCATCGTCTTTTATTTGCGGTGCTGATACTTTTGCCGTTGTCAAAATAGGGTACATATTGGCGTAAAAATTCATTACGGCTTCCACGCTCCAACGTGGTTCTGGGTCGGTCAGTTTGATGTCCTGTCCTTTATCTTTGAGTATGAAAACTCGCTCTAATTGCGTTGCTAATAACATAAATCTGATTTTTTGGATTAATACTCTTGTTCTTCTTCGTCAGTTTCATCAGTAGGATAATCTACTGTAACTTCTTCCGTCTGTTGCAGTTCGGGTTTTGCTTCTTCCATTACTCCAAAAAGGCTCGGTGTTGCAAACTTGTCAGACAATGCGTTTTTACGTTTGCGTATCTCGTCCGCTTTTTCGGGAAACTCCGTTATCTCGGGTACTTTCATCCACGCTTCACGGAATTTGCCCTCTTTTTCTAACTCGTCCGCCTTTGCCATTCCGTCTTTAAATTTCTTGTCTTTGGCTTCCTGTTCTTTCTTCTGTTTATCGGCTTTTTCTTTCTCCATAGCCGATTGTTTTTTGACTTCTTCTAATTGTTTTAGAAATTTTCCCATATCCACCATTAAACCCGAAACGGTTTTGATGGGTGCGGTTATCTGCTCAAAAAAACCATCGTCAAACTCTTGGGGTGTTGCGTTAAATGTTAGTGGCGGAATTAAGTTTTTGGCGTTATCTCCGCATTGTTCGTTGTTGAGGATAACCGAAACGATTAGGTTATTTTCTACTCCTTTTGAAATGTTCAGTTGTAATACTCCTGTAAAGTCCAACTGTGCTATCTGATTGAAAAAATTAGTATTCATTGCTGTAAAATTTAAGATGTTGTTAATTGTGCTTTGATTGCTCTTAGTTTCTCGTACATATCCGACCAATAGGTTTTTTGCCTTTTGTCAAACTCCGAAAAATTGCTGTCTTCGTGGCGATATTCTTTGTATCGTCTTGCTATTTTTATGGCTTCCTTTAAATCTGTTACTTCGATTTGACAACCATTTATGTCTGTTATTTTCATAGCTGTTGGATTAATTAATTTGTGCTATTTGTTCAATCCTACCATATACGATGCTTCTAAGGCTTGTCTTATCGGGTGCATTGTATTCTGCCCAATTGCCGTATTGCTTCACTACATAGTTTTTCAAAACATCTTCAAAACCAAACCTATAACCTTGCAAGGGAACTGCTTTTTTGAAATAGGCATTTCGGTTTACTGCTTCTGCAAGCCAATTCTTTTCGGCTCGGTTCATTTTTTCGCCTTTGTTCAGTTTCTCTCTCAATAGATAAACCTTTGCAAATTGTAGGGTTTCCAATTCGGGTACATCATAGCGGACAAACTTGGTGGCTATTATTTTCGTTTCCATTATTCTTGTTTTTAAGGTTGATGATTGGCTATTTTCTGCTCTAACAAGGTTTCCAAAATCTCGCAATCGCTGTTGTATTCTTTACCCTCAAAATGATAAGTATCGGTTTCTTGGTCAAATTGAAATTTCTCAAAATCCTCGTCTTCCAAATAAATATCTGTGAGTAGCTTGTCAGCACATGTTGCTCTACCATATATCAAGCAACCCAATTCCTCATAATCCTGTATGAAATTCACTTTATAGTGTTCTGCTATTCTTTGTACCACTTCTATATTAGGTGACCATTTTGTTTCGTATTGAAATACGTCTGTATCGCCTTCGTACTGGTAGGTAGCAAAGAAATAACCTCCGTTATCTTCCGAAATAAAGTCGGGTAATTGTCCACAGTTTTCTTTTAGTTCTTGTTCTGCCATTAACTTGAATAGCTTCTGTATCTGTTCGATTGCTTCGGGTGTGCCCTCGAAAACAACTGTATTACTGCACCAATTTGCCATAATGTTAGTTTTTATAAGGCTACCACCGTTTAAAGCGGTAGCCTATAGTTATTTAATTAAGGTTTAAGATTTCCGCACCATCCGTTGCAAAAGAGGTACACAAGTCAAATGCTTTCTGTGATTTGAGTTGGGCAGTACCACCCAATACAATACTCTGCAACTTGGCTTCATCATTTTTGTAATTGCGTACATTCTGATAGTAGCCTGTAACGGCATTGTACGCTCCGAACAATGTGCCTTTTGTGGTATCCATTTGTTGCGTGTCGCTTATCATCGCATAAGAAAAAGCATCATCAACGGTATTTTTAAACAAGGTTGAAATTTCATCTTCTGCACCTTTTTTAATTAAGTCAAGCGTTTCTTTATTTGGGCAAAGTGCTAATTGGATTAGCTTTCTTACTTCTCGGTCTGTTACTTTTACGCTTGCCCACTCATTAAAAATACCCTCTAATTGGTTGCTCAAAGTGTTCGCCAGTCCCATAATTTTATGGGCGTTTTCGATACGTTGTTTTGCTCCCGAAGTATGTTTGATACGGACTACATTGGTCATACTGCGTAGCGAAGCATTCAGCGTATTTTGGCAAACAATTCTGACAGGTGTAAATGCGGCTGTGATACTTCCGCTACCATCGTGCGAAGTAGTTAGGAAAATGTATTTTTCTGTTACATCATCACCATTACCTACACGGATATAGTCGGGCAATTTGGCTGTGATAAATATGCGCTCTCCGTTGCCTAACGCTCCTGCGGTTTCATACAGAATACCCTCGCCACCGCCTACAATAGCATCAAAGAAATTAAAGGCTTCACGGTTTTGTACGATGTGGTAATCCTTACCAACCACACCTAATACTGCATTGTTATCGGTGCGTATGTTGGCGAAATAGTTAGGTACTTCCAATTCACTACTGCCTATCTCAATGCCGTTTGCCGTTTCGATAATACCCGAACCTTTGGTAAATAGTGGTGATTTTACAACTTCGTAATCTAACCCTGCGTGTTTGATAGCTTCCTCGCTTGTTGGGTATTGCTCCACGATTTGCCCCAAACCGTGCCACGCTTTTTGTTGTACGCTAAAGAATGAATAACGTCCTGTTCTCTCGTTGAAATTGATATTATGTGCCATGATAAAATGATTTTAAAATTTTAAAATTGTTTGAATACTCGTTGTTAAAATGGGAGGTCGTCCTCTGTTTTCTTATAGCTTGTTCCTGTGGTGGCTTGTACAGTTTCTGTTCTCCTGCTACCTCCGTGCAGTTTGATTTGGGAGGTGTGAAAATTCAGTCCTGCGTGTGCTTCTCCGTCATTGCCTGTCCACGCTCTTGCGGTTACCCTGCCCGATAATTCCACCAACGAGCCTTTTGTTAGGATTTTGGCAACATTGGGCGTTATCCAATAGGAGCAATCGAAATAGGTTGTCTGCTCTATGCGTTCGCCCTGTTTGTTACGGTAGCTGTCGTTGATTGCTACTGAAAAGTTTACTACTTGTTTTTGCTGTGACGTTGTGCGTACCTCTGCATCTCTCGTCAATCGTCCTGTGATGTTCATAATTTCTATTTTTTGCGTTATTGATTTTGTTCTGATTTTATTTTTTTTGATTTATTCGGTAATGAGAGGAGGTGCTGAAGTTTCGTTTCTCTTTTACCATTTCTAATGCTGTATTTTTTCATTTCTGACATTTTTTTTATTCGTTTAAAGAGCCGGAGTATGCTTTGTTTCGTTTCACGAGCATAAAAGGTTCGTGTTTAGCAACAGCAAGGTTTTGACAAAAAATACGACCCGAATGGGTGGAGATTTTTTGGCAAACCCGCAGGGCTTGACCTTGATGCTGCGTTAAGAACACGGAAATACCTTTGCTCTTGAAATGGGACAAAACAGCATACTGGCTCTTGGATAAAAGCCTATGTGGAAGCCAATGGAAAAGGCATTAAGAAATGGTCTATATGATTATAAAACCAGCATTTATCTGGCAGAATTCTTAACCATTTTAAGTGTTTGTGGCTATGAAAGCCACCAAAAGGATATTGGAAAATATTGCTTGGGATTTGCCCTGAATTTTTCGATATTTTTTTCAGTATATCCAACAAAGCTCTTTTATGCGAAGGGCTTGAGTAAAGAAAATAAATGTGCTTTGGGGATAAAAAGTGTGGGGATAAAAAGTGTGGGGATAAAAAAAGCAGAACCGTTAAGTTCTGCTTCTAAATCTTACCTAAAGGATTATAAAATCTATCCAACAACAAGCTCTTCCTTAATAGCTAAAAATGCACGTTCCATAGATTGAAATTTATCTGAAACCAAATCCATATCCTTACTGATTTTTTGGCTGGTAATTTTAGCATAAATCTGTGTGGTAGAAATGTTTTTATGCCCCATCATTTTGCTAAGGCTTTCAAGTGGAACACCCTCGGTCAGAAACATTGTTCCGAAAGTATGCCTGGCTGTATGAAAACCAATTTTATGCTCTGGAAAAACCTCTGCCTGCCCTGCAACCTTGCGGATATGGGTGTTGCAAGTAGCATTAGATGGTATAGGGAAAACAAGTTCATTCCTCATAACACCCACGTATTTATTAATTATTCTTTTAGGTATTTCAAGCAAACGCACATTTGATGCAATGTCTGATTTTTTACGCCTGCTTATGATCCATTGATGCCCGTCAAAGAATGATTGGATATTGCTTCGCTTTAACTTCTTAATATCGGCATAAGATAAACCTGTAAAGCAACTGAATACAAATAAATCCCGGACCAAGTCAAACCTTGCATCTACTTTATGAACCATAATCTTCTCCACATCTTCTTTCAGCAGATAACCCCGATCTTTCTCGTTCATCGTAATCTCGTAATCTTCGAAAGGATTTTTTCTGATTAGTCCTTTTTTAATAGCAAGCTCTACCATTCGGATGACAGGCATCGTATAAACCCATACGGTATTATGCGTACATTCCTTATCTACACGCAGAAAGAAGTCGAACTCACGAATAAAATCTGGTGTAAGTTCTCTGAAAGCCATATCGGGTCTGTAATAACGCAATTGGATAAACTCAGCTAAGTGTCTATAAACAATATCATATTTCGCATAAGTGCTTGCAGAACGTTGTTCTTTATCGACCATTTTTTTAAAGTCGCCATTGTGATCTGCAAAAACAGTAAGAATTGTATCGGCCATAACACCGATACCTAAAAAGGAAATCTTTAGTTTTTGTGCCGTAACGAAACCTTCATCTTTAAACATTTCATCATAATGCTGGTCTATGCGCAATCTTATTTTATCCAATTTAAGGTTGATTGCCAATGCTTGGGTACTCTTGCCTAAAACCCTACCGTGTTTTAAATCCCATATTTTAGGATCTATTTCTAATTTTGTACTGAAAGATGTTGGTTTACCATCAACGGTAATACGCCCCATAATTGCAACTGTTCCATTCTTCTTCGGTTCATTTTTCTTTAGGTAGAAAAGTAGTTTGAACGTGGATTTTTTTGTCTTCTCCATAACTCAAAAATTTAATGTTTAAAATTAACTTTCATTGAGTTACAAGTAAATATGAAAAATGATGCAAATAACTGAAGTATAAACGGTTATAGTATTTTATTTAGGTATTAACCAGTAACGATTTAGTAACCTAACCTTGTCATTTCAAGCCCAAAAACTAAAGTACACAGTCTTCCAACTTTGTACTACCACTTTATAAACCACTATATAGTAACGGTTTTCGCCGTTTTGCTTACTTTTGCTTTTTATTAATTCTTTTTAACAAAAAAAGCCAATAATAATTCCGTTTTTAGCATGCTGGACAAAGTGCAGCGTTTGAAAATATGACTTGTGGGATTATTTGTTCATATCAATTTAACATTTAACTTTGTAGGATGCAATTTACTGCCAAGCAGATAAGCGACTTTTTAAGTGGAACAGTTGAAGGAGATGAAACCGCCGTGGTTTCTGAACTTTCAAAAATAGAGGATGGAAAGAAAGGGACCTTATGTTTTCTGTCGAACCCTAAGTACGAACATTATATATATTCGACAAATGCTTCCGTAGTAATTGTCAGTCTGGATTTTGCGCCAGCCCATAAGTTAAGTTGTACGCTTGTCCGGGTTAAGGATCCTTATAGCGCTTTTTCGGTATTACTCGAGAAATACAATGAGGCGCTGACCATGGTTAGTGAGAAAAGCGGGATAGAACAGCCTTCTTTTGTACACCCATCGGCTACTATCGGTAAAAATGTATTTATTGGTGCATTCGCCTATGTTTCTGAAAATGTAGTCATTGGCGATAACACGAAAGTTTTCCCCCAGGTATTTATTGGTGCTGATACAGTAATCGGCTCAAACGGCTTTTTTCATCCAGGGGTGAAAATATATAATCGTTCTGTGATCGGCAATCGTGTAATTATTCACTCTAATACAGTGATTGGCAGCGATGGTTTCGGATTTGCACCTCAACCTGACGGTAGTTACAGTAAGATTCCGCAAATTGGAAACGTAGTTATTGAAGATGACGTTGAGATTGGTTCGAATACGACAGTCGACCGGGCAACAATGGGTTCTACCTTTATCCGTAAAGGTGTTAAGCTGGACAACCTGATTCAGGTTGCACATAACGTAGAAATAGGTGAAAACACAGTTGTAGCCGCACAAGCGGGTATTTCTGGCAGTACCAAGGTAGGGGAGCGTTCTGTCGTCGGCGGACAGGTAGGAATTGCAGGCCATTTATCACTTGCGAAAGGAACTCAATTGGGTGCCCAGGCGGGGGTTAATTTTAGTATTAGTGAGGAAAACAAACAATGGCATGGTTCTCCTGCACAGCCACTCCGTAACTGGATGAGAGCATCTGTACTCTTCAGGCATCTTCCGGATATGGAAAAGAGAATCGCAAAGCTGGAAACAAGCTTGAATACCACGCCCCAATCATAGTAATAAAAGAACTACACAAAACAATAATGAACGTTAAACAAAAAACCATTAAAAGCGAAGTTTCTGTAAAGGGCGTAGGTCTGCATACAGGAGCTAATGTCACTTTGACTTTTTGTCCGGCACCTGAAAATCACGGGTTCAAATTCCAGCGAACGGATCTTCCTGGAGAACCGATCGTAGATGCAGACTGCGATAATGTTACGGACACGGCAAGAGGTACGACAATTAGCCAGAATGGAGCAAGTATCAGTACAGTAGAGCATGTAATGGCATCTCTGGTGGGTATGGATCTGGATAATGTGCTGATGAAGCTTGATGGGCCTGAAACGCCGATTATGGATGGCAGCGCTATTCTTTTTGTAGAGGCTTTGGAAAGAGCCGGAATAATCGCGCAAAGTGTAGATCGTGAATACTTCCAGATTCCGCACAATATTATTTATACAGAAGCAGAACGTAAGGTAGAAATCGTAGCTATGCCGCTTGATGATTACAGGTTTACCTGTATGATTGATTATAATTCACCTGTACTTGGGAGTCAGCATGCAGTGATTCCAAGTATTGCAGAATTTAAGAACGAAATCGCATCCTGCCGGACCTTTTGTTTCCTGCATGAGCTTGAATATCAGCTGCAGAATAATCTGATCAAAGGCGGCGACTTAAATAACGCTATCGTTATCGTAGATAAAGAAGTGACCAGGGAAGAACTGGATCACCTGGCTAAAATATTTCACAGGGAAAAAATTGATGTAGCTCCTCAGGGTGTCCTGAATAATATGGAACTGCGTTATCAGAATGAACCTGCAAGACATAAATTATTAGATATGATCGGTGATCTTGCCCTTGTGGGGATGCACCTGAAAGGTCATATTATGGCTGCCCGTCCGGGACACGCAGCTAATGTTGCCTTTGCTAAAAAGATTAAAGCAGCAATTAAAAAAGAAAAAAACAAAAAAGTGCAGCACGTTTATGATCCTGGGGTGAAACCTTTGTATGACGTGGTTCAGATCATGGATATTCTGCCACACAGACAACCCTTTCTATTTATCGATAAGATCCTCGAACTTTCAAAGACACACGTAGTCGGCGTAAAAAACGTTACTATGAATGAAGAGTTTTTTAAGGGGCATTTTCCTGGCGCTCCGGTTTTACCGGGCGTAATTCAGATCGAAGCTATGGCACAAACGGGTGGAATCCTGGTGCTCAGCACTGTTCCTGATCCAAGAAACTACCTGACTTATTTCCTTAAAATAGATAAAGTACGTTTCCGTGCCCAGGTACTACCTGGAGATACTATCGTTTTCAGATGCGATCTGATGGAGCCAATCCGCAGGGGTATCGCGCAAATGAAAGGTGTCGGAATGGTGGGTGAGAAAGTTGTTGTGGAAGCCGAAATGATGGCACAAATTTCAAAAGTTAAAGAAAGCGAACGCGTATCATGATACAACCCTTAGCCTATATACATCCGGATGCAAAAATCGGTAAAAATGTAACCATTGAACCTTTTTCTGTGATTCACAAAGACGTTGTGATCGGAGACGGAACATGGATTGCGTCAAATGTCGTCATCATGGATGGTGCGCGGATAGGAAAAAACTGTAATATTTTTCCAGGATCTGTAATTTCCGGTGTTCCTCAGGATTTAAAGTTCGCAGGTGAAGTTACAACTGCGGAGATTGGTGATTATACCACTATCCGAGAATGTGTAACGATTAATCGTGGAACTAAAGATAAATGGAAGACTGTAATCGGGAGTCACTGCCTGATTCAGGCTTATAGCCATATTGCGCATGATTGCGAAGTTGGTGATTACTGTATTTTCTCTAACAGTACGACTCTGGCAGGCCATATTACTATCGGTAGCCACGTGGTTCTTGCCGGGCTGGTTGCTATTCATCAGTTTGTTAAAGTAGGTTCACATGCCTTTATTACCGGTGGTTCACTGGTACGTAAAGATGTGCCTCCTTATGTTAAAGCCGCAAGGGAACCACTTTCGTATGCAGGTATCAATTCTGTAGGACTTAGAAGAAGAGGGTTTTCGTCTGAGAAGATCAACGAAATCCAGGAGATTTACAGGGTTCTTTTCGTAAAGCACAATAATGTAACTAAAGCACTTGATAAAATTGAGGCTGAATTCGCACCTACAGAGATCAGGGATGAGATCGTTGATTTTATCCGTAATTCTAACAGGGGTGTGATGAAAGGTTTCGGTTCCGGTAGCTAAGCATGGATATTAAGCTATCGGCAGCGGGCAGAAGGTTTAACCAGGAGTGGATATTCAGAGATATCAGCTATACGTTTGCTGGTGGTCAGAAATACGCCATTCTGGGTCCAAATGGTTCAGGTAAATCGACTTTACTTAGCCTGATTCTTGGTAATCTGTCTCCGTCCGAAGGTGAGGTTTCTTATTCCGCAGATGGTATTGCTATCCCGGAAGCCGAATGGTATCGTCAAAGTAGCTTTGCTGCACCCTATTTAGATCTGGTTGAGGAGTTCACCCTACAGGAGACAATTGCGTTTCATTTCAAGTTTAAAGATCTCATTCCGGGTCTCAATTTGAGGGCTGTTCTGGATCTCCTGGGATTGAGCCGTTCGGAAGACAAAGCTCTTAAATATTTCTCTTCTGGAATGAAGCAAAGAACGAAACTGGCGCTGGCTTGCTGTACAGATGCTCCTTTGCTATTGCTTGACGAACCGACCTCTAATCTTGATGTTCAGGGTGTGAGTTGGTATCAGGACCTCATTGCGCAGTTTGCAGCAAAAAAGATGGTGATCATTGGGTCAAATCAGGAGAATGAGTATAAATTTTGCGATCATCACCTGCAGATTTCTGATTATAAATAGCTGTATTAGGGGTCAAATTGCAAGACAAATGTCATGTTAGAGCACCCAAATGCATTTAAAAGAATATTTAAATATTAGTATTGTAGAATTCATAATTTGTCTTTACCTTTGCGGCACGAAATGGCGCTAAAGATTGTAAGCTTAAATTTCAATTAAAATGGCAAAAGCATCAGAAGTAAAAAGTGGTAATATTTTGCGTTTCAATGGTGAGTTAGTACAGGTCGAAGAGTTTCTTCACCGTACGCCCGGAAACCTGAGAGCTTTTTACCAGGCTAAGATGCGGAATATCAAAACAGGGAAACTTGTTGAATATAGATTCCGTACTGATGAAGAAGTATCTATTTGCCGCGTTGAAACCAGTGACTATCAATATCTGTATGAAGATGGAGAATTTCTGGTGGTAATGGATAACACTTCTTTTGAACAGTTTAACATACCCAGAACGTTGTTCGGAGAATCTGTTAAATTTTTGAAAGAAGGAATGAATGTAATCATCGCATTTGAAAGTGAGGAGCCGATTATGGCGCAGACACCTTCTCATGTAGAGCTGGAAATTACCTATACGGAACCAGCTGTCAAAGGTGATACTTCAACAAACGCATTGAAATATGCAACTGTTGAGACGGGTGTGGAGATTAAAGTCCCCATGTTTATTAATCAGGGCGATAAAATTCGTGTTGATACCCGCACAAGTGAATATGTTGAAAGAGTAAAGTAAGAATTTTCATAGTTTAGTTTTAGGTTTAGGTTGATTTTGGCTTCGGAGTGGTTCCCGAAGCCATATTTTTTTTAGGCCATTTCTGTTTATCTTTGAGTATGGCACTTAAATCTTTGATCAGAAAGCAGGAATTGCTGCGTCGAAAAACGCTGAACCCCGAAAATATTCGCCTGCTCAATGAAAAACTGCTTGAACAATTCTGCAGACTGGATTTTTCAGGGATCCACACCATTCATCTTTTTTTGCCGATTGAAGATAAAAATGAACCCGATACCTTCCTTTTTATTGACTGGCTTCAGCTTGAGCATCCTAAAATTAAGATAGTAATCCCGCGGGCAGATTTTGAAACTTTTTTGATGACACACCATGTTTTTGCCGGGAGGGAAATGCTTCAGAAAAATAAGTTTCAGATTTGGGAACCTATAGACGACCAGGAATACTCAGCAGAAATTGATCTTGTCTTAGTGCCTTTGCTCGCAGTAGATGTGCATGGTTATCGCGTAGGATATGGAAAGGGATTCTATGATCGTTTTCTGGAGACTTCCGGAGCCCTTAAAGTTGGGGTCTCATTTTTTGCACCTGAAGGAGAAATCAGCGACGTGCATGAAAATGATATCCGGCTGGATTGTTGCCTTACGCCGGATACCATTGTTTATTTTTAAGCTTTTAGCTTGTTTAATTGTTATGTTTTGCTTTCCAGCTCGAGTAAAACCGGACAATGATCAGAATGGATAGCGTCGGGTAGAATACGTACATTTTTAAGTCTTTCCAGCATCGGTGGGGTAGTAAGGTGGTAATCAATACGCCAACCGAGGTTCTTCGCTCTTGATCCGGCTCGGTAGCTCCACCAGGTATAATGATGGGGATCTTTATTGAAATGACGGAAAGTGTCGGTCAGACCACTGCCAACGAGTAAATCCATCCATGCTCTTTCTTCTGGTAAAAACCCGGAAGATTTCGCATTTGACTTCGGGTTATGAATATCAATTGCCGAGTGACAGATGTTATAGTCCCCGGAAATGATCAGGTTCGGATGCGTAAGGCGCAGATTGGTGATGTATTGCTCAAAAAAATCCATGAAAACATACTTTTTAGCCTGTCTCTCATCACCGGACGATCCAGACGGCAAATACACGCTCATCAATGAAAAGTCTTCGAAATCGGCTCTTAAAATGCGGCCTTCTTTATCAATCCATTCCTCTCCGCAACCGTATTCAACGTGGAGCGGTTTGATCTTCGTTAGTAATGCAACACCGCTGTATCCTTTTTTTTCTGCACAGAACCAGTAATGATGATATCCCAGGCTTTCAATCAGGGCTATAATCTCCGGGATTTGTTCCGGCATTGCTTTTACCTCCTGCAAACAAACCATATCTGCATCTGTGGATTGCAGCCAGCCGAAAAAATTCTTGGTGGAAGCAGAACGTATTCCGTTCACATTATAAGTGATTATCTTCATTTTATAGGTTATTTTAAAGATTAAAAGCTATTGGCTTAATTTCTGGCGAACGTTTCATAGTCCGTTCCAGCTTTCTTGCCTGTCTTCTTTTTAATAGGCTTACCTGCATTTCCTGATTAGACACAGGTCTGTTATTTGGTCCCGTCTGACAGGCTGCGATCTTATCCAGCACGGCTATACCCGTAATAATTTCACCATATACAGTATAATTTCTATCCAGATGAGGCGTTCCGCCTACGGTCTGATAGATTTCACGTTGGTATGCGGGGATTTTAAATTTTAAACGGCCGTTCTCCAGGCTGTCCAGCCCTGCCGGGTTGAATATCTTACCTTGTACAAGGTAAAACTGACAACCACTTGATGCTTTTGCCGGATTGTTGTCTCTTGCCGCAGCAAGGACTCCTTTTTTATGGAAGAGGCTGTCTCTGAATTCTGCATCAACCGTGTATCCTGTATCTCCCTCGCCTAATTCGGCTTCTGGCTTTGCTGCTTTGGAGTCAGGATCTCCACCCTGAATCATAAATCCGGCTATTACCCGGTGGAACAAGGTTCCGTTATAGAACCCGCTTTTAGCCAGTTTTACCATATTGTCCCTGTGTTTTGGCGTGCTGTTATAAAGCATGATGATAATTTCGCCATCTGCGGTATTAATCCTGATGTACTGGTGAACTGGTTTTGCAGCGTAAGCCTGTCCAAGCAAACAGCAGAGTAAAAAGGTATAGATGTATTTCATAAAGGCCTTGAAATTTTAACGAATTTACAGCTGAATGGAGGGGAATACAAATTATTAGTCATTTTATATGTCCCTGCAATGACTATAACCTTAACCTGATGGGTTTAAAGCTAATTAGCTTATTTGGAATTACTCGTTATATCCCCTACATTTGCATATCATGAAACTGAGACAAAAAATAGCCATGGGTTTATGTGCCTTTTACCTGATTAGCGTAATTGGTATAGCCCTTAGCCTGCATTTCTGCGGGGGTGATCTTGCTGCTGTCCAGTTTACTGCAAAGGAACACTGTAAAGGTTGTAAGGCCTCAGAGAAGCCTGATCAAACTAATACCTGCTGTAAAAA
This sequence comes from Pedobacter antarcticus, assembly GCF_900103515.1. NCBI lineage: Bacteria > Pseudomonadati > Bacteroidota > Sphingobacteriia > Sphingobacteriales > Sphingobacteriaceae > Pedobacter > Pedobacter antarcticus. The sequence continues at coordinate 100,270 of NZ_FNGZ01000007.1, forward strand.
TACAGCGGTTGATGCGAAGATTAAAGACAGCCATGAATCCGGAGTTAAAGTTAGCCTGCCTAAAAATTATGGCGTAACTTTATTCCTTGCACCATTTCTTTCAGAAATGATTCGTGCAGTATTACCAGTATTATTTAGTGGAAAGGCAGATAAAGTACCCCCTTTATCCAGTAGAGTTTCTCTGTATGCCTATAATTGTGTATTCCGGAATTAGACCAGGAATATTTTGCTTGTTAAGGTTCCTTTTCTGAACCTCTCTTTCAATTCAATTATTTAAACTGTCAGGACTTTAAGTCTGAACTTATACCGTCGTTTTCTCACGTCAAAAACTGGTCGGATATAGGCTAAATCCAGATTTTGTAACCCAGACAGGATCATTCTAAAAAATATACAGATGAAACTTATCGCATATGCAATAGCTGCTTCGGCATTATTATTTACAGGTTTAAAAACTTCAGCACAAGAAATTTCAAAAGCTGAACTGCAAGTTAACGGTTTAACATGCTCTATGTGCTCCAGGGCAACTGAAACTTCTTTGAAAAGCCTGAGTTTTATTGAAGATATTACTCCGGACCTGAACCGGAATGTATTTGTCATCAATTTTAAAAAGGATCAGGACGTAAACCTGGATCAAATTAAAAATAAAGTTCAGGATGCGGGCTTCTCTATCGGAGATCTTTCTGCTACCATCCATTTCAATCAGACAGCAATAGATGAAAAGGGGCTTGCTCAGCTCGATGGAACAGTATTCAGGATTGTCAATGCAAAAAGTAAAACCCTGAATGGTCCGGTGGTTGTAAAGGTACTGGATAAAGACTTTATTTCTTCCTCTGCATTCCGTAAAAAAGCTGCTCAGCTTAAAGTAGACAGTTATGCTACGGGAAAAGAAGTTATCCAGGGTAAAGAAACCAGGGTTTATCACCTGAGTATTTAAGTCGCAGAGATGAGGAAATTATTGTTTGTTGCAGTAGGAATGTTGCTGCTTTTTCAAACCGGGCTGCGCGCACAGGAGCTTTATGTTTTTACGGAACCTGCGAGTAATATGGCCGCCAAATCTATCGGTATAAGGGTTACCCAGGAGGGTTCTTTTAACAGCAGGGCAAACCGAACTATGCCTGAACTCATGCTAAGCTTTAATAAAAAGCTGATGGTTCACGGTCAGGCATTTTTGTCGGACATGGATAACCGGTACAGGCTCGAGGGAGGAAGTCTTTATGGTAAATATCGTTTTCTTTCTATTGATGATGCGCAGCAGCACTTCAGGGCTGCTGCTTTTGGAAGATTGAGTACCAGTAAAAGAAAGGTTTATACCGAAGATATTAACCTCGAAGGGGACAATAGTGGTGTCCAGGGAGGTTTGATCTTTACACAGTTACTTCACAAACTGGCACTTTCAGCGACAGTAAGTTATACAAAGGCGTTTGATCTGGGCGAACTGCGGGGAAATACAAATCTTCCGGTTGCCAGCCAGATGCTGGGCTATAGCCTGTCTTCTGGTTATCTGATGCTACCTTTTGTCTACAAAAACTATAATCAGCCGAACTTTAACCTGTATTTCGAAATGTTGGGTAAAACCAATCCGGAAACCGGACATTCTTATCTTGACCTGGCCCCTGCGTTGCAGGTTATCCTGAATAGCCGGACAAGAATAGATCTGGGTTACCGCTTTGAAGTAGCCGGTAAAATGGACAACCGCTTTACTAAAAACATGTTCCTGGTTCGTGCTGAGTTTAACTTTTTTAATGCTTTAAAATAAAATAGAAATGAAAAAATCACTGGTAATTTGTTTTGCGCTGTTATTAAGCGCTTTTATGCAGCCTGTAATGGCTCAGAAATCCGAAGTTCAAACGAAGTTCAATGTTGTTCTCCAACAGTATTATGTACTAAAAAATGCACTTGCGAAAGACGACGCGCCTGCAGCATCAGTGGCAGCGTCTAAGCTACAGGAGGTAATTAAAGAGGTCCCGCATACTGGGTTTTCTTCCGACGCCCAACATCAACTATGGATGAAAGAATCAGCTCCAGCTGTAAAAAGTGCAGGAGAAATTGCCGGATCGAAAGACCTGAAAGAGCAGCGTAAAAGTTTTATGGGCGTAAGTGAACCAATGCTTGCGTTGGTTAAGGGGCTGAAATTGAATAATGACGCAGTTTACGTTCAGTTTTGTCCGATGGGTAAATATACTTGGCTTAATGAGGTCAAAGCTGTACAGAATCCATATTATGGAAGTGCTATGTACGACTGTGGTTCAGTTACCGCTACATTGAAGTAATGTATTTCTTATCATAGATCAATCTGGCGGGACTTTATTGGCCGTAGCTTTGCGGGTATTAAAATAAACCCTATCATTATGAAAAAGTTATTCTTATTTTTTGTGGCGCTTAGCCTTAGTGCAGCAACTTTCGCACAAACTAAATGGACCACCGACCCGATGCATTCCTTCGTTAATTTCGAAGTAAGACATATGGGAATATCATTTGTTAATGGTGCGTTTCACAAGTTTTCAGGAACTATCGAAGCATCAAAAGCAGACCTTACAGATGCTAAGATCAATTTCACTGTAGATGTGAACAGTATCAGTACTACTGTAGAGATGCGTGATAAGCACTTAAAATCTGACGATTTCTTTAATGCCGAAAAATATCCTGAAATGACTTTCGTAAGTACGTCTTTCAAAAAATTGAAAGATAATAACTACGAGCTTAATGGTAAACTGACAATCCGTGATGTAACCAAAGACGTTAAATTTAATGTTGTTTATGGCGGAACAGCTAAAAATCAGCAAGGTGGAACGATCGCTGGATTTCAAGCTAGTACAACTATAGACCGTACTGCATTTAACATTAAGTACGATCCGACTGGAATGGCTGTAGCAAAGGATATTAAAATTAATCTAAATCTTGAGTTTGCACAAGCTAAATAAGCTTTTTGAATAACCTCAAAAGGGGGATGGAGAAGCTTTTAAGTTTTTCCATCCCCCTTTTTCATTTATGACATACCTTTAATCATGGCTAATCTTTCAACAATCCGTCAAATGAATGCCAGCCTGCCGGTACAGGACCTTTTAATGCCTGTTCTTTTTATCGGACATGGTTCTCCGATGAACGGCATAGAAACCAATGCTTTTAGTAATTCCTGGGCTGAATTGGGAAGAACGATACCGGTACCAAAAGCCGTTATTGTGGTCTCCGCACATTGGTTTACTAATGGTACTGCAGTTACTGCAATGGACTTTCCTCAGACTATTCATGACTTCGGGGGATTTCCGCAAGCGTTATTTGATTTACAGTATCCTGCCCCCGGCGATCCTGCGCTTGCTGTTGAGACGGCAGGGTTAATTTCTAGTACAAAAGTAGAGCTCGATCATGATTGGGGCCTGGACCATGGTGCCTGGACAGTTTTACAGCACATGTTTCCTCTGGCTGATATTCCTATTCTGCAGCTCAGTATTGATTACAGAAAAGATCCAAGAGCACATTATGAGATGGCTGCAGAATTGGTTGCACTGCGCAGAAAAGGAGTTTTGATTATGGGCAGTGGAAATATGGTGCACAATCTACGCATGATGAATTGGAGTATGATTGATGGTGGCGGATATGACTGGGCACTGGATATAAATGAGCAGTTTAAACAGTTGATTATGAATGGAGACCACCGCCCGCTCATGGCCTATCAGCAGCTCGGTAAAGCCGCAATGCTCGCTATACCCACTCCGGAACATTATCTGCCTTTACTTTATGCGCTTGGTTTGCAGTTACCGCAGGATCAGGTAAGTTTATTCAATGACCAAGCTGTAGGTGGCTCGTTAACGATGACTTCCGTCCGAATCGGATAGACTGTAACATTTATAAAACCTTTCTCTTCAGCGTTATTGCAGGCCATTTTTCTACTAAATTGCAGGCATAACCTAAACTGATGAAGAAATTTTACTTGTTTTTCTTACTGGGTACTACTGCAGCTTCTGCGCAGCAAACTCAGCCACTGACAGTGGACTATATTATGCGGGACCAGAAATGGCTCGGAACAGCTCCTTCCAATTATCGGTGGTCCGGTGATAGTAAAGCAGTCTATTTTGACTGGAATCCGGAAAATAAAGAGAAAGATGAACTGTATAAAGTACAGATCGGATCTACGCAGCCAGTCAAGGCCGACCTCAAAGTAGCTGACGCAGCTATTCAGCTCGAATATACCTACAATTCAGACCGATCACTCGGATTAGTCGAGCAAGGAGGGGATCTTTACCTGCTTGAAGTTAAAAACGGGCGTAAAGTTCGCCTTACGCAGACAGTAGAAAGAGAATCCAATGCAGCGTTTCTTACAAATGGTTCTGTAGCCTTCCAGAGAGGGGATAATTTATTTGTTTTAAATCATCGTACCGGGGAATTAAAGCAACTGACAAATTTTGTCAGGAACAAAAAAGGAGAAGCAAAAACAGCCGCAGATAGTCAGGATGGATGGTTAAAAAAAGATCAGCTGGAATTATTTGACGTATTAAAAAAGCAAAAGAAAGCTGAACCATTTGGCTTTAGAGCAGCATTGATTCCGGAAAAACCTTTGCGTGCAATTGATTTGAAAGACGCAGCTTTAAATGGACTGGTTGTTAGCCCGGATGCACGTTTCATAACTTACAGGTTGGTGAGCATGCCGGAGAAAGGCCATCAGACCATTGTCCCTGCTTTTGTTACTGAATCGGGTTATACAACAGATATTCCCGGCAGAACCAAGGTTGGGGAACCTCTTCCTGTATACACTCCTTACGTCTATGACAGGGAGCGTGACACGGTTTACCAGATTCAGACTGCACAAATACCCGGAATAAAGGATCTGCCTGATTATCTGAAAGATTATCCGGAGAAGCTGGAAGCCGCCAAACGTAAAAATGCAGACAGAGCTATTAATATATTCGGGCCCTTCTGGAATCAGAAAGGGAATACTGCTGTTATAGCAGCGAGATCACAGGACAACAAAGATTTCTGGATTCTGAAACTAGATGCTGCTACGGGACAACTGAGCCTGGTAGACAGACAGCGGGACGAAGCATGGATTGCGGGTCCTGGAATTGGTGCGAGAGGGATTTTCTGGATCGATAATCAAAAAATAGCTTTCCAGAGTGAGGCTAGTGGATATTCGCATATTTACATTTCTGATGTGGCTGCGGGAACTAAAAAGCAACTCACAAATGGTAAATGGGAAGTGAAAAACCTGCAGTTATCTGCTGATGCAAAAACACTTTATTTTTCCGGTAATATTGAGCATCCGGGGATTTCACATTTCTATAAAATTGGTGTGCAGGGGGGAGAGCCGGTCCGGATTACCAGTATGAAAGGCGGTAATGAGGTTACGCTTTCACCTGATGAAAAATGGCTTGCCATCAATTATTCCTATATGAATAAACCATGGGAACTGTACGTTCAGGAAAATAAACCAGGTGCTCAGGCACGTCAGGTGACGGCTTCTACTTCAGCAGAATTTAAAGCCTATCAATGGAAAGAGCCGGAAATGGTGTCGTTTAAAAACCGTTATGGCGATGATGTATATGCACGCATATATCCTGCTGTTAAACCGCACCCTAACCGTCCGGCAGTTGTCTTTGTGCATGGTGCCGGTTATCTGCAGAATGTACACTATTGGTGGAGCCAGTATTCCAGAGAATATATGTTCCATAATCTGCTGGCTGATCAGGGATATACAGTAATAGATATTGACTATACCGGGAGTGCTGGATACGGCAGAAATCATCGTACGGGCATTTACCGCCATATGGGTGGAAAGGATCTTACCGATCAGGCAGACGGCGTTAAATTACTGGTAGAAAAATACAATGTCAATCCTGCGCATGTAGGCCTTTATGGTGGTTCATACGGCGGCTTTATTACACTGATGGCGCTATTTAATGAGTCTGATGTCTTTGCTTCCGGTGCTGCACTGCGTTCGGTTACAGATTGGGCACATTATAACCATGGCTATACCGCAAATATTCTGAATGAGCCGGCTAACGACCCGATTGCCTATAAACAGAGTTCCCCAATTTATTTTGCTGACAAGTTAAAAGGCAATTTATTGATGGCGCATGGTATGGTAGACGTGAACGTTCATTTTCAGGATATTGTACGTTTGAGCCAGCGTTTTATCGAGCTGGGTAAGAACAATTGGGAGCTAGCGGTTTACCCAGTTGAAGACCATGGATTTGTACAGCCTTCGAGTTGGACAGATGAGTACAAGCGAATCTTTAAATTATTTGAAACGACGCTTAAAAAGTAGTTTTATGGGCTTAATAGGCCGCTGGTATACATATAGTTTTTGTCTATCTGTCTATCAATATTAAGTATCTGTAAAGTCCTGAATACGGTTGATAAATCCCATTTATTGACGTATTTTTGTGCAACGAAAAAAAAGAATATTATGATTAACATAGGTGAAAAATTCCCGGCATTTTCAAAACCGGCTGTTGTAAGTTTAGAAAAAGGAAAAGAATTCGAAACATTAACTTCTGATGCATTAGTAAATGAGAATAACCAGTGGACTTGTATGTTCTGGTGGCCAAAAGATTTTACATTTGTTTGCCCTACTGAGATCGCTGAATTCAATGCGAACTACGGTGAGTTCCGTGACCGTGACACTACGCTGATCGGTGCTTCTACTGATTCAGAAAATGTTCACTTAGCGTGGAGAAATAACCATGATGATTTACGTGGTTTGAAATTCCCAATGCTGGCTGATACTTCAAAATCTTTAGCTGAAGCACTTGATATTTTAGAGCCAACTGAAAAAATTGCTTACCGTGCTACTTTCATCATTGACCCACAGGGTATTGTCCGTTGGGCTAGTGTTAACGATTTAAGCGTTGGTCGTAATGTAAAAGAAGTTATCCGTGTGCTGGATGCTTTGCAAACTGACGAACTTTGCCCATGCAACTGGGAAAAAGGTGAAGCGACTTTAACTGTTTAATTAATTTTGATTCAAAAAGCCCCTGTAAATGCTTTTTGCAGGGGCTTTTCTGTACCCTATAATTTGAAAAATAATGTCTGAAATAACTGAAACTGTACAAGAGCTGCTGGCTATTGTCGGCCTGCCAGCTGAATATAGAAATGAGAGCTTAACCTTGCTTGAAAAAGGTAACTCCAGATATGTAAGGGACCTGAAACTCAATTTCAGCAGTACTTTAACTTCTGCCCATCTGTCGGAAAAAGAATGTGGTTTAGTCGCATTAAGTATCGCAGTGAACAATAATAACAAAGTTCTTATTGATTTCTTTGAGCAATATTCAATTTCCAAAGATGCTACTCCTGAGGAAATAGCTGAAGCAGCAGGCTGCGCTTCTTTACTGGCACTAAATAACGTGTTTTATCGTTTCCGTCACTTTACAGGGAAAGAAAAATATACACAGATCCCTGCACGCGTACGCATGCAGTTAATGAGTAGCCCGGTAACAGGTAAAGAGTTCTTTGAACTGATGAGCCTGGCGGTGTCAGCGGTAAATGGATGTGAAATGTGTGTGAATGCTCACGAAAACTCTATCCTGCATTTAGGCGCATCTGAAGAGCGTGTATTTGATGCAGTACGCATCGCCTCGATCGTAACTTCAGCCGGAAAAGTTATTTATTAAGGCTAAGTCTTAGCTGGCCGCGGTCTGAAATACAAATCTGTATCGAAAAAGCCCTTTCTGCTACTGCAGTGCCCCAAAAAGTGTCTAACATTTTGGGGCACTGCAGTAGCAGAAAGGGCTTTTGATTTTGTCTTTGCTATGCAGAGTTTCTGCCTGCATTGACAATACCATAAACGGTTCTGATTGCCAGTTTCTCATAAGCTGCTGTAGAAGCTGTTGCTTCTTCCTGCAGTTTTTCAAGTGCATAATGCTGTATGAGTACCAGTGGAAGTACAATTTTCTCCCTGACCGCGATAGAGCGCTTCTCAACAGGGTAATTCTCCATCAAAGTCTGATGGCCTGCCAGTTTTAGTAACATGGCTTTAGAGCGCTCATATTCTTCGTGAAGCATAGTCCAGAAGGCTCCGAATTCCGGGTCTTTGGCAAAATGCGCTGTAATGGAGAAGTCAGACTTGCTCATCGACATCATACAGTTATCTATAATGGTCTTGAAATACCCGCTTTCCTGATAGGTCCGCGTTATTTGATCCCAGTTGCCGGCGTCTTCCTGATTTTTTAAAGCTGTTCCGATCCCATAAAAACCAGGGACATTTTGTTTAAGTTGCCCCCAAGCAGTTACGAAGCTGATTGCGCGTAGATCTTCCAGCCTTAACTTCTCTCCTGAACTCCGTTTTACCGGTCTGCTGCTGATGGTGATCTTGGACAGCAGGCTTAATGGAGAGTAACGTTCGAGGTAAGTAAGGAATAAAGGATGCTGACGTAAAGCCACAAATGATTCAAAACTGTCATCAGCCATTTGGTCAAGTACATCTTTATGTTCGGGATCAAGCAGAATATTATGTTTTTCTCTTAGCCCCGATGATATACCGGCGTTAACAAGCTGGCTGATATTAAATCCTGCACTGTCAATAGAGCCATACTGAGAACTGATAGTCTGCCCCTGGATGGTTAACTGCAAGTGATTGTTTGCTATTTCTTTACCCATAGAAGCATAGAAACGGTGTGTTTTACCTCCGCCTCTCGATGGAGGTCCTCCTCGGCCGTCAAAGAAGGCCAGTTTAACGTTATGCTGTTCTGAAACTGTTGTTAATGCAACCTTGGCATTAAAGATTGACCAGTTGGCCATCAGGTAACCTCCGTCTTTTGTACTATCTGAGAAGCCCAGCATAATCTGTTGCTGATTACCTCTTCTGGCAAGGTGCTCCTGATAGAATGGATGCTTATAAAGTGTTTCCATAATGGCAGGTGCATCCTTCAGGTCATGCACGGTTTCAAAAAGCGGTACAAAGTCGATGTCCAGATCTTCCACTGTCCAACCGTTCCAAAGGAATAATTCAATTAGCTGCAGGATATCTGAAGCCTGCTGGCAGTTACTGATAATAAAGCGGTGACAGGCCAGTGGTCCGTTCTGCTGCTGAATGGTGCGGATATCCGTAATCGTATCCAGCGTATCGCTAATTAGCGGTGCTGTGTCTTCACCATGGTGTATTTTCGCACTTTTAAAAGATAAGTGACCGATTTTCTCGTCCTCTGAGAGTTCATCATAATTTTCCGGGAACAATGACAGGATCGGTTTATGCTGACGGCACCAGGCGTGTACATCACGAAGTACCCGGCTATCTTGTCTGATGTCAAGAGAAGCGAAGTAACTGCCATATAAAGCGACCTTACGCAGCAGGTCATCTACCAGATCAGCGAATAGCCCGTCATGAAATTCTAACAGTGTGTCTTTTATATCCTGTAATCCCGCCGCAAGTTCTGCAGAGATATCTTTTGGTTCGATCGCGGGATCGAATGCATTTTTGTAGAGTACATCCTGTATCTGATGTATTTTTTCTTCTACACCACGAAACGTAATACGGCGTTTCAGTTTCCTGAAATCCCTGTAGTAACAGCGGAAAAGAACCTGACGTAACATGCGTGTCACTTCGCGGGTATCTTTAGCCTGCACGTTGGGGTTGCCATCTCGATCACCACCGGGCCAGAAACCCATTTCTATGACCTTTTTGCTCGGTATCTGAATTTCTTCCAGCGCACTGTCTATTTCGGACTGGATATTTGCAGCAGCGAAATAGAACACATTTTCCAGATACCAGGTTAAGCTAAGTGCTTCATCTACTGGTGTCGGAGATTTTTTATTGAAAAATGGGGTCTTACCCAATTGTTGCAACAGCTGGTTGATACTATCAATATCATTCGTTTTGATGGCTGTGGTGAGGTCGGTAATAATAGAGAGTACACTGCCCGGATAAAACTGAGTAGGATGTGCAGTTAATACCAGCCGAAGTGAAAAATCTTCGATAAGTTTCGCTGTGCGGTCATGCAGTTCTGTATTGAATGCACTTTTACGGAGCAGCGAACTTAGTGAACCCTGGTCTTCCGCTGTATTCAGTTTTTGGAAAGAAGCATCTTCTACTGCATCAAAGAGTACCACCTGACGTTCTATATACTGTATAAAACGGAATAACAGGTCATTTACATCTGTTGCGGAGCTGGCTTGCGTATATTTTTCAAAGAAAGCAGTGATAATTTCGGCTGGTGTCTGATGTTGTTTGACTCCATCTTCACAATACTTAATGAAAAGCGGTAGAAGAGTTCCTGTATCCTTGACCTTATAAAAGGGCAAAGTAAGGAACAGGCTGTTGTACAATTCAAATCTTGATACAACTTCATTATTAAATATGGCCTCTTTCTGGCTAGTCACTTTCTGTTTCTGCGTCATATTAAGCTTTATTTTTGGGAGCTTAATCTAAGGAAAATGACTGGAAGATCTATAGAATAAATTTTAAAATAAAATTATTTTGCCAAACTAAGTATTTACTATAAATTGCTTCCGTTAAGGTTTAGCATATTTAATTATATAAAACCAGTTTGTTGTGTAGCGACAAAGCAGAAATTGTGATTTTTTTGAAAAAAAAGAAAGGCTGTCCAGAAGGGCAGCCTTTCTTTTTTAGATATAATTACCATTCACGCACTATCTGAACGTGCCCTGAATAGGGTTTGTTTTAATGAACATCTACCGGTATTTCTACATTCTTTTTAAATTTCTGCAGATATAGCAGCGGGATCGAACATAATAACACTAGTCCTGCAACCCAGTAAGCGTCACTATAAGTTAGCAGCAGACTTTGTTTGGTTACCACACCTTCGACAGCTTTGGTCGCCATAATTTTGGCATCAAACATACTGTATCCTTTCGCCATGAAATTAGAGATATAAGCCTGGAAACGTTCTGTAAATGCAGGATTACTCTCATTGATATTCACTAAAAGGTTGTTTCGGTGAAAACCCTGACGGGTATGGATTAAAGTAGTCAGTGCAGCGATACCAAATGATCCACCCAGCTGACGCATCATATTATTTAAACCCGAACCCTGTCCGATTTCAGCTCCTTTTAAATCCTGAATAGCCAGAGTTGTCAAAGGAACAAAAAGCAGTGCCATTCCAACGCCACGGATAACCAGCGGCAGAAAGAAGTCGTTCGTACCCGAAGATAAGGTCGACTTGCTTAGCATGTCGCAGAACACAAAGAACAGGAACATACCTATGGTAGCCATAAACTGTGCAGGGATTCCCTTTTTAAGGAATATCCCGATAAAAGGCATCATCGCTATTGTACAAAGTCCGCCGGGGAAAAGTAATTCACCGGTTTGCAATGGCGAGAACCCTAACAGGTTCTGGCAGAATACCGGAAATACAAATACGGAGCCATATAAACCGAAACCAAGGATAAATGAAGTGAACATCCCGATGGAAAAACTTCGGTGACGCATGATCTTGAAGTTTACAATCGGGTGATCCGTAGTGAGTTCACGCCATATGAAGAGCAATAAGCCAAATACTGACGCTACTGTCAGCGCAATAATATAGGGTGTGGCAAACCAGTCTTCACTTTCGCCTTTTTCAAGTACAGTTTGCAAACTACCGACTGCAACTGCAAGTAAACCAATGCCCCACCAATCTACAGGCTGCCCCTGACCATCTTTAGGGGTCGCTCGAATAAATGTATAGGTACAGTAGGCGGCGAGAATTCCGACGGGAATATTCACATAGAAAATCCAGGGCCAGGAGCTGATATCCAAAATATATCCACCAATTGTTGGCCCTACAGTAGGGCCGACAACAGCACCCAATCCAAAGAGCGCTGTAGCGATTCCGACATCTTCCCTTGGCCAGGTTTCCAGAAGGATAGCTTGTGCGGTAGAAATTAATCCACCTCCGGCAAGGCCCTGCAGCACTCTGAACAAGATCAGCTCTTCCAGTGAAGTTGCATTACCACAGAGGAATGAGACTATGGTAAATACTATAATTGATGTTAGAAAGTAATTTTTACGTCCAAATCTGCTCCCCAGCCAACCTGACATCGGCAGAACGATAACGTTAGCTACGGCATAACCTGTCGATAACCAGGCTACGTCCTCTAAGGTTGCTCCCAGGTTACCCTGAATTTGTGGTAAGGCTACGTTTACAATTGTCGTATCAATCAGCTCCAGTAATGAAGCGGTGATTACCGTAAACGTAATTATCCATTTTTTTAAACCTTGCTCGGCCATTTGATTTAGTCTTTTGTGGAAACGGAAACTTTAACGCTCATGCCCGGACGTAATTTGTCAAGCATTTCTTTAGTTGCCTTAATTTTGATTTTTACCGGGACACGCTGTACTACTTTTACGAAGTTACCAGTTGCATTATCTGGAGGAAGTAATGAGCCCTTAGCACCTGTAACGGGGGAGAAGTTATAAACTTCACCGTCTATTTTCTGGTCAGGATACCCATCTACTACAATGTCCACTTTAAGGCCTGTACGAATCTCTTCTAACTGCGTTTCTTTGAAATTTGCAGTTACATATAGACTGTTCTCATTGATAATAGAGAATAAAGATTGACCTGCCTGAACAAGCTGACCTTTCTGAATGCTTTTTTTAGAGACAAATCCTGTCGCTGGTGCTTTGATTTCGGTATATGAAAGCTGTAATTTCGCGAAATCTACCTCTGCCTGACGCTGTGTAACGCCATTACTGCTCACTTGTAATTGTGATTTGGTTGTCCCAACCTGTTTTAATGCAGCAGTATACTGATCTTGTGATGCATTAAAATTGGCCTGTGCAACGTCGCGTGTTGCTTTTGCCTGATCAAACTGTTGCTGGGTGATTGAACCGTCTTTTACCAGATTGGCGTAACGTTCATAATCTTTTTGCGCCTGCCATAATTTTACTTTAGCAGATTCAATATTCGCTTTGGCTGTACTTGTATTGGCCGAAGTTGCAACAATTTGAGATTCTGAAACACCTACGTTGGCATTTGCGCCCTGTTGTCCGGCCATAGCCTGTTCCAGTTTCACTTTGTAATCCCTGTCATCAAGGGTAACCAGTACCTGTCCCTCTTCTACACGGGTATATTCTTCGAATTTAATCTCATTCACATAACCTCCCACGCGTGCAACTACCGGACTGATGTCTCCATCGATCTGTGCATCGTCGGTATCTACGTGTTTACTGTAATACATGTACTCTTTTATGCCGAATATGGCGCCAATAACTATCAGCACAGCTAATATTATAGGAACAATTTTGCTTTTCTTTTTTGCCTCAATTGTTGGTTCCGTTGTCGATTCTGTTGTCATTACTCTAGATGATTATGATATTATTGAGAAATTTTTCCTGTTGATTTTAATAAAGTGTAGTAAGCTAATCCGGCATCTGCTTTAGCGATTTCCAGATTTATTTTAGCTTGGTAAAGCAATGTCTCTGCATCAATTCTGTCGATGGCAGAAGCGACATTATTTTTGTATTTGGATTCCAGCAAGCGGTCATTTTCTACGGCCTGGGCAATGGAGGTTTCCAGTATGCTGATTTTGTTGAGCGCAAGTTGGTAGCCCTGATAATTTCTATTTACTTCAGTTTTTACCTGATCAGACTCTATCTCTTTTTGGATCTGGATGTTTTTCTGCTGGATTCTGGATTCACTTACCTTGTTTTTATTCGTCCAGAGGCTTCCGATATTCCAGGATAATGTAGCACCCAAAGTAACGGGCATGATATACTGATTAACCGGAGGGATAAATTTACCGCTTGGATTAATATAGTATAGATTTGCGCCCACACCAACGGTAGGTAGTGTATTCGCCTTAACAGACTTAAGGTCTGATTCGGCAGCACGGTTACGCAGATCCAATTGTTGAAGTTCCTGTCTGCTGGACAATGCGCGATCCATATATGAGCTCAGGGAGGCAAGTTGCTGGCTGGTCAATTCCGGATTGCTGATTTCCAGTTCTGTATCTTCTGGTAAACCCAGAAGAATATCCAGGTTATAATTAACCACCTTGCGGTTGCTTTCAATTTCCAGGTCGGTCAGGGTAATATTTGATTGTTGTAACTGGAACCTCAGTACATCGTTTTTGGTGACAATACCCTGCTCAAAGAAACGCTGAGCCTGTTTTAGCTGACTCGCAATAGAGGCCAGGTTCTGCGCAACAACTTTTTTGCTTTGCATCAGCTTGTATAAAGAGAAATAAGTATCAATTACTGCATAACTCACTTCTTCCTTATTTCTATCGGCATCCAGCCCAGCAACCTCTGCCAGCAGACGTGTGCTTTCTCTCGCGTATTTTAATTTACCACCACCATAAACTAACTCTTGCACTGCTGCTGTTCCGATAAATGCATCGGCACGGTTGGGCAGTGTAAAAGGAGTCGCACCTCCAATCGATAATTTGTGTGTTGGAATTTCAGCATGATTGTACAGGAAACTTGCATCTGCTGTTGGCAGCGCATTGTCTTTAACGACCTCTAGTCTTGCTCTTGCTTCTTCTATTTTGTTTTGCGAGAGTTTAAGATTCTTGCTGTTTTCAATCCCCAGCTGAACAGCCTCTGGGAGTGTGATCTTTTTAAGATTTTGGGCATAAAGTATACCCGGCATTAAGAGCGCGAGGCAACTCAGTTTTAGCGTTCTGTTTATCATTGTTGGGGTGTTAAATACATGATTATTAATTCCTGCAGATGTTTGATTACTCTCTGGCTGATCAATTCTCTTTCTTCTGGTTTACTGATATCCAGAACACTGCATGGAATAAGTTTGGATGGAGTCAGGGCAACATGACTGATTGTCCCCATAATGGTGGAAATGACCATCCGGGTATCTGTTTGCCGGAATTCTCCGGCATTTATACCCTCCTCTATAATCTCTTCGATTACCCGGAGGTTAGTTTTAATTGCTTCTTTAATTTTAGTAGATAGTTCAGGCCTTTGCTCCAGGGTGAGCTCTCTGTGCATGATCTTATGAAAAGCAATGCCAGAAAGAATCCTTCTGGTGTAACCTTCGATGATCCATAGCATTTTTTCTTTAGCAGTGACCGGCTCTGTTGCAATACGGATTAGTTCCGCATTGAAGCCTTTGATACGTTCACTCATAATTTCTAGAAACACACCTTCCTTCGAACCAAAATAGTAACTGATCATGGAGAGATTTGCGTCCGCTTCTTTACCAATGAGCCTGATTGAAGTCCCTTCATATCCCAGTTCCGAAAACAACCTTTCCGCCGCAGCTAAAATGCTGCTTCTTTTGTCTTGTTTTTCCATCGTTAATTTGATGGGGTCAAAACTAATCAATCGTTTGATTGGTTGAAAAGAATATTGTGTATTATGTAACGTATTTTACAGTAATCTGACAGTCAGCGATCAATAACCTGTTCCGGGGGCTAATAGGGAGCCCGGATGATTAAGCTGACGCTTTTAAATTTAAAATAATTCAATACCTTTGAGCTATAAGTATATATTATCATGAACAACGACAACAAAAATAATTTTGACTGGGTTTATTACGTTTTAGGCCTGTTTTTTGGAATATTAACAGCTGCAATAATCTCTGGTAGCTTCGGATGGTCTATTTTAGGAGGTATCATCGGGTTTATACTCTCAGCGATATTCTTAAATACGCTGGTAAAAGACCGTAAGTACTAATTTACAGATTTATAAAAGGTTTTTTTGTATTTTGTGATACAAATTAAAGAAGAAATCCCATGAAGAAACTCCGTTTAATTGTAGCGCTGGCTGCAATCGGCTTTGCCGCAAATGCCCAGGAAGTAAAATTCCCACCGTTGGATGGCAGCCCGGCTGACCTTGCTTATTTTCCAGTAAATGCTGCGAAAGTTAAAGCTGGTGATAATAGCACACCACAGATCAGGGTTATCTATTCAAGACCATCGGTTAAAGGCAGAAAAATATTTGGAGAGACTGTGCCTTTTGGTAAAGTTTGGAGAGCCGGAGCTAATGAATCAACTGAGATCAGATTTTATCAGCCCGTAACCATCGGAGGTAAAGCGGTTCCTGCAGGTTCTTATAGTTTATTTGTACTTCCTGAACAAGATAAATGGGTGTTTATTTTAAATAAACAAACGGATCGCTGGGGAGAATATACTTATGATCAGGCAAAAGATGTGGTTAGAGTAACTGTTCCGGTAGAACAACTTGCAACCCCTGTGGAAGCTCTGACTATTGCTTTTTCACCAGATGCTAAAGGCGCTAAATTGCACCTGGCCTGGGATAAGCTTACTGCAACATTGCCGGTAACTATTCGTTAATTTTAAAAAACATCGAAATATAGAAGGCCCTGCGCAATATAAGCGCAGGGCCTTTATTATGATGTATGTATATTATTTTTGCGTTTCCTACGCATAAATCTGTCCAAATAGACCAGACCTAATAAAAGGTCGGCAAAAAGGAATGCCCGTAGTAAACCAGGACTTTGTATTTTGTTCAGGAATGAGAAATCCGGAGCTGTAAAAGCCAGATGGATTCCACTAATCTGCGTCTCTGTTTTAGTCAATGTAATCGCATAGATCAGGACAGCTACAATCATCAGGACAAAGAAGCCCCCAATGATCATAATTATTCTGTGGTCTACCCGTGTCTTCAGAGAAATCGGGGCCGGCTCAAGTTTCACTTTTTCCATCACATTCCTGGTAAAGGACATGGAGGGTTCTTCCAGTTCCATTTGTTTCAGCTCCAGATTAAGCGACTGAATTTCTACGAAAGCAGTTTTCCAGTCTTCTTGTGTCCGAACCAGGTTTTGAATCGCATGTTCTTCTGCGGCGGTGCAGTTGCCGTCCAGATAATTCCAGATTTGCTCTTCTATTGTGTTCATATCATCTCATTTACTTCGTCTTTCAATATACCCTGTAGTTTTTCTTTGAGCCTGATCCTGGCCCTATGCAGCTTAACCTTTATTGTATTCGCGGTCATATTCATGGTCTGTCCGATCTCGTCGAGACTTTGTTCCCCCTGATAAAAAAGTGTGACTATCATATTATCATCAGGTGACAGCAGACTAATCGCCTTGTTCAGATAATGATAACCGGATTGCTTTTCCATTGATCCGTTAGCAGTGTAGGACGAAATATGATTTTCCAGTTGTATAAAACCACCATCCTCATCAATAGACTGGGTATCCAGTTTTTTCTTGCGCAGATAGGTCATGGCGGTTGTATAGGTAATGGAATACAACCACGTGGAAAATTTGGAGTCCTGTTTAAAGGTCCCCAGTGCGCGGTATGCTTTTACAAAACAGTCTTGTGCTACTTCTTCCGCTTCTTCCCTGTTTTTTGTAAAGCGCATAGCCAGCGTAAATACATACCGCTGATGTCTGCCTACCAATTCTGTATAACGGCCTGTCTGACCGTTAAGTATGGCTGCAATTATCACGGAATCTGTTTCTGGCTGTAGCATCTGTAAACTAAGACGCAGGCATTAGCAGGTAGGTTACAGGCATATCGAAATTATTAATGTGCGGTTAAGAGACAGAAGTTTGCCGTCTCTTCAAAAAGAAAGATCCCAGTATTACACGGTACTAATCAAGATAATACAGTTATCTATATTAAAAAAAACCTTTCTTCTAAAAAAGAAGATTCTTTAGAAGAAGGTGTAACCTGTTTGATTTTGATGTGGTCATAGTTCACAAATACAGCAATACACAATTTAAACATAAAAGATATGGAATATCTAGTCCCAATTACCCTGTTTATTACAGGCTTCGCAATGATTTTTGGAATACGCTATTTAGTTAATAAAGAAAAAATGGCCATGATCGAACGCGGCATTAACCCAAAAGAAGGGCAATCAGCGCCAAAACCGTTCATCAGTCTTAAATTTGGGCTACTATTGGTTGGCCTCGGGTTGGGTATCCTAATTGCCTTGTTTACCACTATTATAACCAAAATAACTGAAGAACAGTCTGTTGCTGTTTATTTTGGTTGCATTGGCATCTTTGGCGGTGTTGGCCTGATCATTTCCTACTGGATCGAAAAACAGTGGCTTGAAAAGCGAGGTGAATTTTAAGTACCTTAATTCAGAGCCAGTTATTAAGATTAGCCTTGTTTGGTTAAGATAGCGACAGTAAGCCTGCTGATGCAGGTCATTTTGCCGCGGTCATCGAAGATACGAATGTCCCAGACATGTGTTTTAGCACCCCGGTGAATAACTGAACAGATGCCGGTGACGCTGCCACTTTTCACAGAACGGAGGTGGTTGGCATTTATTTCAAGTCCTACTGCCTGGTACTTATCGGGATCTATACACATATAAGACGCTATGCTTCCCAATGTTTCGGCCAGAACAACAGACGCACCTCCATGCAGGATCCCTGCGGGTTGGTGGGTTCGTTCGTCAACGGGCATAGTTGCTGTCAGCGTGTCCGGCGTCAATGCTGTAAACCGGATATCCAGTAGTCCACCCAGATGATTTTTAGGCCTGTCATTCAGCTCTTCAACTGTGAAATCTTTAAACCAGATCATAAGTATCTTTCTTTTAGAATTTGAGAATGGTGTGCAACATGTCCGGCTAAGACATGCAGAATAGCCCTTACTGAAATCTGCCTGCCGGATGCAGACCCGATGCGGTCCAGTTCCTGTTCATTAAGAGACCGGAAAAGATAAAGGTTCGCTTTTCTTAACAGGGCAAACTCTTCACCCAGACTTTGCAAAGTCCTTTCCTTGAATCTTGCATTTTTTACATAATCATCTTCTTCGAAACCAGGAAGTGCAGCTTTTTCTGCCCTTGCAAAAGCCGTAAGTCTGTAAACCAGAATTCTTTCCGTATCAATAACGTGTCCCGCCATCTCTTTAACGGTCCATTTGCCTGGAGCATAAGCATAGTCTGCAAGTTCCTGCATGCTTTCCAGTTGTTCGGGCCAGGTTTCTGCTTGTTGTACTAAAAGCTCAATTAGGTCTCCCTGTACATGTTTAATATAGTTTAGTGCCCATTCCGGGCATTCTTCAGGTTGAGGTCGGTTCATAGGTTATGCTACTTTTAAGGATAATACGAAATGTTGTACCTTTTCCAAGTTCTGATTCTTTTACATATATCTGTCCACTGTGGTAATTCTCAACAATACGTCTGGTGAGGGAAAGACCTAGTCCCCAGCCTCTTTTCCGGGTCGTGTAACCAGGTTGGAAGACAGTATCAAATTTAGATCTCGGAATTCCTTTTCCACTATCAGTGACATCAATAAATACTTCTTCTTTGGCCAGGTGTTCAATGATATTGATTGTTATTGAGCCTTCATTTTCAATTGCATTTGCTGCATTCTTCAGTAAGTTTTCTATTACCCAGTCAAATAACGGTACATTGAGTAATGCGCGTACCTGATCGTCCCCGGTAATCTTAAAGATCACTTTGTCTGAGGTCCGCAGCTGGAAATACTGAATGAAATTGCTAATTACAGTATAGACCACATGATCTTCAAGTACAGGCTTGGAGCCAATCTTTGAAAAACGGTCTGTTATGACTTCCAGTCTTTTGATGTCATTCTCCATTTCGGCAATCAGCGGATCATCTTCAGCATCGAAACGGGATTTCATCAGTTCCACCCAGGCCATCAGTGATGAGATCGGCGTGCCGAGCTGATGTGCAGTTTCCTTCGCCATTCCTACCCAAACCTGATCTTGCTCCGACCGTCTGGCCGAACTGAACGCGACATAGGCTGTCAGCAGAAATAAGGCAATTACGCCAAGCTGTATAAACGGGAAGTAGCGAAGTTGTGTGAGAATGAAAGAATCCTTATGGTAAATGTGCCAGATCGTACCATCCAGACCGATGATGGGTGTCCCAGGATGCTGTTCCTTCATTTTATGAAGTTCGCGCTCGAAATAGGCAGGGTCATAGGTCTTTTTATCCTGCTTCTCGACGTCATAATTCGTTTTTGTAGAATCCAGTCCCTGATAAGAGTTAATTACCCCGTAACCGTCGGTCATGATAACAGGAAGTTTGGTGTTTTTCATGATGGTCTCAATGACATCATTGAAGCGCTCATCATCGTACATGACCAGTGATTGTTCGGTTACCTTAACGTAAAGCTGAAAAGAGACTTTTTCCTCTCTTTCCATTTTCTTGACGAAGAAATCCGTGTAAATCACAGAAGCCGTCCCGATGACAATGGCGAAGAAAAGCAGAAAGAACTTCCAGCGCCGTTTTTTTTCGTATGGATTCATAAATATAGAGGCAAAATACTAATTCGCATTCAAAAAGACACCAATAGAACGGTTAGCGTTTAAAAAATATATCTTTGTAATCATTGTTATGGAAAAGAAAGTAAGAGTAAGATTTGCTCCCAGTCCGACAGGGGGCCTTCATTTAGGAGGTGTACGCACCGCTTTATTTAATTATCTGTTTGCTAAGCAACACCAGGGAACTTTTATTTTAAGAGTAGAAGATACAGACCAGACCCGGTTTGTAGCGGGAGCAGAAGAGTATATACAATCCTGCCTGAACTGGTGTGGAATTCACCCGGATGAGAGCCCTGAAAAGGAAGGCGCATTCGGACCTTACCGTCAGAGTGAGCGTAAATCTACTTACAGACCTTATGCCGAACAACTAGTCGCAGACGGCTTTGCATATTATGCATTTGATACCCCGGAAGAGCTCGACGCCAAACGTAAGGAAGTGCCAAATTTCCTTTATGGACGAGCAACCAGAATGGGAATGCGTAACTCACTGACATTGCCTGAGGCAGAAGTGGAAAGATTACTGGCAGCACAGACTGCGCATGTAATCCGAATTAAAATGCCGGAAGATGAAACCGTAACTTTTAATGACATGATTCGCGGGCTGGTGTCCTTTGATACGAACCTGGTAGATGATAAAGTATTGCTAAAGGCAGATGGGATGCCAACTTATCACCTGGCTGTAGTTGCAGATGATAGGGCTATGCAGATTTCACATATTTTCAGGGGAGAAGAATGGCTCCCGTCTGCACCGATCCATATCCTTTTATGGAGATATTTGGGTTGGGAAGACGAAATGCCGCAATGGGCGCATTTACCACTTATCCTTAAACCAGATGGGAACGGTAAGCTGAGCAAGCGCGATGGAGACCGTCTTGGTTTTCCTGTCTATGCACAAAATTGGCAGGATCCAAAAACGGGAGATATTACCCAGGGATTCCGCGAACTGGGTTTCTTACCAGGGGCTTTTGTGAACTTGCTGGCCATGCTTGGCTGGAATGATGGAACGGATCAGGAGATTTTTAACCTGGATGAACTGATTGCTAAATTCTCTGTGGAACGGATTAGCAAAGCGGGAGCTAAGTTTGATTTCGAAAAAGCAAAATGGTATAATCAGGAATGGATTAAACATACAGAGGCTGCTGACTTGCTGTTGCTGGTAAAAGAACAACTGGCTATAAAAGGAATTGTCGCTGAAAATGATACACAACTGGAAACAGTAATCACCCTGATTAAGGATCGTTGTACCTTATTGACAGATTTCAGTATACAGGCAGGGTATTTCTTCGTTAAACCGGAGAAGTATGATCTTGCTGCGGTACAGCCTAAATGGACGGCAGAAAAAGCCGGTTTTTTCAGGAGCTGGATCAGTCAGATGTCAGCACAACCAGTTGCTACAGAACTGGAAACACAGTTTAAAGATCTTGCGGCAGCCAGTGGACTAAAACCAGGAGAGCTGATGCTGCCTTTGCGGATTATGCTGGTTGGTGGTAAATTCGGACCCGGTGTCTTTGATATTGCGGTATTACTAGGAACGACCGAGACTAGTGCACGCATTGAGGCTGCATTGGAACAACTGGGATAATAAACAGAAAAGATTAATCACGATTTTCAGGATATTAACCAGAAAATCGTGATTGGTATAGATATTGAGGCTTTTTTTGTTTACAGCAAACACGCTAAAATATTATATTAATTTCTATGAAATGGTTCGGTAAAGGAAGTGATAATGTTGAAGATGCCAGAGGACTTTCCGGAGGCGGGAAGGCAATCGGAGGAGGTCTGGGCCTCATTGTCATTGTAATCGGATTGTTCTTCGGAACAGATCTCAGCGAATTGGTTTCTCAATTACCTGTCGCTAATACCGAACAGGCAGAAGTTAAAAAAGGATCTGCAGCGGCGCCAGGGCTGGAATTTGTTTCCGGTGTCCTGGAGTCAACTGAACAAGTCTGGACCGCACAATTTCAAGAAATGGGTAAAACCTATGAATTGCCGGTTCTTCGGGTTTTCGAAGGATCTGAACAAAGTGCATGTGGTTTTGCAGATGCCGCAGTAGGCCCGTTCTATTGCCCGGCAGATCATAAAGTATATATAGACCTTGGATTTTATAATGACTTGAAAGAGCGTTTCGGCGCTGCAGGTGACTTTGCGCAGGCATATGTAATTGCCCATGAAGTAGGGCATCACGTTCAAAACCTGCTGGGTATCTCTGATCAGCTGCAACGTGCCAGGGGCAGGCTTTCCGAAAAAGAATACAATAAACTTTCTGTTAAACTTGAGCTTCAGGCAGACTTCTTTGCCGGATTATGGGCAAATCATGCGCAGAATCTCAAAGATTTCAGGTTAGAAGAAGGTGATATTGAAGAAGCCCTGACCGCAGCGAATGCGATAGGAGATGACCAGCTTCAAAAACAATCCAGAGGTGAGGTGGTTCCCGATGCATTTACGCATGGTACGTCTGCCCAGCGGATGTACTGGTTTAAGAAAGGGTTTGACACTGGCGATATAAATCAGGGCGATACATTCAATGATGCCAGTTTGCGCTGACGGCAGGCGCTGATACGTGCAAATTTAATTTGCAGACGTTTCCTCTAAATCTTTTATAAATTAGCAAAATCTATTGCTGGAAAAACCAGTTTAATTAAATTAATTATTACTCTTTATTTTTAATAATGATCCTGATAGTAGACGATACACCAGAGAATTTAATCTCTTTAAAAAAAGTTCTGGAAAGACATCATTTTGAAGTAGATACGGCATCTTCCGGTGAAGAAGCCTTGAAAAAAGTTCTCAAAAAAGCCTACGTACTGATCATTCTCGATGTCCAGATGCCTGGTATGGATGGTTTTGAGGTAGCAGAGGCTATTTCGGGGTTTAGTAAAGCTAAAGAAACAGCAATCATCTTCCTGAGTGCGGCAAATACAGAACTGAACTTCATTACTAAAGGGTATTCTTCCGGAGGTCTCGATTACATTACTAAGCCGGTCGATATCAATATTTTACTGCTTAAGGTTAAGACTTTTTATCAAATCTACGAACAAAGCAGAAAATTGATAGAGGTTCAGAAAAACCTGCTTGAGGAAATCGAGTTCAGAAAACAGGCCGAAAGAAAAAAAGACGAATTCATTAGTATTGCCAGTCATGAGCTGAAGACTCCTTTGACCAGTGTCAAGGGCTATGTCCAGCTACTGGAAAGAAGTATAGACAAAGGCGATATTCCTACCGTAAAGAAACACCTCAAGAAAGCCCAGCTGCAATTGGACAAGCTAAATGAGCTTATTGCAGACCTATTGGATATCTCCAAAATAGAAAGCGGCAAATTGAAATTTAATAAGAAATATTTCAATCTTAATGATCTGCTGGACAGTATTATTGAAGTCATGCATCAATCTAGTCCGGACTTTAAAATCATTAAAAATGGTCATCTCGACCGGGAGATCTTTGCTGATGAGATGCGGATAGAGCAGGTTATAGTCAATTTCCTGACTAACGCGATTAAGTATGCACCCGGTACTAGCGAGGTTCATCTGAATGTCGAAGCTCAGGAAGATACCTTACGTATTGCAGTGAGGGATTTTGGTATAGGTATAGATGCAGATCAGCAGCGTAGTGTTTTCGAAAAGTTCTACCGTGTAGAAGAAACAGCCATTCACTTCCAGGGACTGGGTATAGGTTTATATATTTCCGCAGAGATTATCCGCAGGCATGGCGGGCAGGTCGGCGTAGTGAGTGAGCTAGGTCAAGGATCAGAGTTTTATTTTAATATTCCGTTTATTTCACCCGTTGAAGCAGATTAGATAAGGATATGAGCACTATGCAAAAAACATTACAAAATAATTTACGTTTCGGACTGGGGCTTTCCCTCATTATACTATTTATCAGTTCACTTGCTTCCTATATTAGTATAGGCAATCTGATCCGTAGTTCTGAGCTTGTAGCGCAGAGTAATACCAATATTCGTAATCTGGACGCAATTATTTCTTCACTTAAAGATGCAGAGACCGGGCAACGCGGTTATCTTTTAACTGGTGAAGCCGTTTTTCTGGATCCGTATAAAGGGGCGAAAGAAGAAGCGATAGGCTATCTGAATAAGGTGAAAAATGATATGCAGAATAGTCCTGTTCAACAGGAGAATCTGAAATCACTGGAAGAAATTATATTAGGCCGGCTGAATGTGCTGGAAAAAACAATAGCCATTAAGCAGAAAGGTGGCTCCGTGAGTGTGGGAGACCTTCTAACTGGGAAATCTTACATGGATAGTGCCCGAAAGCTTATCCAGCAAATTCAGGACGACGAACAGACCCAGTTGAATGCGCTGACTTCAGATTTAAATAAATCTTCGGGATATACTCCCATGCTTATTGTTATTGCTGCAATTCTGGCCATTCTGATCACACTGTTTTTCTATAGGAGAGTGACGAAAGACCTGGCGGCGCGTGTTCGTTTGCAAAAAGAATTAGAAGATAAAAACATTGAAATAGATAACAGAATTGAGGTTATTGAGGGGATTGCCAGCCAGATTTCAAAAGGAGATTACCAGATCCGGCTGGATACTGCAACCGAAGATGGGTTGGGTAAATTAGCCGGTTCATTAAATGAAATGGCCGAATCTCTGCATTATTCTTTTTCCTTACTTGCAGATAAAGAGTGGTTACAGGCAGGTATCGCGGGTCTGAACGATAAAATGGTAGGGGAAAAGAATATACAAGAACTAACTACAGATATTCTGGAAAATATTATACAGCATACATCTGCCCAGGTTGCTGCATTCTACTTGCTCGAAGACGACCGGAATTTACATCTAGCAGGAAGTTACGCTCTACTGAAAGAACAAAGCCGCTCTTTATTGAGAGACGGCGAAGGGCTTTCCGGACAGGCATTAAAATCACGAAAATCCATTCTGATTAAAGATATTCCTGAAGGCGAACTGACTATCAGTTATGCTGCGGGCAGTACCAGTCCGAAAAATATCGTTGCCTTCCCGGTAATTAGGGACAAAACTCCTGTAGGGGTTATTGAGGTGGGGTCTATTAATGCATTTACACCGCAGCATCTCGAATTTCTGGAGTCCGTATCTGGGAACATCGGTGTAGCTATTCATGTTGCGCAGAACCGGAAGAAACTGCAGGAATTCCTGGAGGAAACACAGGCTCAGGCAGAAGAACTTCAGGCACAGCACTCAGAGCTGGAGGGTTTGAATGCAGAATTGGAGGCACAAACACAAAAGATACAGACCTCAGAAGAGGAACTGCGCGTACAACAGGAAGAATTACTACAGAGCAACCAGGAACTGGAAGAAAGAACAACGCTGCTGGAAGAGAAAAATCAGCTTATTCAGGAACATAATGAAGAAATACAGCGTAAATCCGAGCAGTTGGAACAAAGCACACGCTATAAGTCGGAGTTCCTGGCTAATATGTCCCACGAGCTGCGTACCCCGTTAAACTCTATTTTGCTGCTGTCCAAATTGATGTCGGATAATAAAGAGCTGGATCCAGAATATATTGAGTATGCAGAAGTAATTCAAAGTTCCGGTCAGGGCTTACTTGGTCTGATTGACGAGATTCTTGATCTTTCAAAAATTGAAGCAGGCAAAATGAAGCTGGAACTGGCAGATGTCAGCACCAAAGAAATTGCCGAGGATATGCGTTCTTTATTTAATCCGGTTGCAAAAAATAAGAATCTTGTGCTGCATATAGAGCTGGAGCAGAATCTCCCGATGCTTTTTACTGATAAAATGAGATTGGAGCAGATTCTTAAAAATTTGTTATCGAATGCAATTAAATTCACTTCTTCGGGTACCGTTACGCTGGAAGTTAAACAGAGCAGCATTGCAGGAGAGCTGCAGTTTAAAGTTATAGATACCGGAATAGGTATCCCAAGAGATAAACAAAGCCTGATCTTTGAAGCTTTTCAACAGGCAGACGGATCTACCCGGAGACGTTTCGGCGGTACTGGTTTAGGTCTTTCGATTAGCCGTGAGCTGGCGAAATTGCTTGGCGGGGAAATTGAGCTGAACAGTAAAGAATTGGAGGGTAGTACTTTTATCCTCACTATTCCTATTAAAGGACAGCAGATATCTGAACGTACACAGCAGAGTCAGAATTTCACGTACCTCAAAGAACCAGAACAATTGCAGGACGCAATAGAAGTCATGGAGCAGTCAGAAAGGTTCACAGTGACTCATATTCCTCAGGAAATTGAAGATGACCGGAACGACATTGTTCCCGGCGATAAAGTCATTCTTATTATAGAAGATGATACCCCGTTCGCGAAAACCCTGTTGAATTTCACAAGAAAGCGAAACTATAAAGGAATTGTAGCTGTACGCGGCGATCAAGGAATAGAAATGGCTAATTTCTATAAACCTTTGGCTATTCTGCTGGACATTCAGCTGCCGGTGAAGGATGGCTGGCAGGTAATGGAAGAGTTGAAAGCTAATCCGGTAACCAAGCCTATTCCTGTGCATATCATGTCTTCTTTAGAGGTGAAAAAAGAAAGTCTGCTGAAAGGTGCAGTGGATTTTATCAATAAGCCATTTGCGCTGGAACAGATGCAGCAGATCTTCCTGAAACTGGAACATGCTTTGAGCAGACATCCGAAAAAAGTGTTGATTGTAGAGGAGAATCAGCAGCATGCTAAAGCACTCAGCTATTTCCTGAGTAACCATAGCATTCAGACTGAAGTCGTTAATAACGTGTCTCAGAGTGTTGACGCATTACAGAAGAAAGAAGTTGACTGCGTGATCCTTGATATGGGGATACCCGATAAGAACGCCTACCTGACGCTAGAAACTATCAAAAAAAGCGACGGATTGGAGAATCTGCCAATTATTATTTTCACTGGTAAGAATCTTTCCAAAGGTGAAGAGCGTAAAATTAAACAGTATGCAGATTCGATTGTTGTTAAAACTGCCCACTCTTACCAGCGGATCCTTGATGAGGCAGGACTGTTCCTGCACCTGGTTGAAGAAAAAGCGATTACTGGTAAGTTAAAAAAATCAAATGAAAGCCTTGGTGGTCTGTATGAAGTCCTGAACAATAAAACGGTTCTGATTGCAGATGACGATGTCAGGAATATTTTTTCCCTGACCAAGGCGCTGGAACAGCATAAAATGAAGGTGCTTGCAGCTACTGATGGTAAAGAGGCACTGCAGTTATTAAATGATAATCCGGGAGTTGACATTGTGCTGATGGATATGATGATGCCGGAAATGGACGGCTACCAGAGCACCCGGGAAATCAGAAAAATCCATGCGTTTAAACATCTGCCTATTTTAGCGGTTACTGCAAAGGCTATGATGGGAGACAGGGAAAAATGTATTGCAGCCGGGGCATCAGATTATATTTCTAAACCTGTGGATATAGATCAGCTGATCTCACTGCTTCGGGTCTGGTTATATGATAAAGCTTAACACTGATTAATTTATAAATGAGAATGGAAACTCAAAAGAAGGTGCTGATAATTGATGACGATAACAGGAATATCTTTGCGCTGAAAGCGGTGCTTAAAGCAAAGGGATATCAATGTGTTGCAGCAACGAGCGGTGAAGAAGGATTACAATTGCTGGAAAGCAGTCCGGATATTGGCGTAGTACTGATGGATATGATGATGCCTGGTATGGATGGTTATCAGGCCATAGCTAAAATGGGAGAGTGCGAAGATCTGAAAGAAATCCCTGTAATTGCAGTAACAGCGCAGGCGATGGTTGGAGATAGAGAAAGATGCCTGGATGCAGGCGCAGTTGGTTATGTGTCTAAACCTATTAATGTAGACCTGTTGAATGAATTGCTGATTAAATATATCTGATGTATTCCGAAGTCTCTTTAATAAACGATGAGCAGGTTGAAATTTTACTTGCAGATCTGCTTGATCATTACGGATATGATTTTACAGGTTATTCCAGAGCGTCTTTAAAAAGACGGATTATCAGACTCTACTCCCTGGATAAAGCATTGAGCTTTGCCGAATTCCGTTATCAGATTAACAATGATCCAGTTTATTTTAAAAGATTCGTTGAGCAGATTACAGTTAATGTTACCGAAATGTTCCGTGACCCTGTCTTCTTTAAAACGTTGAGGGATGTTGTATTACCGAAGCTGGGCACTTATCCCTTCATTAGGATTTGGCTTGCAGGTTGTTCTACAGGCGAAGAAGCTTATTCTATTTCGATCATTTTGAAAGAATTGAATCTGTTGCATAAATCTTTAATTTATGCAACAGATCTGAACCCTGTCGTGCTGGAAAAAGCTGCGCAGAGCATGTTTGCATTGAGCCAGATGAAGCAATATTCCGAAAACTATATCGCTTCGGGCGGACAACTTGATTTCTCCAGTTATTACACAGCGAATTATTCGCTGGCCAAATTTGATGACGAACTCAAGCGTAAAATTATATTTTCGACACACAATTTGGTTTCAGACCATACTTTTAATGAGTTCCAGCTTATTCTGTGCAGGAACGTATTGATTTATTTTGACCGGGATCTGCAACATAAAGTACTGCAGTTATTTGACGAAAGTCTGCAACCACTAGGATACCTTGCGCTGGGAAGTAAAGAGACCCTGGATTTCTCTCCGCTCTCCAAAAATTATAAAAGAGTTCCGGCAGAAAAAATATGGAGGAAAGTGAGCTGATGAAAAATTGTGAAGCTTTAATTATCGGCGGATCTGCAGGTAGTCTGGAGGTGGTTTTAAGGGTCTTACCCGCACTTTCACCAACCCTGAGTTTTCCCGTGATTATTGTTGTCCACAGAAAACATGGCACCGATTCCCTGTTACCGGATCTTTTATCTGGAAAGACCAGTCTGAAAGTTAAAGAAATAGAAGAGAAGGAACAGGCGATGGCCGGGACAGTCTATATTGCACCGTCAGACTATCATACGCTAATCGAACAAAACAAAACTTTTTCACTTGATTACTCAGAAAAAGTCAATTATTCCCGTCCGGCAATTGATGTGACTTTCCAGACCGGGGCAGAGGCCTATAGGGGAAAACTGGTTTGCATGTTATTGTCGGGATCTAATTCCGATGGAGTAAATGGGTTGAAAAGTGTTAAGGCCTGGGGTGGAATAACCGTTATTCAGGATCCTGAAACTGCACAGGTCTCTTATATGCCTGCGCAGGCCGCGCTCCAATTAAAAATAGATTATACATTAAGTATTGAAGATATGGCGGATTTTATAAATTTGCTATCTTAACGCACACATGATATGGCTGAACAAAAAAAGGTATTCATTTTTGATGATAACTCAGATATTCTGGAGTTATGTACTTTTATTCTGGAAGATGCGGGTTATGAAATTAAAACATCGTCCACATCAAATGATATTATTGACCAGGTTACAGCTTACACGCCCGACATTATCTTCATGGACAACTGGTTGCCTGACGTAGGGGGGATAGATGCTACCAGGGAGCTTAAAAGCCACCCGACGTTAAAGTCTATACCTGTAATCTATTTCTCTGCTAATAACGACGTAATGGCGCTCGCCGATCAGGCCGGTGCAGATGGCTATCTTTCTAAACCTTTTGATATCGAAGAGCTGGAGAATATTATTCTCAAGCATCTGCCGAAATAAATCAAGAGATCCGGAATTTACAGAAACCAGTTCAAGGAGAATATCATAAACAAAAAATCCCCCAAAAAGCATTTTGCTGGTTGGGGGATTTTTTTTATAAAATGGGCTGTTATTATTTGACGCCAAGCACGTCAACACCCTGCTCGAATATAATATCTACGGGAATGCCTTTCTGACTCAGACGATCCAGATCGCCCTGTAATTCCGGGGTGATTATCGCTTTCTCTTTTCTAACTTTAGCTACGGCATTTTTATCGCCATTGCCCTGAAGCATAAGGATCATGCCGCCAAGCTCATTCATCGCGGACTGGAACTTACCAAAGTCAACTTTATAGGTTCCGTTCGCAGATCTCACGAAAGCGCCCTTGTCACGGAAGAAATTAAAGCATTGCATGTTTGCCTGTCCGTGTGCACTTGCTGCACCAAAACGTACAGAGCGAAGAATTCCAGCCATAAATGTGGTGTAATAAGTTTTAATATCCCCGGTCAGTTCGCCTTTCTTAAGCAAGCCGGTTACCATATATAAACCAAGGATATCGGCTTTCCCTTCTTCCAGCCAGCTATATTGTTCCTGTAAAGCATCCTTAACGAATCCTTTTCCATTCACTGTCTTTTTGATACCTAAACCGTGTGCAACTTCATGAAACATCACATTCGCAAAGAAGGCATCAAAATTAACATACTGCTGTTGTTCTTTATCGATCAGTTCAGTCGCAATAGGAACCAGAATTTTGTCAAACTTTGCCTTCATGGCATTTTTCAACTGTGATCTGCGCGTACCTTTTTTCTGTTGGATAACTTCATCATTGGGAAGGTTTACCGCGATGGTTTTAGAACCAGAATTACAATCTCCGGCATAATAAACCACATCATATGCATTCAATTCTGAATCTGTACCTGGTTTCTCCTTCTTATACTTCGCGGCAACAGGCAGGCCTTTTTGCAATTCAGGCAGCATACTTACATACTTCGCCAGCTTCTTACTCCACTCTTTGTCCTTAACCAATACATAGGCTTCGTAGGATGTACGGGCATTGAACAATTTGTCTTCATAATTCTCAATCGGGCCTATAATAATGTCCAGCGTATTAGTTTTCATATCCAGCCATGCGTAATCACTTGGATTATACAGGTCGGTAACTAATGCATCGGCACGTGTATTCAGGTATTTTTTAAAGCCGGTATCGTCGGTAAGCAAAGCTGCTTGTTTTAGCAGACTTGACGCACGCTGTAATTCTGCAGCATACATAATATGATAAGGTACACTAACCAGCTTACCTGCGGTGTCGCGTTGGATTACAGAGTAGGCGTTAAATTTATCTTTTAGATCTGATTTTTCCAGCTCTTCTTTTTTCATATCCAGCGGATAAAAGGCTGCACCCTCCGGTTTTACGCCTGCGCCTGCAATGAATGGTTTGTCGCCATTTAACCGATCCCATGGGCCATAGTTTATACGGATAAAAGCTTTTGCTTTTTCATCCTTTACTGCAGTAAGTAAACTGTCGCGCTGCGGATAAGTCTGTTTCCAGAACAGGTCATCCATAATCTGCGCAGCCTGGATGAGCAGGGGAAGAACCTGACGGTCAGTAACAGAAAGGGCATTCAGATTGGTTGTAAGCTTAACAGTTTCATAAATAGCAAGACGCTGATTCACGTAGTCCTGTAAAGTGTCTTTTGCGACGCCCTGATGCTCTGCTTGTGTTTCACCACTTCCTTTGGTGTCATTGGAGCAGGATGTAACTCCTCCAATTATGGAGCAGCCTGTGATTAATAGGGCCGCTTTAAACGATTTGTTCATAGGTATTTCTTTATAACGCAACTAAATTAGGAAAAAAATAAAGGGCAAGCATAATTTTAGAGGTATCCGGGGCATTAAAATAAATATTAGTAATTTCACCGTACCTCAATACATCTCCCATGAAAATAAATAAGATACTGAATTACAGTGTATTACTTAGTGTACCGATGTTCGTCCTGTCTGCGTGCTCAAGTAATAAGTATGCCGCTACGAATAAAGTATACAAAGAGCAGGCTAAGTCTTTCGGACAGATCCTCGAAGCCTTTCCTCCGGCAAACCAGCAAATCGAATTATTGCCGGCAGATCAGCAGTCCTTTATAGGCTCTGTCAATTTTGGTATCCGCAAGCCCGGGTTCATAATCCTGCACCATACCGCTCAGAAATCTACCGATCAGACAATCCGTACATTCATCCTGAAATCCACCCAGACAAGTGCCCACTATATAGTAGGCCGTGATGGGAAAGTAGTGCAGATGGTAAATGATTATCTGAGGGCAAACCATGCCGGAGTAGGTAAATGGGGAAATGAAACAGACCTGAACTCCTGCTCCCTGGGCATAGAACTGGACAATAACGGTGATGAGCCGTATTCAGATGCCCAGATCAGCAGCCTGATCAGCCTGCTCAAGACCCTGAAAAAGAAATATAATATTCCGGCAGCTAACATTATCGGACACTCCGACATTGCTCCGAAACGAAAGATCGACCCCAATAAATTCCCATGGAAAACCCTTGCAGATGCCGGTTTCGGCCTCTGGTACGATTCCGTACTACAACTCCCGCCACCGAACTTTGACCCCGCGACAGCCCTTAGAATCATCGGTTACGACGTAAGTAACATGTCGGCAGCGATCATTGCCTTTAAAAGACACTTCGTCCAGACAGATATCACCGGCGTACTCCGCCAGGGTGATCTCATGATCCTGTTCAACCTCTACAAGAAATATATCTAAGCAATCACAGATCCCCCTCATTATAAAAAGGGGCCATCCTTCGTCATTAAAAAAGGCGAAAACTTCAGACATAAACCAAAACGGCCGGATACTCACACATTGAGTATCCGGCCTCTCTATTTATATGAAATCATAAATCAAATAAACCTCCCTCTGGAAACCTGATTTAACCTTCAATCTCCCTGCAAACCTCTACCTATTCTGCTCTACTTAACCTTAATATTATTTCGTACCTGATTCCACTCCTCTTCATACTTCCTTCAATCCCGACCGAAGGAACTCCGAACAAACAGTGAACAAACAATGAAGGAAGTATGAAGAAACTAAAACGAAAACCAACCCAACACCATACCTTAACCATAAGTTAAAAAATCCCTCCTCATCCCATAAATATGCCCCCAGAAATATCAACCCATCCATAAACCCCTAACCCCCATACCAGCTCCCCCCATACCGGCCTCCCCCCCCAAAAAAACTTACCATTGCGCAGCCAACCAACCCACATCGAAGCGCATAAAAAAAACAGACAAGGTTTAAAAGAACCTTTCAGCTTTGCTGTAGTTCTGTAAACCTTGCCTGTTTTTTATGCGACCCTAAGGCAACCCTAAGGCAACCCTGCGCCATGTAAACATAAACCCCTAACCCCCCATACCGGCCTCCCCCAAAAAAAAACATTCCATTGCGCAGCCAGCCAACCCACATCGAAGCGCATAAAAAAAACAGACAAGGTTTAAAAGAACCTTTCAGCTTTGCTGTAGTTCTGTAAACCTTGCCTGTTTTTTATGCGACCCTAAGGCAACTCTGCGCCAGGAGTAACTATTTTTTCGCCTTCGCCCACGCATCCTTCAGACCGACAGTCTGATTGAATACCAGGTGCTCCGGAGTCGATTCCAGATCCAGGCAGTAATAGCCCTTACGAATAAACTGGTACCTGGAATCCATGTCTGCCTGCGCTAGGTATGGCTCAATATAAGCTTGTTTAATAACGCGGACACTGTCAGAATTCAGGTAGTCTTTAAAATCACCCTCTTCACTGTCAGGAGATTCTACGCTGAATAAACGGTCGTAAATCCTTACCTCAGCAGTTTTCGCATGTGCGGTACTTACCCAGTGTATTGTGCCCTTAACATGCAGTTCGCTAGTATCTTCACCACTTTTTGAATTTGGGAAGTAGCTGCAACGGATTTCAGTTACGTTTCCGTTTTCATCCTTTATGAAATCATCACACTGAACGATATACGCATTTTTTAACCTTACCATTGCGCCGGGAGCGAGTCTGAACCATTTTTTTGCAGGTTCTTCCATGAAATCTTCTCTTTCGATCCACAATTCGTTACTGAAAGGAATTTCTCTGCTGCCACCTTTATCTTCCGCTTCCGGATTATTTTCGCCAATCAGAATTTCAGACTGACCTTCAGGATAGTTCGTAATAACCAATTTAATGGGATCTAAAACAGCCATTACACGATTTGCGGTTTTATTCAGGTGTTCCCTTACGCAGAATTCCAGTAAGCTTAGTTCGATCAGGTTTTCTCTTTTAGCAATACCGATACGCTCACAGAACTCACGGATACTTTCCGGCGTGTAGCCCCTTCTTCTCAATCCGCTTATTGTTGGCATCCTTGGATCATTCCATCCGCTTACTACACCTTCATTAACCAATTGAAGAAGCTTACGCTTACTCATAACCGTATAAGTCAGGTTTAGACGCGCAAATTCGTACTGCTGAGACGGGAAAATTTCCAGCATCTCTATAAACCAATTGTATAGCTCTCTGTGCGACACATACTCCAGTGTGCAGAGAGAGTGCGTAATTGATTCTATACTGTCACTTTGCCCGTGAGCAAAGTCATACATCGGATAAATGCACCAGGTATTGCCGGTACGGTGGTGTTCTGCATGTTTTATTCTGTAGATGATTGGATCACGCATCAGCATATTTGGGCTGGACATGTCAATCTTGGCCCGTAAAGTACAGGCGCCGTCTTCAAACTTTCCAGCTTTCATCTCCGCAAATAATTCCAGGTTTTCTTCAGTAGACCTACTGCGGTAAGGACTGTCTTTTCCGGGCTCAGTTGGTGTGCCTTTTAAAGCTGCGATCTCCTCTGCAGTACCATGGTCAACATAGGCCAGGCCTTTTTCTATCAATTTCACTGCGAAGTCGTGCAGTGTCTGAAAATAGTCTGAAGTATACAGTTCGTTTTTCCACTGAAAACCTAACCATTTGATGTCCTGTTGCTGGCTGTCAACATATTCCGTTTTCTCTGTTACCGGGTTAGTATCGTCGAAACGCAGGTTAGTATAGCCGCCGTATTTCTGGGATAATCCGAAATTCAGGCAGATTGCTTTCGCGTGGCCGATGTGTAAATAGCCGTTAGGTTCAGGTGGAAACCGCGTAATTAAAGTCTCGTACTTTCCACTGTTCAAATCGTTTTCAATGATCTCTTCAATAAAGTTCAATGATCTTTCCTCACTCATAAAAACTGTAAATTTATGCTCAAAGTTAATATAAAAGTGCTAATTTACTTACATTTACGATAGACAATTGATCGATGTGTCTATCGTTTATCTAAATATCTTATTATATCCGGTCTGCCGGAATTAGTCTAATAACCCACATATTTATGAATCTTAAAAACATCTTATCAGAGATCAGGGACGGAATTTTATATCTGACTATTAACCGTCAGGAAAAACTCAATGCACTAAATAAAACTACACTGGCAGAACTCGCTGAGCTGGTTATTTATGCCGGACAACAAGCCGATGTTAGTGCAGTATTGCTTACAGGGGCGGGAGAGAAAGCGTTCGTTGCCGGAGCAGACATTTCTGAATTTGCAGGTTATAATGCAGCGGAGGGAGAAGAGCTGGCTAGAAATGGACAGGAATCTGTTTTCAATGCGATCGAACACTCTTCCAAGCCATGGATTGCTGCTATTAATGGTTTCGCGCTCGGTGGAGGACTAGAGCTTGCTATGGCCTGCCATATCAGGCTGGCTTCTGAGAATGCAAAATTAGGACTACCGGAAGTCTCTTTAGGACTTATTCCCGGTTATGGTGGTACACAACGGTTGACAGCTTTGGTTGGTAAAGGAAAAGCACTTGAAATGATCCTTACAGCAGGAATGATTACCGCAGCGGAGGCAGAGAAGGTGGGGCTTGTTAATCAGGTGGTTCCGCAGAAAGAATTATTAACCAGGGCGGTTTCTGTAATTCAACTTATCCAGAAGCGTGCCCCACTTGCAGTTGCCGCCGCTATACGGGCAGTAAATGCGGCGGGAGAAGACGGAATTAACGGATTCGAGATGGAGATCACAGAATTCGGACGGTGCTTCGATACCGCTGATTTTAAAGAAGGATCCGGTGCATTTACCGAAAAAAGACAACCAGAATTTAAAGGAAACTAAGTAAATAAGATAAATGGTTTAATATTTGACGAACAAAATTTTTAGAACTTTACCTGCGCTTTGCTTGTCCAGACGCGTTTTTGTGATTTAGAGTGTAGAAAATATTTCCCATATAAAATATTTCTCTATATTTAACAATCCAAATTTTAGACCTTGTAGCCTGAATATGAAAAAAATACTGATCGTTGATGATGAGATTAATATAGGATTGTTATTATCTAAATTCTTAACACGTAACGGGTTTAGTGTCAGCACTGCTACCTCTGGAAATTCTGCGTTTGAACTGCTTGCGAAAGAGGAATTTGACCTGGTTCTTTGTGACTACCGGCTGGACGATACAGATGGCAGGGAGGTCCTTGTAAAAATCAAAGAAAAGCATGCACATACCGGAGTTATTATTATCACCG
The DNA here is from genome assembly GCF_900103515.1 of Pedobacter antarcticus. NCBI lineage: Bacteria > Pseudomonadati > Bacteroidota > Sphingobacteriia > Sphingobacteriales > Sphingobacteriaceae > Pedobacter > Pedobacter antarcticus. Next base: position 136,512 of record NZ_FNGZ01000007.1, read on the forward strand.
GTTATTCTGATATTAAGCTGGCAGTAGAATTAATAAAATTAGGCGCATACGATTATATTACCAAGCCTCTTTACCCCGATGAAATTTTAAATACAATTAATAAAGCTATTGACACTCAGCAGGCGCTCAATGACGGTGCAACGGCAGATGGAGGTTCAGAGCAAGGTAAAGGCAAAGGTGGTAAACCGGCCTATCTGAATGTCGAAAATTTTGTAGCCGGGCAAAGTCAGGCATCTAAAGATCTAATGAAACAGATTCAGTTGGTTGCACCCACTTCCTATAGTGTTATTCTTACTGGTGAAAGCGGAACAGGAAAAGAGTCTGTTGCAAAAGCGATCCATCTGAACAGTCCGCGGAAGGATAATCCTTTTGTAGCTATGGACTGTGGTTCTTTAACCAAAGAATTGGCGGGAAGTGAGTTTTTTGGACATGAAAAAGGGTCATTTACGGGCGCATTAAATACGAAGATCGGCCATTTCGAAATGGCAAATGGAGGTACGCTCTTTCTTGATGAAGTTGGCAATCTGTCTTATGAAATCCAGGCCGCGTTATTGCGTACTGTACAGGAACGTAAAATAAAGAGAATAGGCAGTACAAAAGAAATTGATCTTGATGTACGGATTGTAGTTGCGACCAATGAAAACCTGGCTTCTGCGATTCAGAAAGGTAGGTTCAGGGAAGATCTGTATCATAGATTTAATGAGTTCTCCATTGACCTTCCGCCATTAAGTCAGCGAGGTAGAGACATTATGATTTTCGCTAAAAATTTCCTTGATTTTGCGAATGAAGAATTGGGCAGAAATGTACTGGGCTTCTCTGCAGATGTAGAGAAATGTTTTCTGAGTTATAACTGGCCGGGAAATGTAAGGGAATTGAAAAATGTGGTCAGAAGAGCGACACTGCTTACAGAAACAGATGAGATCCAGCTGAAGGCTTTACCGCTTGAGATCTCAACAGATGCACGTGTAACTCAAATAGAACAACATATACAGCACCGAAATCCGGAGAAATCCAGGGACCTGAAAAATGCGGCTTCTGAAGCCGAATATGAGGCTATTCTGAAGGTTCTCAGGGAGGTTAATTTCAATAAAACCAAAGCTGCAAAGATTTTGAATATTGACAGAAAGACACTCTACAATAAAATGAAAGCTATCAATCTGGATAGCTAAAACCTGTTCTTTTAACAAATACTTTATCAGGCTGCAGATCTGCTGCAGCCAAAAACAGAAATCCCGCTGTTTGGCCTGGTTATTGGTATAATCACCAAACAGGTTGCGAGCCTTTTACAGGCTTTTCCTGGTCTATTTTTACCTTTTTGAAAGTTGTGAATCTTTGCCCTTTTTATTGAATTTGCAGAGATTGGAAAGATTTAAAACAATTCTCAGAATGTTTGAGTTATAAAAGCGGAAATAGCCGGGAACCTGTGTAATTGTAAACTAATTATTCAACAATAAATTTTTTAAGTCATGAACGATAACTCAAAAGTACTGATAGGTCTGCTGACCGGTTTAGCTGCAGGCGCTGCATTAGGATTATTATTTGCTCCGGAAAAAGGCAGTGAGACCCGTGACCGTTTAAACCAGTCTATAAAAGACCTGGCAGAAACTATAAAAGACAAAGCTGCAGATGAAATTAGTCATTTGGCAGGAATTAAAGATAAAGTTGTCGATGCTGTTAAAAGCAAAGTACACCAGGTAGAAGAAGAATATGCAGATGATATAGAGCATGCTTAGCATCTAATGCTTTGCGCGGATCACAAGCCTTAATAAACCAATAAAAGCTAACAATAGAATAATGGAGGAGAAGAAAGAAAAGAATTTTGATGAAATCATCACCGATGCAAGGACCTACCTGGACGCCAGGTTGGAATATACGCGACTGGTATTCATCAAAAGGGGATCAAAAATATTTGCCGATCTCGTTACAAATGCGATCGTTGCTATTTGTTTTACACTTGCATTTATTCTGGGTACAATAACACTTGCCCTGTTTCTGTCCAATATTTTCCATAGTTATACAGCTGGTTTTGGCACTGTGTCTTTACTTTATCTGTTTCTTGCGCTCATTGTGTTTTTTACCAAAGAGAATTTCATAGAAAAGGCTATTGTTAACTTTACGATCAAAAAATATTTTAAAAAATTAGAGGAGGACGAGGAAGATGATCAAAAAGGGTAGTATTAACAATCTGCATGACCTCAATGTACAGATGATCGGACTTAAAGTTGAGTATAAGATCCAGGAAGTAAAGTTGAAAGATGATGTGAAAACATATGTTTCTCAGTTTACTCCGGGAAATCTGATCAGGAAATATGCGACACCTTCAGCTTTTCTGAAAGTGGACGATAAGCTGAATATCAGCAGTAAGCTGATGAGTATGGTATTACCTATGCTGATGAACAGTACCGTTTTCCGTGGCTCAGGCTTCCTGACCAAAACTCTGGTGGGATTAGCGACAAGTAAAGTTGGAAAAACACTTGATGCAGAACATCTCTCCGCCATCTTTAATTCAATTAAGGGATTGTTTGGTAGTAAAAAGAAAAAAGCGAAGGGAGGGGAGTTCATTGATTATGGAATTCCGCCTGACAGCGAAACGTTTTAATGAAGCACCAACCTAATATGTTAAATAAGAAAGGCTGTCCATTTGGATAGCCTTTCTTATTTAACATATTCTGGAAAGGATTTATAGCGTTGAGGCAATTTTTAATTCTTTCAGTTGCTTATCGTCAATAGTAGATGGGCTGTCAATCATAACGTCTCTTCCTGAATTGTTTTTCGGGAATGCAATAACGTCACGGATTGAATCCAGTTCTGCAAAGATGGAGCATAAACGGTCAAAACCGAAAGCAATACCGCCATGCGGAGGGGCACCGAATTCGAAAGCGTCCATCAGGAAGCCAAATTGTTTCTGAGCCTCTTCAGTACTGAAGCCTAAATGCTTGAACATTAATGCCTGCAGGCTACGGTCGTGTATACGGATTGACCCGCCACCAATCTCAGTACCGTTAACCACCATATCATATGCATTCGCACGAACTGCTCCCGGATCAGTATCCAGCAACGCGATATCTTCTGGCTTAGGCGAAGTGAAAGGGTGGTGCATGGCATGATAACGCTCTGTTTCTTCGTCCCATTCCAATAGTGGAAAATCCAATACCCATAATGCACTGAAAACATCTTTCTTACGCAAACCAAGGCGCGTACCCATTTCCAGGCGCAGCTCACTCATTTGTTTACGCACTTTATCCGTTGTACCAGCCATTAATAACAGCAGGTCGCCCGGCTGGCTGTCCAGGGCTTCTGCCCAGGTTTTAAGCACATCTTCGCTGTAAAACTTATCTACAGAAGATTTAATGCTGCCATCTTCCTGATGACGTGCATAAATAAGACCGGTAGCGCCGATCTGAGGACGTTTTACGAAGTCTGTAAGCTCATCCATCTGCTTGCGTGTATAATGAGCGCAGCCTTTCGCACTGATTCCTAATATTAATTCAGCCTGATCAAATACAGGGAAATTATGACCTTTTACCTGCTCATTAAGCTCGGTAAAGCGCATTTCGAAACGTGTGTCTGGTTTATCAGAGCCATACCAGCGCATAGCATCAGCATATTGCATCCGCGGGACTTCCGGCAGATCAAAGTGTTTCACTTCTTTAAATAAAGTGCGGATCAGACCTTCAAATGTATTCAGGATATCCTCCTGCTCGACAAATGACATCTCACAGTCAATCTGCGTAAACTCAGGCTGTCTGTCTGCTCTTAAATCCTCATCTCTAAAACATTTAACGATCTGGAAGTAACGGTCGAAACCTGAAACCATCAGTAATTGCTTAAATGTCTGTGGTGATTGTGGTAAGGCATAGAACTCACCAGCATTCATACGGCTGGGAACTACGAAATCGCGGGCACCTTCAGGTGTAGACTTAATCAGCACCGGAGTTTCCACTTCTATAAAGTCTAATCCATCCAGATACCTTCTGACAGATTGTGCCATGCGATGGCGCAAGACCATATTGTTACGCACAGGGTTTCTTCTCAGATCGAGGTAGCGGTATTTCATTCTTAGATCATCTCCACCATCTGTCTCATCATCGATCATAAATGGCGGGATCTTGGAGCTATTTAATATTTCCAGACCGGTGATTTTAATTTCAATCTCTCCGGTGGGCATTTTCAGGTTTTTATTGGAACGTTCTACAACAGTTCCGCTGGCTTTAATCACAAATTCACGGCCAAGGCTGCGGGCAGTCTGACAGAGTTCTGTATTATCATCCATATTAAAAACCAATTGCGTAATGCCATAACGGTCACGGATGTCAATAAAAGTCATTCCACCCAGGTCTCTTGATTTCTGCACCCATCCGCACAGGATTACGGTTTCGCCTAAATTGTTAATGCTCAGCGCTCCGCAAGTTGTAGTTCTTAACATGATTAATCGGATTAAGCCGCAAAAATATTCATTTTGAGCCACATATTATAAACAGAGCCTATATTTAGACAGGAGATTTAATTTTTTTTTCCAGAGCATGCAACTTTCCCATAAAGCATCTGTCTTATAACCGAATACTCAATTGATTGGAAACAGTATATATAGATAAACACTTAGCACTGGTAGATGCCTGCCGTAAGGGCTGCCGGAAGTCACAGTTTGAATTATACAAGCTGTATGAGCGTGCTATGTACAATGTTGCGTTACGCATTGTAAACCATGAAGGTGAGGCAGAAGATGTACTTCAGGAAGCTTTCCTGGATGCGTTTACACGACTTAAAGATTTTCGTTCAGAAACCACTTTTGGTTTATGGCTAAAACAGATTGTGGTTAACAAATCAATCAATTGTCTGCGGAAACGCAGAGCGGAGTTTGTAAGCCTTGACGGTGTCGAAGCAGAGGATATACCCGTTAATGATGAAAAGGAAATCCAGTGGCGGATAGAAGAGATCAAATCGGCAATTAAACTATTGCCAGATGGCTACCGGGTCGTATTAACCTTGTACTTGTTCGAAGGATATGATCATGAGGAGATTTCACATATCCTGAAAATATCGGAGGTTACATCACGTTCGCAGTTATTGAGAGGTAAAACAAAATTGAAGCAATTATTAGCACAGAAAGGAGTAAGAGATGAATATTGATTTGGATGATTTTATCAAAGAAAACAGAAAAGAGTTTGATACAGAACGGCCTTCAGGGGGAGTATGGGATAAAATTGAACAGGAACTCGACAAACAAGGGGAGAAGAAGCCAAAAAAGCGACGTCTGTATTTAGCGATGAGTATTGCCGCTTCCCTGCTGATCCTGATGGGTCTGGTTTTCCTGAACAGGGGTCCGGCAGGAAGAAGTAAGCTAAATCTGGCAGAAATTAACCCGGTTGCAGCCCAAAAACAGATGCGCTTTGCCAGTATGATCGCTGAGAAAAGGGATAGTCTCGCGAACTATGCGTCAGATAATCCGGAGTTGTATGAGAAGTTCAATAGTGATTTGCAGGTGTTAAATCAGAATTATGAGAAGCTAAGGAAAGAGCTGCCCGGCAGTCCCAATCAACAGTTAATTGTTAAAGCGATGGTCCGGAATCTTGAAATACAGATGCATTTGCTGAGTCAGCAGCTTTCTATAATCTCTTCTGTTACCGAATATAATAAGGAGAATCAAATCTGACACATCAACACACCTTATAAATATAAAAGAGGATGAATAAATTAATGCTTTGGGGTGCAATGCTTGTGCTCGCACAAAACACCTACGCACAGGAACTTGTCAGAGAGGAAGTGTATGCAGTTAATACTGCAGACCAAAGCCTCAATCTTGCTGCAGTTCAGCAGCAGACAAATACACAACCAGATCCGGATGATGACCAGTCTGGAACCATTAAGAAATACAGTCGTACTTTCAGTGCTGACAGGCAGGACAAAATCAGTGTAACAAACCAGTATGGTTCTGTCGTGGTTAAAACCTGGAATAGAAAAGAAGTTCGTCTTGATGCGTCTATTAAGGCATCAAATAGCCAGGATCACCGGGGGAGCCGGTTAATTGACCAGGTGAATATTAATGCCGATAAATCCACCGACCAGATCTCCTTCCGGACTGTAATAGGGCAGGAACAGAAAAGATGGGGCAGGAATAATAACAAAGCCCGTGAAATCCGTGTGGATTATGTCATTTATCTGCCAGCATCGAATGCGCTGAGTATTAGTAACCAGTACGGAAACGTACAGATAGAAGATTTTGCAGGTGCATTGTCTCTTAAGCTACAATACGGGGATTTTAGTGCGGGTAATCTAAGTTCCGATAATAATTATATTTCAGTACAGTACGGAAAAACTAATATTGTGGAAGCGAATAAATTAACTGTGAAGCAGCAGTATGGGTCTGGACTTTCCATTGGTACAGTCGGCACGCTGGATCTGAATATCCAGTATGCCGGTGTAAAGATTACCCGTGTGTCAGGAGATGCTGTGATCAGGCAGCAATATGGGTCGGGTCTTGAACTGGGTAGCGTGGGTAATCTGGTGCTCAATGCACAATATGCGAATGTACGTGTCGGCGATATCCGAGGAAATGCCAGGGTAGATCAGCAGTACAATACATTGAATATTACAAATGTTGGAAATTTAGATCTCAAATCTCAGTACAGTGGTGTAAACGTAGGTACACTCAGAGGAGATGGTAATTTCAATATGGACTATAACAACCTGAATATACAACAAGTTCTGGCAAGCAGCCGCAATTTGACTGTAACTTCTACATATCTGGGTATTAAAATAGGTTTTGCAGGAAACTATAATGGAGATTTTACGGTGCGACAATCTTATGGGTCGTTTAAATCAGGTGAGCGTGTTCATACCAATACAGACGGTGATGAAGAGAGCCGACGCGGATCTTCCAGAAGTTATAACGGGAGAATAGGAAACGGCAGGACTTCAAATATTAGAATCAGTTCTACTTACGGTAACCTGAATTTCAATTAAGAAATGCAGAAACAATTTTATAAAGGAGCCTGTTGATAAATTCAGCGGGCTTTTTTTATATATTAGTAACCAAAAAAACCTATGGAAATATTTATGCATGCTGAGGCCTGGATCTCCTTGCTTACCTTAACCGTTCTGGAGATTGTATTGGGCATAGACAATATTGTCTTTATCTCCATTCTCTCTGGAAAATTACCTGTAGAACAGCAAAAGAAAGCCAGGCAACTTGGTCTGGGACTGGCCATGATTACCCGTGTTTTACTGTTGCTTTCTCTGAGCTGGGTAATGAGTCTGACCTCTCCGTTATTTAATATCGGCGAATGGGTCAGTTTGGACAATAAAGAGTGGCTGGAAAAACTGGCGATCTCCGGACGTGATCTGATTCTGATTTTGGGAGGATTATTTTTGATTTACAAGAGTACGCACGAAATCCACCTGAAACTTGAAGGTGAGGAAGAAGAGGAAGGCAAGGTGAAAGTTCATTCATTTGCCGGTGTAATCGCTCAGATCTTGGTATTGGATATTGTGTTCTCTCTGGACTCTGTAATTACAGCGATCGGTATGGCTGAGCACGTTGAAATTATGATTATTGCAGTTGTGATTGCCGTAATCATTATGATGATATCTGCCAACGCGATCAGCAATTTTGTGAATAATCATCCTACGGTGAAAATGCTTGCGCTTTCCTTCTTGTTGCTTATAGGTGTATCGCTTATTGCCGAAGGTCTTGATCAGCATATTCCTAAAGGATATATTTATTTTGCTATGGCATTCTCCATTCTAGTCGAAATTCTGAACCTTAAAATGAAGAAAGGAAAGCGTAAACCAGTTCAGCTGCGTAATAATGTAGACGAACAGTCGTGATCTTAATAATTATTTAATTCTCTTATTCATTTGAGGGATCCAATTGTATAAATACCTTTGGATCCCTTTATTATTTAAAATCTATAGCTATGATTTATTTTCCTGAAGCCATTCTCTCGGAAACCTCTATACACCGGATCGGTAACCAGGCACAGGATGAGTTCTATGTCTTATCTGAGCAATCCATGGATATTCAGGATGAACAACTGAAGAATTTGCTGATGCGTTATTTCCTTGGGCCTTTTGAGAAGGTAAACGAAATTTACCGCTTCTTCCATCCAAATGAAGATTTGAACCTGAATGAGGCTTTCCACTTTGTATCCCAGATTTTTGACGACGGAACAAAATTTCATGAAAATAGCCAGCAACTGGCTAAGTTTCTGTATGGTATTTCCAGCCATCCGAAGATTAAAGCAGGTGAACTTTATGTTTGTTATTTTGAAAATGTACAGATCGAAGGAGAAGTACATGATGCGATAGGAATCTTCAAATCGGAAACTAAGGAAGCTTATCTGAAGGTGTCTCCGGAACAAGCCGGTTTCGCGCTGAGCTATGAACAGGAGGCTGTGAATATTAATAAATTAGACAAAGGGTGCCTGATCTTCAATACGGAGAAAGAAGAAGGATATAAGGTAGCCGTGATTGATCAGACCAATAAGAGTGCCGAGGCAGTTTACTGGAAGGACGATTTTCTGAAATTGAAAGTACGGAACGACAATTATAACCAGACCAGTAATGTAATGGGCGTTTATAAGAACTTTGTAACAGAAAAACTAGACCAGGAGTACGATATTACTAAAGCAGATAAGATTGATTTGTTGAATCGCTCGATGAAGTATTTCAAAGAAAAGGAAAGTTTTGATCTGGAAGAATTTTCGCAAGAGGTGATCGGTAATGAAGAGGGAATAGCTTCCTTCAAGAATTTTAAGAAAAGTTATGAGGATGAATTTGACACCGCTATTGCAGATAGCTTTGATATTTCAGGAGCCGCTGTAAAAAAGCAAGCGAGGGCTTTTAAGAGTGTCCTTAAACTCGATAAAAACTTCCATATCTATATTCATGGAAATAAGGAGCTGATTGAGAAAGGCTTCGATGAAGATAAATCGATGAACTATTATAAGGTCTATTTCAAAGAAGAGGAATAGCAATTTGTTTGGAGATTTTCTCATTCGAACCTATAATTTCCCCGCTGACACACATACAACAGCAGGGAATTATGGGCAAAACGGATTCGCAGGGCTTACGCTAAGCCAGCTGCAGGGGAGCATTAAAGACTTCCTGGTTTTTGAAGTCATATGTGCCAATCAGATCATACATGCGTCCTGAGATGACAGATTCAGTGAGTATCTGCAGATGTTTGTCTGAATGAAGGTCAGTTCCCGCAAAATCATACATTTTTTCTTTCAACAATATATCGGCTAATTTCTTTACATCCCGCCCGTAATAACCTAAAATAGATAATAAATTGAGCTGTAACAGACATCCTTTTTCCTTTAAACGTTTCAGCCGCGATAGATCTTTATAGTAATAAGTATACCTTTCCGGATGTGCGAGGATAGGTCTGTAGCCTTCTACCTCGATATCGAATTGTGCCTGGCTTATATTGGGGCTCTCGACCAGAAATCGCATTTCTATAAGCAGATATTCTCCACGAATAGGACATAATGCTTCTTCATGATTGAAATTGTGATCTATCATATACTCCGCAGCTGTACTCAAATTGACGGAGATATTTGCATTTATTAATTCATCCCGAAGCAAGGTCTCTGCTTGCAGAATGGTAGCCGGAGTATTGGGATAAAGACCTTTAAATATATGAGGTGTACAGATCAGCTGATTGAACCCCAGTTCCTGTAAGGCTTTTACATAACGTACCGAATGGGTTACATTCTGTGCCCCGTCGTCAATTCCGGGTAGTATGTGGGAATGCATATCTACTCCAAGCCAGGAGATGTCAGTTACTTTGTTTTTTTTTCGGAAAATATTGAGCATAGCTTTAAGGAAAATAAAGAGGGAACAAAAACAGCATTATTTCTGACGTATATTCCTGTCTGAAATTCGCTCGGTCTTTAATAGGGTTTCCGCTGTATTGGGGTAAAAAGACTTAGAATTTCCACAGTGTAAATTGTACGCTATCAGAATTCAAAAATGGCTTAAACCTTTTAAAAAAGGCGCATTTGTGGGGGTGGACAAGGGGTGGACAAATTGTAATAAACCGACTAGTCTAGGAATAAGGGGAAGTTTGGGGAATGTTATCCCCTGGTAATGCGCCCACTTTTTTACGGAGCCTTTGTTTCGCTTTTTTAACACCGTCTATGGTAATGCCGAGTAATTCTGCGATTTCCCTGTTATTCAACTCCAGTCTTAAAAGGGAAAGGATTCTGAGCTCAGACTCGCTGGTCGATGGATGCAGTGTCAGTACCTCTCTGAAAAAGCTGGGATAAACTTTTAGAAACATTCCTTTAAAACGTTTCCAGCTTTCTTCTGTCATTAAATGCGTCTCCAGCAATGACTGAAGGCTGGCTTGTGGTACCGGATATTGCTCTGTAGAGACAACATCGGCGTCCATTAGCTCAATCTGACTGCGCATATGCTCAATTATTTTATTCTTTTCTCTCAGATTATCTGTAAAATTGATCAGAGCCAGTCTGGCCGTTTCGAGTTCCAGTTCTACCTGTTGTTGTTTTAGCTGATGTTCTATTTTCTGTTTTTCAAGTGTAGCTGCTGCATGTTTATTTTTTAGGCGCTGCCTGCTGTAAAAAAGAATTAAGATAATAACCAGAAGGGAAGAAAAGATAATCAGGTTCCTTTTTTTACTCTGCTCTTCTTTGGCTTGTTTGATCAAAGCTTCACGCTGCTTGTCAAAATGATGTTTTTCCCAGAAAAGCCGGACGTGTTCTATTTCGGTAGAATTATCGCGTTGCTCCAGACTGTCTTTAAGCGATACATATTGTCTCAGATACTGGGAATATTCCCGGTATTGACGTCTGGATTCTGCAATGGTTGCCCGCATGTCAGCGATTTTGAGTCTGCTGACTAAAAAAAATGGTTTATCGGCCAGAAATGTCTCTGCCTCATTCAGATATTGTTCGGCTAACTTCCACTCCTTCCTGCGGATTTGAATACCCGCGATGTCAATGATAGCCAGCATAGCATCCAGAGGTTCATCGAAACGGATGGAATAAGCCCGGTTCAGCTTAAATTTTTCGAGTGCGAGGTCTATTTTTTCGTTGTTCTGCAAATAAAGGCGGGCCGTGTTTCCGGCCACTATGCCTACCCATACTGTATCTTTTGCAGCTTCTGCAAGGGCTGTTGCTTTATTGTAGTATTGAATGGCCTCCTGATCTTTTGACTGCAGCGCATAGCAAAGTCCAATTGTATTGTTAATGTCTATAGTCTCGCGTTTACTTTCAGTTGAGTATTTTAAACCGGACTTGAGATAATGGATTGCCTGTCCATATTCTTTAATATAATAGTAGAAATAGCCTAAAATTTTAAGCTGCCTGCTGGGTTGAGGTAGTGTAGCCGGGTCCAGGTCCTTCAGTAGCAGGTCTGCTTCCAGAAAATATTTATAAGCCGGAACCATTTGCCTGTAGTTGTAATGATAGTATCCATAATTGAGCAGATTGACCACTACCATTACTGGTAAATCATAGGTTTTAGCGAGGTCAACGGCCTTTTGATGATATTCATCGCTGCGGATATTAGGACGGTCGGCAATAATCGAATATTGATTGGCCATCAGCCCGTAATAAAGACATTCAAGTGGCTTGTCCTCCAGGTCTGTCGCAATCTTGTGAAGTTGGTTCAGGTCACGAAGCACCCTGGTCGTGTCTTTACTTAAAGACGTCTGACGGTTTATTTCTATTGCCCGCTCTAAACGCTTAGCAGGAGAGTTTATGGAACGTAAAGGAGCATAAACGTCCTGTGCATCTACAGGGAGTGGTAAAATGGCCAGATAACAAAAGAAAAACAGTAAAAATAGAGTGCCTTTTAAGCAGGAGATGGCTAGCTTACCCATGAGCGTTACGATGCGGGCAATAATACAAACAAACCGCAACACGCCGAAATTTTTAATGTTAATGAAATGATAAATATTTATGAACAATTATGCAGGTCTTCCATTAAGTCCCAATCGGTAAAGGAAGACCTGCATAGTCAGAAATACGCATCAAGTCACAAAGATTAAAGCACCCTCAGCAGCAGTCCTTTAAGATATTCGCCCTCGGAGAACGAAATTCTTACCGGGTGGTCCTCAGGCTGATGAAATTGTTTAATGATCTGTACTTCGCGGCCGGCATCAAGGGCTGCCCACGCGATGATTTGTTTGAATGTTTCCAGGTCCACTGCACCTGAGCAGGAGAAGGTAGCCAGTATGCCGCCGCTTTTCAGCAGGGACATTCCCAGTCGGTTCAGATCTTTATACGCCCTGGCTGCACGGTCCAGTGCAGAACGGGATGGCGCATATTTTGGCGGGTCCAGGACCAGTACATCAAACTTTCTGCCTTCATCACGGAATACACGTAATTGTTTATTCACATCTGACTGAATGCTGCTTTGTTTTTCTTTTGCAAATCCATTGAGTTCCAGGTTGTGCGCAAGCGTTTCAATAGCTAATGCAGAGCTATCTACACTGGTCACATGAGTGGCTCCCATCTTTAGGCTATTTAAGGTAAATCCTCCACTGTAACAGAAGCAATCTAATACCTCTTTGTCTTTAGTGTAAGCAGCCAGAATCTCTCTGTTATCCCGCTGATCGCAATAAAACCCGGATTTTTGTCCGTCTGCAATATTAATGTGATAGGTTATTCCATTCTCTTTTACTGCAAGGAACTCCGGAGGGTTTTCTCCCCATAAAAGACCTTGCGCCGGTTCGAGACTTTCGTGTGTCCTTGCGCTTGCATCACTTTTATCAAAGATGCCTGCCGGATTTAATTCTTCCCGCAGAATATCGATCAGGTCTGATTTGATATTTTCCATACCGGCGCTGAGAATTTGCAGGGATAAAAAGTTTGCATATTGATCAACGATCAGGCCGGGCAGGTAATCTGCCTCACTGAATATCAGTCGGCATGTATCTGTCTTGCCTGGTTGAAGGACATGAGCCCGGGATGCGATGGCGGCTTTAATTCTTGCCGCATACCAAGATCTATCAATTACTGTATTTTCGTCCCACTCCAGTAAACGTGCCGCTACGCGGGATTGTCCGTTATAATAACCGTAAGCCAGAAACGACTGGTCGGCTGCCAGGACTTTGACTACCTCACCATTTTCGGGTTTGCCTTTTATTTTATCAACTGCGCCTGAAAATATCCATGGGTGTTTTTGCCACGCGGCTTTTTCTTTGCCTTTTTTTAATACCAGCTCGATCATAGTGCAAAGGTAGTAAAAAGCAATACGTCATTAAAGCAGATTTATAAGCAGCTTTTTGTAGTTTAGGACTTTTTAAGTGTCTGTCTGAGGCAGAAGATAAAAGCATATCAATGGAAGAAATTAAGTGGAATGACTTCGAAAAAGTCGAATTACGTGTAGGAACGGTATTAGAAGTAATGGATTTTCCCGAAGCCCGTAATCCTGCGTATAAACTCCGGGTTGATTTTGGACCCTTCGGAATTAAAACAAGCAGCGCGCAGGTTACCAAACATTATACGAAAGAAGAGCTGGTTGGCCAGCAGATAGTTGGGGTTATTAATTTTCCCAAAAAACAGATAGGTAAATTTATGTCCGAATTCCTGGTAACGGGTTTTGCAGATGAACACGGGGACATTGTATTAACCTCATTAAGGGGTAAAGTACCGAACGGAAATAAATTAGTCTGATATGAGTTTTTACGATTTCACCGGAAGCCAGGACCCGCAGCAGGAAGATGAGCATTATATGCGGCTGGCCCTGCAGGAAGCGGAGCAGGCCTATACGCAGGACGAAATACCTATCGGCGCAATAGTAGTGTCCAAAGGACGTATTGTCGGCAGAGGACACAATCTGACGGAACAGCTGAACGATGTGACTGCGCATGCAGAAATGCAGGCGTTCACTGCGGCCGGACAGACAATTGGTGGAAAGTATCTTAAGGATTGTACTTTGTATGTTACGGTTGAGCCTTGTGTAATGTGTGCTGGTGCTGCTTACTGGATGCAGATCGGAGCCATAGTTTATGGTGCATCGGAACCGAAACGTGGTTATAGCAGTCATAACAGTAATTTACTTCATCCTAAAACTGTAATTCGCAAAGGTGTACTCGCCGAACAATGTGCAGCCCTGATGAAGCGCTTCTTTGCGACAAAAAGGAGTTAGTTTGACAAAAGAATTGAACAAAACATGGACTCGAATGTTATATTTGTCGAAGTAATAAATTTAAAACTTAAATATTAATCATATGGCTTTTGAATTACCTGCGTTACCTTACGCAACTGATGCTCTGGAACCGCATATTGACAAACAAACCATGGAAATTCACCATGACAAACACCACCAGGCTTATGTTACTAATTTGAACAAAGCACTGGAAGGTAAGGCCGAAGCAAGCCAGAGTCTGGATGAAATCATTAAAAATATCTCTAAGTTTCCGGCTGCAGTTAGAAATAATGGTGGTGGTCACTATAATCACTCCCTGTTCTGGGAAGTTTTAGGACACGGAAAAGGCGGAGAGCCAAAAGGTGCTTTAGCAGATGCTATCAATGCAGCTTTCGGATCATTTGCAGACTTCAAAACAAAATTTGCAGAAGCTGGTGCTACTCGTTTTGGTTCGGGCTGGGCTTGGTTAAGCGTTGGTGCAGATGGCAAACTGGTTGTTTCTTCTACGCCAAATCAGGATAATCCTTTGATGGATATTGCTGAAGTAAAAGGTACACCAATTTTAGGTATGGATGTATGGGAACATGCTTATTACCTGAAATATCAAAACAAACGTCCTGATTATATCGCTGCATTCTGGAATGTAGTAAATTGGGATGCTGTTTCAGATCGTTATACCAAAGCAAAAGGATAATCCCTTTTCTTCATAAAGAAAAAGCCACGCAATTGCGTGGCTTTCTTCGTTAGATCAGATTGAGCGTCGAATTTAAATTCCTACAACGTCTTTTTTCTTTTTCTGTTTCATTGCCTTTGGAATGACAGCCAGAATTTCTTCACGGAATGCATTGAGCATTCTTTTCTTAATGAAATTGCTATGGGTAACCAGGCTTATTTCTCTAACTGGTTCCGGATCTTTAAAGGCCCTTACTTTACTGAGTTGCTTGCTGTTCAGGTCCACTAAAGCCAATTCAGGAAGAAGCGTAGCCCCATTGTTCATATCAACCATGCGGATTAAAGTTTCCACGCTGCCCGTATTGTAGGTTAAGCCTTGTAAACGGCTATCTTTAGTCGAACGGCAGATATTAAGTACCTGCGAGCGCATGCAATGGCCTTCATTAAGCAACCATATATTTTCTTCTTCCAGGTCGGCGGAGCTAATCGTTTTCTTTTTAAATAGCTTGCTGTTCTTACTGATATAGGTTACAAAGGTTTCATAATACATAGGTACCTCGGCTATGCCTGGTTCGTTCACCGGCGTTGCCATAATCCCACAGTCAAGTACTCCGGTTTTCAGATGATGAATAATATCTTCTGTCGTATATTCCCAGATCAGTAGTTTAAGGTCAGGATATTTTTCCATCATGCTTGCAATTACCTGTGGAAGCAGATACGGAGCGACAGTCGGGATAATACCAACTTTAAGCTCCCCGACAATATCCTGTTGCTGACTGTTAATAATTTCCTTTATTTTCTGACTTTCCTGCAATACTATACGGGCCTGCTGAATAATCTGTGAGCCTATTTCTGTCGGGATCACAGGTTGTTTACTTCTGTCAAATATTTTGACATTGAGCATTTCTTCAAGCTTTTGTACCTGCATGCTCAGTGTAGGTTGTGTAACGAAACATTTTTCGGCAGCACCTACAAAACTGCGGTAAGTATCCACTGCGACAATATATTCCAGTTGTACTAAAGTCATATAGTTATAATTTATGCGATTCGCTTTTATTATTGACCAAAGCTATAATCTTTTATTCAATCTGCTCTTATCCGTTGAATTAATTTTCCTTCTTCAAAAAGTCGCTGTAAGCGAGAGCAATACCTTCCGACAGTTCAATCGTATGTCTCCAGCCCAGCGAATGCAGCTTGCTCACGTCCATGAGTTTTCTTGGTGTGCCGTCTGGTTTGGTGCTGTCAAACTTCAGTTCTCCGGTATATCCCACAATATCGCGGATCAGCAAAGCCAGGTCCCGAATGGAGAGGTCGCTGCCGGTTCCGATATTGATCAGCTCGGGTTCATGATAATTTTCCATCAGGAATAAACACGCTTCAGCCAGGTCATCGGCAAATAAAAATTCTCTTAACGGGCTGCCTGAACCCCAGATAATTACTTCGGGCGCGCCGGAAACCTTTGCTTCATGAAACCTGCGGATCAGTGCAGGCAATACATGAGAGTTTTGAGGATGATAATTGTCATTGTAACCGTACAGGTTGGTTGGCATAACGGAAATGAAATTACAATCGTATTGTGCGCGGTAAGCCTCACATAGTTTGATCCCTGCTATTTTAGCAATCGCATAAGGTTCGTTGGTTGGTTCCAGCAATCCTGTCAATAGATATTCCTCTTTTAGCGGCTGCGGGGCAAGTTTCGGGTAAATACAACTCGAGCCAAGAAACATGAGTTTTTTGACGCCCTGTATATAAGCCTGATGGATCACATTATTCTGAATGGCAAGGTTTTCATATAAAAAATCTGCCCTGTAAGTATTGTTTGCCACAATTCCGCCGACTTTTGCTGCTGCCAAAAAAACGTAATCAGGTTTTTCCTGCTCAAAAAATTCAGCCACGGACTGCTGGTCACGTAGATCTAGCTCAGCAGATGTTTTACCCATTAATCCGGTATAGCCTGAGTCTTCCAGTTTTCTCCAAATGGCCGACCCCACCATTCCACGATGTCCGGCGATATATATTTTTGCATTCTTCTCCATGGTGTTGCTTGAGCTTATCTGAATTCTATTAATTTTAATTAATTCAGACCGTAAAAATACAAATTACCAGGCAGGATCTTTTGACGGATTAAATTGTATTTTTGCTAAAAAAATAAAATAGTGGGTAAAGATAAGTTAAGGAAATTTGCTGAAATAGACACCTTCCCGAATGTCTATCAGATGGAAGAGGGAAAAGTACTTCAGGGAAAATGGGGTGAAAATCATTTTAAGAATGATCAGCCGATTGTGCTCGAACTGGCCTGTGGTAAAGGTGAATACTCCGTGAATATGGCTAAATTCTTTCCGGAAAAGAACTTTATAGGGATTGACCTGAAGGGTAACCGCATCTGGAGAGGCGCCAGAACTGGAGTAGATGAACAGATACCAAACCTGGCTTTTCTGAGAATACAGATTGAAGATATTGTTGATTACTTTGGTCAGCATGAAATTGATGAAATCTGGATTACTTTTCCTGATCCGCAACCGCAGGATAGCAGGGAGAAAAAAAGACTTACTTTTCCGGGCTTCCTGAATAAATATAAAAATATCCTTAAACCAGGTGGAAAGATTAACCTGAAAACCGATAACGATGGTTTATATGCCTATACGGTTCAGGTGGTAGAAGAACTGGGATTACCATGTTATAAAAAAACAGACCAGCTGTATACATCGGAACTTTATGATGAAGTTTTGCAGATCAAAACGCATTACGAGCGCATTTACCTGAAACAGGACAAAAACATTAATTATATCCAATTTTCACTGGAATAATGGAACCATCATTCTATGAACAGGTTTATGAAGTGGTTCGGCTTATTCCTCAAGGAAGGGTCACTTCTTACGGAGCAATAGCCAAAGCACTCGGTGCAGGGAGATCGTCCCGTTTGGTAGGTTATGCGATGAATCTGGCTCATGATCTGCAGCCCCCTGTGCCAGCCCATCGGGTGGTTAATCACAAAGGTTTGTTAACGGGAAAATTCCATTTTCGCGGGTCGGACCTGATGCAGGAATTATTGGAACAAGAGGGAATAACGGTTGAAAACGATCAGGTTCAGAATTTTAAAACGGTATTCTGGGATCCTGCAATAGAAATTTAATTAAAGAAAATGGGACAATTAGTAGAAGAATTTAATGACTATCGTTCTAAAATGAACGACCGGATCATGGAGACTGCAAATACCAATATTAAAAGGTTTTTTGCACTGGATACCACTACCTACGCAGAGGGTGCTCTTGACGTGAAAAGTAAAGAAATGATGGGACTGGTGGCTTCGATGGTGCTGCGTTGTGATGACTGTATTAAATATCACCTGGAGAAATGTTTCGATGCGGGTGTAAACGATGCTGAGCT
Organism: Pedobacter antarcticus; assembly: GCF_900103515.1. Taxonomy (NCBI): domain Bacteria; kingdom Pseudomonadati; phylum Bacteroidota; class Sphingobacteriia; order Sphingobacteriales; family Sphingobacteriaceae; genus Pedobacter; species Pedobacter antarcticus. Next base: position 154,692 of record NZ_FNGZ01000007.1, read on the forward strand.
GAATGAAGTATTTATGATTGCCAATCTTGTTGGCGGTTCAATCGTAATTCCGCATTACCGTAGGGCAGTGGAATACTGGGATGAATTAAACACCTGATCAGATGGATAATTTAGTCAGGTGCGGGTGGTGCGGTTCCGATCCCGATTATATCCGGTACCACGACCAAGAGTGGGGCAGGCCGGTTTATGATGACCAGAAATTATTTGAATTCCTAATATTGGAAGGTGCCCAGGCTGGTTTAAGCTGGATAACTATCTTACGTAGAAGAGAAGCCTATCGAGACGCATTTGCGGATTTTGATGTGCAGAAAGTCGCCACGTTTACAGCAGAGGATGAAGAACGGTTAATGCAGAATACAGGGATTATCAGAAACAGGCTAAAAATAAAATCGGCTGCTGTAAATGCGCGTTTATTCATTGCTGTACAGCAGGAATTTGGGTCCTTCTCTAGTTATATCTGGGGATTTATGCCAGATCGGAAACCGCTGATCAATCATTTTAGTAACCTGTCTGAAGTTCCGGCCAGAACTGAGATTTCTGATGCAATTAGCAAGGATATGAAAAAAAGAGGGTTTAAATTCTTTGGTACTACTATTTGTTATGCACATATGCAGGCAATGGGCATGGTCAACGATCACCTGACCAGCTGTCACTGCAGAACAGCAGATGCCTGACCTTTTTAAGGATATTTATACTTATCTCCGATACCCCGTGTTAATGGTGCCGGAAAAGCCGGAGTTTCCTGTTCGCACGATGGCAGGACTCTGGTTAATTACGCTTTCGGCAGCTATTCTGGCAAGCGTGGCAGATTTTACCCTGATCGGACTCGGACTGATTCCTAAGCCCGGACCATCCTTAATAAGCAGTATGGAATCAAAGTGGATGCTGCTTTTTGGTGCATTACTTTATGGTCCGGTTATGGAAGAACTGGTTTTCCGGATGCAGCTGCGCTATTTTTCTGCGAGTCTGCTTTTCCTGGCCTTTATTTGCGGTGCTTTGCTTACTGCAATTACCGGCACAAAATGGGCATATCTAATCTCTCCTCCGATCTTTGGAGTTTTATATCTGTTATACCGTTTTAACCTGGCCGGAAGCCTGACCCGCAAACATAATTTTAGAAAAAAATACTTTCCTTTTTATTTCCATTTTACAGCTTTAGCCTTTGCTTATTTTCATTTGGGAAATTTCTCGAGTGGTATACAATTGCTGCCTTTTGGATTGCTTTATACCCTTCCACAACTTACAGGAGGGTTGATCTTTGGCTATGTGAGAATGCGTTATGGTTTAATCTACGGAATTATCCTGCACTGCTGTTTTAATCTTGTACCTGCAGTATTGATTTTCGCCAGATAATTCAGCTGCCGTCGATTAGGTTTACTAAAAATCAGGTGTTAACTTTGACAGGATAGATACGTCTGTATTAGCAAACAATATAATAATATGAAAAAACTCTTCCTGCTTGATGGTATGGCACTGATATACCGGGCTCATTTTGCCTTAAGTAAAAATCCCAGGTTTACTTCTACAGGGATTAATACCTCTGCGGTTATGGGTTTTGCCAATACCCTGATGGAAGTGCTGAAAAAAGAACAGCCCAGTCATATTGCCGTGGTGTTCGATACAAATGCACCTACAGAAAGACATACTGATTTTGTCGCTTATAAAGCACACAGGGAAGCGATGCCAGAAGATCTGGCGGCTGCTTTACCTTATATATTCAAATTAATTGAAGGGTTTAATATTCCTGTTATAACCAAAGATGGATTTGAAGCGGATGATATTATCGGTACACTTGCTAAAGCGGGTGAAAAGGCAGGTTTTACAGTATATTGTATGACGCCTGACAAGGATTTTGCGCAACTGGTTTCAGAAAATATCTTTATTTACAAACCGGCCAGAATGGGAAATGACATGGAAATCATGGGTGTTCCTGAAGTGCTGGCCAAATGGGATATTGAGAATGTGGAACAGGTGATTGATATTCTGGGCTTGTGGGGTGATGCAGTGGATAATATTCCCGGCATCCCTGGTATTGGGGAGAAAACGGCGAAGTCGCTGATAAAGACCTATGGCTCTGTAGAAAATATTATAGCACATTCTCATGAGCTGAAAGGCAAGCAGCGTGAAAATGTAGAAAATTTCGCAGACCAGGGAATGATTTCCAAAAAGCTGGCTACGATCATACTGAACGTTCCTGTAGAATTCGATGAAACATCTCTCAAACTGGATGAGCCGAGCCGTGAATTACTGGAGCCGCTATTTGCAGAACTGGAGTTCAGAACATTAGGTAAACGTGTTTTCGGAGAGGGCTTCTCGGTGAGTGATGCAAAAGCAGCGGTCACAGGACAAACTGATCTGTTCGGGCAACCTGCAGCAATGCCGGAAAGACCCAAACCTTTTGAGCAGCTCCCCAATTTATTTGAACAGCCTGCAGCAGGGAAAACTATTGCTGATACCGCACCTGATTACCAACTTGTCGGCTCTCCGGAAAAAAGAGCGGAACTGATTGCTTTATTACTGCAGCAGGAAAGCATATCTTTTGATACAGAAACTACAGGGACAGATGCGAACCTCGCCGAACTGGTAGGCTTATCTTTCAGTATAAAGGCGGGTCAGGGATGGTATATCCCCGTTCCTGCAGACAGGGATGCAGCTTTACAGCTTGCAGCGGAATTTAAACCAGTCCTGGAGAATGCACAGATTCGTAAGATAGGTCAGAATATCAAATATGATATGCTGATCCTGAAATGGTATGATATAGAGGTGAAAGGGCAGTTGTTTGATACGATGCTGGCGCATTACCTGATTGATCCGGATACACGCCATAATATGGATGTACTGGCTGAGAATTACCTGGGATACACACCGATTTCTATTACTACACTAATTGGTCCGAAAGGTAAAAATCAAGGTACTATGCGGGATGTTCCGGTGGAAAAAGTAGTCGATTATGCAGCGGAAGATGCTGATGTGACTTTACAACTGGCCGAAGTTTTTAGCCCGTTACTGAAACAATTGAATGCGGCCGAACTTGCGGAAAAAATTGAAAACCCACTGATCTTCGTATTAGCCGATATGGAAAAGGAAGGTGTCCGTATCGATATGGATACGCTGATTACTTATTCTGCCGAACTGGAAATAGAGATTCGCAAATTTGAGCAACTGGTCTTTGAGAAGGCTGGGGTGGTATTTAATCTCGCTTCACCTAAGCAATTGGGCGAGGTGCTTTTCGACAAGCTCAAGCTCGACCCTAAGGCTAAAAAAACAAAAACAGGACAATATCAGACTGGTGAAGATGTGTTGATGGGACTGGCTTCGAAAAGTGATATTGTAAAAGATATATTAGATTTCAGACAGTTACAGAAACTGAAGTCTACATACGTAGATGCATTACCTTTATTGGTTAATCCAAAAACCGGTCGAGTGCATACCAGCTATAACCAGGCCGTTGCAGCAACAGGACGTTTAAGTTCTAATAACCCGAATTTACAGAACATCCCGATCCGTACCGAAAGGGGTAGAGAGGTGCGTAAAGCATTTATCCCAAGGGACGAGAATCATGTGTTACTGTCTGCAGATTATTCGCAGATCGAACTGCGTATTATTGCTGATATCGCGAAGGAAGAAAATATGCTGGATGCTTTTAAAAATGGGATTGATATCCATACAGCCACTGCCGCGAAAGTGTATGGGTTGAGCATTGAGGAAGTGACGCCAACCCAGCGAAGAAATGCAAAAGCAGTTAATTTCGGCATTATATATGGACAGTCTGCTTTTGGTCTTTCCCAAAACCTGGGCATCCCTAGAAAAGAGGCTGCGGAAATGATAGAGCAATATTTCGCACAGTATCCTGGTATTAAGCGTTATATGAATGACACCATGAATTTTGCCAGAGAGAACGGGTTCGTGGAAACTATGATGGGCAGAAGGAGATATCTGAGGGATATTAATTCTGCAAATCAAACAGTAAGGGGATTTGCGGAGCGAAATGCGATTAATGCTCCGATTCAGGGTTCTGCTGCAGATATGATTAAAATTGCAATGATTAATATCCACCAGGATATTAAAGCGCAGAATCTGCAGTCTAAAATGACAATGCAGGTACACGATGAGCTTGTATTCGACGTCCTTAAAACAGAGGTTGAAGCAATGAAATCAATTATCAGCCACAGGATGAAGTCTGCAATCGAAACTACTGCTCCAATTGAAATAGAAATTGGCGAAGGTCGTACCTGGCTGGAGGCGCATTAAAATTTGAGTCAAAATAAAAGCCCCTTCCGGACTTGGAAGGGGCTTTTTTGTATACTTACATGTAGAATACTATAACTCTATTGTTTCACCAATAGCCGGTAACAGTAATGATTTATTCTCTCTGCTGAATTTCGCCTGCGCATCTTCCGTATCTATTTTGATAACCGGGAAGGTATTATAATGAACGCCTATTACTTTATCGCAGGCGATATAGCGTGTTGCGATCAGTGCATCGTCAGCATCCATCGTAAAATTACCGCCAATAGGCAGAATTGCATAATCTAGTTTATAAAGATCAGCCAGGATTTTCATATCCAGATTCAGCGAGGTATCACCAGCGTAATAAATAACTTTACCCCCGGTTTCCAATACAAATCCTGCCGGGTTACCACCATAACTGCCATCTGGCATAGAGCTGGAGTGTGTAGCCCAAACCATCCTTAATTTACCGAAATCAAAGTTTGCGGGGCCATAGTTCATCTGATGTATATTTTCAACACCTTGTTTACCGGCCCAGTCAGCAACTTCCGGCATGGCAATGACCAATGCGCCGGTTTGTTTAGCGATGGTTGCCAGGTCTGCAACATGATCGCCATGTCCATGACTGACTAAAATATAATCTGCTTCGATGGTCTTAATGTCAACGGCAGAGGCCAATGGGTTAGGACTGATAAATGGATCGAATAAAAACTTTTTGCCATCTGCCTCCAGCAGGAAGCAGGACTGGCCGTAATAGGTAAATTTCATTTGTTATGTTTTTACAAAAATCTATTTTAATAGTACGCTGATGTGTCTTTAAGCGCCAAACATGCCGCCCAGACCACCCAGCATATCTTTGGTAGCAGACTGCATTTCTGCAGCACTTACATTTTCTGCCTGTTCTAAGACTTTATTGATGGCTGTCTGCAGCAATTCCTGAATTTCCTCCCGGTCTGCCTGAGCATAAAAATCAGGATCAATTGCGATATCCGTAATTGCTTTATTTGCAGTCGCCGTAACTTTAATTGCACCGTTTTCTACTTCAGCAAATACCGAAACAGTGTCCAGGCGTTTTTTAATTTCTTCAGCTTTATGCTGGGCTGCCATTAATTTATCGAACATATCTAAGTTTTTTTAAACAACGAATTTAAGACAAATAGGTTTAACACATTTAAATTTCTTATAGAAAACAGGGCTGGCGTATGTCTGATCGCAAGAAGTAGTTAATGTTTTGCCGGTTTTGCCCGCACATATTGATTTGGCCATGTAATCTCATCTTCTAATTCTGCAGCTGAATGGAGTGCGAAATAAGGCTCTCTTAAGAATTCTCTGGCCATACAAATCAAGTCTGCCTGATCATTTTGCAAAATCTCCTCGGCTTGTGACGCATTATCAATTAATCCTACTGCTGCGGTTAAAATGCCGGTTTCTTTTTTAATCGATTCTGCAAATTCCACCTGATAGCCAGGTTTAAGTGGAATCTGCTGATGAGAGACATTTCCGCCCGATGAGCAATCTATCAGGTCCACGCCATTCTCCTTTAGTAAGCCACTCAACCGGACAGATTCCTCTGGTGACCACCCGCCTGCTGCCCAATCAGTTGCCGAGATTCTTACAAACAGCGCTTTTTCTACTGGCCAGATCTCTCTAGTGTCTGCAACGACTTCCATTAGCAACCTGATTCTGTTTTCAAAGCTGCCACCGTACTCATCGGTTCTTAAATTGGTAAGAGGAGATAGAAACTGATGGAACAGGTAGCCATGCGCAGCATGGATCTCAATAAGCTCATAACCCGCTGTAATGCTTCTTTTTACAGCAGCTTTAAAGTCGTCCCTGAATTTGCTGATCGCTGCCGCGTCCATTGCTACGGGAGCTTTGTCATCTGCATGGTAAGGAATAGCACTTGCTGCTACTGTTTCCCATCCGCCGTCTTCGATCTTAATCTGGCGGCCACCTCTCCAGGGTACGTCGAAACTTGCCTTGCGGCCAGCATGAGCCAACTGGATACCCGCAATGGCATCTTGGTTTTTAATAAATGAGGTAATTTGCTGTAATACAGGAATATGTTCGTCGGACCAGATCCCAAGGTCTCCTGGAGAAATCCGTCCGTCCGGAGAAACCGCTGTTGCTTCTTGTATGATCAGGGCTGCGCCGCCTACCGCCCGGCTTCCCAGGTGTACGAGATGCCAGTCATTGGCAAATCCGTCTTTAGCACTGTACTGGCACATCGGAGAGACAACCAGTCTGTTTTTGAGGTTCAGATCTTTAATCTGTATGGGCGAAAAAAGTAATGACATATACGCTGATTTGATAAGTTCCCTGCCGGATACCGGGTTTGTATCAGGGAGTAACAAAAAAACGGTTACTATGTTAATTTTGTTCTGTTTTAGCTGATATAAAATAATATTTGACAAATAAATGTATCAGCCGGCCTGAAAGACCACGCGATATGCAAACATCACAGCGCAAAGTTTGTTGTGTTTATTTTAGCTGTAATATATGGATCTGCGCTCTAATGAACCTTTCTGGCTGGTCAAAAATGGCCTTCTGCATACTTATCCTTCTTTGAGAACTGACCTGGAATGTGATATTCTGATCATAGGTGGAGGGATTACCGGTGCCCTGATAGCACATGAAATGGTAAAGAAGGGATATAAGACTGTTGTAGTCGATAAAAGAGAAATTGGGTATGGAAGTACTTCTTCTACTACCTCCATGCTTCAGTATGAAATAGATGTACCGCTTTATCGTTTGCAGGAAATGATCGGCGTACCGGGTGCCAATAATAGTTACCTCGGTTGCCGGGACGCAATCTACAAACTTCGTGACCTCGCTCAGGAAATTGGCTCCTCCTGTGGTTTTGAGATGAAAAAATCTGTCTACTTTGCGGCACAGAAAAAAGACCTGAAATGGTTGCTTCATGAATTTGAAGTCCGTAAAGCTGCCGGACTGAATGTGAGCTGGCTGGAAAAGGATGATTTAAGGGAATTGTATGGACTGGAAGCGGCGGGTGCAATTTTATCCGGTGATGGTGGAAGTCTGGATGCCTTCTGTATGACGCATGATCTGCTGCATTATAATGTAAAAAGGGGGTTGCGTGTTTTTGACAGGACAGCAGTCAGGAAGGTGACGCGTTTGAAACAGGGTATAATTGCACAGATGGATACAGGGTCGATGATTAGTGCCGGTAAAGTTATTTACTGTACGGGTTATGAGGCCCAGGGCCTGCTGCCGGAAAAGATCGTGAAGCTTAAAAGTACTTATGCGATGGTAAGTGAACGGAATCCGCAACTGAAAAATAGTATTTGCGATACATTATTCTGGAATACGGATTCCCCTTATTTATATCTGCGTACGACTGCAGACGGTAGACTGCTAGTTGGTGGTGAAGATGAAAATTTCAGGAACGCATTACGGCGGGATGCACTTTTAGGCCGGAAAGAGGGGAAGCTCAATAAAACATTGAAGGCATTTCTTCCTGCAATTGATTTTATCACAGATTTCAGCTGGTGTGGTACTTTTGGAGAAACTAAAGACGGACTGCCATATATCGGGGAACACCCAAGATTTCAGGATACTTATTTTGTACTGGGATTTGGTGGAAACGGGATTACTTTTTCTGTATTGGGTATGGAAATTATCTCTGGATTACTGGAGGGAAAACAGAATTTACTTTCGCATGAGTTCCGCTTCGGACGCTAATTGAAAGAAATGAAAAAAAATAACATAAAATTAACCTGTTTTTAGTTGCATTTTTCAAATAAAACATACTTTTGTATCCGTTGAGCAGCAGGCGGATAAGGATCGTTTGAATGTCAAAAAATTAAAACACGTATTGCACAACTCAATATTTATTTAAACCTTTACAAATTAATAATCTAAAGCGGGATTTTATACAGAAAATGACAATGCATACTTCACATAAACTTAGCATCGTAACAGCAAAGAATATTGCTGCGCGAAGTTTGTATATTGAACGTTTGCAGCCTGTCATCTATGTAACAACCAGCCGGCAGAATTATACACCCCGCATGTGAGTATTTCTTTACTCCGTCTTAGAGGATTGCCTCTTAAAAAACAATTAATTTACACACTTATTTTTTCGTTAACCTTTAATGAATATAAACGATTTTGTAGTGCAGGTTGCACTTCCTGAACATCGTGTTTTCGCTGAAGAAATCTGCCTGGAGATGGCCGAATCAGCTAAAGCACGCGGTACAGGTATCGCTAAAAGATCCCCTGATTATGTCGCTGGCAAAATGGCTGAGGGCAAGTCCGTAATAGCCTTTAATAAAGATGGCTCATGGGCTGGATTCTGTTATATTGAGACCTGGAGTCATGGTCAGTTCGTTGCGAACTCCGGCCTGGTTGTTAGTCCAAAATACAGAAAAGTCGGGCTGGCCCATATGATCAAAGAGAAAATCTTTGAACTCTCCCGCCTGAACTATCCTAAAGCTAAGATATTTGGCCTGACCACTGGTCTTGCTGTCATGAAGATCAATTCTGATCTGGGCTATGAACCCGTTACTTATTCGGAACTGACTCAGGATGAGGATTTCTGGAAGGGCTGCCAGAGCTGTGTAAATTTTGAGATCCTGAAAAGTAAGGAGCGCAAAAATTGCATGTGCACGGCTATGCTCTACGATCCTGCCAAGCAAAAACATGATGTCGCCAAGAAATTTGCGGAAGAGCTGCAGCGTAAGCCGAAGCTTTATGAGCGTTTTATGCGCATTAAGCAAAGACTGGTATTACAGCCGAAATCTCAGGATGGCAGTAACGAAAATAAGTCTGTGTCTTTTTTGTCGTCGATTTTTGCAAGATAAGAAGAAGAGCTTTAAGGGATATTTTTAAACGAAGGCTTTAGCTTAAGCGTTTAAAAGAAACAAAGTAGTTTAATAAATAAAAGAACAATGGAGCCTTTCGGGTTTCAGCACCTAATCAAAAAATAAAAGAACGATGAAAAAGAAAGTAGTTTTAGCTTTTAGCGGAGGTTTAGATACGTCATTTTGCTGTATTCATTTAGCGCAGGACAGAGGTTTGGAAGTGCATTCCGTGATTGTAAATACGGGTGGTTTTTCTAACGAAGAATTGCAGGAGATTGAGAAACGGGCATATGCACTTGGCGTGGCTTCTCATGCAGTCGTAGATGAAACTACACATTATTACGAAGGGTGTATCAAATATTTGATTTTCGGTAATGTGCTTAAAAATGCTACTTATCCATTATCTGTAAGTGCTGAACGTGTAAGTCAGGCAACGGCCATCGCCAATTATGTAAAGAAAATTGGTGCTGACTATGTAGCACACGGCAGTACCGGTGCTGGTAATGATCAGGTAAGATTTGACATGATCTTTAATATTATTATTCCGGGTGTAGAAATTATTACGCCGATCAGGGACTTGAAATTATCCCGTGAAGCTGAAATTGAATATTTACAATCACACGGCGTTGTTTACAGTGCCGAAAAAGCGAGATACTCAATCAATAAAGGTCTTTGGGGTACCTCAGTAGGCGGACAGGAAACGCTTACTTCCCATCAAACACTTCCTGAAGAGGCATGGCCTACCCAGGTTACTGAAACTGAAAGCCGTAAAATTGAACTGACTTTTGAAAAAGGTGAGCTTGTTGGTCTTGATGGTGAAAAATTAGATCCTGTAACTGCTATTCAGCAATTACAAGCTATTGCGCAGCCTTACGGTATTGGCCGTGATATTCACGTTGGAGATACGATTATCGGGATTAAAGGGCGTGTAGGTTTTGAAGCTGCCGCACCAATGGTAATTATCAAAGCACACCACACACTGGAAAAACATACATTAACCAAATGGCAGCTGAGCTGGAAGGAGCAATTGTCTTCTTTCTATGGTAACTATCTTCATGAAGGCCAGTTCCATGATCCGATCATGCGTAATATTGAAGCTTTTCTAGCCGACACCCAGAAAATGGTTAGCGGAAAAGTATTTGTTGAATTATTGCCTTATCGTTTCCAGGTAATAGGTATCGAATCTGCACATGATCTGATGAGTAACAAATTCGGCAGCTATGGTGAAATGAATAATGCCTGGAGCGGTGAAGACGTGAAAGGATTCTCTAAAATATTTGGTAACCAGGTAATGATCTGGCATAAAGTGAACGGCAATGAAGATTAAAGCAGGAATTGTAGGAGGAGCAGGTTATACAGGTGGCGAAATGCTGCGTCTGCTCCTGAACCACGATGGCGTGGAAATTACCTTTGTACATAGCAACAGTAATGCGGGAAATCTCATTTCTGATGTCCATACAGACCTTTTAGGGGATACAGACCTTCGCTTCAGTGCTGAACTATCCGATGCGATTGATGTTTTATTCCTGTGTGTTGGACACGGGGACGCCAAAAAATTCCTGGATGCAAATCCAATTGCTGCAGGAATTAAAATCATTGACCTGAGCCAGGATTTCAGATTACATGCTTCGGCAGGGAATAGCTGGGTATATGGTTTGCCTGAACTAAACAGGGAACGTATTCAGCAAGCTTCTTTTATTGCTAACCCAGGCTGTTTTGCGACCTGCATACAGTTAGCATTATTACCTCTTGCAGCCAGCGGACAGCTAAAAAATGATATCCACATCAACGCGACAACGGGTTCTACGGGTGCTGGACAAAGTCTTTCTGCCACATCACATTTCAGCTGGCGTAATAATAATCTTTCTGTTTATAAAGCATTCGAACATCAGCATCTGAATGAGATCGGTGAGAGTCTGCAACAGTTGGACCCGGCTTTTAAGGCCGCTATGGATTTTATTCCGCAGCGTGGTGACTTCACGAGAGGTATTCTGGCAGCTGTTTATATGGATAGTGATTTGTCCGCCGAAGAAGTGGAAAAACTTTATAACGACTATTATGCGGCGCATCCGTTTACGCATGTAAGTGTAAAAAATATTGACCTGAAACAGGTGGTTAACACCAATAAATGCCTGGTGCACGTGGAAAAACATGGTGACAAGTTATTGATCATCAGTATTATTGATAATCTGTTAAAGGGTGCAAGCGGGCAGGCTGTGCAGAATATGAATCTATTGTTTGGTTTGGAGGAAAAGCAAGGGCTACGGCTTAAAGGCTCTGCTTTTTAAGCATAGCCGCTAATTCTGAGCAATTATCCGATTATTTATTTATTCCGGGCTTTGTCCGGACCAAAACCAAAACAAGATGAACTTATTCGACGTATATCCATTAAATGATATAGAAATTGTTAAAGCCTCAGGTAGTACTGTCTGGGATGAAAAAGGTCAGGAATATCTTGATTTGTATGGCGGACACGCGGTGATCTCTATCGGACACACGCATCCGCATTATGTTAAACGTCTAACCGAGCAGCTGGCTAAGGTTGGGTTTTACAGTAATTCTGTTAAAATTCCGCTGCAGGTTCAGCTCTCCGAAAAATTGGGACAGGTTTCCGGTAAAACGGATTATCAGCTGTTTTTATGTAATTCTGGTGCCGAAGCCAATGAAAATGCTTTAAAATTAGCATCCTTCTATAACGGCAGAAAAAAGATTGTCGCTTTTAAAGGTGCTTTCCACGGCCGTACATCACTTGCCGTTTCGGCGACTGATAACCCCAAAATAATTGCACCGGTTAATGAGACTACCAATATCGATTTTCTTCCTTTCAATGATGAAGAGGCTCTAAAGGAGTATTTTAACCAAAATGGACAAGATGTTGCTGCTGTAATTATTGAAGGAATCCAGGGTGTTGGTGGTATTCAGGAAGCCAGTAAATCTTTCCTTCAGTTAATTCGCTCACTTTGTGATCAGTATAATGCCGTTTACATTGCAGACAGCGTTCAGTGTGGTTATGGCAGAACGGGCTTGTTCTATTCGCATGATTACGCTGGTGTTCAGGCAGATATTTATACGATGGCCAAAGGGATGGGAAATGGTTTCCCGGTTGCAGGAATTTCTATTGCTCCGAAATTTAAGCCTTGGCACGGTATGCTGGGTACGACATTCGGTGGTAATCATCTGGCTTGTGCTGCAGCACTGTCTGTTCTTGAAATTATGGAGCAGGATAATCTAATGGAGAATGCTGCGGAAATCGGAGAGTATCTGATTCAGGAGCTGCGCAAAATTGAAGGTGTAAAGGAAGTAAGAGGTCGTGGACTGATGATCGGTATCGATCTGCCGGCGGAACTTTCACAGGTTAAAAAGAACCTGCTTTTTCAGCACCATATTTTTACCGGAGAGGCAAAACCTAATGTAATCAGATTATTGCCGGCATTAAACCTGAGCAAAGCACAGGCAGATCAGTTTTTAGACAAATTTAAAATCGCTATAAAAGGATGAACCAATTCACTTCAGTAAATGATGTTAAAGACATCAGCCAGTTAGTAAATGATGCGTTAACCTTAAAACAGAACCCTTATAGTCAGGAACACCTGGGGAGACATAAAACGATAGGCCTGGTTTTTCTGAACCCAAGTCTGCGTACCCGTCTGAGTACGCAGAAAGCGGCCATTAACTTAGGGATGAGTGTGATGGTTATGAATATGGATAAAGAGGGCTGGGCGCTGGAAACAGCAGATGGTGTGGTTATGAATGGCAGTACTGTTGAGCATATCCGCGAAGCGGCGGCTGTGATGGGACAATATTGTGATATCCTGGGCCTGCGTTCTTTTCCTAAACTTCAAGACCGAGACGAGGATTATAACGAAGATTTCTTTAACAAATTTATAAGCTATTGCGGAGTTCCGGTTGTGAGTCTGGAAAGTGCCACGCGGCACCCGCTGCAAAGTCTGGCCGACCTGGTTACTATTCAGGAAACCTGGAAGGGCGAAGGCAAGCCTAAGGTCGTTTTAGCCTGGGCGCCTCATGTGAAAGCGTTGCCGCAAGCAGTTCCGAATTCTTTTTCGGAATGGATGTGCCGGGCTCAGCAGGACGGGCTTGTTGATTTTACAGTTGTACAGCCTGCTGGTTACGAATTATCGGAAGATTTCACTCCGGGAGCGACAATCAGTCATGATCTGGATGCAGCACTGGAAGGTGCCGATTACATCTATGTAAAGAATTGGTCAAGTTTTGCTGATTACGGTAAAATTCTTCCTTTCCCGGAAGGTTGGATGCTTACCGGTGATAAGCTTAAGGGGACGAACAATGCCAGGGTAATGCACTGTTTACCGGTCCGCAGAGACCTGGAGTTGAGCAGTGAGGTTCTGGATGGTCCGAACAGCCTGGTGATTCAGGAAGCGGGTAACCGTTTATGGGCTGCTCAGGCGGTTTTGAAAGGTCTGCTGGAAAACTTATCTTAGAACGATTCCCAAATAGTTTACAGCTCATGAAACAGTTAACCATTATTAAAATAGGCGGTAATATTATTGATCATTCCGAGAAACTTCATCAGTTCCTGCTGGATTTCCATGCGCTGCCAGGAGACAAGATCCTGGTGCATGGTGGTGGTAAAATTGCTTCTGAACTGGGCAAAAGCCTGGGGATTGAACCTAAAATGGTTGACGGCAGAAGAATAACCGATATTGAAACTTTAAGGGTTGTGACAATGGTCTATGCCGGGCTGATCAATAAAAATATGGTTGCGCAGCTCCAGGCAAAAAGTTGTAATGCAATTGGTCTGAGCGGCGCAGATGGTAATGTGATTTCTGCGGTGAAAAGGCCCGTCTCTACCGTTGATTATGGTTTTGTAGGGGACCTGAACGAGAATTCGGTAAATACTAAAACTTTGCAGAGTTTACTGGAAAGTGGACTGGTTCCTGTTCTTTGTGCTATTACGCATGACGGACAGACACAGCTGCTGAATACAAATGCAGATACAATCGCATCAGCGGTGGCTGTAGCCATGTCAGGTATTTATGATACCAGGCTGGTTTATTGTTTCGAAAAGAAAGGTGTGCTGCGTGATGTAGATGACGATGATTCGGTGGTAAGGCAGATCAGCAGTACTTCTTTTGAAGCTTTAAAGGCTGATGGTGTGGTTTCCGGTGGTATGATTCCTAAATTGTTTAACGCTTTTGAGGCGATCAGGCAGGGAGTCCGCGCCGTCTATATCGGACAGGCAGATGACCTTCCTTTGATTGATACAAATGGTTTCGGTACAGAATTAACAGCATAGCGTCTTATGAAACAGTTTACGGGTAAAATAGCCATACTTGGCAGCGGAAATATAGGTCTGTCACTGGCTAAAGGTCTGGTGAAAGCCGGGTATGCAAAACCGGAACAATTGATCTTAACCAGAAGAAACATTGCAAACCTTGCGGAATTTGCTGCACTGGGTTATGGCGTGGATGCCGATAACGCTGCTGCTGTGGCCGCTTCGGATATTGTGGTACTAGCAGTACTTCCCCAGCAATTGAATCAGTTAATGGAACAGATTAAACCGGCTACTGTTCCTGCAAAGCAGGTCTTTATCTCGGTGGCATCGGGAGTGAGCTGTGCAGATATCCGCTCTAAATCTTATCCGGAACTGGAAGTGATCCGGGCAATGCCCAACACGGCTATTGCAATTGGTCAGTCTATGACTTGTGTGGCTACAGATAATGCTTCAGCAGAACATGTGGAGGAGGTTTGCCGGATGTTCGAAACGGTTGGTGCTGTTGTTAAAATTAATGAAGACCTGATGACTGCTGCTACAGCATTATGTGCCTGTGGTACCGCCTTCTTTCTTAGAGCTATCCGAGCGGCTTCGCAGGGTGGTGTAGAAATAGGTTTTCATGCTGACGAAGCCCTGAAAATGGCCGTGCAAACTGCAAAGGGTGCTGCAGATTTATTATTGCAGATGAAATCACATCCGGAGCAGGAAATTGATAAAGTTACTTCGCCTAAAGGGTGTACCATCGCGGGTTTAAACGAGATGGAACATAATGGATTTAGTTCCTCCCTGATCAAAGGCATCAAGCTTTCGGCTTTAAAAGCCGGGGCATTATATACCAAAGAATAATGACAATAGAAAAACTGCAAGAGGATAGTTTAGCCTTGCTGACAAAATTAATCAGCATTCCTTCCTTCAGTAAAGAAGAAGACCAGACAGCGGAAGTGATCGCACAGTTCCTTCAGGAGCGCGGGGTGCCCGTTCATCGTAAACTGAACAATGTCTGGGCCTATAATAAATTTTATGATCCGGCTAAGCCGACGGTCCTTTTAAATTCCCACCACGATACTGTTAAACCTAATTCCGGCTATACCAGGGATCCATATGCCCCGGATCTGGAAGATGGTAAATTGTACGGTCTGGGTAGTAATGACGCTGGCGGATGTCTGGTTTCACTGATAGCTACTTTCTTATATTTTTACGAGCAGGACGGTTTGAGTTATAACCTCTGCCTCGCTGCAACTTCAGAAGAAGAGATTTCGGGTAACAATGGTCTGGAATGTGTAATTCCTGATCTTGGCCCACTAGAGTTTGGCATAGTCGGTGAGCCAACCCAAATGAACCTTGCTATTGCCGAGAGGGGTTTACTGGTACTTGACTGTACTGTTACAGGCAAGGCCGGGCACGCAGCCAGAGAGGAAGGTGATAACGCGATTTATAAAGCTTTAAAAGCTATTGACTGGTTCAGGCATTACCGTTTTTCAAAGGTGTCAGAGGTATTCGGACCTTTGAAAATGTCGGTTACGATCATTAATGCGGGTTCTCAGCATAATGTAGTTCCTGCAACTTGCACATTCACTGTGGATGTCCGGGTAACGGATGCTTATACGAACGAAGAAGTCCTGAAGATAATCAGAACTAATGTGGATTGTGAAGTCACACCGCGTTCTATCCGACTAAAACCTTCGTCTATAGATAAAGGACATCCTTTTGTTGTATCTGGTATTGCGCTAGGACGGACTACTTATGGTTCCCCTACAACTTCTGATCAGGCTCTATTGAGCATCCCTTCAGTAAAAATAGGTCCTGGTGATTCGGCAAGGTCACATATGGCCGACGAATATGTATACAGTGCAGAAGTCGAGGAAGGAATTTCCCTTTATATCGCGCTGCTGAAGCCTGTTATCGGGGGTAAATAGCCTTTAACCGCCGGATTATTTTTTCCGGACCTTATTATTAATCGCATCGGGACATTTATTGTATTTTTGCCCCTTCAAAACCGCGCCCGGGCGCATATTAAATTAAAGTATGAAAATCTGGCAAAAGAATATTGAAGTAAATAAAGACATTGAGAGTTTCACGGTGGGTAAAGACCGTGAACTGGATTTGGAAATGGCAGCTTTTGATGTTCTGGGCTCCCTTGCCCACGTACAGATGCTGGAAAGTATCGGTTTGCTGACAGCGGATGAACTGGTTCTGATACAAAAGGAACTGAAAAACATTTATGCGGAGATTGAGGCCGGAGATTTCCGTATTGAGGATACAGTGGAAGATGTACATTCCCAGGTGGAATGGATGCTCACTCAGCGTATCGGTGAAGCTGGTAAAAAAATTCATAGCGGCCGTTCCCGTAATGATCAGGTTCTGGTTGATCTTAAATTATTTTTCAGAGACAGAATTGAGACTACTGTACACAATACAGCTGTACTTTTTCAGCAGCTGATCGCTTTAAGCAATACGCATAAAGATAAATTACTACCAGGGTATACGCATCTGCAGATTGCAATGCCATCTTCTTTCGGCCTTTGGTTTGGCGCTTATGCAGAGAGTCTTGTGGACGATATGGAGGTGATGCTGGCTGCCTGGAAGATCTGTAATAAGAATCCTTTGGGTTCTGCTGCTGGATATGGGTCGTCTTTTCCTTTAAACAGAACGTTGACGACTGAATTGCTGGGTTTCGAGAATCTGAACTACAACGTGGTATATGCACAGATGGGCAGAGGGAAAACAGAGCGAATACTGGCTCAGGCAATGTCTTCGGTAGCAGCAAGTCTGGCTAAAATGGCTATGGATGTTTGTTTATTCATTAACCAGAATTTTGGTTTTATCCGCTTTCCGGATGAACTAACCACCGGCTCAAGCATTATGCCGCACAAAAAGAATCCCGATGTTTTTGAACTGATCCGTTCACGTTGTAATAAAATTCAGGCTCTTCCAAACGAAATTGCCATGATGACGACTAATCTGCCTTCTGGTTATCACCGGGATCTGCAGTTATTGAAGGAGAATTTGTTTCCTGCAATGGTTTCATTGAACGAATGTCTGGAAATGACTACCTACATGCTGCAACATATTGAACTCAAAGGTGATATTCTTAAAGACCCGAAATATGCTTATCTGTTTAGTGTGGAGGTCGTGAATGAACTTGCATTAAGTGGTGTTCCTTTCCGTGAAGCTTATAAGATTGTTGGGGAGTCTATTGAAAACGGCACTTTTAAGCCCTCTGAAGAGGTTAATCATACCCACGAAGGCAGTATCGGAAACCTTTGTAATGATGCCATTGAACAAATGATGGAGCAGATACTGGATCAGTTTAATTTTGAAAAAACAAGGTCAGCAATTCAGAAATTGCTTGCCTAACGCTAACCATTAATTATAAATAATATGAACGTATCAGTATTAGCCAACTCATTAATTGGCTCTGAGATTATTAAAATTGGCAACGAAGTCAATGATATGAAAAGCAAGGGTACTGATATTGCCAATCTGACGATTGGTGACTTTGACCCTTCTATTTTTCCAATACCAGAAGCATTGAAGGATGCTATTATTGAAGCTTATAACCAGCATCAGACGAATTATCCGCCTGCAGATGGTATTCTTGCGTTGCGTGAGACTATTGTTGAGTTATTGAAAGACAGATATAATCTTGATTTTAAATCAAACGAAATCCTGGTTTCTGGCGGTTCCCGTCCTTTGATCTATGCGACTTACCTTGCCCTGGTTGATCCGGGAGATAAAGTGATTTATCCTGCTCCTTCCTGGAATAATAACCATTACTGTCACTTATCTTCGGCGGAAGGTATCGCTGTGGAAACCACAGAAGAAACGAATTTCATGCCTACTGCTGCGGTATTAAAACCACATTTGAAAGGTGCAACTTTATTGGCACTCTGCTCACCGCTGAACCCGACGGGTACGATGTTCACTAAAGATCAGCTCGAAGAGATTTGTGATATCGTTATTGAAGAGAACAAATCAAGATCGGCAGGTGAAAAGCCATTATATGTGATGTATGACCAGATCTATTCTCTGCTAACCTTTGATAAGGAACATATTAATCCGGTTAGTCTGCGTCCTGAAATGAGGGATTATACAATTTATATTGATGGTACCTCTAAGTGTCTGGCAGCAACGGGTGTACGTGTCGGCTGGGGATTTGGTCCTGCTGCGGTAATCGCGAAGATGAAAGCATTTCTTACGCATATAGGTGCCTGGGCGCCGAAAGCTGAACAGGTGGCGGTTGCCAAATACTTTAGTGATAAGGCGCAGGTAGATACTTTCCTTGCTGCATTTAAATCGCAGATCCGTTTAAGTCTTGATACAATATATGATGGTTTTCAGGAAATGAAGGCCGAAGGTTTCGCGGTAGATGCTATTGTTCCTATGGGTGCGATCTACCTGACGCTTAAGATTGATTATATTGGAAAAACTACACCTTCGGGTCAGGTGCTTAAAGATAGCGCCGATGTAAACTTCTATCTGATCAAGGAAGCTCAGGCTGCTTTGGTTCCGTTCTCTGCTTTTGGTACAGATGAAACAAAATCATGGTTCCGTGCTTCAGTAGGTGGCTGCTCTTTGAAAGGTATCCAGGAAATGATCCCAAGAATTAAAAAAGCGCTGGCTCAATTGAGTTAGTTCATGCTTCCTGTTCGGCAGGACCGGCAATAAAAAAGCGGGATTCTTTTAAAAGAATCCCGCTTTTTTGCTTTATAAGTTACTTTATATTGTTCTTAAGACTTGAATTCTGACGTTTTATGGAATTCAATATCAGGATAATCTCTTTTGGTCATATTGATCATAAAATCATTATCTGCCAGGTATACGGGGTTACCGTCCTTATCCTGTCCAATATGTTGTTGTTTACGTTTAACAAATTCTTCCAGTTTGGTTTTGTCCTTCGAGGTCACCCAATTAGAGCGCGTATAACTCAGCATACGGAAGTGTGCTTTTGCACCATATTCGTGTTCCAGACGGAAAGCGATTACTTCAAACTGCAGGTCACCAACGGCACCTATTATTTTTCTGTTACCCGGCTGCGCAATAAATAATTGTGCAACGCCTTCTTCTGTCAACTGCTGGATGCCTTTCTCGAGTTGTTTTGTGCGTAAAGGATCTTTGTTCTCGACTTCTTTAAAGATTTCAGGAGAGAAGCTTGGAATACCTTTAAACTGTAATTGTTCGCCTTCAGTCAACGTATCTCCAATTTTGAAGTTTCCACTGTCATATAGGCCAACTACGTCTCCGGGCCATGCTTCTTCAACGATACTCTTCTCGTTGGCCATGAAGTCCATCGGGTTCGAAAACTTAAGCTTTTTACCTTGACGGGTGTGGTAATAGAATTTATTTCTTTCAAACTTACCGGAACAAACTCTCAGGAAAGCGATTCGGTCACGGTGTTTAGGGTCTAGATTGGCGTGAATTTTAAATACAAATCCAGAGAAGTTTTTCTCTTCAACCAATACTTCACGCTGCTCTGCTTCACGGCTCCTTGGACTTGGCGCAATATTGATAAATGTATCCAGTAATTCTTTAATTCCGAAGTTATTGATTGCACTTCCAAAGAACACTGGTGCAAGCAGCCCGTCTGTATATAGTTGAGGATCAAGTGTACCATATACACCGTCTACCAGCTCCAGATCGCCTTTAAGGCCATCCAGTTCTTTCGGTTTCAGGAAATTATGGAGGTTTTCATCATCCAGGTCATTCACCTCAATTACCGGATCTGCAATCTTGGTCTTGTCCGGCTCAAATAAGTTCAGGTGTTTATTATAAATGGAATAAACGCCTTTAAATGTATGGCCTTGTCCAATAGGCCATGAGAGCGGGCAAAGGCTGATATTAAGTTTCTTTTCTATCTCATCAAGCAGATCAAATGCATCTTTACCTTCCCGGTCCATCTTATTTACAAAGATAATTACCGGGGTATTCCGCATACGGCAGACGCCCATCAATTTTTCAGTCTGCTCTTCGACACCTTTCACGCAGTCTACAACGAGAATTACACTATCTACAGCAGACAGGGTGCGGTAGGTGTCTTCAGCGAAGTCCTTGTGACCTGGTGTATCCAGAATGTTAATGCGTTTGCCTTTATACTCAAAGCCCATAACAGACGTGGCAACTGAGATTCCACGTTGTTTTTCAATCTCCATAAAATCTGAAGTACTGCTTTGATTGGCTTTATTCCGTTTTACCGCCCCGGCTGTGTTGATGGCTCCTCCAAAGAGAAGAAACTTCTCGGTTAAAGTGGTTTTCCCTGCATCGGGGTGACTGATAATGGCAAATGTTTTACGTTTTTCTATTTCGGGGTGGATCATATGGGATTAAGCAAATAGCTTGATGAAGCTGCAAAGATAATTATAATATATAAAATAAAAACCGGCCCCTTTGGAAGGCCGGTTTTCTGTGTACTGAAAGGTGTGTTAATGTTTAAATGCTTAGTTGCCTCTTCCACCGCGGTTACCAGATCTGCCGCCAGATTCGGATCTCTGATTACTGCTTTCGGCACTTCTGGCTCTACTTTGCTCCTGAGCTTGACGTTGTTGCTGTTGCTGTTGCCTTTGTTGCTCCTGAGCTTGACGTTGTTGCTGTTGCTGTTGCCTTTGTTGGTCTTGGACTTGACGCTGTTGCTGTTGCCTTTGTTGATCCTGAGCTTGACGTTGTTGTTGTTGCTGTTGCCTTTGTTGGTCTTGAGCTTGACGTTGTTGCTGCACCTGAGCTTCACGCTGCTGCTGAGAACGTTGCTCTCTTTGTTGTGTCTGAGCGTCTCGTTGTTGTCTCTGCTGATCCTGTTGCTGTGCCTGGGCTTCACGTTGCTGCTGAGACCGTTGATCTCTTTGCTGGCTTTGAACGTCACGTTGCTGCTGCGATCTCTGTTCTCTCTGCTGTATAGCTTGCTGTTGTTGTTCAGTACGTTGTGACTGCCGATTTTGCTCTTGCCCGGCATTGCGCGGATTGACATCAGAACGGGAGGGTCTAGCATTATTTTCTACAACGGTTCCGCTATTCCTGCTATTTGTAGAACCCTGACGGTTAACAGTACCTTGTCTGTCTGTTCTATTATTGTTATCTCCTCTGGAATTTGGATTGGACCTATCATTTGCATTACCTCTTCTATTATCGGCTGCTACAGAACTGCTTCCTCTGGTTCCTGGATTGTAAATGTTTAACCTGTTATTTGAAATATTCGTTCTGCCTGGCGTATTCGACCTGGAAACCTGATAAACTCTGACATCTCTATTCGTAACCCTACGGATTTCGGATGCTCTTGGACCAGTGTAATACGTACGTCTGTCTCTTCCGTAAGTATAATTTATAATTTTTGTACGGTTATAAATATTAATATTCACACCGCCATAACGGGGATAATAATTGCTGTAGATATTACGCTGCGGAATAAAAACCCACCATGCGCTAGGCATATTGTATCCTCCGCCTCCAATGCTAATATTTATACCAGGGCCTAAAGGTGCCCAGCCGTAATATCCGCCACCACTTCTCCAACTTACCCAGGCTGGGCCCCAGACTGTATCCGGAATCCATAACCATTGGCTATAACTATTTAGTACCCAACGACCGTAGTGAAACGGAGCCCAACCCCAGTCATAGTCAGATACCCAAGTGTTACCGTATTCAGTCATCGCCCAACGGCCATTACTGTAATAAGGCCTGAAATCACGCTGGTCGACATCTGGTCTCCAGACTCTACCGTACTGTGGATCATTCATCCAGGTTCCGTATGGTGAAAGTTCATCATAAAACGAATCCATGGAAATATCATCGTATTGCGCCATCGCCTTTTGAGGCGGCCCGCTGAACAGGAGCACTAGCCCCAGTATTATAGCTGGCAATTTGATTAGTTGTTTCATTTGTGTGTGTGTTAAAACCTAAACTAATTGATATGTGTTATCTCTTTGAGTAGTAAATAGTTCAAAAGTTTAAGTCATATTTACGAATTATATATTTTATTTTCTTTTAAAATGCAAATTTTGTTTTGCGCGAGACGGGTTTCTTCTGTTTTTCGTATAAGTCGAAATGTATTTGTATGCATTAGATGGATTTATTTTCAGTTCCAGACAATCGTTAATCAATATTTCATGCCGGTTTTTTCTCTTTATGGCGATTAATTCTTTTCCTTTGTATCAGATTGCCTGTCTGTTATCATAATGATGATTTTTCTATACACATTACATAAAACATACCAATTTTAATTGATTATTCTTTTGTAGAAGATTTGGGCAGGTAAACATTATAACAAATAAATACTAATGAAAAAAGGCACTCTTTATCTTATCCCTGTACCATTGGCTGAAAACGCATCGGCCAAGTCATTTACTCCATTTCTAGTTGATACTATCAATGCAATTCCAACATATATCGTTGAAAATGAAAAGACTGCCAGAAAATTTCTGAAAGAAGCGGGAATTAAAATTCCTCAGAGTGAGTTGACAATTCACGATTATGGTAAGCATAAAAGGAATGACTCAATGGTTCCATATTTCAAGGAACTAATGACCGGCAAAGATGTAGGCCTAATGAGTGAGGCTGGTTGCCCCGGTATTGCCGATCCTGGTGCTGAAATAGTTTCCGAAGCCCATAAAAGAGGTATTAAAGTCGTTCCTCTAGTGGGGCCCAATTCTTTATTAATGGCATTGATGGCTTCTGGATTTAATGGGCAGAGTTTTGTTTTCCACGGCTATCTCCCAATTGATAAGGTAGAACGGGTTAAGAAAATAAAAGAGCTGGAGAAAACTGCAGAGAAGGAAAAACAAACTCAGCTTTTCATTGAAACCCCATTCCGAAATAATCACCTATACGAAGATATTATCAAAAATACCGCTGCTCAAACGTTGCTGTGCGTTGCCAGTAATATTACCGGTGAAGATGAATTTATTAGAACACAGAGCATCGGACAATGGCGTCAGGAAAAAATAGATCTGCATAAAAAACCGACGATATTCCTAATCTACCGCTAGATTAGCGATACATGTTTTTACTATCCATAAATGCAATTACACTGTCTGGAACCAGGAATTCAATATTCTTGTTGTCCTTTAAAGCTTGTCTTATAAAGGTAGAGGAGATGTCCATCTGCGGGGTATCAGTCAGTGTAATTGACGGATGGTCTTTCCATTCTTCAATTACTGAGCCCGGTCTGGGGTAAACGTAAATCTTATAATTTTTCAGCAAAACCTCATAATTCTTCCATTTGCTTAATGAAGATAGGTTGTCTGCTCCCATAATAAGTACAAATTCCCTGGTTGGGTGCTTCTCTTGTAAGTAAGCCAGTGTATCGACTGTATAGGACGGCTGAGGGAGACTAAATTCAATATTACTTACCTGAAGACCTTCTGAAAATTCGGTGGCGAGCCTGGCCATTTCCAAACGATCGTACATGTTCCCCAATCCCTTTTTGTTCTTTAACGGATTATGAGGGGAGACGACCAGCCAAACTTCGTCAAGGTCAGTAAAATGGGCCATGTGTCCGGCAATTACCAGGTGACCCATATGAATGGGATTGAAAGAACCGAAGAACAGACCCGTTTTAGACATATTTATTACTTTGTGCCAATAAAAGCCGAAATTAATTTTTCTGCTTCGAGGCAGGCAGTTTCCAGGTCAAAGTTTTTAAGAATGACATCAAATTTATCTGCATATTCCAGTTCTTTCTCCGCCTTAACAAACCGTTCCTGCAGTTTTTCAGCGCTGTCTGTCCCTCGTCCGCTTAATCTCGATTTCAGGACTTCAAGCGATGGCGGC
The DNA here is from genome assembly GCF_900103515.1 of Pedobacter antarcticus. NCBI lineage: Bacteria > Pseudomonadati > Bacteroidota > Sphingobacteriia > Sphingobacteriales > Sphingobacteriaceae > Pedobacter > Pedobacter antarcticus. The sequence continues at coordinate 178,755 of NZ_FNGZ01000007.1, forward strand.
TGAACAAAAATTGCCAATGCGTCTTTTTCATATTTACGCTTTAAGCGGAGTCCACCTTCTACGTCAATATCAAAAATCACATGTTTACCATCATTCCAGATTCTTTCTATCTCAGAGCGCAGAGTACCGTAGAATGTGCCATTATAGACCTCTTCGAACTCTACAAATTCCTGGTGTGCAACCTTGTGTAGAAAGGCCTCTTTAGAAATAAAGTAATAATCTTTTTCGTGCTGCTCATCACCGCGTGATTCACGTGTTGTGGCAGAAATGGAGAAACACAGGTTAGGGAATTTCTTTAGTAAATGTTTAACTATAGTCGTTTTTCCTGCACCTGACGGAGCCGAAAATATAATGAGTTTGCCTTGTATCATTTGATATGTGATATATTCTCTAACTCAGGTTAACTGATCAGAGAATGCATTTTATTGTTTCTTAAATAACGTTTAACAGCTGTTCTTTGATCTTTTCCAATTCCTCTTTCATACCCACAACCAACTGCTGTATCTGCGCGTCATTTGCTTTGGCACCCATAGTATTGATCTCTCTGCCAATTTCTTGTGATATAAAACCAAGTTTCTTGCCATTAGCATCTTTACTTTTCAGCGTTTCAATAAAATAATTGCAGTGACTCTGTAATCTGATTTTTTCTTCAGTAATATCAAGTTTATCGATATAATAGATCAGTTCCTGTTCTAATCTGTTCTGATCCACATTGATTTTTCCAGCATGCTCTTCAAGAAACTGGTTCAAACGTGCACGGATCTGAGGAATTCTAAGGGGAGCCAGCTCTTCAACTTGTCTGAAAAAACTTAAAATGTTCTGGATGCGAAGTTCCAGATCTTCTTTCAACACAGCACCTTCTGTCTCCCGGAACTGATTGAAACTCTTTAAAGCAGCCTGAAATGTGGTTTGTAAAACATCCCATTCTCCTTCATTAACGACTTCTTCTGTGTAGCTGATAACATCTGGGAAACTCAACACCGCCTGTAGCAGATTATTTGAATTTGCTCCTAAATCGACATTTATAGCCTCTAGCTGCTTATAATATTTACTTAGCAGGGCAGCATTAATAGTTGCACCTTTCAGGTTTTCTTCGCTGCGCTCGATACTAATCGAAACATTTACTTTTCCACGTTCTATGTCTTTACTGCAGATATTACGAAGCAGAAGTTCTTTGTCCGCAAATGCCCTTGGTAATTTTAAGTTGAGTTCCAGGAACTTACTGTTGAGGGACTTAATCTCTACGGCAAATTTGGTATTATCCTGATCTGTAGAGGCCAGACCGAAGCCTGTCATTGATTTTATCATGTGCAAAGATATAATTTATTGTTAAAATGCTTGTTCTGTCCGGGTAATATTGACAGTTTACCGCATAGACCTGGGGCATTTTAACATAATTTAGCATATAGATTGCTATACAATCATTAAATTTACGTCAAATATTATCTAATGGGAGCGAGAGTTTATAAATACTTTTTGATGATCATCCTGCTGTTCTCGGCAGCCGGACTGAAAGCACAAGATGAGTTCTCGTTAAACGGAGTTGTCATGGTTAGCGGTGCGTCTACGCGGATTGCACTAGCCGAAATTACCAATCAGCGGACTGGTTATACTGTTGGAAGTAATGATATGGGACTTTTTAGAATTAAAGCGCTCAACGGTGATACACTAGTCGTAGTTAAAAGAGATTTCAGGGACAGAAAAGTAATTGTTGTATCCAGTAAAGATATGGTTATTACTCTTAACAGGGAGTCTACGACCTTGAGTGAGGTGAACATCAGGGGCAAGTCTAAAAAGATGGAGTTGGATGAAATTAAACAGGAATTTCGTAATAAAGGTTCATTCTATCAGGGTAAGCCACCAGTGTTGTCTTATTTCTTTAAACCGTTGACAGCACTTTATGAGCTATTCGGTAAAACGCCTAAAAATGCGAGAAGGTTTGGGAAATATTATGCAACCGAAATGCAGCAGACCCAGGTTGATGGTTTTTTTAATGAGTCTTTGATCCGTAATAATACTGATTTAGAAGGGGCAGAGCTGGAGAAATTTATGCTGAACTACCGTCCCGATTATGAAAAATCCAAGCATTGGACTTCTTATGACGCGGTTAAGTATATCAGAGATTCTTATCAGCAATATACCGACACTTTGAAGAAGAAGTAGTTTAGATATCAAGCGCTGCACAGGCTTTTTCAGCAGCCTGTTTTTCGGCATTTTTCTTATTATAATCTCGTCCGATTCCAAAACTCTCGCCATCAATCATTGCCTGTATTGTAAATAGTTTGGGGCTTTCACCTTCACTGTTTTCTGCAATTTCAAAAGTTATATCCTTTGCATGCCGCTGGCACCATTCGATCAGTTTACTTTTGAAATTTGTCTCAGTTTGCTCCAGTGTATGGATGTCAATATAAGGCTTAACGATTCTTTTAAGCAGTAATTCTTTAGTGAAATTATAGCCTTTGTCCAGGTAAACTGCTCCAATCAGTGCCTCAAAAGCATCACCAAGCATTGAGTGATGTTTGGTCTGCATGTTAACCATGCGCTGGTCAAAAACAATCAGTTGATCAAAGCCCATCTTTCTGGCAAGCTGATTAAGGTTCGCCCTGTTGACGATTTTAGAGCGCATCTCAGTAAGAAAACCCTCTTCCTTATACGGATAATGCTTAAAGAGGAGCTCTGCAATCACCGAGCCTAATATTGCATCACCAAGGAATTCTAAACGCTCATTACTGCTTCGGCTACCGTTCTTTAGAACTTTAGCTACAGACCTGTGCCTGAATGCCATTTTATACAAAGTGGTATTTCCCGGCACAAAGCCCAGCATGTTTTTCAGCTTCTTTACAAAATCCTTATCAGGAGATAAATAAAGCTTATAGAGGTCGAATAGGGGCATTAAATTCTATTGGATTGTGGCATGATTACTCCTCGTATTTTTTAAAAATAACCGAGGCATTGTGTCCGCCAAAACCGAAAGTATTACTCAGCGCCGCACGAACTTCGCGTTTTTGCGGCGTATTGAATGTGAAATTCAGTTTCGGATCAAAATCAGGATCGTCTGTGAAGTGATTAATTGTTGGCGGAATGATGTCGTATTTTACAGCTAGAATGGCAGCAATCGCTTCAACAGCTCCGGCTGCACCTAAAAGGTGACCGGTCATTGATTTGGTCGAACTGATATTCAATTTGTAAGCATCTTCACCAAAAAGGTCAACAATTGCTTTAGTTTCACTGATGTCACCTAATGGAGTAGAGGTTCCGTGGACATTGATGTAATCAATATCAGAGGTTTTCATACCTGCATCTTTCAACGCATTGGTCATAACCATCTTAGCGCCAAGTCCCTGGGGATGTGGGGCGGTGATATGATTTGCATCGGCGCTCATTCCTCCGCCTACTAATTCAGCGTAGATTTTGGCACCGCGTGCTTTCGCATGTTCCAGCTCTTCCAGAATAATTGTTCCGGCACCTTCGCCTGCTACGAAACCATCCCTGTCCTTATCAAAAGGGCGGGAAGCCGTAGATGGGTCATCATTTCTGGTTGAAAGGGCATGCATCGCATTGAATCCACCGATTCCGGCCTCATTAATTATTGCTTCGGATCCTCCGCTTATAATAATATCTGCCATATCCAGGCGAATATAATTGTAAGCGTCAATCATTGCATTAGTTGATGATGCACAGGCAGATACAGTTGCGAAATTCGGACCGCGCAATCCATACTTAATAGAAATATGACCTGTGACAATGTCAATGATCATTTTCGGGATAAAGAAAGGATTAATGCGGGGAGTGCCGTCACCGGCATAATAATTTCTCATTTCATCCAGAAAGGTCTTAATACCACCAATTCCGGAGCCCCAGATTACACCAATACGGTTTGTATCCAGTTCTGAGAAATCAAATCCGCCGTCTTTGACGGCTTCATCAGTAGAAACGATAGCATACTGAACAAATGGATCTAATTTGCGGGCTTCTTTTTTTTCCAGAAAGTCTTCTACCCGGAAGTTTTTAAGCTCACATGCGAATTTTGTCTTGAATTTTTCTGTATCAAAACTTGTAATAGGCGCAGCGCCGCTCACACCTTTTAACAAATTCTCCCAGAATTCCGGGAGTGTATTGCCAATTGGAGTGAGCGCACCAATACCTGTAACGACTACTCTTTTTAATTCCATTTATACGGATTATACGGAGACCGTATGGTCTACTTTACGTTTTTCTCAAGGTAAGCAATTGCTTGACCAACAGTACCGATAGTCTCTGCTTGGTCATCAGGAATAGCTACATTGAATTCTTTTTCGAATTCCATGATAAGTTCTACAGTATCCAAAGAATCTGCACCTAGGTCATTAGTGAAAGAAGCTTCTGGTGTAACCTCGCTCTCATCCACTCCTAATTTTTCAACGATAATAGCCTTAACTCTTGAAGCAATATCAGACATAATGTTATAATTTAATGGGTTAAATAATTCAGTGCAAAGAAAAATAAATTCTAACACATTTCAAATGTTTTTATTTCTCTATCAATTTTAATGTTTTTATTTCAAACAGTAAAGCAAAATTAGTTTTATAATTTCGTATCCTCAAATAATCTTATCCATCTGCTTTGAACAAAACCTATTTAAAATTATCGCTGGACCTGGATTTCATCTTAATCGCGATTACAGCGTCCCTGAAGGACTATGTGCTATGCCATCAGATCAATACCAGACTTCATCTTGATTTTGAAAAAATAGAAGATCATGAGGTTTTTTTTAACGTAGATGAACCTGCCAGGGCCTACTCGAAATATTATTTTTATATTGAAGAGGGTGATAATACTTTTTTTGTCGTGGCAAATAGAAACAGGGAAGGATTTTTAATTCCTGAGATGAATAAGGTTGATTATTTCATGGTCATTCAAGGCTATATGGACAAAGAAGATCTGAATTCTATTCTCTCTGGACTAAATAAACTGCCTGATATTCAGGTTGCTGCGCAGATTGATCCGCTAAAACTAAAGTCTCATGAGAATTTGGTCATATAAATTTTATATGTAAGGTGTATTAAATACACTATATTTGATTCTGACAGCATTCGTTAAATAACAAAATTAACCAGACAAACATTGGTTTTTAAAGCGAAAAACCTTATTTAGTTTGTCAGTAACCAATAAAGTAACTCAAGATGAAACCCTTTCATTCCAGAACAAAAATTGTAGCCACGCTAGGCCCTGCTTCGGCAAAACCAGATGTTTTATACAGCATGTTTAATGCAGGACTAGATGTTTGCAGATTAAATTTTTCACATGGTTCTCAGGCAGATCACCAGGAAGTCCTGGATACGATCCGCTCAATTAATAAAAAATATAACTATAACGTTGGTATTCTTGCCGATTTGCAAGGGCCTAAAATCCGTATTGGAATCGTAAAAGATGGTGGTATTCACCTGGTTAACGGTAGCCGTACCGTTATTACTACGAAAGAATGCATCGGTAATGAAGAGCGTATCTACATCACTTATACAAGCTTCCCTAAAGACGTTAAAGCAGGCGAAATCATCCTTTTAGATGATGGTAAACTGCAAATGAAGGTTATTGAAACCAACCTTGAAGACGAAGTTATTTGTGAAGTGGTACATGGTGGTATTCTGACATCAAGAAAAGGAGTCAACCTGCCAAACACCAAAGTATCTATTCCTTCACTTACTCCTGAAGACAGAAAAAACCTTGAATTCGTTCTAGAAAATGATGTTGACTGGATCGGTTTATCATTTGTGAGAAATGCTGCAGATATAACTGAGCTGAAAGATATTATCAAAGCAAGAGGTAAAGGAGCAAGGGTTATCGCTAAAATCGAGAAACCAGAGGCTATTGCTAATATTGATGAAATTATAGCAGTTTCTGACGGAATCATGGTTGCACGTGGAGACCTTGGTGTTGAAATGCCGATGGAAGAAGTTCCTTTATTGCAAAAAATGATTGTTCAGAAATGTATTGCTGCTTCAAAACCGGTAATTATTGCAACACAGATGCTGGAAAGCATGATCACTACCCCAAGACCAACACGTGCAGAAGTGAATGACGTGGCTAACTCGGTACTTGACGGAGCTGACGCTGTGATGCTAAGTGGCGAAACATCAGTTGGTGAGTTTCCACTGATTGTTATCGAAACTATGCAGAAGATCATCCAGAATATCGAGCAAAACAACTATCCGTTCAACGTAGAGAAATTCCTTAAACCGAAATCGGCTACATTCCTTAGTGATGCTGTTTGCGACTCTGCTTGTTTCCTTGCTAAACAAACCAGCGCTGTCGGTATTGTTTCGATGACCGTGAGCGGTTATACTGCTTTCGAAATTTCAAGTCACCGTCCGGAAGCACTTACTTATATTTTCACAAATAATCTTCAATTACTAAATACTTTAAGTTTAGTTTGGGGCGTACGTGCTTTTTATTATGACAAATTTGAGAGTACAGATGAGACTATCCTGGATGTTAATGAACTGCTTGTCAAGATGAAGCTTGTTAAGAAAGGCGACGTATTGATTAATACTGCTGCTGTTCCAATGGAAAAACAAGGCAAGACGAATATGGTTAAAGTAACAGTTCTTGATTAATTTGTTTTAAGAGTCAAAAAAAATGCTACTTTTGCACTCCTCCAAGGAGAGGTGTCCGAGTGGTTGAAGGAGCACGCCTGGAAAGTGTGTATACCTCAAAAGGGTATCGAGGGTTCGAATCCCTCTCTCTCCGCAACAAAAAAACCTTGCAATCATTGATTTGCAAGGTTTTTTTTTGACCTTTTCGCTGATTTCTAGTAATCGGATTACGTTAGGTTGATGAAATACCATCTCTAATTAGGCAATTTATTATATTAGGAATCTAGATTCTTAAGATTAAAATTCAATGATAAGAAACGCCATTTTAATAACTGTATTTTTTTTATTCGCACAAAATGTACTGGGGCAAAAGCAGAGTACCCTCCACGACAGTATTTCCGTTTTTTTTGATGAAATTAAAAGAGCTTCAGAGAAGAGCACCGGACTTTGGGATAAAGGTTTATACGGACCTATGATTTTAATTGACCCCCAGACCAGGGAACTTTTTGCAAACGAATCTGATACTACAGGTATATTAAAGCTTAACGGGAATATTTATTCCGGAGTTTTGCCTGGTAATATCAATATTGCTAATACAGCTATAAACTGGAATGGGAAGAGGTGGGCTATGATTATGCTCCCCCTTCCTCAAAACAAGCAAGACAGGATTAATTTACTAGCCCATGAGTCATTTCACCGTATCCAACCATCCCTGGGCTTTACACTCAGTAACGTTGAGAATAATCACCTTGATCAAAAAGACGGAAGAGTTTATCTGCGTTTAGAATTGGAAGCAGTGAAGAAAGCAATCGAATCCTCTTCAGAAAAAGAATTACAGCAGCATCTGACAAATGCCCTGACCTTTAGGAAATACCGGCATGCACTCTATAGTAAATCAGATTCTACTGAAAATATATTGGAATTAAATGAAGGAATTGCAGAATTTACTGGAGTTATAGTTAGTGGTAGAAACAAAGCACAGACAACAACATTTTTTTTGAATGGGATAGATGGGTTTTTTAGAAACCCCACATTCGTTCGTTCATTTGCCTATTATACTACTCCTGTTTATTTTTATCTACTGTATAATAAAAACAAAGCAAGGGCTAAAAAAATCACTGCAGAAACTGATTTAACTGCCTATCTTATTAGGGCATTTAATGTCAACATCCCGACAGACTTAAAAACAACGGTCGAAAACATATCCATTAATTATAATGGAGAAGTAATAATTGAGCAGGAAAAAGAAAGAGAAGAAAAAACTAGACAGCTCATCGCCGAATATCGATTGAAATTTATTGATCAACCTCATTTTGAGATAAAATTCGAGAAAATGAATGTTTCGTTCGATCCGAGGAATATTATTCCGATAGAAGATAAAGGAACGGTTTACCCGAATATCAGGGTTACAGATTTATGGGGTATTTTGACAGTTGAAAATGGCGCATTGATGAGCTCAAATTGGGATAAAATTTCAATTTCAAATCCTGCCAGAACAGAAGATAAAAAAATATTTGGTGATGGCTGGATACTTGAATTGACTGATGGCTATACAATAGAGAAGGACGGGGCAAGTGGAAACTATAAGTTGAAGCGGATTGACAGATAATATAAAGGTGATTTATATATTATGTGATTAAACCCAATTGAAAGGACATCCGGATTAATACGGCGACATTTTTGGCTTTAAACTTTTGAAGCAGGTTTCTCCGGTGCATTTCAATAGTTAACGGACTTACACAAAGCCTATCGGCGATAACAGTTGACGTCTCCCCGGCAGCAATAAGCTTCAAGACCTCTAGCTCTCTTCGTGTCAGCTTTGGCACAGGCCCTTGTTCATAAACAGCCGGTTGAGTAATGATTTCTTCAATACCAGTACTAAAACTCAGCTGACCATTCATAACCTGTGTAATACTTGAAATCAGCTCTTCTGACGAAGCATTTTTCAACAAGTAACCATTTGCCCCATTCTGCAGCATCTGCATGATCAAGCTACGCTCGTTATGGTTCGTCAAGGCAATTACCCTTGTAGCTGGTGCTATTGTTTTTATTTCTCTGCAGATATCCATTCCATTACAGTCCGGCAGGCTGATATCCAGAATGACGACATCGACCTCCTGGCCCAGCAAAAAAGCGATTACATCCTGTCCTTTGGTGAAACTTGCCAGGACATTTAGTTGTTCATGAGAGCTTAGCAGTGCTTTCAGGCCTTGAATAATCAGAGGATGATCATCTACGATCACCAGGTTAACTTGTTTTGCAAACATCCAGTTCTATATTTATTATTGTTCCTTCATTAGGTTTGGAGCTCAGATCGAGTTTTCCATTCAAATACTCCACGCGGGCTTTGATATTTTCCAGGCCCATTCCCGCAGTTGCTATTTTCTGATCAGTGTCAAAGCCTTTTCCATCATCTTCGGCGGTGATCAGGAAGATGTTCTCATTCTGACTGCACTGGAGCATAATTGTCGAGGCCGATGCGTGGCGTACCGCGTTGGCCAGAATTTCCTGGATAATGCGGTAGATCATAATTTGGTTTTTTTCCGGTAGATCCGTTTTTATTCCAAAAGGCTGAAATTCAATCTTTAGTTTTGGGGAAGAATATGACATGCACAGGTCAAGAATCGCTTGCTCCAGACCGAATTTGATCAGCGTTTCCGGCATCATATTTTTTGCGACGCGTCGCAATTCGCTTAATGAAGAGTCAAGCTGTCCCATTATTGCCATTTCCGTTTCTGAAGTCTGAGATCCGGTTTTCATAAACAAGGCCGACAGGTGAAGTCTGACTCCGGCAAGCAGGCCACCTAACCCATCATGTAAATCTCTGGCCATTCGTTTGCGTTCGCGCTCTTCACCCTCAATGAGGGCAGAACCTACTTGCAGCTGTTTCTGCTGGGCCAGCTCTTTGAGCTGCTGCTTATAACTTATTTTTTCCTGTCTTGCCAGGCGACGGTTTTTTTGATAATTAAGTAGGACTAGAAATAAAAGGAGTAGAAAAAATAGTACTGCAACGGCCAGGAGCCAGCTCATTAATCTGTTATTTGCCGCACTAAATTCTGCTTCGGCTTTTTGGGATTTTAGCATTGAGATATTATGAAGGTTTTCCTGATTACGGAATCGGATTTCCATCTCATAAATTTCTTTCTTGATATTACTTTCTGAGATGCTGTCGTTCAGCCTGCTGTATTGCTCCATCCAGAAATAAGCATTTGGGAATTGTTTGTCTGCAGCATAGACCTGGGCTATAGTTTTATAGGCATTCCTTCGGACATTAGAAAGCGACTGAAACATTTCATCCTGCTGCAATTCATAGAATACTTTTTCAGCGGCTCTGTAATTCTTCAGTTTGCTGAAAGATTCCAGCTTTTCCAATAACAATCCATGATTCATATATTCGGTATGCAGTTCTGAAGCTAGAGATAATCCTTTATCGGCGCTTATCAGTGCTTTTTTATAAGCAGAAGTCTTATTCAGATACATGCTCTCTGCAGCATAAAAATGCGAATTAATAGGTGATTTAGGGAATTGGACGAGACGCTTGCGCGCTTCATCAAGCATTGCGGCAGCCTGTTTGTACTCTTTAAGCAGGCATAAAGTTGAAGATGCGTCAACGTATACTGCCGCTACCCGGCTGGAGTTACTCTTCGCTTTTTTCAGGCCGTCGATTGCCATGGAAAAATAAGCTTTGGATTGATTATTCTGCCCGATATTGGATAACAGTGTGGCGAGATCAGCATACATAAAATATAAGAGAATATCGCCTTTGCCTTTTTTTGTCAGGGGTATTGATTTGGAAATTATTGTATTTACTGCTTCGGTCTGTTTGTCGTTAAGCTGGAGTACCGATGCATAGTTCAACCAGATTTTAGATCTGAACAAGTAGGCTTCATCGGTAGTAAACTTAGCGAGCAGACTATCTGCTTTTTTATATAAGATAAGGCCGCGTTCGTCGTCGTCCGGAAGAAATGCGGCTTCGTAAAAAGGCACGCCTGCTAAAAGAAAGGGATGTTCCTTTGCCAATTTATTAGCTTCTTTTAAGTAGATCCTCGCTTGTTTTACATCAGTTTTGGAGAAAAATCCTGAGATGAAATAGTTAGCAAGTGCCCGGCTGCTATCCCCCATATTCTTGTTTTGCGCCACTTTCCTCAAGCTATCTAAATACCGGTTTTCTTCGATGGGAATTTGCCCGATTGCGAACAAAGGGAATAAGATTAAAAGCCCTAGCAGTCTAATCATCCAGGTAAAATAATAATTAATCAGAATAATGGAGAAAAATCCCCAAAAATACTGGAAAACCAGTATATATTTTATCTCAAATACACGTATTGCAGCAACTGGTAATTCCCGATAATTTTGCCGTTAGTTATATTAAGTATTAACTCATTTAAATCAAACCAACCTATGAAAAAGTTAAAACAAAAGATCCAGTGGTTAAAATTTATAGCGGCACCATGTCTGTTACTCCTTGTGTTGTCGAGCTCATGCTCTAAAGACAAAGACAACAACCCGCAAGGTGGCAATTCTTATCCAAAAGAGGTGGAGGTAGAATATCGTCTAACTTCTGTACGTGGAATAACTTCCGGAGATGTAATTTATCACAATTCAACAGGAGGAAATACGCTGGTAGATAAAGTTACCCTTCCGTACTCTGTGAAATTTAAAAGAACGGTGAACTTTACCGACAACCTAGCAATCAGTATAAATGCTTTAGGTTCCGGAGAAGTGAAAGCCGAAATCCTGGTAGATGGTAAAGTTGTAACCACCCAAAATTATGCGGGTACGTCCGTCATTACCGGAGCTGCCATATATATTTTCCAATAAAATTTAAATTTGGTCATCAGAACCTGTGTCTTAACCTAAAGGCACAGGTTTTTTTATGAGCTAAACAAGCCTGAGTAGGAACCCTAACGCAACACATTGTTGCTAAGTTCCACACTTTTTTATGCTATTTTTCGCCAAATAGCTTGTTTTTGGCCTTAAAACGGCACGGCATAATAGTTGGACTATGGCAAAATATAAAAAAATTTATATGCCATTCCAAATGATGAATATAACAGACGACAGAACGAGATTAATAGATGCATCGGAGTCAGTAGCTACATTAAATGTACAGGAAAAATTGGTTCGGGACAAGAGTATCATTAGTCAAATCAAAAAAGCAACTTTAACACCCTTGAATTATACGATTCTGATTAGTGCATTTTTAATGTTACTGGGGGGTGCTTTCTTAGTTTATAAGTTACAGCCACAATTTGAGCAGATCCATTTAGCAAGAATGGAAACGATGTGGGGAACTGCACTGATAATTACCGGTATCGTGTTGCTTTCCGTACAAGTTTCCTTTATACTTTATATGGTCTTCCTTTATCTGCGTTATAAACCAGTTAAATCTGTTACGGATGACAAGCTTCCTTCGGTTACTGTTATTGTGCCGGCTTATAATGAAGGAAAATTAGTTTGGGAAACACTACTTAGTCTGGCTGCGAGTGATTATCCAGAGCAGAAGATTCAAATTATCTCTATAGATGATGGTAGCCAGGACGATACATGGTACTGGATGAAAAAAGCTAAAGCTCATTTAGGAGACCGCCTTTCGATTTACCAACAACCTAAGAATATGGGGAAAAGACACGCTTTACACCGTGGCTTTAAAATGGCAGCAGGCGATGTTTTTGTTACTGTAGACAGCGATTCGATTGTTAAAAAAGATACTATGCGTAATCTGGTTAGTCCGTTTGTGACCAATGAAAGATGTGGCGCAGTGGCAGGAAACGTTCGTGTGCTGAATGATAAATCAGCTATGATTCCAAGAATGCTGAATGTAAGTTTTGTTTTCAGTTTTGAATTTGTACGCTCCGCGCAAAGTGCAATTGGAAGTGTTTTTTGTACACCAGGCGCCTTGGCAGCTTATAAAAAAGATGCAGTTTTAGCTTGTTTAGAAGAGTGGATGAATCAGACATTTATGGGAAAACCGACCGACATTGGTGAAGATCGTGCAATGACCAATATGATTCTGAAACAAGGTTACCATGTTTTATTCCAGAGAAATGCATTAGTATTAACTAATATTCCTGAAAAATATAAAAGCTTGTATAAAATGTTTATCAGATGGGAACGAAGCAATGTTCGCGAGAATATTATGATGAGCAAATTTGCTTTTACAAAGTTTCGTAAAGAATCAACTGCGGGAACCAGAATATTATTAATGGTTCAATGGTTGAACGTGCTGATGGCCTTCCCTTTTACTTTATTGATGGCATTTTTAGTAATCACACAGCCGGTGTTGTTTATTAGTGCAACTCTGTTAAGTATCCTTATCTTTTCGAGTATACAAATGTTCTTTTATGCCAAAAAGCATGGTATCTCCGAATCGTTCTGGGCATATCCCTACAGTATTTTCTATGCATTTGCACTGTTCTGGATTACACCATACGCTATTGCAACAGCAGGAAAAAGCGGATGGCTTACACGTGGTCTGGCCGACAAAAACTAGTACCAGTTACCCTAAACCATAAAGCGTCTTAAGTTTATACTTAAGGCGCTTTTTTATTTTAAATTAGACGTATAGGTTTTCAATCAACCAGATTCCTGAAAATTAGCAGTGTAATTGATCTTATATTAATACTTTTATGCAAAGTTATGCAATTTTGTATTACTTTGCGCTATCAAATAAATAATCAATAATGTCGGAAATGATAACCAAAGCAAAAAATGCGACCAGAAGTATATTCCTGGTTTGCGGATTAGGAATCTCCAGCTGGGCGCCTATGGTTCCATTTGCGAAAGAGAGGCTCCAGTTAAATGATGCCAGTCTGGGGCTGCTGCTGCTGCTATTAGGCGGAGGCGCGATTACAATGATGCCCATTAGCGGTTATCTTGGCCATAAATACGGAAACAGAATAGTAATTCTTATTGCCACACTTGTGATAGCAGTTATGCTGCCATTATTGTTATTCATGAATACCGTATGGACTATGGCTATTTGTCTGTTTATCTTTGGTTCTGCGATCGGTACCGTAGACGTCGCGATGAACTCACATGCAGTACAAGTCGAACATATCTATGGGAAGCCAATTATGTCTTCATTTCATGGTCTTTTTAGTACAGGCGGATTATTTGGCGCATTAGGTTTGGGTTTTTTAATTAAAATGGGGCTTACACCCATAGCTACTGCTTTAAGCATTTCTGTTTTGCTCGTACTCATCGTCTCCCGTTTTTATACCTCATTTCTGGATCATACTACGCAAATGCGGATCGGGCAGGAGCAGTCTTCTGATATTGTTCCTGCGCAAAACAATGCACATCCCTGGTTAAAAAAGAGTGTTTTGTTTTTAGGTATGATGTGCTTTTTCGTCTTTTTATCAGAAGGAGCTATGCTGGACTGGAGTGCTGTCTTTTTGCACGAGAACCGGGGTGTGGAAGAAGAGCTTGCTGGAATGGGATATGCTGCTTTTTCAGTAGCAATGGCTACCATGCGTTTATTTGGTGACGGAATTGTTTCCCGGTTAAGCGGTAGGGTTGTCGTAGTTGGCGGTAGTTTAATTGCTGCTATGGGACTTTTAATTGTAGTATTTACTCCATGGGCGGCAGCATCTTTATTTGGATTTATACTGTTGGGCCTGGGCGCAGCTAATATTGTTCCCGTATTCTTCAGTGAAGCCGGCAGATTAAAGAATATTCCAGCTTCAGTCTCTATTCCTGCTATTACCACCATAGGTTATGCAGGACAACTCGCGGGACCAGCATTATTAGGCTTTATCGCGCACTGGTTCTCTTTGCCTGCTGCACTCGGTTTCACCGGATCATTATTTTTAATAGTAGCTTTGGCGTATACCTTTAAGAAAACAGTCTGATGTCAATTTTAACGGGTAGTCATTAAATAAAATGCTGAAAGAAGAACGCTTTGATCATATCATCAACTTATTAAAGAAAGAAAATAAAGTAAGTTATGATCAGCTGGCCGGAGAGCTGCATGTATCAGAAGATACTATCCGCAGGGATATTGATGCTTTATACCAAAATGGCTTGCTGTCGAAAGTACGTGGAGGGGCAATCACTCTTGCGAAAAATCCGCTCAGTTTTCAGGACCGGTCTTCGCATCTGTCGGAAGGAAAAGAAGCAATTGCATTAAAGGCGAGACAATTCATTAAAAACGGACAGACAATATTTATGGACGGTGGTACCACGGTATGTGCAATTGCCGCCAGTTTACCGTTGGATTCTAATTTGAGGGTAATTACCAATAATATGGCACTGATACCCATTTTATCTAATTTTAAAAATATAGAGGTCATTGTGTTAGGTGGGAAATATAACAGGGACACCCAAACCAATTCGGGTCTGCGTACAATTGATGAAGCCAGGGAGTATATTGCAGACTGTTATTTCATGGGTGCTTGTGCCTTGCATCACGAATTGGGAGTTACTTCAGTATTCAATGAAGAAGCCAGTATTAAACGTGCAATGATTAGTAATGCCAAAAAAATAATTGTGTTAGGCAATGTAGAAAAATTGAGTACGACTGAACCTTTTAGAGTTTGCGACCTTGCGCAGGTCAATGTGTTGATTACTGACCTGCCTAGCGACAGTGATCTACTTGATTCGTACAGGAGTCTGGGTATCCGGCTCATTTAACGTAGTATTTTATTTAACCTATGAGACGAATTGTTAAATCAAGACCAGAGCATGAAGACAGAATTGTGTCCATATGGCTGGAAGCCTCTAAGGTCGCACATCATTTTATACCAGCCTCCTATTGGGATGAACATGTAGAAGAAATGCGGACAATTTATTTGCCCTCTAGTCAAACCTATGTATATGAAGACCAGCAAACGCTTGATATACTAGGCTTCATTTCTATGATTGACAATTATGTGGCTGCAGTTTTCGTCTCTCCAGGTTTTCATCGGCAGGGAATAGGAACCGTGCTGCTTGATTTCGCGAAAAGCAGATACCGGGAATTAGATCTTGGCGTGTATGTGAAAAACAAAAAAGCAATTGCATTTTATACCAAGAACGGTTTCCTGCCTGTTATGCAGAAATTAGAAGAAAATACCGGCGAAATGGAGCTTGTTATGCTTTACCGTGGAGAAAAAGAAACGTTAGTCCCATTTCACATTTAGGTTATGCTTGTCAGCATATGCTTTTCCCTTTTCCATCAACGAAATGTATTTAGTCTCAAAAGTTTCAGCATATTTATCTTCGATTTTTCTGGACATTGCTTCCTTTTCTTCCTTCGATCCTTTAGCATCACAAAGTTTTGCATAGGCCATATATTCATTTTTGTAAACCGGGAGAACATAAGCATAAAGATCAAGCGACTCCTTTATGATTTCTTTGGTCGAGCTGTTTTCAGTCAGGCCCTTAATATCTTTAACCACTTTTTCCATGTAGAGTATTTTGTTGCCCAGATAACTGACAGCTTCGTCTCCATTCTTCTTACAGCTTGGAATATCAGGATATTCAGTAGTAGTGTCACTAATATGTTTAGCCAGTCTGGGTGTTGCGAAATCAGTGACTATATTGGTATTTAGCACGGCTACTCCAAAAAATTTATCAGGTGTTTCTGCACAGGAATTTAGCAGTAACACGCAAAGCATAAGAAGGCTGAAAATAGGAAGTTTGAGATATGATTTTGTAGCTAATGTATTCATGTTATAATTTGAAAGATTCTTTTAAACGTATTCAGGCTCTCAATGGCAAATATACTGCCCAATATGCTGTCCAATAAGTTAAAATCCTGAGAAATTTCCCAGACCTGCTGTACATAGCTTATTATCAGTGACACATCATATTGAATTCTTTCATTAAAAATACTGTCACGATCTTTCGTCTTTGTAAATCGTATGTATTTTCATACATTGGAATGACAAATATAGACTGGTGATACCATAATGGGCAAAAGACGCATTCTTTTAATATTCTTTACGTTGGGTACGCTGGTCATGCTGATCGTTCAGTGTACGCAGATTGAAAGCAAAGACATCAGGGGTGCAGCCTATGCAGGCAGCGAAACCTGTGTAAGCTGTCATGGCTACCTGCAGCATAGCGATGTGCATAATGCGCATTTAAGGAGTTCCGGATTATTAAATCCCGGTAGTGCAGACAGTCTGGAAATACCATCGGGGGAATTTATTTTCAATGAGAAGACGAAAGTTAAAGTAGAGAACAGGGCAGATGGACTTTATCAGATTGCACTAATTAATGGGGAGAATAAAAAAGAAGAAAAATCTGCTGTTTATTTTGGATCAGGAGCACATGCCTATACATTCGCATTCTGGTATGGAAATCAGTTAATGCAAATGCCGCTTAATTATCTTCCTGCAGAAAAATTATGGGTTAATAGCCCGGGTTTCCCAGAGGAACAGATATACTTTGGGCGTCCCATCATTACGAAATGCCTGGAATGTCATAGCTCTTATATCAAAAAAGACCCTATAAAAGCTGGCACATTCAAAGCACAGGAAGAACAATATATACAAGGATCATTAATTGCGGGCATAGACTGCGAACGCTGTCACGGACCTGCCGCCGAGCATGTCAATTTCCATAAGGAAAATCCGGAAGAGAAGAAAGCCTATGCAATGGTTAAGTATGAAACGCTGAGCCATAGCAGAAAGATAGATATGTGTGGTGTTTGCCATTCCGGAATGGGGCATCAGACACTTAAATCCAATTTTGCGTTTAAACCAGGCGATACCTTGCAGGCATTACCTCAGTACCGTACCTACCAAGGTGAAGACCCAGATGTTCATGGTAAGCAGA
The DNA here is from genome assembly GCF_900103515.1 of Pedobacter antarcticus. Lineage (NCBI taxonomy): Bacteria > Pseudomonadati > Bacteroidota > Sphingobacteriia > Sphingobacteriales > Sphingobacteriaceae > Pedobacter > Pedobacter antarcticus. Next base: position 196,091 of record NZ_FNGZ01000007.1, read on the forward strand.
AACCCTTGCTGGAAGCCAGTAAATGTTATCAGATTGGTAAAGCCGATTGCCTTTCCTGCCATGATATCCATGGAAAGAAAACTATGAATCTCAGTTTGTATTCTCAGAAATGTATTAGCTGTCATCAAGATACCAAACATGAGACACTGCCAGAAAAAGACAGGGCTGTGCTCGCAGCAAACTGCATAGACTGCCATATGCCGGTTAAAACTTCTCAGGACATTGGGTTTCAGTTGAGCAATAGTAAGGAGAAATTACCTTACCGGCTACGGACTCACCGGATCGCCATATATCAGGATGTTATTGCAGGAAAACAATAAATTTATATCTTAGGCCCTAACCAATAGTATAAATCAATTTTAACGCAATTAGACCGGGAATATGTCCTTTACTTCACTAAAACGTTTTAATAATATTGATTATTCTTCGATAATCTACTCATTGCAAATGGTGCTGTTAGCGATAGTGACTTTCTCTGAACCTGCCAAGGCACAAAAAAATCCTATATATAAGAATGCAGCATTTGATACAGACGCACGCGTAAAGGATTTGATCAGCCGGATGACGGTGGAAGAAAAAGCCGGACAATTATCCACGCTGCTGGGCTGGGATATGTATGTTAAAGAAGGCAAACAGGTAAAAGTGAGCGAGAAGTTTAAAGCAGCTGTTTCCAAAGAATTTACAGGCATGCTTTGGGCGACACTTCGTGCAGACCCCTGGACTCAAAAAACATTACTTACTGGCTTAAACCCGGAATTGGCGGCAGAAGCAACCAATGCAATTCAAAAATATGCAATCACACACAGCCGGTTAGGTATTCCTCTTTTGCTGGCAGAAGAATGCCCGCACGGGCATATGGCAATAGGAACAACGGTCTTTCCCACGTCAATCGGGCAGGGAAGTACCTGGAATCCGCAACTAATCCAAGAAATGGCATCAGCGATAGCTTTGGAGACCCGTTTGCAAGGCGGACATATCGGTTATGGGCCTGTCCTTGATCTTGCCCGTGAACCCCGTTGGTCAAGAGTAGAAGAAACTTATGGTGAAGATCCAGTACTGAACAGCCGGATGGGTGAAGCTATGGTAACTGGCTTTCAGGGCAAAAATATCAATAGCGGGGTGAATGTGATTTCGACATTAAAACATTTTACAGCCTATGGAGTTCCAGAAGGAGGACATAACGGAGGAAGCGTGGCGGTTGGAAAAAGAGAGTTACTCCAATCATATCTGCCCCCTTTTAAAGCTGCGGTGAAGGCAGGGGCTCTATCCGTAATGACAGCATATAATTCTATAGATGGAATTCCATGCTCAGCTAATCATGAATTACTTACAGAAATTCTTAAAGAGCAATGGGGCTTTAAAGGCTTTGTCGTTTCAGATTTGGGAAGTATATCTGGTCTGGTTAGTAACCATCAGGTGGCGGGCAGCGCTGAGGAGGCTGCGGCACTAGCTATGAATGCGGGGTTAGATGCCGATCTGAGTGGTTACGGTTACGGCAAATCTCTGGTAAAAGCAGTTAACGATGGAAAAGTATCAGTTCAGCAACTTAATCAGGCAGTGTCGAGAGTTCTGCGGCTTAAATTTGAGATGGGTTTATTTGAGAATCCATATGTAGATGCTAAAAGAGCAAAACAGACAGTAAGAAATCCAGAACATATTGCACTGGCAAGAAAGGTGGCAAGAGAATCTATTGTCCTGCTTAAAAATCAGAAAAACCTGCTTCCGTTGCATAATGATTATAAAAAAATAGCGGTAATCGGCCCTAATGCAGATAATATATATAACCAGCTAGGTGACTACACTGCGCCCCAGGAACGCAATTCAGTTATTACAGTTTTACAGGGTATCAAAGCAAGAGCGGGTTCCAGAACAACAGTAAGCTATAGCAAAGGTTGTGCGATCAGGGATACCAGTACACGGGAAATTGCTGCTGCCGTCGCTTTAGCCAAAGCCTCAGATGTAGCTGTAGTTGTGCTTGGCGGATCAAGTGCCAGAGATTTTAAGACATCCTATTTGCAGACGGGTGCTGCACAGGTGCAGGCAACGGCAAATGAAATCAGTGATATGGAAAGCGGTGAAGGATTTGACCGTTCCACTCTGGACCTGCTGGGTAACCAGATGGAACTCCTTAAACAGGTAGTCAAAACTGGCAAGCCAGTCATTTTGGTTTTAATTAAAGGAAGACCGTTAAATCTCAACTGGGCTGCCGAAAATGTGGATGCCATATTAGATGCATGGTATCCCGGTCAGGAAGGAGGGAATGCTATAGCAGATATATTATTCGGAGATTACAATCCCTCGGGCAGATTACCCATTTCGGTTCCGAAGTCAGTTGGACAGTTACCTGTATATTACAACTTTAAAAAACCTGCCGCCCACAGTTATGTTGAAATAGACGAACGGCCATTATATAATTTCGGTTATGGACTTAGTTATACAAACTTCCGGTATGATGCACTAAAAGCAGAAGTATCAGGAACAGGTGAGCAAATGCGTGTCACAATTCATTTCTCTTTAAAAAACACAGGAAAGATGGCAGGAGAAGAAGTTGTACAACTCTATGTAAAAGACAAAATCAGTTCAGTCGTAAGCCCTGCGATTCAGTTAAAGAAGTTTAAAAAAGTAAGGTTGAAAGAAGGTGAAATACAGCACCTCAGTTTTGAATTGGAAGCCGAAGACTTAAAATTATACAACCGGGATCTGCAATGGGTACTGGAGCCAGGTGAGTTTAACCTGATGGTCGGTGCATCCTCCACAGATATACGTTTACAAAAAGATATAACCATTAAATAATTTTTAGCCACATATAATTATGATTTTTTCTATGAATCTAAATCCGTTGTATTACCGAATCCATGCAATTTGCGTTGGTTTGGTGATATTGGGAAGTACCTTTACTGCAACCGGACAGACAGTTTCCGGCAAGAATTCAACTCAGATCAGCTTAACGAAATTTGTAGACCCCTATATTGGGACAGGTTTCCACGGACATGTTTTCTTGGGGGCAAATGTACCGTTTGGCGCTGTTCAATTAGGACCCGTTAATATTTCAGAAGGCTGGGACTGGTGCTCAGGCTATCACTATTCAGACTCCACCATCGTCGGGTTTTCACATACACATTTAAGCGGCACCGGAATTGGTGACCTGGGAGACATCTCGGTCATGCCGGCAGTTGGAGATGTAAAGATTATTAAAGGGGTACTCAATAAACCAGAATCAGGTTACTATTCGCTTTTTTCACATCAGGATGAAATAACCAGACCAGGTTATTATTCCGTTAAATTAAAGCGTTACCAGATTAAGGCGGAGCTGACAGCATCTGAGCGGGTTGGATTTCATCAATATACTTTCCCGGCAGCGGCTGACGGAAAGATTATTTTCGATTTGAAAGAGGGAATAGGCTGGGACAAATCTACAGAGACTTATATTACCCAGGTTAACGACTCAACGCTGACAGGTTACCGGTATTCTAAAGGTTGGGCGAATGACCAGCGTATTTATTTCACGGCTGTCTTTTCCAAACCGATGAAGCAATTTACCGTGCATGATGAAAACGGATTAAAGAGCGGTACTACACTTAAAGGAGAAAAAGTAAAAGGTGTTGCCCATTTTAATACAAAAGATCAGGAGCAGATTCTGGTTAAAGTCGGAATTTCACCAGTAAGTGAACAAAATGCTGCTGCAAATATTAAAGCAGAGATTCCGGGATGGAACTTTCAGCATGCAGTTCAGCGCGCAGATAATTCCTGGAATAAAGAATTGAGTAAGATTGCGGTTCAATCGAAAGACGAATCCGTTATGCGTGTGTTTTATACTTCATTATACCATACTATGATTGCTCCGTCCTTATTTAACGATGCAAACGGACAGTACAGAGGAACAGATAAAAAAGTATATGATAAGCCCGGTTTCAATAATTTAACTACTTTCTCGCTTTGGGATACCTATAGAGCCGCACATCCGCTGTTTACCTTAATTCAGCCGGAAAAAGTAAATGATATGGTTAATACGATGCTCGCCATTTACCAGCAGCAGGGCAAATTACCGATATGGCATCTGATGGGCAACGAGACCAATACGATGGTTGGTAATCCTGCTATTTCTGTCGTATCAGACGCCATGCTTAAAGGCTTTAAAGGGTTTGATTACCAGCTGGCCTACGAAGCCATGAAAAATTCTGCAATGCTTGATGAACGCGGATTGTCCTTTGTCAAGAAACTGGGCTATATCCCAGCCGACAGTATCGTAGAAAGTGTGGCAATGGGTATGGAATACGCTATTGCAGACGGTAGCCTGGCCAGGGTCGCCAAACTTCGTAAAGACCCGGCTGACTACGAGTATTTTTTTAAACGCAGTAAAAACTACAAAAACTATTTTAATCCTGAAACACGATTTGTAAGAGGCAGACTTAGCGAAACCCAATGGCGGACTCCCTTCAATCCCTTCGAATCGGTACATATGAAGAATGATTTTACTGAAGGTAATGCGTGGCAGTACCTTTGGCTGGTGCCACATGACGTAGAAGGCTTGATCAGTTTACTAGGAGGAAAAAAACCTTTTGCAGATAAACTGGATTCACTGTTTGTCGCAGAAGGAGATCTTGGAAAGGACGCTTCACCAGACATCAGCGGATTAATAGGTCAGTATGCACATGGAAATGAACCCAGCCACCACGTCCCTTATCTCTATGCTTTTGCCGGACAGCCCTGGAAAACAGCAGAGAAAGTCAGGTATATTATGAGCAATCTGTATACCGATAAGCACGATGGGATTTGTGGAAATGAAGATGTAGGGCAAATGTCTGCATGGTATATCTTCTCCGCGCTTGGTTTTTATCCGGTTAACCCGGCAGCGGGGATGTATGTGTTTGGAAGTCCGGCCGTAGATAATGCCACCCTTAAGGTTGGAAAAGACAAATTATTTAAGCTGACAGTAAAAAACAATGCGCCGGATCACACTTATATCCAGAAGATTACCTGGAACGGTAAACCCTATACCAAATCTTATATTCTGCATAAAGATATTGCTGCAGGGGGAGAGCTGATTATGGAAATGGGTACAAAACCTTCAGCCACATGGGGTGTAAATGCGAAGGACCTTCCGTATTCAACTTACTAAAAGAGCGTACTAACAGTGTAACTAGTTATAGCCTTAAATTAAGCATCAAATAACAAGGGCGGATCTGTATAAGACCCGCCCTTGTTATTTGTTATATAATTGATAGCTATAAATTGATTAACCGTATTGCTGAAGCATTTTATCCAGTAACGCTTTAGTTTTCCTGATGCCCTCATCCTCTGAGATAGCATTGCCTTCATATTCGATACCCACAATACCCGACCATTTAGCGTCTTTAATAATTTTAAACATTTTATGATAATCAATGCCAGTGTCTTCACCCTGCTCATTGAAGTTATTCGTTTTAGCGCTCACGCCTTTTGCATAAGGAATTAGTTCCTGTACGCCAAGATATTTATCATACTCCTGGTCTGCGCTGATTCTGAAATTACCCAGATCCGGAAGAGTACCGCAATAGGTGTTGTTCACTTGTTTCATGACAGACGAAAGCCATTTTCCGTTAGAAGAATAGCCACCGTGATTTTCCACAATAATATTAATTTTATGGTCTTTACCAAAAGCAGCCAGTCTGCCCAGGCCATCAACCACTGCAGTTTTAACCTCTTCTTCGGTTCCTTTACCTGCAGCATTTACACGGATAGATTTACATCCGAGGAATTTAGCAGCTTCCACCCATTTATAATGATTTTCTACAGCTTTAGTTCTGGCGTTCTCATCAGAATCTCCTAGGTTTCCCTGCCCGTCGATCATGATCAGGTGATTTTGTACACCCTCGCTTTTCGTTCTGTCCAGTAAATCTTTAAGGTATGTCTTATCACTTTCTTTTTTATCAAAAAACGGACTTACGTATTCCACAATATCGATTCCGAATTCTTTCTTTGCTTTAGTTGGAAAATCTATGTTTTTAAGTTTTCCTGCAAATAAAGTTTTATGCAGCGACCATTGAGCCAGAGAGATCTTAAAGAATTCTTTTTTCTCACCGGCAAAAAGATCCAGTGGAAGAACAGTAGAAAGTCCTGCGGCTGCGGACAGCAAAGAGAGATCCCTGATGAACCCCCTGCGGTTTTTAGTTTCCATAATTTGGTTAAATATTTGGTTTAAACAGAACTCAAAGTAAGAAATATTTAATAGAAAGAACGATAAAAATATTTTATAACACACACAGAGCTGTCTGAGGTACAGCTCAATAAAAAAGACCGACCCATAGGGCCGGTCTTTTAGCTGGTGGTTTATAGACCTACCCAGCAATATTTGTACGAAAACTCTTATTGTCCGCGTTTTCGTTCGTTATCCTTATTAGAGGTTTGGTCGGAACGTTGTCCGCCGGCATTAGTGATACCTTGCTGTTTTTTGTCACTCTTAAGGTCATTGTTCGCGCGGTCAGCGATCGGATTTCCCTGATGGCTGCCTTTGTTTTTAATTTCCTGTTGATTTTTCATAGCTGTATTATTTAATAATTAGGTATTAATACAACCACTGACTATCCTTTAGGTTTTTAAATTTATCAATCTGATTTAATTAACTTTGAGCAATAACAAAAAATAACCAGCCCTGCACATGATATTTAAACGTTTTGCGTTGCTTTCTATTGGTATAATCGCATCTATCCTTACAGCTGAAGCTCAGCAAAAGTCATATATCCAAAGTCTGGATGAACCTAATGCCTGGGTAGATTCTGTCTTTAATAAAATGAGCAGGCGTCAGAAAATTGCACAATTGTTTTTTGTCCGGGCACATACCAATAAAGGTGCTGCCTATGCCGATTCAGTTGGCAAATTAATTCGTAAAGAAAGAATTGGCGGTATTGTCTTTTTTCAGGGTGGACCGGGCAGGCAGGCGGAACTTAGCAACCGTTACCAAAAATTATCAAGAGTGCCCTTATTGGTCGCATCCGACGGAGAGTGGGGACTAGGCATGCGACTGGACAGCACCATATCCTATCCTTATCAAATGACATTAGGTGCGGTGCAGGATAATCAGCTCCTTTATCAGATGGGTAGGCAGGTAGCAGCAGATTTTAAACGAGTTGGGATGCAGATGAATTTTGCCCCCGATGCCGATATTAATAATAACCCAAAAAATCCGATCATTAATTACCGGTCATTTGGTGAGAATAAATATAATGTTGCAGAAAAGGCAGGAGCTTATATGAAGGGAATGCAGGATGGTGGACTGCTCATTACACTTAAACACTTTCCTGGCCACGGCGATACAGATGTAGATTCGCATTATGATCTCCCACAGCTTAAGTTTTCCAAAGCCCGTCTGGATAGTCTGGAATTGTTTCCATTTGAAAGATTGATTCAGGAGGGGGCCGCGGGAATTATGGTGGCACATATGAATATCCCTGCATTAGACCCCACGCCGAATTTACCCTCAACTTTATCCCGGCCAATTGTGACCGGTTTACTGAAACAAGGAATGTCATTTAAAGGATTAGTTGTGACAGATGCCATGGAAATGAAAGGCGTTGTCAAAAATTATAAAGATGGGGAAGCAGACGTATTGGCTGTTATCGCTGGGAATGATATTATAGAGCTTTCTGAAAACAGCGAACGGGCAGTACGGTTGGTGAGAAAAGCAGTCCGCGAAGAACGAATTCCTATAGAGCAGATTGATTCCAGTGTGAAAAAGATCCTCTATGCCAAATATTGGGCAGGACTAAACAGGCAGGATACGGTAAGTACTACCGGAGTATATGCCGATGTTAACCGTCCTGAAAGCAAAATGTTAATAAAGAAACTGGCAGAGTCTTCCATAACTGTCTTAAATAGCAGCAGTCCGATTAAAGCGCTGTCCCCACAAAAGAGAACTGTTATTTTAAGTATCGGTACTAGTGGGATCACTACGTTTCAGCGCGAGTTAGGCACATTCTATAAAAATGCTGTTTATTTCACCCTGGATAAAAATGCCGGTGCAGCAGCAGTGGCAAAAATAAGCCGGGAACTGGATCGTTTTGAACAAGTAATTATTGGAATTCACGATACACATACACGTCCGGGCAATGGGATGGTTTTGAGTGCAGATTTGAAAACACTGATTAAAAACCAGGCGGCACGCCAGAGTATTTTCGCTTTATTCGCCAATCCCTATAATCTGAGCGGGCTTCCAGGGATAGAGAAAAGTAAATCACTGATTGTGGCCTACCAGAAAGAAGATTTTATGCAACAGGCGGCTGCGGCAGTTTTATCGAATAAAGTAATTGCGACCGGTAAACTTCCGGTTACCGTTAGTCCTTCCTTTCCCTACGGGGCAGGCATGTAATAAAAAAAGCGCCTTTATCATCGACAAAGGCGCTTTTTTCTAGTATATTTTGTTGAGGTTCTCCTATTTTTTATAGGTCGCAGGGTCTACAGCAGCGTAAGTCCAGTTTTTAAGAAAGTCTGTAACTTTCTTTACACTATGGCCTTTTCCTTCCTCCAGATAAGCAGAATTCTCGATATGCAGAACTTCGCCTTCTCCGTTAAGAATCACAAAGACCGGAAAACCAAATCTTCCCGGATATTTCAAACGTGCCATAACAGCTTCATTTTTATTTTCGGGGCTATAATTAACCAGTACTTTTTCAAAGTGACTGTCCAGGTAACCTTTGAGTTCAGGATTCGCATTCACCATGTTATGGAATGCGATACACCATACACACCAGTTTCCACCGACCTGTACGAACACATTCTTTTTTTCTGCTTTGGCCTTTTTAATCGCAGCATTTAAATCGGCATCAGCATTTGCTTTCGGATCATAAATATGTACAGCTTCCTTCTTTTGTTGTACTGCTTTGTCCTGTCCGTAGACAGAACCGGAGATCGCCAGAAAGGCGCAAAGAATAATTGAATAAGTTTTCATATCCTGTAATTTGAGGTAAAAGTATGCAAATATGCCTAACTTCACCTCATGCCATTACCTTTAAAGATTTTACAGGCTTCAGCTGGTTCCGGAAAAACTTTCAGTCTGACGGCACATTATCTGACCCTGCTGCTATCGGCAGAAACCAAATACCGCGAGATCCTGGCTGTTACCTTTACTAATAAGGCTACAGAAGAAATGAAAGGCCGGATCATGGAGGTTCTCAGGGGTTTTGCCATCGGAGATAGCGGGGTACAGGATTATCGCGAGCTGGTCTTAAAGGCTCATCCCGGGATGACAACACAGCAATTACAGGAGAAATCCGAGAAAATATATAAAAGAATCTTACACGATTACAGTCGTTTTTCCATTAGCACTATAGATGGATTTGTGCAGAAAGTAATCCGTGGTTTTGCTTTTGAACTGGGGCTGGATTCCGGATATGCCCTGGAAATGAATTTTGAGAAAGTGAAAAATGAACTGGCCGACAAGCTGGACGAACAGCTCGATACTAATCCGGCGCTGCTAACCTGGATTATCGAACTTGCCATGGACAGGATCAGTAATAATATCAGCTGGAACTATCGCGCAGAACTCACAGAATTGGCTGGCGAATTATTTAAGGAGCGTTATCTTCCTTTTGACCAGGCGATTCAGGATCTGGTGCAGCAAACCGATCTGAACGACTTGTTTAGCCAGTACAGTAAACAGACCCGAAAACGGTTAAGAGATTTCGAAGATCAGGTACAAAGTAAAAGCGCAGAAGCGGCTTTACATTTCGAAAACTCAGGTGTTTCTCCCGATCAGCTCAAAGGGAAATCTCGCTCACCATTATTAAATTTGTCCAAAATAGCCGTTGGCGACACAGAAAAGATTGGCAGTCTTGCTAAACTGATCGACGAACCGGAGGAGTGGTTTAAAGACAGTAGTTATGATAGCCTCTATGATCAGCTGAATCCGCGGATCAGGGATCTTTATACTTTCTATCAACAGGAACTGCCCGATTATATTTTGGCGCAGGCCTTTCAGAAAAACCTTTATTATCTGCGATTAATGCAGGAGATGGCAATTTTGCTTAAAACCTACAGGGAGGAAAGTGGAAATCTGCTAATCAGTGATGCGCAAAACCTGCTTAAAGGGATTACCGGAGAGGACGACGATAACCCTGCTTTTATCTGGGAGAAAACCGGGAGCCGTTATAAACATTTCCTGTTTGATGAGTTCCAGGATACTTCGGCCAATCAATGGGCGAATTTCAGGCCGCTTCTAAAAAATGCAATGGCAGAAGCCGATGGGACTCTGATAGATCACCTGATCGTTGGAGATGTGAAGCAGTCCATTTATCGCTGGAGAAATGGTGACTGGAATATCCTGCATCAGCAGGCAAAAAAAGATATTGGTGCAGGTTATGTAGTTGATGCCAATCTCGAAGAGAATTACCGGAGCACGGCAAATATTATCAACTTCAATAATATGCTGTATAAAGCATTACCTATTTTAATGCAGCAGCAGATTAACCAGACCGTCGCCGAACAAGATCAGAATCTGGTTTTACAGGAGTGGTGGAACGAAAAAGGGTATCATCATATTATGCCGGGTGTGTATGCAGAAGCGGAGCAGCAAATGAATCCGAGAACACTTCCGGGTGGCACTATCGATATCCGTGTAATGAGGACAGACGCCGATGGTGCAGCATTAAATAAAACTACCTTCAGGGCAGCGGCACTGGATGGGATGGTTACTACCCTGAAAAGACTTATACAGGATGAAAAAAGATATTTACCTGGCGACGCCTGCGTACTCGTCCGTTCCAATTCAGAAGCTGTATCGGTAGTAGATGCTTTAATGGCGGCGCAGATTAATGTGATTTCCGGCGAAGCGCTTTTACTTGCTAATAATACAGCAGTCAAATTACTCATTAATACATTTCTGGTTATGACAGGGCCGCCGACGAATACAGCCTTATATAAAGCAAACTGTATCAGTCTCTATGCGCAGATCAGGGGAGTAGAAAATGTGCCGTCAGATCTGTTCAGGCTGAAAGATAAAAATCTGGAAGATCTGTCTTCAGTGCTCCCGCCAGATTTGTGTCTGAACTGGAGAGCCTGGATGCAACAACCGCTGGGTGAACTGATGGAGAAACTGCTACGGGCTTATGGCCTGGATAAACCGGAAAACTCCAGTCATCTTCCTTATTTATTTGCTTTAAGGGATCTGGCGGGAAACATAGCCCGGCAAGGAGAGAGAGGCTTAAGTGCTTTTCTGACCTATTGGGAAGAAGAAGGAGGGCGCAAGACACTTCCTTCTTCGGAAAGTTCCGATGCAGTCCAGGTTATCACAATACATAAATCAAAAGGCCTCGCCTTTAAGGTCATTCTGATTCCTTTTTGTAATTGGGATACAGGTGGAAAAACGAATTCAATATTTTGGGTGCCTGCTGCCGGGACCCCTTATGAGGCACTCAGACAGATTCCTTTAAAATATACTGCAAGTCTGGGGCAAAGTGCAGTTGCCATAGCTTATTATGAAGAATTGCTATACAACCAGATGGATGCGCTCAATATGCTTTATGTAGCGACAACCCGGACTAAAGAATATCTCTATATCAGTTGTCTGGGGAAAAAATCTGCCGGACTCACTAATATAGGAGATCTTATTGCTTTCATGCTGCAGGATGATCTTTCAGAGGAGGGACAATTTCTGGTAGATGAACCTGTACCGGTTAAAAAGATAGTAGCGAAAGAAGGTCCCGTAGGCGTCCATTTCCCCGCTTACCCTGTTTCAGACCGGTTGAGCGCAGTGTTTGACGCAGATCTCAAAAGAAAGAAACTTGACATGCTGCTAAATGACACCGCCGGCCGCGAAGGAAGTATATTACATGAAGTGCTGGCCAGGGCAGAAAATGCCGATGAGATTGAGCTGGTATTAGACCAGATGCTGGAAGAAGGGCTGTTCAAAGCGCAGGAGCTGGAAGCTTTCCGTTTACAGGCTTTGCAGGTGCTGGGCAATACGCAATTGGCAGCACTGCTGGAGCAAAGTACAGCCATCAGGAATGAGAAAAGTATTATTGATGCCTATGGTAAGAGCTATCGCCCCGATAAGGTCCTTTTTGCTGGTGACAGGGTCATTGTAATCGATTACAAGTTTACCGCTCAGAAAAGTAAGAAACATATTACTCAGGTACATGGTTACCGTGAGCTTTTGCAGCAGATGGGGTATCCGGATGTCAGCACGTATTTATTTTATGCCAGAATTGGCGAATTAATATTGGTATAAATTGAATGATTTTTAAACAGTCGCTGAATTCATGAAAGCATTTTTAAAAGAAGTTGCAGAAGATCTGAATGCCCGGCTGGGGAAAGACCTGCACCATGCCGCTATTATATTTAACAATAAACGGCCGGTGGCTTATTTACAGCATCATCTTGCCGCGGTGATCGGCAAGCCATTCTGGAGTCCGTCATTTTATACAATACAGGAATTTTTTGCCATGTCTTCCGATCTGAAGGTTGCGGACAGCTTTACACAGTTTTTTACTCTTTATCAGCAATATAACCTTTTATTGAAAGGCGAGGGAGGGAAAGAAATACCGCCGGATATTTTTTATCCTGTCGCCAGAATGATTCTAAGTGACTTTGCACAGATCGATAATGATCTGGTGCCTGCAGACCGTTTGTTTGAAGAACTGGAAGATATCGCTGTGATTGAAAAAGATTTTCAGCACTTGAGTCCGGAGCAACAATTGTTTCTGGAACAATTCTGGACCTCTTATTCTACCGGCAAACAGAAAAAACATCAGGAGCAGTTTATAAAAATGTGGCGGCGGATGCCATTGCTCTATCGTGCATTCCATGAAGAACTGGAGCTCAAAGGAATGAGCACAATGGCCCGGATGTACCGTAACCTGGCAGAAGGTTCTGCTGGAAATTCTGAATTTATTAAACCTTTTATAAAAGGAAAACTAGTCTTTGCCGGATTTAATGCGTTAAGTAAAGCCGAAGCAGTTGTATTTAAACGCTGGAATGAAGCCGGGCTGGCGTTGTTTTATTTTGATACAGACAGTTATTATATGGATGATGAGATGCAGGAGGCCGGACTTTTCCTCCGAAAAAACATTCATCATTTGGGGCTGCCGAATGCACTTGGCGTATCCAGACCGCACATGCGGAGTATGGTTAAAGAAATTAAAGTATTCCGCACGCAAGGACATACAGCGCAGGCAAAATTGCTTCAGCAAGAATTAGAAGTCGATTATCCAGTGCTAGATGCGCTGGATACGACCGGTAAAGTAGCGATCGTGCTGGCCGATGAAAGTTTATTATTGCCGGTATTACAAAGTGTTCCTTCGCATTATATTTATGAAGGTGTAAAAAAGGAATTGCCGCTGAATGTCACAATGGGTTATCCTTTACTGGCTTCTTCTGTGTTCGGACTGGCAGATCTGTGGCTTTCTGTGCAGTCAGCTTATTTACCCGGAAAAAAACTGACCGTAAATTACCGGGATGCGGAAGCTTTCCTTTCTCATCCTTTAGTAGGCATGGATGCTACTCACCGGAATGATGTTCTGAGTAAGATGCTCTTGATGCAGCAAACAGAGATCGGACCTGAGGTCTGGAAAGAGGCTGGAGTACTGGCCGGGATGTTTTTTCAGCCTGCGCAATCCGGAGCAATGGCGATTAAAGGGTTACAGGACATTTTCAGAAATGTTCTTTCTGTACAGCTGGACGCGGGCCTGCTGCGACAAACGGAGGCAGACCTGCTTATCGCAGTAATCACTGAACTAAATAAACTTTTCGATTCACTGAAGGAATACGCCGCTACATTGCCCTTGAATTTTGTACTCTCGCTGATGCAGAAAGCAGTTCAGGGTATTGCTGTGCCTTTGTCTGGTGAACCGCTTGAAGGGTTACAGGTAATGGGTTTGCTGGAAAGCAGAAGTCTTGATTTCGAGCATCTCTATATTCTGGGGGCAAGCGAGGGGATTCTTCCACAGGTTAGTGTCTCACCGAGTTTTATCCCCGACAGCATTCGCAGGGCTTACGGCTTACCTGTTATTGAAAACCAGGATGCTATTTCTGCTTATATGTTCTACAGGCTGCTCCACCGTGCCAAAACGGTCAGCCTGGTATATAACGGACAGGCAGATGACAGTACAACAGGAGAGCCGACAAGATTCTTAAGGCAGCTCGAATTCGAAAGCGGTTATAAGTTCTCCTATTTCGAACAATCCCAACCGGTATCAACCGCGGACCGGAAACACCTGGATATTATAAAGACTCCCGCAATACAGGCAGTATTAAACCGCTATCTGGAAGAGCGTGATTCCAGGCCAATACTTTCTGCAACCGCACTGACAACTTATCTAAATTGTCCCGTACAGTTCTTTTATAAATATATCGCTGCAATTAAAGAGCCTGAGGCTATTGCAGAACAGATGGAAGCAAATCAGGTTGGCTCTATGCTGCATTATTTACTGGAGAATTTTTATTCGGAATTGAAAAAGTCCGGTCCTTATATAACTGCAGATCGGATCATCGTGCAAAAAGAATCCTTGGCGAAGCTTGCAAAAGAAGCATATGCTGCGGTTGTTTTCAAAGATTCACCGCCACCAGTTTTCGAGCCGGGAGGGATGCAGCAGGTTATTTTGGCGATTGTTATGGAATATGCCCGGGTTATTCTGGAATATGATGAGCGTTATGCTCCGTTTAGTTTACTTGCCCTGGAAGATAAGGTTCTCCTAAACTTTCCGTTACAAGTTGCTGGAAAGCAGAAAAGCATAAATTTGCTGGGTATCGTCGACCGGATTGACCAGAAAGATGGCATAACCCGGATTGTAGATTATAAAACGGGACGCGATGAGTTAAATTTCAGTTCCTTGGATGATCTTTTTGATCAGGAGAGTCCAAAACAGAATAAAGCTCTTGTACAGACCCTTTTCTACACTTATGTCTATGAGAAGAACAAAAATATCACAGGGCTAGAGCCGAATTTGTATCTGGTCAGGAAGATGCAGAAGGATGGAACACTGTTCTATCAGATGGTTAATCGCAAAAGGCTGCACTTACAAACAGTAGAACTAGAGCTTCAGAAACAAGATTTTCAGGAGAAATTACAAAATAAACTGGAAGAGATTTTTAATCCGGAAACACCTTTTATACATACTACACAGCCGGAAAATTGCCAGTACTGTCCTTATTTATCTCTTTGCGGCAAATAGAAAATCGGTTCTGCAAGTTCAAATAATATAAAGGGATTGTAATGTAATTAAATCACTACTTTATTATTACGCTACAATAGTTATATTTGCCGGAAGTTAACATTTGAATATACAATGAGAGAGATTCAATTTAGAGAAGCTTTGCGTGAAGCTTTAAGCGAAGAAATGCGTAAGAACGAAAACGTTTTCTTAATGGGCGAAGAAGTTGCGCAATATAATGGTGCATATAAAGTAAGTCAGGGAATGCTGGACGAGTTTGGTGACAAACGCGTTATTGATACCCCTATTGCAGAGCTTGGTTTTACCGGTATCGGTATCGGCGCAGCAATGAACGGATTGGTTCCTATTATAGAATTTATGACGTTCAACTTCTCTTTAGTTGCAATCGATCAGATTATCAATGGTGCTGCAAAAATGTTATCCATGAGCGGCGGTCAGTTTTCTATTCCGATCGTTTTCCGTGGCCCGACAGGAAATGCAGGTCAGTTAGGTGCACAACACTCACAAAACTTTGAAAACTGGTTTGCAAATTGCCCTGGTTTAAAAGTAGTGGTTCCTTCTACGCCTTATGAAGCAAAAGGATTGTTAAAACAAGCTATAATTGATCCGGATCCAGTTATTTTCATGGAATCTGAGGTAATGTATGGTGACAAAGGTGAAGTTCCTGAAGAAGAATATTACCTGCCAATCGGTAAGGCTAATATTGTGAAGGAAGGTACAGACGTTACTATCGTAACTTTTGGTAAAATGCTGACAAGAGTCGTTAATCCGGCTGTGGAAGAATTGACAAAAGAAGGTGTTAGTGTTGAAGTGATCGATTTACGTACTGTACGTCCTATCGATTATGCAACTATCATTGAGTCGGTAAAGAAAACAAATCGTCTGGTTATTGTGGAAGAAGCATGGCCATTGGCTTCAATTTCTTCTGAAATTGCCTTTAACGTACAAAAGAATGCATTCGATCATTTAGATGCACCAGTATTACGTATTACTTGTGCCGATGTACCGCTTCCATATGCGCCTACATTAATCGCGGCCAGCTTACCAAACGCAGAGCGTGTGATCAAAGCTGTGAAAGAAGTTATGTACGTAAATAAATAAGAAATATTAGCAAATGCTATAAAAATCCCGCTGGCCGAGAAGCTGCGGGATTTTTTTTGCTCTTTTTATACCCATTTACCTTTTAATATACCCATTATAAGCCTGCTACTCAAAACATGTTTCGGGTTTGCACACTTATATTGGCCACGAAGAAGTAAATTACATACTGATAAAAACTATGAGTAATCATTCTAAAACTATTGCTGCGGAACTTTCAGTTACTGAAAAACAAGTTCTCGCCACAATTGAACTGCTGGATGAAGGTGCAACAGTACCTTTTATCTCCAGGTATAGAAAAGAAATGACCGGAAGTCTGGATGAAGTGCAGGTTGCGGCAATCCGCGATCGTTTTCAGGCTTTACGTGAACTCGATAAACGCAGGGAGGCTATACTTAAATCATTGGTAAGCCTGGATAAGCTGACTCCGGAGCTGGAGAAAGCTATTCTTGCTGCAGAAAATATAAATGTGCTGGAGGATATTTACCTTCCTTATAAACCTAAAAGGAAAACCCGTGCTTCTGAGGCCCGCCGTAAAGGACTGGAGCCTCTGGCCTTATTACTATTTGAACAGGGTAATCTGGAACCAGAAAATGCTGCTGCAAAATATCTGAGTGAAGAGTTTGCTTTAAACAGTGTTGCTGATGTGTTAGCAGGTGCCAGAGATATTATAGCCGAAATGATCAGTGAGCATACAGAAGCAAGAACAGCTATGCGTATTTATTATCAGCAAAAATCTGTTTATAAATCTTCGGTAATTAAAGGGAAAGAAGAAGAGGGGATAAAATATAAAGATTATTTCGACTGGTCTGAAAATGTAAAGTCGGCGCCCTCGCATCGTGTGCTGGCTATGCGCCGCGGCGAAAATGAAGGGATTTTGCGATTGCAAGCCGAACCAGATGAGGCCGGCGCTGTGGAGATTTTGCAACGTCAGTTTATTAAAGGAAGAAATGCAACGGCGAAACAAGTGGAGCTCGCTATGCAGGATGGATATAAACGACTGCTTGGCCCTGCTATGGAAACAGAGCTGCGCGTACTCACCAAGCAACGTGCAGATGAAGAAGCTATTCGTGTTTTCGCAGAAAATGCGAGACAACTTTTACTAGCGGCCCCTATGGGACAGAAGAATGTGTTGGCCATTGATCCTGGTTTCCGGACCGGCTGTAAAGTGGTTTGCCTGGACCAGCAGGGAAAATTACTGGAGAATACAGCTATTTATCCGCATACCGGACAGGGTAACCAAAAGTCTGCGGCAGAGACTTTACTTAAACTATGTGCTAAACATCAGGTTGAGGCCATTGCTATTGGCAATGGAACCGCCGGACGGGAAACTGAAGTCTTTGTAAGAGGTTTACAGATTCCGGGGGTTTTAATTGTGATGGTCAATGAAAGCGGTGCGTCAATCTATTCGGCGTCGGAAGCGGCACGTGAAGAATTCCCGGAACAGGATATTACTGTCAGGGGCGCTGTATCTATCGGCAGGAGATTAATGGATCCTTTAGCGGAGCTGGTTAAAATTGACCCTAAATCAATTGGGGTAGGGCAGTATCAGCATGATGTCGATCAGTCCAAATTACAACAGTCGCTCGATGATACCGTAATGAGTTGTGTAAACGCAGTTGGTGTTGAATTAAATACGGCATCTAAACAAGTCCTGGCCTATGTTTCGGGATTAGGCCCTCAACTCGCGCAGAATATTGTTAACTATAGAAATGAACATGGAGCATTTAAAAACAGGGAAAGCCTGAAAAAAGTGCCCAGACTTGGTGGGAAAGCTTTTGAGCAGGCAGCGGGTTTCTTGCGTATCCGCGGCGCAGTACATCCGCTGGATGCAAGTGGTGTGCACCCTGAACGATACAAATTAGTGGCGAAAATGGCCAAAGACCTCGGTAAAAACGTAGAGGATTTGCTGAAAGATGTGAATCTGCAAAAAAATATAAACCTCAAACAATACATAGATGAGGAGGTTGGCCTACCTACTTTAACGGATATTATGGCTGAGCTGGCAAAACCCGGTCGTGATCCCAGGGAGCAGTTTGAGGCTTTTAGTTTTACAGAAGGGGTTAACGAAATTAATGATCTGCGTATCGGTATGAAGTTGAACGGTATCGTTACTAATATTACCAACTTCGGCGCATTCGTAGATATAGGTGTGCATCAGGATGGTCTGGTACATACCAGTCAACTGGCGAATAAATTTGTGGCGAATCCAAACGATGTGGTCAAAGTGAGCCAGCAGGTTGAGGTAACGGTTAAAGAGGTTGATGTGCAACGTAAGAGAATCTCTTTATCTATGCGTACGGAAGACAGGCCTTTGCCTAAACGATCTGCAGACTCCGGCGCTCAGCGTACACCGGCATCTACAGGTGAGAGATCAAAAGCATCTGCATCTTCCAGACCAAAACAAACAGCCGATATCCGTCAAAAAACAGAACCGGAAGGAGATTTGCAGCTTAAATTGGCGGCATTAAAAAATAAATTCAAATAGTCAGGTCTTATCGTAATTATGATATCTTTTCAAAGCCAGCCCCATTTATCGGGCTGGCTTTTTATTTTAATAGTCCGGTTGTTTTAATAGTCCGGTTGTTTTAATAGCCAGGATTGCTGTCTGAAGTTGTTTTTTGGCCTTGCAATCCTGGGTTATTCATGTTTTGTTCTTGTCATGGTTGATACTTATGTTAGTGTTGTTCGACTAAACCATGGCTTGGCCCAATTAAACCCCATGTTTGACCCATGGTTGACCCGAGTGAGGTTATCTTTATTCGGGTAAGCATTATTTGGAGCTTTTGGCTGTGGGACAGGACTAAATTCAAACTATATGAATACATCTCTTAGCCCGTGGCTTTGCACTGAGGTTCTTTTGGGAGTAGTTGTAGTTTATTTCTCTCCTGATAACAGATGTGTTTTATTTAATTTAAATCTTTTGAGCATTAGATTATATATTCATACATATATATACTCGCAGTCTCGAATTTTAAATTCTTGGTTGATGACGGGTTTCCAGCTCTGTTTCCGATACCGCAATTATAAATACGGCTTAAGCTTAAATCGGGCAGATTTCAGTTGTTTTTTTGGGGTGGCCACATGTTGTAAATTATACACGATAATTTTATAGCTGAACAACAGTGTTTTAGCGGGATTATACAAATAAGTCGGTAATATTGTTTGGCAGTAGTAATAATTTTCTTACTTTTGCAACCCGCTTCGGAGGAAGGGAAATGTGAGAAGGCAAGAGAAAAAGAGAAGGAATTGAAAGGATGTAAAGGAAGGTTTTAGAAGGCCGGCTTGGGGAGATTGAAAGATCGCCTGTTTGCTATTTAAAGGAAGGAAACTTCAGAGAAAATAAAAAATAAAAAGCTTGCTAAATTAAAAAAGATTTCTACCTTTGCAGTCCCAACAAAAACGGGAAAATGTACGACGGATGTCG